>CAZQHM010000001.1:0-46276 GCA_964593355.1 uncultured Myxococcales bacterium
GCCTGAGCGGCCCCCTCTGGGCCGTCGAAGGCGGGGTACACGGCTGCTGGGGGGAGCGAGATATGTGAGCAGCCGTGTACCTGGCGGAGCTGATGAGTCGTATCGGGGCAAGGGGGCGTTCGCCCACAACGAGGCCGGGAAAAAACTCTGGCCATGGCCTTGACCATGGCCGCTACCTGCCAGGCCAAGGGAGTGAGCCCCATGGACCTTCTCTCCGACCTCCTCCTCCTGGTCCAGACGGGGCATCAGGAACGCATCGATGACCTCCTCCCAGAGTCCTGGCTTCGCCTCAAAGAGGCTGGCCAACTACCCCCTCTCTCCCCAAACCATTGCTCACCATTCTCGTCCCCCCCCTCGACTCGGCCTATGGCCGGCTCCCATCGAAGGGCCTGAGCGGCCCCCTCTGGGCCGTCGAAGGCGGGGTACACGGCTGCTGGGTGGATCGAGATATGTGAGCAGCCGTGTAGCTTAACCCACAACAACCCCACAACAGGACCGCCACTTCAAACTCCATGCCAACTCACCCGCCACCCCGGACGTGGAGTTCTGATCGGGTATCCCTCAACGTCACCCTCGGCTTCTCCACCTCAGAGCTGGCCCACTTCATCGGCAGCTCCGTCGACTTCGGCGATGTCATCATCGGCATCAACGGGAGCGAGAGCCTGGTCCACGAACTCGTCCTCGTCGATCCCGGTCGCGCCGCATGACCCCCAGCCGTTCGCTTTCGACCAAAGCCGGCCCTGGTGGCTGAGGGTTAAGACCGGAGGGGCGGGGGTGATGTTTTCGGGGGCACGTTATCGGATGAGGAGGAAGAGCGTGGTGGGGTAGCGCGTTCGCTAATCTCCAAGGGAATCAGCGATGTCGCGTGGGGGGACAAAAGCCCCATCATCAAAATACTCAAAAGAAAACAACCGGTAATGCCACCATTCAAGAGGGCATTCGGAGTTCAGCAAGTCAACGTTCCCAAAAACATTCGCCTCAATCAAGAAGAATACTCCCTCGTCCAAGACGACAGCGCTTAGAGGGAGCACCGGCGGTTCCAGCCACTTGCCTCCGCATTGGATCCCCATGGTTGCCGGGAATACACTGCAGCCGGCCGTAGCCTCCAGAAACTCAGCCTCTTCACAAGTGCTCTCAAGCCGCAGGCAGACTTCGGCAACTCCCTCAGTGCTGAAGCAATAGTTGGCCGGCACCGCCTGAATGCGAAACTCCTTGTAGACCAGAAGAGAGCCAGCCCACACCTCCATGTCGATTTCCCCATGCGGGGAGAAGTCCTTCACCAACTTGATATCGAGAGTCTGAAGGGCCTCTACCTGCAATCCTCCATTTCGTGCATTCCGAACCCACTCTACTTGCCCAAATGGAGTATTCAGGAGAATGGTTTGACTATAGTATGGGGACCAAGCTTCCTGCTCAAATTTAGACTCCACCACATCCACCTGCATTTCCAATCTTTTGCAACTGTACGGAAGATCGTACTTGTTGCTCTGATGGCACATGATCTCCGAAGTCCCGACATCAGACCATGCTTCCGCCAGAAATTCGAAAAACTCAGACGGAGCACCGTTCTTTGCATACGGCTTCGATTCTCCACACGTGGTGTTACTGCGGAGGGGCGATGCGTCCAAGGAGTCCCCGCCAGAGTCATCCTCAACGGACCGGGCATCCAACAGGTCCTCAGCGGAAATCTCCTCGCCGTCGACTCCCAATGAGTCGTCGTCCTTGGTGTCGACAAGCGAGCTTCCATCTATCAAGTCTGGTGCCGATTGCACTTCTCCGCCGCACGACCAAATGGTAGCCGCCGCCATGACAAGAACCGTGAGGCCGGCGCATTTGCAAATTGATGCCATTGTCTCCTCCGCCAGGTCCAGCCGCAGCCGGGGCCTAGTTTGAATCCATGGTTTGCTGGCAGTTATGCCATAGAAACGAACTATAAAACGAAGCCGCAAAAATATGCGAGCAGTTGTAATAGTAGTCCCATGCATTGACTCCGTGTTGCGGATCCCATGAACCGTCGGATGTGTCGCAATCACCGTCGCACTCAAAGTCCTGTCTGTTGCTAGTACCATCGGCAAATTCATACCAACACTCAGCGATGTCGCTCGTGGAAGCGTTAATGCCGTCACCTGTTTGGGCCGGAGCGACATAGGTCTCCGAAGCAGCGTCGTCGAGGTCCCAGAACGACTTCCCAATCTGCAGTTCAACGCCCCTATTATCCGCACACGTATCTCCGGGGTCATGATTGACGGGGGTAGCGCTCTCAAAGTCAAACCCAAAAATGTACGGTACAGACGACGAGTTTTCGGGATCCCAATAACCACGGCAAGCTACGTAATGCGCCCACCCCTCCGCCGTGGCAGCCGAATCAGGGTTGACCCCTGTGAGGGAGTGATCGCCGTCAGGACCATAGTCGCACCTCAAGGAAGTCCGGCCCAGGAGTGCCAACTGCGTCACATGCCCAAACTCGTGAGCCGCAACATACCAAGGCCATACGCTAGAGTCAACGACACGGATCTGGTCCCGGTCCGCAAAACCAGCGGTGGCAGAACCGCAAGCACAGTCGTCGGGCCCCTGAGATGGGTCGCCGCAGTCGATACAATGCGGCGCCCACCGCACCCGCAATTCTTTGACCAAATAGTTGGCAAAAACCAAGTAAGGATTTTCGATGCTATTTCCCATGTTCATCAATATGGTCCAGGAGTCACTGCGACTATTTGTGCCAATGATGTGCTCACTTGGGAAGACACATGGAGCTCCTCCTGTGCACTCGTTGACCCGATTGGTAGTACGCCATGTCATATCCGCCGGGGTGGTCCAATCCGGGTTCCTCAAGTAAACGTATTCAGCAGTGCCGGTTCTTAGCTTCCATCCGCTAATTTTCATATATATGTCTGGATTGGTCTCCCCTTTAGAATATGCAGCGTTTTCCCACTCGAATGTCATGCAGCGGTAGCCATTGTCCCACTTCCACGCACCAATGTACTCGTCACCACCATCGGAGTCATAGTCCCACAACTCAACCACAAGCCCGCGTGCTGACTTCTTAGTATCGGGGGTGCATGGGTCGATACGCCCAGGTTCGCAAGATGTGCCACATCCAGAGCAGTTTGAGCGCTTATCCCAGAAGTTCACGTACCCACAGACCGTACGTGTCGCTCCGACTGAGGCGGTTGACACCGCCATGCACAACAGGAAGGCCGATATGCTATAATGTGCTTTCATAAATGCTCCTCTTCGAATTCATTTTTGTCCTCAGCTATCCTTAGAAGACGGTTGCCTTAGTTGATGTCAGGTTGCAGTTCTTCGGCCGGCAAGCCGATGGGTTGCACTGTCGGGACTCCCACCGCGCCAGCGAAGACGGTCTTACCCGCCTGGGAGGTCGCTGCTGTATCAATGGCCGTCCACTCCTCGGTCAATTCCACCGGCGAGACTGGAACTGGCAGGCCCGAACCGACGACAAACGTGTAGTTGAAGTCATGAACAAGGCTCGGCGTGTTGACGCCGTCGCCTGTGATGGTCACTCGGAGTTCAATTGATGCTAGGCCAGGAGCGGCGCCGATTCGGAACATCACTAGGTACTCATCCCGCCGCTCCGCTGAGGCAGACGATGCCGGAATTCCCCAAACGTATTCGGGTTGGACAGTCGAGGCGTTCGTGGCGAGACTGAGTTGCGTGAGGCCTAGTGTACCGTTGGGCAGTGTCACAAGAGCTTCAACCACGTATTGGCCAGCCTCGTTGTCTGGCTGAAGGGTAATGGAGCGACACTCCGGTCCCCAGATGCCTTGGTCGGCGTTCGCTGTTCCGGTGGTCAAGAGAGCAGCGAGTAGAAATGCGGCCCAACGGCCGCAGGTCAGTGTGGTTGTGATTGGCGATGGCTTCATGATAAGGTCTCCTTATTACGAAAAAATGAATGCGTTGCTTTGCAAACGTTTGTAAGTACCCGTGATGACAGATGCGGCACCGGTCGCCCTTGAATGCACCTTGCCGCCCCGAAGCTTTCATCGGAATGGGAGCAGGGCCAAGATGCTCCCGTTCTTGTACTTCACAAACATGCTAGCTCCCATACGTGAAAGTAACGCACCTAACCCACAATTACCTGAGCCAGTGCCCCGATTGGAATGCGCCCTCTTGTGGCCCACTCACGATCTCGGCCACCGGACCGCGGTTGCATGATCGAAAGCAGACATCGTGCCAAGCCAGGAGAGTGGTCGAGCCACCTAACGGACCGAAGGTGGCGTTCTTATGCCTGGGGAGCCCCTTAGGCCGCTGCTAGCGAGGTTGGAGGCAATGCGTGTCCAATTCAGAGCCGTGGGTTTCGGCTCTCATCCGACCAGTGAAGACACCCGCGCCCGGTGCTTTTACGAGTGTGCCGGGTGCCCAAACGTAACGTGTGGTGTCACGTCGCTGTAACACAGGGTGTTTGTACGCGTAACACTGTGGCTGTTTCTGGTGAAGTCTGGCGACTTTGAAGCGGTTATGCATTTTTTATAGGTTACCTTGGGAGCCGGGGCTTTCAGCGCGTTGAACCATGGGAAAGCAAGCCCACGTGTGGATGCGCAGCAGGGCGCTAGCGACATGCTTGATGCTGCGCCAATCGGCTCCTTTCACAAGCCTCCCAGTGTGGCCATCAGCATCGAAAGCCAAGGATGTGCGGTGGCTAGCGGCCGGGTCCTTCAAGTTGATGGCTCGCAGAGGTTCTCCAAGTTGGGCTGCGCTCGATCGGGGCCAAGGAGCGATCTGCGGGTTATATTCGGGCCCCACAAGACTGGCACACCAAGCCGGTGTTGCACACGGGGCGCTTCGCCCCAGGATCCGGAGCGAAACCGTTGGCAGACAAGGCCACGACAGTTTGGACGCCACGATCAGCGCATCGTTGTCGGCTGGTTGTGTCGTGTCCCCAAAGTATATCACCCCCAAACAGTAGTGGAGCGCCAGGCGCCAGGCCTGCTGGGGGGGAAGCTGTCTACAGCGGTTAGCGTAGATACGAGATGGGCGAAGGCTTTGGCATCTTTGAGCGTTTCTAGACTGCTTGATTTTCCGGGGTTAAGGGGGCCAGTCGGTCCGGATGTTGTAGGCACAAGCTGGTTGCAGAGGGAGGTGTTCATGCACCTGCGTGTTTCGACCGTGCGTCAAGGGGAGTGCGTCTATCGGTATGCCCAACTGGTAGAGAGCTATCGGTGCGCAGACGGTGTTCCAGCACACCGGGTGGTCTGCTCGCTGGGGCAGCTTAGTGAGTTGGAGGTAGCAAATATTAGGACCTCACTATTGGCTTCACGCCAAGCGAAAGCAGTAGTTCTAGCGGAGGCAATCAGGCAAGAAGCTGCCATGGGCAGCATCGTGGCCAATCTTCAGTACCTGGATGTAGCCGTGCTGGTTGGCGTGTGGGAAGAATGGGGGCTGGGGGAACTCTTTGAAGAGTTGACCGAGGGGAGCCAGATGGACGTGTCTCCGGGCGAGGTGGTGAAGGCTCTGGTCCTTCACAGAGTGCTGGATCCCGGCTCAAAGTTGCACGCACAGCGCTGGTTCCCGACCACAGCGTTGCCAGAGTTGAGCGGCATTGGAGGGGAGCAATTCAACAAACGTCGGCTTCACAGGGTGCTCTCCCTGCTTGAGGAGTTCGATGGCCGCATTCAGGAGCGGGTTGCGGAGAGCTGTCATTCATCGGCGCCGTTTGGGTCCCTGTTCCTCGACGTGTCGGAGACTTGGTTCGTTGGTGAGAGACCAGAGCTTGCGCTGAAGGGGAAGACAAAGGAGGGGTGTTACTCTGGAAGAAACGGACGCCGGTGCATTCCGTCCAGCCGGCGCAGCCGATACGCATGTTGACGAGAAACTCCTAGCTCCTTGGCTGCTGCTGTCAGATTGCCGCCATTTCGAGCCAAGGCCTCATCTAACTGCGTTTTCCTCGTACTCGCAACCCCCTCCCTACATCTGAAATGACTTGCGACCTGACCTCCTCGTTCGACAGCTGATAGGAGACGGTCCGGGCAGGGAACTCCCCGCGCCGTGAGCGAGTCGACCGACACCAAATCATCGTGCCCGACGTGGCAGACCACGGCCTCGAAGAACCTCACTAGTTGCCGAACATTCCGTGGCCACGGGTATATGAGAGAGCACTCGACGAGGTCGGCGGCGAAGTTCATCGGCTCAAACCCCATTGAACGGGCGGTCGCTACGATGATCGGTATGATGTCCTCCTTGCGTTCCCTAAGGGGCGGAAGGCAGATCACCATGTCCTCCAGTCGAGCGAGCAAGTCCAGGCGGAATCCGGTGTCAGATGCCGAAAATATGTCCATCCGGTTTGTGGCGGCAACCACCCTGACGTCGATGCCCATCTCCTTCGTCGAGCCGACTGGTCTGACCTTTCCATCCTGTAACACTCGATTCAACTTGACTTGAAGCGCGGGAAGCAACTCACCCAGCTCGTCAAGGAACAGCGTGCCTGAATCCGCCGACCTGAATAGCCCAGGAGTGGCCTTGTCCGCAGCAGAGTGGGCCCACTTCTGGACACCAAACCAGATTGACTCCGCAAGCGAATCTGGCACTGCGCCGCAGTTCACCGCAACAAATGGCCCTGGCCGCTTGCTCCAAACGTGTATGGCACGCGCCAGCACATCCTTGCCCACCCCGGTCTCGCCCATTATCAAGACTGGCCTTCCTGTCATGGCCCATTTCCGCGCACACCGATACAGGTTGAAGACTCTCGGATTGGCTCCGACCAGACCAGCAGGCTCGAATTCGCTGAAGTCTGCGCAAGGGGCCTCGGAGGCGATGAACAAGGTATTGCCAAACCGAACCACGTCGCCATTCCGAACCTCGCTTGTCGAGACGCGCTGGCCGTTCACGAGTGTCCCGTTGCTACTTGCCATATCGGTAACCATGCAAGTTTCGCCATTGAACGAGAACAGGGCATGCCGACGTGAAACCGACGAATCGAGAGGGTGCATGGATGTGACACCCGGTGATTCCCTCCCAACTTCCGCCCCGTCGCGGACAAGAAAGCAGTCCCCTACCAAAGGACAGCCAGACACCTGGCTCGGGGGCCAGACCTTCGTCAGCCACACCTTTGGCAAAGCAACGGACGCCGGGCTACTCGTATTCCGAACAGTATCCATCTTGGCGGCCTCAAAGTAACGCCTCTAGTATACGGAAACGGGCTCGCGTTGCAAGGTCGATACGCTTCGAGCAGTGCCCTGATCCAAGTTTGAGGGGCGAGTCTTCTGCGTTGGCCGCTGCGGCGATAAACTTCGGTATAGAGGCAGACTTGGTCCGCCACCGGTAGGCGCGCTGTGTCGCGAACCGACTTGGGAAGTGTGCTCCAGGCTGTCTTGGGCGGGGGGGCGGGCAGTGTGGGACGGACGGGCAGTGTGGGACGGATACGGTTGGAACGGTGTCCTCACTCCACTGGCGGCCGACCTGCTGCGGCGGCCGCTCATCGACTCTTCGAAGGCCATGGCCATGGAGAACGAGGAGCGCCACGATCGCTTCATGAGACTGTTTGCGGGGTTAGTCGCCCACTACTCAGAGAAGCCAGCGGAAAACGAGATTCCCAGGGTCATTGGTGCCAACCGACCGTCTCTGGCGAAACACTTCCACAGATGGGTTGGCGGGAGCCTTGATGGGGCAGAAGCAGCGGCCAAGGCTGAGTGGTGGGAGAGGTGGATTCGCCCATACTGGCTCAACCGCATCTCGTCAGTGCCCTATGCCCTGACGTCAGAAGAGACATTTCAGCTTGCGAACTGGGTGGGTGGGCTGAAGGAGTTGCTGCCGGAAGCCATGAAGGTGGCCACCAGCATGCCGAAACACCCGTGGCCTGGGACAGGTCCGCTGGACGACCTGAGCAAAGATGAGAAACTCCTCCTAACCCACCCTGGGCCCATTGCGGATCTTGTTTTGTGGATGGAGGAATGCGGGACCACTATCAGGGTGATGAGCGGTGCTAGTGCCATGGTGACCAGGCTCATCAAAGCCGATTTGCCGGAACAGAAGGTCCGGCGCCTGATGAATCTGCAGGCAAGGCTTGGCGCTGATGCTTGATATGGGTCAAGGCTCTGTTGAACGTCAGTTCTAGTGGCGACGGGTGGGTCAGTTTTGTCGGCGCTTGACACGTCGGTCAGGCTGGGGCCTCTTGTCAAAGAGCAGCGGTGGCAGTTCTGTTGTGCTACGAGCCGTTTCGTCGAGCTGCTGGAGGTCTGCCGTGCCCATTGTCAGTTGCGACAGCAGGATCGCCGTGGACAAAGGCAGAGCGAGCACCCGGAGACGGACATGGGCACTCTATTACCACCGGTATGGAATGGGTGCAGCCGAGAAACTTCAGCCGATAGAAGCGATTTGGGAGAAGCTCGGCAAATCAGCAAGTGACCTGCTGTCGCCGCCGTGGAATGGGGAACTCTTCTCCGAACGTGGGCGCAGTGCACAAAAAGGCTCTGCGATATGCGTGGCTTGGGCGTAAGCCAAACCACTGCTCATCATTCTCGCCCCCCGTTCGACTCGGCCTAGGCATTGCTCCCCTTGAAGGGCCTGAGGGCCCATTGGGGCCGTCGAAGGCAGGGTACACGGCTGCTGGGCGGACGAGATATGTGAGCAGCCGTGTAAGGAGCACATTAAGTATTCTTTGAAATGAGGTCTGTTCTCCGGCATACATTTGCTTTGGGGCTACTATGGCATATATTCTATGCCCTTGGGCTACCACTGCCTTCCAGCCAACAGGGTTCCCTATGCCGTCTACTATTATGCCGAGGAGACTTTGGCTTGCATGTAAGGAGTCTTGGATTGCCGCCGGCTATTGGAATCGACTCGTTGGCGGGTCCCCGAGGCGAGCTTGCCACGGCCGAGGCCGGCTGGGCCCCGACCGCTGCCATGCATCGCATGCGGGAGGCTGTCGAGCGCTGGTTGCAGCAGTTCGGTAGGACCGCTTACCGCAGACCAGTCTCTACCTAGAGCACTTGCTTCTTAAATGTCGAGTTCACTCTATTATGGCCCCAGGATAGCATCTTTTAGTTCTACATGACTCCCATCCAATTCTAGCGGGTTGCCTAGCCTACCTCCTCGCATCCGACTCCGCCGCGATTTGTTTGCGACATGATGCTCAGGCAACGTTTACCGCTGATCGCTATACCACTCGACTACCTAATTGCTGACAGCATGTCTCGTATTATCAGCAGAATAGTTGAAGAGTGTTGCGGTAGAATAATTCTCCTCGTTATATTGCATTTCATTCTGACCTGGCGCAGCGGAAGCCAAGGTAGCATTCGACGTCCGAAGGGCTGGCGTAGCCGCGAAAGGACACGCGGAGGCCGTACCCGAAGCTGCTACCGAAGCTACCGCCACGCTTCACCCGGTCAGATCCGCTAGTTGGCCCCGCAGGGTTATTGGTTGGGGAACTACTGTAATAGCTGCTACTATGCCAATCCGCGGTCCACTCCCAAACATTACCCGCCATGTCGCATAACCCATAGGGGCTGTCACCCGCTGGAGACTTGCTGCACACTGACATCGTGCTGTCAGTACCACAACCCAACGCGCCATTACCATTTATTACAGTATAATCGCACGTTGCAGGTGCGTTACCCCATGGGTACTTCCGCCCATCTGTTCCACGGGCACCCTTTTCCCACTCCGCCTCGTTGGGAAGCCGCTTACCCGCCCACTCGCAATACGCCTTAGCCTGGAACCATTCAATACAATTCACGGGATGGTCGCCCTTACCCGGCTTGTTCCAGTTGCAGTACGAAGAATAGGTGCTGGGGGGCGTACACGAACCAGCCGTCACGCAGGAACCGTAGGCATCTACAGTAACCTCCGTTCGGTCCATGTAGTACCCGTCAAGGTATACCTCATGGTAGGGCATCTCGCCCGAGTCACACGCCGTATCCACCGCAGCGTTGCAGCCCATCCAAAACTTGCCCGCTGGGACTAGGACCTCGTCTCCGCAGTTTGGCCAGCAGTTTCCAAAGGTACATTGGCCAGCTTGGCAGGTCTCGCCACCCATGCACTCGCCGCAGGAACCACCGCAGCCGTCGTTTCCGCACTGCTTCTCCTGGCAGTCTGGTAGGCAGGGGCAGGTGCCGCAGTCGGTAGCGCAGGTGGTGCAAGTCTCGGTGGCAGAGCACTGGCCGTCGCCGCAGCCCATTGGGCAGTCTGTGGGGCAAGTGTTGGGAGATTCTTGGAAGCTGCACACGCCGTCGCCGCATGGACCGCAGTCAACGGGGCAGACCTGTGGAGACTCGCCCCCCTCACACTCCATGTTGCCGCAGGCCGTGGCACAATCCTTGGGGCAATTGGCGATGGTCTCGCCGGCTCCGCAGATGTCGTCGCCGCAGATGGTGCAATCCACGGGGCAGAACTGGGGATTCTCTCCGTTGTCACAGATTCCGTCGCCACACGGAGGCATGCAGTCCACGGGGCAGTTCTCCGGGTTCTCTAAGACTTCGCATTCGTGGTTCCCGCATGGTGGTGGACAATCGGCAGCACAGAGCTGAGGGGACTCGTTCAGGCCACACATCCCGTCTCCGCAGCCGCTGCAGTCGGTGATGCAACTCTGGGTGCTCTCGCCCCCCTCGCACTTGCCGTTGCCGCAGGCGCTGGCGCTGTCTTTGGGGCATAAGCCTCCGTTCTGGCACATCTCGTGGTGCCCACAGACCCCGTCGCCATATGGGCCGCAGTCCACGGCGCAGTAGTCGGCATCCTCCGGATTACCGCTCTCCTGGGTTGAGCAGACTTTGTCTCCACACACCATAGCGGCCTGTGCCACTCCATCCCTCCCGGCAGACAGAACGGCCACCAACTTCCGGGCTTTTAACTTGACAAACCGATAGTTAAATCGCAGTGTCGAGGCATGCGTGGGTTGGTCGACAGAATAAAAGAGTCGCAGCTTCTGGAGCGGTTGCTCGGCGGGGAGAGTGTGCTGGTGCTGCTATATGGGCAGAGGCGCACGGGAAAGACCTATCTTCTGCAGCATCTGCTTCACGGCAAGCCCGACGTTGTCTTTTTCATGGCTGAGGAGACATCTGCCAAGGTCATGCTGGAGCGCTTCGTTGCCTCGGCGATTCAGGCGGGGCTTTTGCCCGCCGCTGCCTCAGGCGGGGTCACCGGCTGGAGCAGCGCTCTCTCACTGACGGTGAGTTCTGCCATGGCCTTGGGCAGGAGCCTGACGCTGGTCTTCGATGAAGTGCAGTACCTCATCGCCCAGGAACCGGCATTTACCTCAATGATTCAGCGCATATATGATGAACACAAAGACAAAATGAGACTACGGCTGGTGCTTTGTGGCAGCGCCGTGGGGGCATTGCAGCAGCTTGGGGAAGCATCTCAGCCACTGTATGGTCGGTTCAGTTCCAGGATGAAGCTTCGGCCTTTTGGTGCAAGTGAGGCAGCGCTTTTCGTTCCCAGCTGGTCGGCGGTGGAGGCTGTGCGACTGTACGGTGCTTTTGGGGGGCTGGCCAGGCATCTGGCTGAAGTGCATGAGGGAGAGTCTCTTGCGCAGAACGTTTGTAGGAGCATCCTTGGAACCTCCTCTGCCTTGTTTGACGCTCCTGCAGATATGCTGAGATGCGAAAGACTGAGTTCCTTTGCAGACGCTTCGGCGCTGCTGCATGCCATTGCGGCGGGGGAAAACCGATTCGGCTCAATTGCGGCCAGAACTGGACTGACGGCCGCTCGGGCAAACTACGCGCTGAAGGAGTTGTGTGACCTGGACGTTGTGTTGAAGCAGCAGAGATATGGTGACCGTGATGGTGCCCGCTTCTCCAGATACCTGTGTGCTGACCCATTTGTTGCCTTCTGGCACCGGTTCGTGGCTCCCAACAGAGTCTCGCTGCTTGCTGCCCAGCCGGAGAAGGTTTGGGAAATAAGGATAGCACCGCACCTGGACTCCTACCTTGGGCGTCTCTTCGAGCAGGTGGTGAGCCAAGCCCTCATGCGAGGGGCTCTGGAGAACAGACTGGGCCTGTTGGATGAGCTTGCCCCATTCTGGTCCAGAGACGGGGCCACAGAGATCGACCTTGTGGGACGTTTCGGGAAGAAGCTGCTGTTTGTTGAGTGCAAATGGCGCCCCGGAGGCGAGGTTGGGGTTGACGTCTTGACCTCGCTTCAGGGCCATGTGGAGCGAAGCGGTCTGGTCCGTAAGCAAGAGTGGCTTCCATGCATCGCGAGCGCCGGCCATTTCTCCCATGCGCTGCGGCAGATGGAATCCGAAGGGAAGGTCCTGCTTCTGTCTGTCGAGCAGTTGCTCTGCTGAACCTCGTCGTCCTGAGGGAATCGGGGAGTGTCTGGGCAAGCGCTTTGGGCATGTCGTGTCACAGTTCTCGACGTACTACGGCCGGCAGAGGCCGTCACCGCAGCACTGACCGCAGTCCGACGGGCAGTGCTCAGGGTTCGCCAATACTTCACATCCTCCCGGCCGGGCTGGGCCGGCCGAGGGTGTCGTGGTTGAGGTTGCGGGCCCGTTGGAGTGACTCGACCGTGACGCCGGTGGGCGGTGTCGGGGGGCTGGGGTGGCTTTTTTGCCCTGCGTGTGGCCCGTGCTATGGTTGGGGGGATAAGGGAGGGGTTTGTCATGGGTTTTATCGTTTTTTCGGTGTTGTCACTCTTCTCTATGCCTATCTCAGATCCGACGTTTTTCTCCTATAATAGCCCGTATTGTATGGCAGAGCAGTTGTCCAGGGGGAATCCTCTGCCGCTGATTGTGGTCTCTGCCGAGCCGGCGTGCCCTTGGAGCGCCAAGGACACGGCTCAGGTGGAAATTGGGCGCTATATCACCCACTACTCTCACTGGAACGACGACCGTTCGACCAATCTGGAGATGTCTGCGGCCAAGTTGGACGGAACGCTGCTTCTGCCGGGCCAGGAGTTGAGCTTCAACGAGTTGGTGGGGGAGCGCACCGAGGAGCGTGGCTACAAGAAGGCCAACGTCATTGCCGGCCCCAAGGGGTACGAGTTGGGCGTTGGCGGAGGGATATGCCAGACGGCAAGCACGGTCTACGCAGCGGCGCTCTTTGCCGGGTTGGAGATCGTTGAGAGGTATCACCACAGATTTAGAGTTAAGTACATGCCTCCGGGGCTAGATGCAACGGTGAATTACGGTAAAAAGGACCTTAAAGTAAGGAATAACTTGCCTTTCCCCGTGGTTTTCGAGCTGGGGTTTGTGAAGGAAGGCGAGCTTGTGGCCAGAGTTATGGCCCCTGCCAAAATGTACTCTGTTAAATATAAGTACGAAGTTATGGAAGAAGTGCTTTCCGATAGAGTGCAATTTGAGATGAAGGGGAAAAGCAAAGATCTGGTAAAATACTACGGACGGCCCGGCTACAAGATTGCCCGCTTCCGGTACTTGACCGATCTAGTGACCGGCACCAAGCAGCGAGAGGCGCTTCCTAAGGACGAGTACCAGGCCAGCCCCTGGGTACTGCGGGTGGAGGAGTACCCCGATGGGAACAAGGCACTGGCCGGCTTGACTCCGGGCCAAATAGAGCAGCTTTTGCAAGGCAGCAGATATACGGTTGACATGGCGAGGTTCCCGGACGTAAAGGCTGACCATAAGGATTGGGTGCGTCCTCCTTCGGTCAGGGCCGGATATTTGGAGGGTTTGACCCGATTCAGGACGGTGGTGTCGACGGGGGACGAGCCCAAAGCGGAGCCTCAGAATGATGGGGATCTGGCGAGAGCGGGTTTCTGGCTCTAAACGGCTGGCCACATATCTCGATCCGCCCCCAGCGGTTTACCACGAGCGAGGCTCGTGCCGAGCCGAGGGGTAATGGTGGAGAATGGAGGTCACTGGTTTAGAGCGCCCAGCGGCTCTGGTGCTCCACCCCTGGCGTCGACCCTCAACAGGGGGACGGGACATGCGGTGTCTGCTTTTTGATCTTGATGGAACTCTTTTAGACACGATTGCCGGTCTTGACCGGGCGGTCAACAGCGTGCTCGGGGAGATGGGACTGCCTTTGCACTCCCCTGCGGCGCTCAAGCACATGGTGGGCGAAGGAATCGACATTCTGGTGACCAGAGCGCTTCCCGAGGGGATGAGGGACGCACCCACAGTGGAATCGACCACTGCCAGGGTCAAGGAGATGTACAGCCGAACGTGGGAGGAGGGAAGCTGGCCCTACGAAGGCATTCCCGAACTACTGGCGGAGCTTGAGCGTCGTGGCCTGGACTTCGCCGTGCTCTCCAACAAACCCGATGACTTCACCGGCATCATGGTTCGGCGTTACTTCCCCGGCGTTCGGTTTCGGGATGTTCGTGGCGCCAGAGATGGCATTCCCAAGAAGCCCGATCCCACCGCTGCTTTGGAGATCGCCGCGGGCATGGGCTACAAGCCCGCCGATGCCATCTTCGTTGGTGACACCTGGGTAGACATCCAGACAGGCAAGAGGGCCGGAATGGAGGCCGTTGGTGTCTTATGGGGCTTCCGGGAGAGGAATGAACTGTTGGAAGCCGGTGCCGACCACATGGTGGCCGTGCCCAAGGAGTTAATCAGGCTTCTCTAAAGGAATCAATGGAACTGCTCCTCCTCGGTGGAGCCTTTGAGGGCCGTGGTTGAGGCGGTGCCTCCCGAGACGACCATCTGGATTTCGTCGAAATAGCCCGCACCCACGAAGGCCTGGTGCTTCACTGCCTTGTATCCAGCCTCTTTCTCCAGCTTGAACTCCTGCTGCTGAAGGCGTGAGTAGGCGGCCATGCCCTCGGTCTTGTAGGCGTTGGCCAGCTCGAACATCGAGGTGTTCAGGGCGTGGAAGCCCGCCAGCGTTACGAACTGGAACTTGTATCCAAGGTCGCCCAGGTCGTTCTGGAAGCGCTCCATGGCCTTCTCGTCCATGTGCTTCCTCCAGTTGAAGCTTGGTGAGCAGTTGTAGGCCAGCAGCTTGCCAGGGTACTTGGCGTGGATGGCCTGGGCGAACTCTCGGGCCTGACCCAGATCCGGCATGGAGGTCTCGCACCAGATCATGTCGGCGTAGGGGGCGTAAGCCAACGCCCTTGCGATGGCCAGGTCGTTGCCTGCCCTCACCTCGAAGAACCCCTCGGCGGTACGCTGCCCCGTGAGGAACGGAGCGTCCGTGGGGTCTATGTCGCTGGTGAGCAGGTTTGCCCCAAGAGCGTCGGTGCGGGCAACCAGTATCGTCGGCACCCCGGCAACGTCAGCCGCAAGCCTCGCCGCCAGCAGCTTCTTGATGAACTCCGATGCCGGCTCCAGAACCTTGCCGCCCATGTGGCCGCATTTCTTCAGCGACGAGAGCTGATCCTCGAAGTGGACCCCGGCCGCACCAGCCTCAATCATGGCCTTCATCAACTCGTAGGCGTTGAGCACCCCTCCGAATCCCGCCTCGGCGTCTGCCACGATGGGGGCAAACCAGTGGGTGTCGTGCTCACCATCCATGTGCGAAATAACGTCGGCTCGCCTCAGAGCATTGTTCAGGCGGCGAACCAGCGTGGGAACACTGTTCACCGGGTAAAGGCTCTGATCCGGGTAGGTGTCAAAGGCCGTGTTGTTGTCGCCGGCAACCTGCCAACCGCTCATGTATATGGCCTTGAGCCCCGCCTGCACCATCTGCACTGCCTGGTTGCCCGTTACGGCCCCAAGAGCCTTGACGTGGTGCTCGCTGTTGAGCAGCTTCCAGAGGCGCTCGGCCCCAAGACGGGCCAGGGAATGCTCTATGTGCACCGTCCCTCGCAGCTTGTCTACGTCTGCCTGGGTGTAGTTACGAACAATGCCTTTCCAACGGGAGTTCTCTTTCCATTCTTGCGTCAGGGACATCTCTTTCCTCATTTCGGTTTGGGTTGCTTATTAATCCAAATATTCATATGCCGGTACAGTGAGAAAATCACTGAAATCCGGGCTTAGAACCAGATTCTCCAGCAGACCTACTGCTCTCTCCATGCGCTGCTGGTCGTATCTCCCCTGGAGCAGCTCACCGGTCCTTCGGGTCTCCTCTTCCAGCCATGTCTTGAAGAGCGACGGGGTCACGGTCTGACCCGAATCCAGGTATGCCCGCCTGTGTACCCACTGCCAGAGCTGCGACCGGGAGATTTCCGCCGTTGCGGCGTCCTCCATCAGGTTGAAAATGGCCACAGCGCCGTTGCCCGCCAGCCACGAGTCGAGATAGAGCAGAGCCACCACGATGTTGTCTCTGACCCCGGCTTCGGTGACATGTGCGTCGGGAATACTGAAGTCCGTGAGCTGGGCAGCGGGGACGGGGTCTTTGTGTGGCACGAGGCCCTTCTGGTTGGGCTTGTCGCCCAGCGCTTCGTCGAAGACCTTCTTGGCCACGGCTACCAGGTCGGGGTGGGCTACCCAGGTGCCGTCGAAGCCGTCGGCGCTCTCCCGCAGTTTGTCCTCAGTGATTTTAGAAATGGCCAGGGCGTTGATCTCCTGGTCCTTTCTGCTTGGTATGAACGCCGACATGCCGCCCATGGCGTGGGCGTTGCGGCGGTGGCATGTTTGCACCAGGGCCTTGCAGTAGGCCTGCATGAAGGGGACTTTCATTGTGATGGCGGTGCGGTCGGGGAATACGAAGCCGGGTTTGTCCCGGAACTTCTTGATGGCGCTGAATATGTAGTCCCACCGGCCGGCGTTGAGTCCGGTGATGTGGTCTCTCAGCTCGTAGAGGATCTCATCCATCTGCAAAGAGGCCAGGATGGTCTCGATGAGGACGGTCACCTTCACGGTGCCAATGGGCAGTGCCAGCTTCTCTTGGGCAAAGGAGATGACGTCGTTCCACCAGCGGGCCTCGAGATAGCTTTCGAGCTTGGGAAGGTAGAAGTAGGGCCCAGAACCACGGTTGACCAGTTCCTGGCCATTGTGGAACAGGTAGAGTCCGAAGTCGAAGAGCGGTGCGGGGATGGACTGCCCGTCCACCAGTAGGTGTTTTTCCACGAGATGCAGGCCACGGGGGCGGACCATCAGCACCGCCGGGTCCTTCTTGAGTCGGTACTCTTTTCCGTCGGGAGAGGTGAACGCCAGCGTTCTTCGGACGGCCAGGAAGAGGTTCTTTTGACCTTCGATGTTATTTCGCCAGGTGGGGCTGTTGGCATCCTCGAAGTCTGCCATGAAGACCCGTGCGCCGGAGTTCAGGGCGTTTATCATCATTTTTGCTTCAACGGGCCCGGTGATCTCCACCCGTCGGTCCTGCAGGTCGTCTGGTGTTGGGGCAACGCTCCAGCGGCCATCCCGCACGGATTGGGTCTCCGGCAGGTATTGGCTTTGCCACTGGGGCGAGAGTTGTTCTGTGAGGCCCTTGCGTTTCTCCAGAAGTTCCTGGAGCGGTGAGGCGAATTTGCGGTGCAGCTCTGCTATGAACTGCACGGCATCGTGGGAGAGGATTTCGGCCTGGCCCGGAATCTCCGTGGCCCTCAGTTCGATTCCCGTAGGTAGAGTAATCCTATTCATAAAGGTCTCCATCAGCCCCGTAACTGCCGGGCTATTCATTGGTTGGTGCCGTTTCATGCGTGAAGATAGGAACGCTCTCTGGGGTTTCAAGACAGGGCAAAGGGGGGCGGCTTGAAAGGTTGGGCAGAGCGCCGGATTTCGTTTGACTTTCGGGCCCTTGTTTGCACAAATAGCGCGGTTTTTCGGGAGCGGGGGAGGTGTGGGTCGCTGTTGCCCGGGGCCGTATGGCTAACCCGCTCAAACGGTTCGGTGTATCGGGCCAATTTATAGGGGTGAATCATGAGCGTGAAGTTACCGGAAGTGAAGGATCTGTTCGAGGCCAAGTCCGTGGCGGTTATCGGAGCGTCAGCCAGTCCAGGCAAGATCGGCTTCAAGATGGTCGAGAACATGGTGGTGGACGGCTACAAGGGAAAGCTCTATCCGGTGAATCCCAAGGGCGGCGAGGTTCTTGGATACCCGATTTATCCCAGCATCACAGACATCCCCGGTGAGGTTGATATCGCCGTTGTGACGGTTCCCGCCAAGCACACCTACGACAGCGTGGTTGAGTGCGCCAAGAAGGGCGTCAAGTTCCTGCCCATCATTACGTCGGGTTTCGCCGAGACCGGCAACGTGGAAGAAGAGCGCAGGATTCTGGGCGTGGCCAAAGAGGCCGGCATGCGCATTCTTGGACCGAACATCTTCGGGTACTTCTCTGCCAAGGCGTCGCTCAACGCCACCTTCGGCCCCAGAAATATCCGCCACGGCAAGCTGGCCATCGTGACCCAGTCGGGCGCCCTGGGCATCGCCATGGTTGGCCGCTCGACGCTGGAGCACATCGGCCTCTCGGCCCTGGTCTCCGTTGGCAACAAGTGCGACCTGGACGAAGCCGACCTGCTCGAGTACTTCGTGGACCAGGACGAGACCAAGGTTGTCCTGCTCTACATCGAAGGCGTGCAGAAGGGCGAGCGCTTCATCGACGTGCTCAAGAAGACCACCATGAAGAAGCCTGTGGTCGTCATCAAGTCGGGCCGCTCCACCCGTGGCGCCATGGCCGCTGCCTCCCACACCGGCTCTCTGGCCGGCTCGGACACGGTGTTCGACGCCATCATGAACCAGTGCGGCGTGCTGCGTGCCGAGACCCTGAAAGAGGCCTTCAACTGGTGCCGCTTCCTGGCCGAGGCCCCGGAGCCCAAGGGCGAGAACGTCGTCATCATCACCAACGGCGGCGGCGTGGGCGTTATGGCTACGGACGCTGCTGAGAAGTACAGCGTCAACCTGTACGACAACCAGGCCAAGCTCAAAGAGTACTTCGCTCCCGTCACCCCGGACTTCGGCTCCACCAAGAACCCCGTTGACATCACCGGTCAGGCCGGCGCCAAAGAGTACAGCCAGGCCATCGCCGCTGCCCTCGCCAGCCCCGACATCCACGGCGTCATGGCGCTCTATTGCGAGACGGCGCTCTTCACCGTGGACTCGCTCTCCAAGATGATCTGCGAGACCTACACCCAGTACAAGCTGGGCGTGAAGCCCATCGTTTACTCGATCATCGGTGGCGAGGCCATCGAGCACTGCACCACCAGCCTGCGCCCCAACCAGACTCCGGTTTGGGAAGACGTCTACGACGCAGTCTCCTGCATGGGCGCCCTCTACAAGTGGAACCGCTTCAAGAACACCAAGGTGGAGCCCACCGCCGACATCCAGATGAACTGGAAGCGGATCAACGAGGTCATCCAGTCTGCCCGTGACGACGGCCGCACCTTCCTGCTGCCCCATGAGAGCACCGTGCTCATGAACGAGGCGGGAATTGCCATGCCCAAGAACGGCATCGCCAAGACCAGCGACGAAGCCCTGAAGCTCTCCAGAGAAATCGGCCTCCCCGTGGTGATGAAGATCGTCTCCAAGGACATCATTCACAAGTCCGATGCCGGCGGCGTGCTGGTTGGCATCGACAGCGAGGAAGGGGTCGTCAAGGCCTACGAGACCATCATGGCCAACGCCAGGAAGTACAAGGCCGACGCAGTCATCGACGGTATCGAGGTCAACGAGATGATCAAGGCCAAGACCGAGGTCATCGTTGGCGCCCGCAGAGACGCTACCTTCGGACCCACCGTGATGTTCGGTCTGGGTGGCATCTACGTTGAGATTCTCAAAGACGTGGTCTTCCGCTCCTGGCCCATCAACAAGGACGAAGCCCGTAAGATGGTGCTGGACATCAGAGCGGCCAAACTGCTCACCGGTGCCCGAGGCGAGAAGCCCAGAGACATCGACACCCTGGTCGACACCATCCTGCGCCTGGGCTCCCTCATCAAGAACGTGCCGGCAATCACCGACATGGAGCTCAACCCCGTGGTGGTCTACGAAGAGGGCAAGGGAGCCAAGGCTCTCGACGTGCGCATCCTGATCACCGAGAAGTAGTCTCCCCTTCCACCCAATCCTCCGCACTTCAAGCAGATATCATCCGCATGGGGCAAGAGTGCCACCGTGTCCGTTAGAGGTGCTAAATATCTAGACTTGCAGCTACAAGCCCCCAGCTTGCCTGGGTTTGGGGGCGCACCGTGAGCTTGTCGAACGGCTGACGCCTCCCCCACCGCAGCCCCGCCAAGGGCCGTTGGGAGGGACCTGTGGGTGGTTGTGGCATGGCACCTGGGCTTCGGCGTGGGGTATGGGTGGTGGTAGCGTCAGCCTTTTCCGCCTTTTGGGCGGAAAAGGCGCGCCTCCCCCTGCCCCCTCCAGGCAAGCTGGAGGGGGTATAGCAACGGGGCTTCGGCGTGGCGCTTCTGGCACAAAGTTGCCCACGCAGGCGTGGGGTCTATGATGGACGGGCGTAGGCCCGTTGGGCCATGGTGTCTGTGTTAAGTGTAAGGGAGTTGACATGGCCGGTATCGAGGGCAAGCAGGAGCAGGGGCGCTCGGGGGCCGCATCGACGAAGACGTGGGTTTCAACGCTCTACTTCGCCGAGGGCCTGCCGTACATGCTGGTGCGGTTCTTGTTCGGGGTGTTTCTCACAGACCTTGGGGTCAAGGAGGCCTATCTTGGCTTCTTGAACTTCCTTGGTGCGCCGTGGAATCTGAAGTTCTTGTGGGCTCCTGTGGTGGACATATGGGGCAACAAGCGGCGCTGGCTGCTCTGGGCTCAGCTTCTGGTAGCCCTTGGGGCACTGCTTCTGGGGGTATTTGCCGGCATTGCGACCTCGGGGTCGGATGGAGCAGAGGCCACGTCGTGGGCTCTACATGCCAGCATGGCAGTAATAGTAGCACTGGCTTTTCTGGCAGCTACACACGATATAACTATTGATGCGTTCTATATGGAGGCTATATCGGATCCGGGGGAGCAGGCGGCCTACACCGGGTTGAGGGTAATGACCTATCGCCTGGCGGTGGTCTTTGCGAAAAGCGGTTTGGTCGCCTTGGCCAGTTGGGCATCCTGGGCTGTGAGTTTCTGGGCCGGGGGTGCGATTTTGGGCCTGTTGCTGCTGTTCCATTCCCGGTACCTGCCGTCGGTGGAATCGAACAAGGAGCTTTCTCGGCGAGAGGACGAGGCCGGGCCACCGAGGGTAACGGCCACGGAGCACATCCGTCACTACGTCAGGGCCTTTTCGTCCTACATTTCGCAGCCGCGATGGGCGGTGATTCTGGCCTTTGTTGTGACCTACAAGCTTGGGGACGAGATTCTGTTTTCTATGAACACGCCCTTCCTCATGAGAGAGCTTGGGTTGAGCAAAGAGACCATGTCCTGGATGGCTGGTCTGCTGGGCACCGCTGCCAGCATTGGCGGCTCCCTGATTAGCGCCTGGGCCATTCGACGGTGGGGCTTCAGGCGGGCGGTGTGGCCTCTGACACTGGCGATGAACGTCAACATCTGGGCCTATGTCTGGCTTGCCTGGACAATTCCGGACTCTGAGACTATTGGTGGCCTTGGAACAATCGCCTTTGTGCATGCCTACGAGCAGTTTGCTGCCGGATTAGGAAACGCTGTTCTTGTTGTTTATATCATGCGCACATGCATGAAGCAGTTTAAGGCGGCTCATTATGCTGTGGCTACTGCAATTTCATCCCTGGGCGGGACTTTCATGGGCGGCTTCGGGGGTGTTATAGTAGAGCATACGGGATACGTAGAGTTGTTTCTTATAGCGTTCGCAGCGTCTATTCCTTCAATGGTTCTTCTCTTCTTCCTTCCGCATAAAGACAGTTGAGAATCCATCGGTAGTTGTTGCCCATTTCTGGCTTGCAGTAGCGCCCTTGCGGCCTCCCGGTGTTTGCGGTGGCTCGGGCCTGGCAACGTTTTCGTATTCCCACTGGGCCAAGGTTGAGAGCGGCGTGATTGTGCGGTACTCCCCCGATGCGGAGCGACGTGCTGCCTCTTCTGCGCTATCAGCGTACTCCTGGTAGATACGTTCTACGTCGTCCCAGTTGGCAAGAAAGCTGTCAACCAGGAGGGGGTCCAGGTGCTGCCCTCTTTGCTGCAGCAGCACCTGTCTGGCCACATCCAGGGGATAGGCGCTTTTGTAGACTCTGCGGGTGGAGAGGGCATCGAAGACGTCGGCCACGGCCACGATGCGGGCCTCCAGGGGGATTGCGGTGCCCGAGAGGCCAAGAGGATATCCGTCTCCGTCCCATCGTTCGTGGTGACAGAGGGCGATATTGAGGGCGATGGGGTCTGAGCGGGCCAGGAGGAGCAGTTCGTAGCCCATGAAGGTATGATGTTTCATGCGGTCGTATTCGAGTTCGTCAAGGGGCCCCGGTTTCTTCAGGACGTTGTCGGGTGTTCCGACCTTGCCTACGTCATGAAGAGAGGAGTAGCGCCGGATCTTGATGATTACTTCCGGCGGCAGCCCCACTGACTTCGCCAGCAGTTCTGAGTATGCGCTGACTCTATAGATGTGGGCGCCCGTATCTGCATCGTTGAGCTGGTTGGCCTTCTCGAGGCTGGTCACCACGCCCATGGTGATGTCCTCAAGTTCACGGGTTCTAGCCTGAACGCGTTCTTCCAGGTGGACGTTCTGGTCTGCCAGCATAGCGTTGCTGCGCTCAAGGGCGTCGCCCAGCCACTTGATTCGGAGCAGGGAGCGTACCCGGGCTCGGATTTCGGCCGGGTGGAAGGGTTTGGCGACGTAGTCGTCGGCGCCGGAGTCGAGGCCTTTGACGCGGTTGTTGACTCCATCTACGCCCGTAACGAGGACCACGGGCAGGCGCTGCAGGTTTGGTTTGGAGCGAACGTAGGCCAGTACGTCGAGGCCGCTAACGTTGGGCATCATGACATCGACCAGGAAGAGGTCCGGAGCCTCCAGTCCCCCATCCAGGGCCCCAAGCAGTTCGGTGCCACCGGAGAAGCATCGAATGGTGTGTCCCTCGGACTTCAGGGTTGCTTGCATGATGTAGAGGTTGGAGACCTCATCGTCCACGATGTAAATGACGGCCTTCTCAGTATGACCAGGGTCCATGGACACGGACATGTCGGCCCCCCAAGCATGCGTCCCTTGGCCGAGTATATAGCCGGTTGGCGTTCATCTCCAGAAGGAAATGCGGGTGGGGCTGGCGGGTGCGGGGGCCAGTAGCGGAAGAGGTTTCACTTCCCGCGCAGGCTTTCGGCATCACGAGTCAGGGGGCGATGGTTCTGAGGCAGTGAGGTGGTGGAGGCCCAAGTCACGCAGTAGCAGCCTTACGACCTTCCTGTCCATACCTGAGGTTCGGGCAGCGGCGGAGATACTGCCGCGGCAGTGTCGCATGAGGGTTGTGAGGTAGGCGATGTGGAACTCGGTGAGGGTGCTCTCTTTGGCCTGGCGGTATTCGACAATGGCTCCGGATGATTCGAGTGGGTCAACGCAGGAGGGGGCGTCGCAGGGCGGCTCTTCCTGGTGCAAGGCAACGTTGGGGCTGGTGGAGAGGTGGCCTGGCGGCAGGGCCATGCGTGTTAGAACAGGGCCTGAGGCCAGGGCTACCTCACGCTCCATGATGTTGCAGAGCTCTCGAATGTTGCCGGGGAAGTGCCACGTGCGAAGCTGTTGGATGAAGGATGGGGCGACCTCAACCACGGGAATTTCGCCCCTGTGGCGGAGGCGGAGCCTGTCGAGGATGTGCTCCACCAGTGGCTCGATGTCCTCCAGACGTTCGCGAAGGGGCGGGATGGTGATGGGGATGACGTTGAGGCGGTAGAGCAGGTCTCTACGGAAGCGGCCCTGGTCGGCCTCCTGGTAGAGGTTTCTGTTTGTAGCAGCGATGAGGCGTACATCGCACCGAATGGGGGTGGAGCTGCCCACCCGACGGAATTGGCCGGTCTCCAGAACCCTCAGCAGTTTAGGCTGTATCGAGAGGGGCAATTCGCCAATCTCATCGAGGAGCACGGTGCCTCCGTTAGCCGACTCGAAGAGCCCCTTTCTCACTGCCAGGGCCCCGGTGAAGGCACCCTTCTCATGACCGAAGAGTTCGGATTCAACGAGGGACTGGGGGATGGCGCTGCAGTCAATCACCGAGAGGGGTGCTGCAGAGCGTCTGGAGAAGGAGTGAATGGTTCTGGCCAGCACCTCCTTGCCAGTGCCGGTCTCGCCCATGAGCAGCACCGTGGCATCGGTGCCGGCGATTTTCTGCACCAGGTCAAAGAGGCGGCGCATGGGGTCAGAACGGCCGACCATCTCCCCCAGGCGTTCTTTTTTGATGGGCTTGATCTCGTGTAGTTCGTTTCCGGCGCCGAAGGCGACCTTGGCTTCGCCCAGGGCAAGCTCTGCCCCGGGGTCAATCCAGGCTTCTTTCACACGGACGCCCTTGACGAAGACGCCGTTGGTGCTCTCCAGATCCTGGATGGCGAAGCCTGTTGCTGTGAGGTGGATAGCGGCGTGCAAACGGCTGCAGGAGGGGTGATCGATAACGTAGTCGTTGCCGGGGTCTTTGCCGATTCTCACGGGCCAGGCGGAGAAGGTCTGTTTGCCCCATTTCGACTCAAGGGTGCATGCGGGTACTGCGATGCTGCTGCGGGCTACGGGCAGGGTTGGTTCGTTGTCCCATTCTGTGTGCACGCTCTCCCCCATCCAACAGTGGTGATGCTGCAGCGTTCTCCTCGCAGCGTACAAGGAGTCCAGGAGCAGCGTTTGGCTGTTGAGGGAGTATAGCCTACGGAACGTATACGGTCACGTTCTTGTTGGAAGTGGTCTGACCGGCGTTGATAGTGACCTTGTTGGCGAAGTACCAGCCACCATGCGCCCCGCGCCCATCTCCATCAGGCACGCTGCCGATGGCGGTATTGTCACCCTTATCGAAATATGCGGCCAAGTAAAAACTCCCTGGTTGAGTATTTATGGTGTAGTCATAGGAGAAGTCAACTGGTTTCACTTTCATGTAACCGATTGGATTAATCCCGTCCTTGGGATTGGTGGTAGAGAGGACTATTTTCAGGGAGTCGTTGGGGCCGACGTTGGTGTAGGAGGGGAAGATGCTTATGGTTCCCTTGAGGGTTCCCGTGGCTCCATTTATCGGAACGTTGACGCCGCCGAGCATAGTCTTCTCTGGCACGGTGATGGGGAGGTTGGGGTGGTGGCCGGAGATGTCTTCGAAGCCCCACGGGACGTCGTCGGTGCCGGGGTGGTCGCCGTTGACGTCGATGACTGCAGCGACCCAGTACTGTGCTGGGTCGGCCAAGAGTTCGTACGCCAGGGGCATGGAGACGTTGGCACCGAGCAGGGAGGCCACGAAGTCTTTGCCTTTCAAGAAGGACTTGGCGTGGTCAGCGGACTGGCGGAAACCTATGACGTAGACCTTGTCCTGGGGTTTGATAGTGTAATTGGAGACCGAGATGGTCCCTGAGAAGCCCACGGGGACGAAGAGCTCTTTACACTCTGATGAGCATTCGTCATCGTTAGAAGTGTTGCAGTCATCGCACTCTTCGCCATCCTGAACGACGCCATCGCCACAGCACGGAGGTTGGCAGATGGCGCAGCCGGGCCATTTGCAGTCGAAGGTGCAGTAGTCCTGATCATCGACTCCGGGCTCGCAGAGGTGTGGTACACCGAGCATGCAGCCATCATCGCAGAGTTCTCCGTTTTCGGGTTCAACGATACCATTGCCGCACATGTTGGGTACCAGTTCGATGGTGCAGGTAGCGCTGCAGCCGTCGCCGTCGTCGATGCCGACTTCACATACGCCGGGTTTCCCTGCGGGGCAGCCGTCATCGCACTCCTCGCCGGGGTCTCGGTTGCTGTCGCCGCAGCGGGGTCCTGTCTCGATGGTGCAGTCGGGGGCGCATCCGTCGCCGGGCTGGAGGTTGCCGTCATCGCACTCTTCGCCGGGTTCGAGGTCACCATCGCCACACATGATTTCGTCCTGGCAGGTGGAACTGCACCCATCGCCGGACTGAGCGTTGCCGTCGTCGCACTGCTCCAGGTATTCGATGACGCTGTTACCGCACACGGGTGTTTCGGTCTGGCATGTGGGCGAGCAGCCGTCGTAAGGGGTATTGTTGCCATCGTCGCACTGTTCCCCGGGTTCCAGTTGGAGGTTGCCGCATACGGCGCTAATCTCGATCTGGCACCAGGCGTCGCAGCCGTCCCCATCTTTCCTGTTACCGTCGTCGCAGCTCTCACCGGTTTCTTTGAGGCTGTTACCGCACACCACCCCGACGGGGCAGAAGACGTTGGCGTAACCGGGGGAGCCGTAGTCGCCGCCTGGCATGGTGAGAATGCCGTTGCACCAGTTTGCGTAGTCATCGTTGGCGTTGGCGAAGTAGGTGCCTGCGGAGAGGCTCATGGTGCGGCCTACAGCCGAGGGCCAGTAGGCGTTGTCGAAGCTGATTTCGTCCACTATGATTCCGTTGGGTGCAACGAAGGATATGGTGTCAGTAGAGTCGGAAAGAGTGATACCAGCATAGACGATATCGACAAAGACGCCACCATTAAGATAAAAATCATCCTCGGCCCCAAGAACAACGTGGTCACCGGAGGGCACGTAAACATCAACAGGGATTACGTATTGTTCGGCCACGTTGCTGTATATGGTGTAGCCCTTGAGGTTGACTGTTCCTATGGTGGCATTTCGGATTTCGAACCACTCGCCAAACTCCTGCTCGCTCCAGCGTGGGAGCTTCATAACTTCTGTAATTACGAAGTCACCGGGATTATAGCCGAATTCGAGGCTGCACAATGAGCTACAGCCATCGCCGTTGATTTCGTTACCGTCGTCGCAGGCTTCACCGGCCTCCAGTTTGCCGTTTCCGCAGACGGGTACATCGGGGACGTCGCAAGCGTCGCCTTCGCCGTCGTTGTCCACGTCGGACTGGTCTGGGTTGTATGTGTTGGGACAGTTGTCGCAGTTGACGTGGATGCCGTCCAAGTCGGGGTCTTTGTCCGCAGGCATTCCCGAGAGCGGGAACTTCATGACCATCTGGACCAGCAACTGAACGTCGATCACATCGGTCTCGCCGTCGCAGTTGAGGTCTGCGGCGAGGGGAGCGAAGAGGCAGCCAGGCGGTTCGGGTCGAAGGGAGGCAAGCACGGCGCACTGCACGTCGGACACGTCCACTGCGGTGTCTGCGTTCACGTCTCCAGGTACAAGTGCCGCTGCCGAAGAAGCATAGAGGCATATGGCTAGGAAAAGAATAAACTTCTTCATGATATATGCCTCCTAAAACTGCGACGTAATGAGTGTGCCGTCGCTCATTACCATTGTGAGGGGACTGGCGAACTCATCAGTAGCAGTGAGTTCGTCCAAAGTGACCTGGACGGGCTCATCGGTTGGGATAGTCTGAAGCAGGCGGAATGTGAGCATGATAACCTCAGGATTGCCCACGATCTGTCCTGCCTGGCGGTAGGCGGTTGATAGCGGTGTTTCAGGTGCAGAGCCATGGTAGAAGAGCACTCTCTTTCGACCATTAACGATATCGGTGTATACTACGGAATGACCTGTGGGTTGTATGGTGCTTTGTGGGGGGATATCCCAATCGGAGCAGGTCTCTGCGACGCAGAGCTGGTCATGGAATCCAACGAGGTTGACCTTGGCGCCGTTGAAGTTGACAGCGAACTGCAGACCGGCGGCGGGGTTCATGCCGGTGCCTGCGGCCGCTACGTTGATGGGGCAGTAGAAGGTTGAGGCCCCCTCGCCATATATCTGGCACCAGCCAGTGGGGGGGCAGGCGCCACAATCTTCGGGGCAGGATTCGCAGCCTTCGAGGCCATTGCACTCACCATCGCCGCAGAAGGGGCATTGGCCACAATCGAGGGGGCAGGTGAGGCAGGTCTCGTCGTTGGAGCAGACTCCATCACCGCAGGGGCACGGTCCGCAATCATCGGGGCAGGAGGCGCAATCTTCGTCGCCGTTGCAGATTGTATCGCCGCAGAAGGGACAGGTGCCGCAGTCCAGGGGGCAGGAGGCGCAGTCTTCTTCTATGGGGTCGCAGAGGCCGTCGCCGCAGGGGCATGGTCCGCAGTCGTCGGGGCAGGATTCGCAGGTCTCGACGCCGTTGCAGGTTCCATCAGGGCAACCGGGGCAGACTCCGCAATCGATGGGGCATGATGCGCAGTTCTCGGAGAGGGAGCAGATGCCGTTGCCGCAGGGGCAAATGCCACAATCTTCGGGGCAGGTCTGGCAAGTCTCACCGAAGTCGCAAACGCTGTCGCCGCAGGGTTCGACGCAGGTACCGCAGTCGTCGGGGCAGACCAGGCACGACTCGCCCGGCTCGCACTCTCCGTTGCCGCAGCTTGGAGGACAAATGCCGCAGTCCAGTGGGCAGGTGAAGCACTCCTCGGTGCCGTTGCACTCATTGTCGCCGCACACTGGGGGGCAAGCGCCGCAGTCTCCGGGGCAGGTGGAGCATGTTTCATCGCCGTTGCAGGTTCCATCGCCGCAGCTTGGGGGGCACTCTCCACAATCCTGGGGGCATGTTGAGCAGCTCTCCTGGTCCGCGTCGCATTGGCCGTCGCCGCACACAGCGGGGCAGGGGCCGCAGTCGGTGCTGCATGATTCGCAGGTTTCGTCGCCGAGACATATTCCGTCGCCGCAGGGTTCCGGGCAGGTGCCGCAGTCCAGTTGGCAGGTGAGGCAGGTCTCGCCGAAGTTGCATGTGCCGTCGCCACACTTCTTCAGGCCCGATGAGGAGGCGACTATCAAGCCGTCGTCGGTCTGCATCACACCCATCTGGGAAGAGTCGGCATCGGAGGCTTTGATGTTTCGCAAGGTGACCGTCACGGGGGAGACCATTGGGACGGTGGTTGAGAACTGGAAGACGACCTCGACGAGGATGGCATCTCCCATGACGTAGTAGTTGGAGAGGTAGGCGTCGTTGAGTGGAATGGCCGGGTCCGAGGCGTGGTAGATCATGACCCTGCGGCCGACGCCGCTGAGGTTTTCGCCGGCGACGGAGTGACCCGAGGGCTGCAAGGTTGCCTGGGGCGGGATCTCCCAGGGTATGCAGGCTCCGCCTGTGCAGTAGCTGTCCACGAGTTTGGAGAACTGCAGTCGTGATGTGTCGAAGGCAAGGTCGAATTGAAGTGCCGTTGGCTTCATGCTTGTGGAGGATTCTCTGGCCAACCTGAGGGTGCAGGAGGCCGTCGTGCCTGCTGCACCATAGAGCCTGCACCAGCCTGTGGGGGTGCAGAAGCCGCAGTCGCCGGGGCACTCACTGCAGCTCTCATCGGGGGTGCATTCACCGTCGCCGCAGACGCCGCATGCTCCACAGTCCTGGGGGCAGTCGCCACACTCTTCTCCGATGTCGCAGAAGCCGTTACCGCAGGCGGAGCAGGAGCCACAATCATCCGGGCAGTTGGCACAGGTCTCGTTATGAGCTTGGCTGCATGTTCCGTCGCCACAGCAGAGCCCGCAGTCATCGGGGCAGAGCTGGCAGTTCTCCTGGTAGTCGCATAGCCCGTTTCCGCAGCAGTAGCCGCAGTCCTGGGGGCAGGTTTGGCAGGTTTCGTTGTTGTTGCAGATGAGGTCGCCGCACCAGACAGGGCACTCTCCGCAGTCCGTGGGGCAGGTTTGGCACCCCTCGCCGGCGACGCAGAGGCCGTCGCCGCACACCATGGGGCACTGGCCACAGTCTTCGGCGCAGGAGAGGCAGTTCTCATCAGCCTCGCAGATGCCGTTGGGGCACCCCTCGGGCACGGGGCATGCGGGGTTGGGCGCTCCTGGGGAGCCCATGTCTCCCAATCCGTAAGCAGTAGTGCCCTCGCACCAGCTCTCGCCGAAGTCGTTGGACTCGATGTCGTACCTTTCGGGGTTCAATGCCAGGGATTTGCCTATGGGGTCGGGGAAGGAGATGCCGTCGTCGTATAGCACACGGTCAATCTCCATTAGGTCTGGAGAGAGCAGCAGGATTTCGTCGTCTTTGTTTGAAAGGTTAATGTTATCATAAACATAGTCAACAGTTAAGCCGCCATTTATCGACGGTTGCCCATTTCGGGCCAGCACAATGTGCTTTTTGCCGCCGATTACGAATGGCTGTTCTTTCATTATGACGTGGTAGTCTGTGCCGCCGTCCTTAATAACCCAGCCGTTTATGTCGATTGGCATAGCCGTAGTATTATATAGTTCTATCCATTCCCCCACTATATCATCGACCTTGTCCGGATTTTTCATCAACTCTGTGATAATAATGACTCCCGGTCCGATTACCACTTCCCACTTGCACTCGGGGCTGCAACCGTCTTCGGGTATGAGGTTGCCGTCGTCGCACTGCTCTGAGGGCTGGTTGACCGAGCCGTCGCCGCACTCCGGGGGGCAAACGCCACAGTCCTGAGGGCAGAGCTTGCAGGTTTCACCGACGGTGCAGTTGCCGTCTCCGCAAAGACCGGGGCAGGCACCGCAGTCCTCGGGGCAAATCTGACAATTCTCCGTATCGGGGTCACACTGGGCGTCGCCGCAGCCTGAAGGGCACTGGCCGCAGTCCTGGGGGCAGAGGACGCAGCCCTCGCCACCCTCGCATGTTCCGTTACCGCACTCGGGCGGGCATTGGCCGCAATCCTGGGGACAAGACCCACAAGACTCACCCTCTTCGCAATTAGCATTTCCGCACTGGGGAGGACATTGGCCGCAGTCTTGGGGGCAGGTCTCGCACGACTCATTGTCGCTGCAGGAGGAGTCGCCACAGAACGGCTGGGCCAACTCGTCATCCATGACGTCCAGCGCATCCAGGATCTCCATGACCTCGCTGACCATGGTGTCGGGGACGTCGGCCAGCGAATCTGGGCTCAATGCGTCAAAGGGGGCATCTGAGCCCGTGTCGGCCGCATCGGAGCGAATCTCCTGGGTGGCGTCATCCTGGGAGGTTCCGGTTCCCGATTGGGAACAGGCCGCCAGAGTCAGTGTAAGAAACGGGATAATAAGTCGGCGCATGGGCCACCCCTCAGTTGTACGGCGCTGAGTCTGCCACGCCGGCCCTTCCATTTCAAGCATGCCCGCACCGGCTAGCAACCGGCGCCAGGAAATCTATTCTGGCCATCCGGCCCGCTTTGGTGTATTACCCGCGGCTGGATTGAGGATTCTCAGGAGAGGCTTATGACTGGAATTGAGATTTTGAAGGCTTTGAAGAGTGATGTTGATCGTATTGTTAAGGAAATACCGATGTGGCACATCGTGAGAGGTGTGCAGATCCTTAACAAGGGGATTTTTGTCCGATATTTTCAGGGTCAAAGACTCGAAGTCAAGGGCAAAGCTCGTATCAAGGATATGATTGAGAACGAGATATTTAAGAAAGAAAGTGAACCTGTGGCCCAACTTATTATGACGTTGTGGACCAGGATGAATGGGGATCTATATCAGGATATGTATGATATGGTTCGCACGATCAACGAGGAAGTGGACAAGATCGAGCTCATTGATGATGAGAAGGCCTCGGTCTTTCTTGATGAGTTGAGAAAGGGTTATGACCGCGACAAGATTCTCTGGTGCATCATCTTCAACGAGGTGAAGTTCTCCAAGGCCGTTGTAGAGCTGAAACTGGAACGCCCCATTCCGTTCGAAGTCTGGCCGCCCCCGGTTTCTACCGAGGAGGAGAATGCCGAGAGCGGTAAGGCTTCGGTGGCTCAGGCAGCGGACCAGGCGATGAAGAACCCGACCAGCAGCCTCTTCAACCTTCCCAAATAGCGTGTGACGATGGAGATTCTCGGCGCAAGGGGTCACTGCCCCTCGATCTGCGGGGGCTGTGGAAGAAGTCGGGTTTCGTCTGGCCTGGCGATCTCCCTTGGTCCACGATTGGCGGCTTTGGCCGCTCCGTTATTGGTTGCCGTTGCCTTGTCTGTAGGTTCGTGTGCCCACGAGCCCGAGAGGCAAGTGGGGCCCTCAGTGCTGCTTCTCTCTAACGCCGGTGGTGAACCGTGCCGGATTTGGGTCGGCAGAGGCAGCGAGTTCGAGATAGCACCACTGACGCGGGTGATGCAGGCCAACATGCCGGCGCATCCCTTCGAATTGCGCTTCGTTTGTGGCGATTCCATGGGTGTGGCGGTTGTGGAGGAGGGCAAGGAGGTGCTGCTTCCCCCGGGCGGTGACCCTTCTGCCGTAGTGACGGACATGACCGCCTGGCTGGAGCTGGTCAACGACACTGAGAGCGACTACGAAGTTGAGCTTGACGGTCAGCGTCTGGGCAGCTCGTTGGGCCATTCGGTGTCGCGTTTTCGTGGCTTGAGAGTTGGGAATGCTGTCGTCAGTTTGAAGCCCGTTAACGGTTCGGTGGTGACTCAGGAGTCGGTGAAGCTGGTCTCTCAGAGTGGGACGAAGATGGTCGTGCCGCCCTGCTACGCGGGTGTGAGAGTCTCCAACGACCGGCCTGGTGCCGTGACGGTGCAGTTCCGTGCAGAGACCAGGGAGGTTCTTTCCGGGGCCAGCTGGCTTTGGGAGGGGCTCACTCCGGGGACTCACCCCATCACCGTCTCATCGAAGGCGGACCTGGTGCCCACCAGGCTTGAGGTTTCTGTGGATTGTGGCGAGGTTAAGGAGTTGGCGCTGGCCGGCTCTACGGCAACCTTTGTTGTGGAGAATCGATTAGCCGAGGCGGTGCAGGTGAAGCTGGGCGAAGCGGGTGCGCTGGTAGTGCCTTCGGCCGCCAGCATGCTGATTAAGGATGTGGTGCCTGGCACATACCTGGCCACAGCCAGTGGGGCGTCGGGCAGGGAGCACGCCCGGGAGTTTCACCTTGTGGGCGGCTCTACGGTGACGTGGGTTCTGGATGCCCCTGGTGCCGAACTGGAGTTGCAGAACCTGGTTGGAGAGAAGCTGGTGATAATGCGTGGGGAGGTTCCCCTGGCCACGGTGGCCCCGGGGGCAAAGGCAGCGATTCAGGTGCTGCCTGGTAGGGTTAACCTGACGGCATGGTGCCCGGTGACGGGCCACGGCCAGGAGATATCGGTTGAGGTGGAGCGTGGGGCGAGGCTCCCGGTGCGAGTGGGCCCTTGGGGTGGCAGGATAAGGGTGGAGAACCCTGTGGACGAGGAGCTTTGGGTCTATAGGAACGGGCGATTTCTGGGCGTTGTTCCTCCGGGAATGGAGATAGAGTTTGCGGGGCAGCCGTTGGGCAAGAACCTGCTGGAGGTTAGGCGGGCCAGCGGCGATATCTGGTCCAGTGCTGCGGTGGATACTGGGGAGAAGCGGGATGCTTCAAAGCCACTGGTGCTGGCCAGAGAGACTCTTGATGTGACCCTTGAGAATCAGAGTGGTGAGGAGTTGCTGCTTGACCCGGCGTTGGGTGAGGCCGGGGCCACCATTGCAGTTGGTGCCAGGAGGCTGGTGCGGGTGCCCAAGGGTCTCAGTTCCATCAGGGCTCGGGGGTCAAAGACGGGGCTTGGCTACTCGGTGAGGGTTGACCGAGGGGGAGATACGGACCTGGTTGTCTCTCCGCAGGTTGGGGGTGTGAGGGTTAAGAACTCCTCGGGCGAGGCTTTGGAGCTGCTGCTGGACGGCGCCGTAGTTGGCACTTTGCAAGCCGAGGGTAGTTACGCTGAGAGCAAGCTTCTTCCGGGCAGGCATACTCTTGCTGGAAGAAGACCGGGGACGCAGGCGGCTCTTCATTCTACGGCCTTTGAGCTCTCGGCCTCGGGTTGGTTCACCTGGACTATCACGGGCACGACGCCAGTGACTTCCGTTGTGGACAAGAGTGGCGAGGGGGTGACTCTCTCAGTGGACGGAGGTGTGGCCGGTGCGTTGCCCCAGGGGGCCGCCACAAAGGTAGCGGTGGGTCGTGACGACGTGGTGGTGAGTGCCGATGGCGGGAAGAGCAAGCAGTCGGTGAGGGTGATTCTGCCTAAGGGCAGAGGTGGCGATGTAGTCATTCTGGGGGGCAACTGGGGGGCAATTCGAGTGAGGCCCATGCAGCAAGTCGGCGATGTGTATGTGGACGGAGAGCTTGTGCAGCGCCTCGACGGCTCGGGTTCGGAGCTTCGTCTGGTGGCTCCCCCGGGTGAACGGAGGGTTTCGGTCAAGTATGCCGACGGTACGATGGTTGAGCGCCTGGTGAGCATCTCCGCTGGCCTGGAGAGCCACGTGCAGGCCTTCCTGGGGAGCGTATTGCTGACGGTCAGGAACGAGACTGGCGGGGAGATCAGCGTGTTTGTTGACGGCTCAGATGCGGGCAGTGTGTCTGCTGGTGGCTCTTTGGGGCTTCAGATCTCAACGGAGCCCGGGACCCCTCTGGTTGAGGCTCGTTCAGCCAGCGGGAAGCGTCACTGGCTATTGAAGGATGTACAGTTGCCTGCCAGCGGTAAGTTTGGTTGGGTAGTTTCGGAGTAGCCTGTGATACCACTGCACGATGACATTAAAACCCGGCGCTTCCCTGTAGTAACGTACTCTTTAATCGCCTTTAACGTCTTGATCTATCTGTATCAGATTGGTCTTGGTGTTGACCTGGAGTCCTTCCTCTTTACTTATGGTCTGGTTCCTTGGAACATGACGAAGGGTATTGCTTCGGAAGGGTTTTCGGTAAAGGGTCATGTGCTGCCTTGGATTTCCTATATGTTCTTGCATGGCGGTGTTGTTCATCTGCTAAGTAATATGTGGTTTCTGCACGTGTTTGGGGATAATGTCGAGGATCGTCTTGGTCGTGTTAGATTTATTGTCCTCTATTTCTGTGGCGGATTAATAGCTGCACTGATGCAGGTCATGACCGGTCCCTCGGAAATGGTTCCGATGGTGGGGGCAAGCGGTGCGGTATCTGCCATTCTTGCGGCTTACGCCCTCTACTATCCACGGGTGAGGGTACTGGCTCTTGTCTTCATCTTCCTGGTACCAATTCCGGCCTTTCTGTTCATCGGCTTCTGGTTCGTTGTGCAGCTTTTTAACGGCTACACCAGTCTTCTGTGGGAGTCGGGTACCGGGGTTGCCTGGTGGGCGCACATAGGGGGCTTTGCTGCGGGGCTTGTTTTGGCCAAGGCGCTGGGCTTCGGGTGCGACGACCCATGTATGAAGGAGATGCGCACGGGGTTGCGTGTCATTGGGCGGTAATGTCCCTTCCTTTTCTGGAGTGCAACGGGCCTGTTGCGAAGCTCCTTCCAAACGGTGATTCAGGTTGGGTTTCTAAACCACTGCGTTCTTGACATCGCTCCGTGAGTCAGTAGGCTGAGCTCGTCCTTTTGGCAGTGTCTGCCAGAATGTGGCAGGTGCCCGAGTCTAAGGTACGTGGAGGTCATGGATGAGGTCCAACTTGGCTAAGGAAGTGTTGGTGGTTCTGCTTGTGATTGGATCGAGCTGGGCGTGCTCTTCGGGCGACAGCGGGGAGGGTGCCAAGGATGTGCCGGTTCAGGATACGGTTGGTGAGGACCAGTTGATGCCGGAGGTTGCGCCAGACGTGCCCACTGGTACCGATTTGCCAGACGAGGATTCAGGAATGCCGACTTTGCCCCCCGGAAAGAGTTTTGGGACGGTGTTTGCGGCGGGTGCCGCTTCGGTGACAATAAACGGGACGAAGCCGGACTATCTGCTTGGGGGATACGGGCTCTGCTTAGGTAAGGTTGAGGCGTGTCGAATTTCCGAGGGCATCCACGACGATCTTATGGCGAACGCAGTGGCGTTGGCCCACCCGGAGAGCGGTGAAGTGGTTATTTTGGTTGGGCTGGATTCCGTGGGCCTGTTGGGCTACGACATCAAGATGCTCCAGGACATGGTTCCCAAGGCTTTCGCCGATGAGTTGGGCGTGAAGATGGATGGTCCAAGGGTAGTTGTTGGGGCGTCACATTCTCACGACTCGCCGGACACCGTGGGTTTGTGGGGGCCTATGGACAAGAAGGTCCGGGACGAAATAGAATACATTGAATATATGCAGCAAAAGGTGATTGAAGTGGCGATTGCTGCATATAAGAATTTGGGTGACATAGAGTTGGTTTGGGGTAAGTCCGCAGTTGTGAACGACGACTTGGATGAATTCTCGGACGATCACGATGTGTTTGTGCTGCAGGGCAAGCGCCCGGGGGGTGGGGCCTCGGTTTTCACATGGGTCAGGGCGAATGCTCACACCACGGTCTACCCTATGGAGAACAACGGCCTATCGGCTGACTGGGTTGGGCCATTCCGAAAGAAGCTTATGGACTCGGGGTTCGGGGTGGTGGTGTTCCACAACGGGCCCATCGGGTCGGTGTACCCCAAGGATCCCGAGGTATGTGAGGAAGAAGATGCTTTCCCGGATGGTTGGAAGGATCCGGACCTGAAGCCTGAGGATTTCGCCAAGGTTACTTGCGTAGGTTATGAGTATGCCGATGCGGCTCTGGCGGCTGTGGCTCAGGCCAAGCCTCTTTCTGCTGAAGCGGGCATCAAGTTTCGTCATGTGACGTATGGATTTCACCCGACGAATTTTGCACTCATGCAGCTTGGTGTAATCGGTCCATTACCGATTCCTAATATCGATACGAAGGATTTCACTCAGCTTATGGACAGTTACTTCTCTTGGATAACCATTGGAGAGCTGGAACTGCTCACCACTCCCGGTGAGTCTTTCCCCACCTTTGCTGCTCACGCGAAAGAGGTTCTGGCCCAGGCCACTGAGGGTACGGCCATTGTTTTGGGGCTTACGCAGGACTGGTTGGGCTATCTTATCCCGGTGAAGATGTGGGAGGACCCGGCGTTGGACTACCACCGCACCATCAGCCCGGGGGAGACTGTTGAGCCGGCCTATCTCGAGGCTCTGCAGCAGTTGGTGGACAAGGAGAAGGAGTAATCCCCACGGGGGCCCACCACCAAGCCCCCCCGCCCCCTCTTTTTTGTTCTCACTGCCTGCTTCGGCCCGATTCCATTGCTCTCCTTGACTACGGGGCGCTGCTGTGGCACAAGTGGCGGGTATAGCCATGGCTCTTCTCGTCAGAGGTTGCCAGAATGAGCGATTCCGGATTAGTTCCCAAGGATGCGGGTGTGGAGACCATTGGTCGTCTCCTGGGCCGCATAGTGCATGATTTCAACAATCCTTTAGCAGCGATTATTGGCTTTTCGGATCTTCTGAGGTCTCCAAACCTCTCGGATGAGAAGAGGCAGCGGTTTGTGCAGAGGATTCATGAGCAGGCGCTACGGCTGGGGCAGTTGGTGGAGACCATGTCACACTACGCCAACATGCCATCGCCCGAAGTTGCGGCCATTGACATGCGTCGGTCGGTGACTGATTTCCTGGGTTTGCGGCAGGCTGGTCTCGACCTTCTGAGGGTGCAGTTGGAGGTAGACATTGCCGATGTGGTGCCTCAGGCGATGGGAGAGTGCGGACTAATCAACAGGGTGCTGAGTGCCATGCTCAACAATCTTGAGCAGATTCTTAAGGAGCACCCGGACGCTCCCAGGAAGGGCCGCCTTGCCCTCTGGGCGGACGATGAGCATGTGATCCTGGATCTTATCGATTCGGGACCAGGGGTTCCCGAGGAGTTGAAGGAGGAGATTTTCGAACCCTTCTTCTCAACGCGAAGGGCTGGGGGACTGGGCTTGGGGCTGACTGTAGCGCGGTCGCTGTCGAGGCGGCTGGGGGGCGACTTGCTGCTGGTGCCATCGCCATCGCCAGAGTATGCTGGGGCCTGTTTCCGGCTGATGCTCAAACGGGCGGCCTGATCCCCTGTGGCTTGGGGGCCAGGTCCAAGGCTCGGCTAATGAGCTTCCTACTAAACGGCTGGCCAGATATCTCGATCCGCCCCCCAGCCGTTTACCCCGAGCGAGGCTCGTGCCGAGTCGAGGGGTAGGGGCGAGAATGAAGGTCACGGGTTTAGTCACTAATCAGGAGAAAAGACGTGGTATCAGGTTCTTTGGGCGGCAGAGGCAGGTTGCTGGGTCTCCTGCCCTTCGATATTGTGGTCAGTGCCTTCTGGGGTGGATTATTACTGATTCATCTTGTGTTTATGGGGCGTATCTCATCAGCTGGTGTTGACACTGCGGTGCCGATATTGTCTGACATCGGTGCCCTGTTCGTGATTGCTGCCGTCGTGATTGGAACGCGTCGTATGAGCTTATCTCATAGAGTTATCGTCCGGTTGCCAATTATTATCGGATCCGTGTTTGGTGGGTTTTGGGTTGTTGGCCATACTATCCATGCGATCAACCCCTATGACATGGAAGCAGAGCTGCTCTGGTTTGATCAGCAGATATGGGGAGCGACATTTGGAGAATGGATAGAGCCATACTCCGTCGCCTGGGTTACCGATATCTTGCAGCTATGCTATGCAAGCTACTATTTTCTTCCTCTGGCGCTTTTTGTTGTTCTGTACTTTAAGAATAGATACCAGGAGGCACATATTCTGATAACGGCAATAGCCGCTGCATTTCTTAGTAATTTTTTGCTCTATATATTGGTGCCAGCGCAGTCACCTTATGTAATTGCTGAAATACCAGCGTCGGCCCATCTTGTAACATTTCAAGGACCACTGCCAGGTAGTGCGTTGACGCATTGGCTAAGGCACTCCATTGAGGCTGCAGAATTTAACATGCGGGATTGTTTCCCCAGTGGGCATACTTATATTTCACTGGTTACGCTTTTGCTTTGTTGGCGTTATGAGAGAAAACTATTTGTGGTTATGGCGCCTATCGTTGCGGGATTGATCATGGGTACGCTGTATTTGCGATATCATTACATTATTGACCTTGTGGCCGGGGCCCTTATGGCCATTCTCGTGGCTCGACTGGTACCGCTCTGGTGGCAGAAGAGTCAGGGGTCTTCACCGTCATGAAGGGTTCACAGGCTTCACCCTGAACCACCGTTTTTCGTGCCAGGGGCAGTTCATTCAGCAAAGAGGGTGTGCATTGGCCCCGGTGGCGGGCGGGGGGCGGCCAACAAATCAGGGTGGCGGCAATTGGGGGGGGGCGTTCAGGATCTTGCGCAGCGCTGGTTGACGTGTCATTCTTCGGTTCATCGGCTGATGAGTCGGTCAACAATCACAGGAGCGTCCGATGCAGATAGTCAAGCAGCTTTCAATTTTTCTGAAGAATCGTCCGGGGACCTTGGGGGATGTCTGCGAGAGCATTACACAAGAGGGGATCAACATATTGGGGTTCAGCGTCTCGGACACTGTGGATCACGCGGTGGTCCGGATGGTCGTGGATGAGCCTCTGAAGGTGATTCACCTGCTGGGCAACGCCGGTGTGCTGGTGGTTGAGAACGAGATTCTCATGGTGGAGCTTAGAAACGAGCCTGGGCAACTTGCCTCACTGAGCCGAAAGCTGGGGGTGGCGGGCATTAATATTGAGTACGCCTACGGTGGAGTCTCAGGAAGCCACTCGGTGGGCGTCCTCTTCGTCCGCACCTCTGACGTGCGCAGGGCCTTCGACGTCATGTCGGACTGAACCCGCCAAACCACTGCTCACCATTCTTTTCCCCCTTCGACTTTGCCGAGACCTTGCTGCCTTCGAGGGCAGGGTTCTGCGCCGGGCGCAGGGAGATGTGTGAGGGGGTGGGCGTGCAGGGCTACTGCTGTTTGCACACTGTGACTTTGGAGTTCCTGGAGCAGGAGTAGTCTCCGCAGTCTACGAAGCCGTTTCCATCGTTGTCGATGTCATCGGAGCAGGTCTGGTCGTTGCCCTCGCAGAAGTAGACTTCAGGGGACTGGGAGCAACTGTAGTCGGCACAGTCGATGAAGCCGTTCCAGTCGTTATCGATGCCGTCGGAGCAGGCCACGATGGTGGTTTCGTCGCTCTTCTCGGGGCTCTTGCAAATGGGCACACAAGAATCCTTGCTGCAGCACGAGCGATCGAGGCAGTCCACGAAGTTATCCCCGTCGTTGTCGCAACCGTCGCTGCAGCTCTCGTCGTCGTTCTCTGGCCGGGCAAAGGCGCAGCACCCCACATCTTTGCAGTTGGGGTCGTCACAATCAACCAGTTGGTCCCCGTCGTTGTCCAGCCCATCATTGCACAGAGCGGCTTCCTGCGCCGTGGTGCACCCTTGGCACTCTGACAGAGTCCACTGGGCGGCATCCGCCGGCTCTCGCTCGCAGCTGGTGGAAAGAAGCACATGTGTTGATATAAGGATTGCCAATGTCAAGTATCTTTGCATTACTTGACCTCTTTGTTTTCATACTTTTTCACGATCTCTCTCACGAACCCTCTAAAATAGACCCACGCAGATATAAAGGAGAAGACCAACGACAGGATGAGTAGAAGCTCGCCCAGGAACCCGAATGGTATCTCCCAGTCAATGACGAAGGTGGGGTAGCTGTAATAAAGTATCAGCCCCTGGATCCCCATGAGTTGCAGTGCTGTCTTAATCTTACCAGCCTGGACCACGTCGATTACAAGCCCCTCGGCCATGGCAAGGGTTCTCAGGCCGTTGATGGCGATTTCCCGCAAGAGTATCAGCACTACAATCCAGCTTGGTACTCGCCCAAGCTCAACCAGGGTAACCAGGGTAGCCAGGACGATGAGCTTATCGGCGATGGGGTCGATGAACTTGCCCACGAGGGTTGTCTGGTTGTACTTGCGGGCCAGCCAGCCGTCGAGGTAGTCGGTAATGGCAGCGGCGCCGAAGAGCAAAAAGGTGGCAAAGCAGAGCCAGCGACTGGCGATTTCGCTTTCCGTGATGGCCTCGTCGGAGATTCGAAGCACGAAGACGATAAAGGGAATGCTGGCAATGCGCAGGTAGGTCAGGACATTGGGCAGATTTAAGAACTCTTTGCGTAGCGCCGGTGATAGGCGAGTAGGCATGGTCACCCCTTTGGCCGCAGAGTATATGGAAGGCGGCCCGTCTTGCAAGACAATACCGTCTCCACCCATTGGACTAAGGCAATGGGGATGCTCCGCTAACCCTTTTCCCGGGTGAGCAGGGCGGGTCTTACTGTATTGCGGGGGCTTCTCGGGCGTTCTTGATTCTGTAGTAGTGGTCCAGCACCTTTCGGACGTAGCCGTCGGAACCTTGGAAGGCGATGCCTGCCCTCTTGGAGACAGACCCTCCACCTGAGTGGTATGCTGCCAGCACCTTTGGTATATCGCCGTTGAAGCGGTTCGCCAGGGTGCGCAGGAGGCTGACACCTGCCATGATATTCTGATACGGGTCGTAGGGGTCAGAGACATCGTAGTCGGAGACGACGCTTGGCATGAGCTGCATGAGGCCCATGGCACCTTTGTTAGAAACCACCGTTGGGGAGAAGTTCGATTCCACCGTTATAACGGCCCGTATGAGGGGTTCGGGGATGGTGTAGGTTCTGGATGCTTCCTTAATGATTCGGTCTATCTCCGTTCTCGGGTCGGATACTCTTCTGCTGCCTGACCCGACGGGCCTCCAGGACGGGGCTTGGGCTCTCCCCGCAGACCAGGAGCGCCCAGGCAGGGGGGAGTCGGCGGGCGTGTTTCCTGCAGCAGTGGCGTTGCCGGACCCATCCCCGATTGAGCCTGAACTGTTCAGGGGTGTATTGGGGGTTTTCATTACTACACCCATCTTCTTTGATTTCTTTGGACAGGGGTAGTTGAGAAACCAATCTTTGCCATCTATTCTGCAGTGATAAATATCACCCACGGCCAGAGAGGGCATCACCATGAGAATCAGGAGGAGAAGGTATCTGTTCATGCCGAACCTCCGGCGCCATTTTACCGCATCGGGAGTCTCAGGCAAGTAATGCGCATCCTGAGGCCCTGGGGGGCTGGGGGCGGGTTAACCTTGTAGAAAAGCAGCGTAGAAGGCGTCGCTGTTGAGCAGGGTGGGTGGCAAGGAGATACCCCCGGCCTCATCCATGAGAATCTCTGGCAGACCAGCCAGGCGGCGCTGGTCGTTGATTCTGGCCATTTCGTTGCGGGCCTCATTACTGGGGGAGAAGCGGGGGTTCTGCTGCAAGAAGCTCTGCACCAGGCGGGGGCCCTCTTCGGGGGCGAAGGAGCAGACGGCATAGACGAGCATTGCACCGTGGTTGAGCATGCCTGCGGCTTTGTTCAGGAGTTTGGCCTGGAGGCGGCTGTTTCTTTCTATGTCTTCCAAGGTTCTTCGCCAGCGAATCTCGGGGTGGTGACGCAGGGTTCCCAGGCCGCTGCACGGGGCATCTACAAGCACCATGTCGAAGCTACCGTTATCGCTGAGGTCGAGGAGGCTGGCGACGCTTGGGGAGACGGAGGCGGGGAAGCGGAGGGCCTTCCAGCGTTTCTGCAGGGCCTCAATCCTTCCGGCGTTGGGGTCGGAGGCGTGAATGCTACCCTGCTGCCTCCTGGCGGCGAGTGCGAGGGTTTTTGTACCAAGTCCGCAGCAGCCATCGAGCCAAAGGGGTCCGGGGTGTGATGATGCGAGTTGGGCCACGAGGTGGCTGGCCAAGTCTTGGGGCCAGAACTTTCCCTGGACAAAAGCGGGGGTCTGGTAGGGGTGGTTTTTGTGGGAGACGGTGAGCGCCAGGGGCATTCCCGGCACGGTGCTGGCCTCGATGCCCGAGTCAGCCAGTTCCAGGACCAGTTGGGCGGTGGTGTTAAGAAAGGGGTTGACGTGTATTCCTATGGCGGCCGGGGAGTTGAGGGCCTCCATTTCTTGCTGCCAGGACTCCCCAAAGGCCTTTCGGGCGGTGGAGATTATCCATGGGGGCATAGAGAAGCGGCCCTCGGGCTCCATTGCTGTGATGGAGGTGCGCAGTTGATGGCGGTCCATAGTTGAGAGTTTTCTGAGCACAGCGTTGACGAAGCCCCCGATTCTTGGTCCTTTGGTAGCCCTGGCCAGATTGACGAAGGCCGAGACCGTTGCGTAGTCGGGTACTGCATCCAGGAAGAGCATTTCAAAGGCAGCGAGGCGCATGACGTCAAGCAGCCTACGATCGCCTGTGGGGAGGCTTTTTTCCACGGCGCGGCTCAGGACGGAGTCGAGGAATGTACGATTGCGCAGTACTCCCATGACCAGCTGGTTTGCCAGGGCCGTGGTCTCAGGTGGCAGGTCGAACTTCTCGGCCTCTTTGCGGATGACGGCTGTGGCCAGAGTATCTGAGCGGGCCACAGAGTCTAGGACGGCCAGGGCCGTGGAGCGAGCGTCTTTCTTCATGGGCCTCACCCTTGACAAGCTGTGCCCATCCTATCATTCTCCTTGCGGTTTGGGAATGCATTGAAAGAGGCACCGTGGAACGTAAGAGGCTCATCACAGTGATCAAGCGACTGCTGCCTTGGATGGCGGCGGCGGGGCTGCTGGTATATATCGGGCTGACGACCTGTTGGGACTCGGCGTTGGAGGCGTTGTCCAGGGCCGAGCCGCTTCCGGTGGTGGCCACCATTGTGGTGGGGATTCTGGCAGCATTCATGACGGATACCATGGGTGTTTCGGTGGTGGTGTCGAGGCTGGCGGCTTCGGTCTCCTGGCGTCAGGCGCTTCCTGTAAAAGCTACGAGCTATATGCTTAATGTCATTAACTACAATGCGGCTTTGGTCGGCATGGCATGGTACGTCAAGCGTATAAGAGATGTGTCATTCTGGAGGGTTCTTGGGGCCTTGTTCGTTTTGAACGTGATGGACCTGGTGGCACTTGGGCTCATAGCGGGTGCGGGGTTGCTTGCCAACGTGGGCAACGCCGGCATCGAGCCTGCTGCGAGAGTTCTTGGTTATCTGGCTCTTGCGGGAGCCATTGTGGGGTTTCCGCTGGTGTTGGTGACGATCAGGCGTGGGCTGAGGGTTCCTCTGTTGTCGCGTGTAGCGAGTTGGCAGATATTTGCGCCGTTGCGGGATTTCGAGTGGAAGATGCTGCCTCTATTTCTGGGGGTGAGGATTGCCCTGTTGATGATATACTTGATGGTGCAGTACACCTTTTTCCCGTTGTTTGGTGTTGAAGTGCCCTTTGCTGTTATGTTGTTTTATTTTCCATTGGGTACATTTGTGCAGGCAGTTCCCATAGCGCCGTCAGGGCTTGGGACGATGCATGCGTTCAACCGTTGGCTGTACAGCGACTATGTTGTGGCCGGGATGGGGGATCCTTCGGGGGTTCTGGATGCATGTACGACGGCTCTGATAGTGTTGGGGCTGGGGATGCGGTTGCTGGTGGCCTGGGCCTTTCTGGGGCGTTTTTCGAAGGATGTAATAAGGCAGGCCTCTGCGGGGGTTGAGGGTGCGGGGAACGAGGGAGGGGCAGTGGGAGAGGGCAGTTAGGGCCCATGAGCGTTGACAATGGGGAAGAGTGGATTCAGGCGCCGGGCAGGGCGTTAGGCATCTCCATGCCCTCAATGGTAATGATGTGTTCATTTCTGAGGCGATAGATGAGGCTGAGGGTTGGGAGAGTACCGATGGGGCTCTCGTTGAGGATTTGGCGGACGTTATCTGAGCTTCTGGCGATATCGAGGACGATTTCGGCTTCATCGGGGTTGCAGAAGTAGTACTGGTCGAGGGATGCTGCGGAGCAGGAGATAGCGTTGTCGAATGGCCCCAGGGCTCTTTCGTAGGCGGAGACGAGTTTGCTCTCGTTGAGTTCGAGGAACTGTCGGAGTTCCTGGGTATCTGCGGCGAGGTTTATGAGTCTGCTGACGGAGCAGAGGGCACCGGCGAAGTCCTGCATTTTGAAGAGCCACATGACATCTTCGTAGAGCAGGTCATAGTCTTTGACCCACTCTCCGGGGCTATCCTCGACGGCGATGAAGTCGGCGATAGCCTCGCCGGTGATTGTCTCGGAGGTGGCTTCTCCCAGGAGGACGGGGATATCGGGGACGACGACCTGTCTATTGGCGAGGACGTCGGCCTGTTCCTGCATTGCGACGAGGAAGCGGTCAAGGGAGCGGAGGATTCTGGCCTGTCGCTCATCGAGGGATGCCACATGGGCACTGCTTCGTTCGAAGGTCCGTGCCAGTCTCAGATAAAGGGCCAAATCGATCTGCATCAGGCAAACCCTGGTTGATTACCCTTGCAAGTCTACGGCGGGGTGCTCTACTTTTCAAGAAACTTGCTCATTTGCCGGACCGCCCGGTTTGGCTGAGAAAATGGGCTCCTGCTGCAGGCTGGCGTAGGCATGGAGCGAGAAGAGGAGAGGTTACTGCTGGAGCGGTTGTGGAAGGGGGATGAGCGGGCCTTCCGGCAGTTTGTCCAGTTGTATCAGCGCCGGGTATACGGTTATCTGTACAGGATGCTAGGCAACAGGGACGAGGCAGCGGAGGTGGCTCAGGAGGTGTTCCTGGCGGCGTTCCGGTTCATTGGCTCGTTTCGGGGGGAGTGTTCGCTTCTAACATGGCTGTTCCGGATTGCAACTAACATGTATAAGAACCGGGTTAGGTATAACATCCGGCGGGCGAAGCAGCGTCAGATGGGGTTTGACGAGGTTATTGAGCGGTCGGATTTTCGTCCGGTGGGTGAGCGGCCGGCGAACCCGGAGCATCTTGTTGCGGGGCGTCAGATGGAGATCGCTGTTCAGGATGCAATCAACCGGTTGCCCGAGGAGTATCGTGAGACCCTTATTCTGCGGGACATCGAGTTGATGAGTTACGAGGAGATTCAGGAGTTGCTGGGGGTTCCGGAGGGGACCATCAAGTCCAGGCTTCACCGGGCCAGGGCGCTGGTAGCGCGGATGTTGAGGGGACATCTTGACGGGCAGGAGCTGTGATGGATGAGCGAGTAGAGAGACCGGGAGCGCCGGGTGTTTTTCCCGAGGCGATTCAAGATGCCGACTTTGGCGAGGAGGAGCAGTTCTTCCAGTATGTAGACGGGGCCATGGAGGGTGAGGAGCGAGAGGAGTTTTTGGGTCGTTTGGAGGCGGACGAGGGGTTGGCGGAGAGGTTCAGGGCGTACGAGGAGGCCACGAGGATAATTGGGGGGTTGTCGGAGGCGAGGGATGAGGTCAATCTTCTGCCCAACCTGGAGAGGCGGATGGCCGCACGTCGTCGCTCCATGCAGCGTCCCATCTGGCGAGTTCCGCTGGAGGGGATAGGGGTAGCGCTGGTAATGCTTCTGGCAGTAGTGACCTTTGTGGATCAGATGGAGCCCAAGGAGGTTGTGGTTCCTGTGGTGATGCCCAGTCCCTTGGAGATGCTTGTGCAGGCGCCACCGGCGCCAGAGCTTCTTGGCGCCTTCGGCCTCTCCATCACTGAGGCCACGGCTGGTTTGGAGAGGGGTCGAGTTTGGACGGGGATGGTAGAGCGTGGGCGTGTTCCGGAGCTGATATCGGGTCTTGGGGTGAGCGTCCGGGATTTTCCCGGGAATCCATGTGACCCGTGTGTTGTGTTCATAAAGGAGTTCGAGCTGGGTACGTTACCCGAGGTAGTTCCTGACGCTCCGCGTCATTAATGCGATAAGCTCAAATGCCAGCATGCGGTGGGGGTTGAGATCTTGCAGGGGGCAGAGTCTCTTGCCTTGGGTCCCGGCATTCACAGTAGCGTGTCTGCGCAGGGGGCGTATACACTCCCTGAATGGAACCTGGAGCCGACACCTTGGAGAGTTAGTAGAGGGTAGACCAGCTTATCAGCTTCCCCGGGGATCGGGAAGCTTGGACGTTCCGGGAGGACGGAAACGACCTAAGGGGAGTTTTTCGATTACCAGGATCCGTGGGATCCGTGGGACCCGTGGGACCCGTGGGACCCGTGGGACCCGTGGGAGCCGTGGGAGCCGTGGGAGCCGTGGGAGCCGTGGGAGCCGTGGGAGC
>CAZQHM010000001.1:46376-186592 GCA_964593355.1 uncultured Myxococcales bacterium
CCGTGGGAGCCGTGGGAGCCGTGGGAGCCGTGGGAGCCGTGGGAGCCGTGGGAGCAGTGACCTGCCACGGACATCTCCATGTTCTCCAGCCCTTCTCCAGCAATGCCCTGGTCGCCACCGAGGGCGTGGCCCGAGGTAGTTCCGGCCATGAGCAGGAAGGTAGAGATCTGGGCCGCCTGTTTGCGGGTGATCTTCCCTTCTTCACTGAAAAGGAAGTCTTTCGCCTTCTTCTTAAGCCTTGGAAGCTTGTCGTTCATGTCGGGTCCTCCCAAAACGGGGCTGGTCTTGAGGAACGGTCTACTCGTGCGAGAAGTACACGCTCCGGTCTCTCACTATCGTCCAACGAGCCAGGATGTCAAGGATTTCCTGGTCTCCTGACGCCAATTTGCCGAAGAGGTAGTCCAGAATGGCATGGTAGATTTTGCATCTGCCGTTGGTAGCTGGCTGTCCATGGAGGCTGCCCTGTTCGGCGTAGTTATAGACGGGGCAGACACCGCAGTAGGGTTTGTAGACGCACTCCATGCAGTTGGGCAGGGTCTCGAGCGTGGAGGCGAGGGTGAGAGCTTTTACGGTATTGCTCTCCATGAGGTCGGTGTAGGTGGAGCCTGGGATGGTGCCAATCTGGAAGATGTCGTCACCCATCTGATAGACCATTCGGCCCTCATCGCAGGTGAAGACTGTGCCGTTGTAGTTGTAGGCGACCTGGCCAATGCCGGCGCCGCATGGCGATCGCAGGTCGAGGTAGTTGGGGTCGTAGCCAGAGAGGATTTTGGTGAGGAGGATAGCAGCGGTGCGTTCGAGGATCTCAACGCCGCGGCGGTTGAGATCTATCATGTAATCAACGGCCTTGACGTAGAAATCGATGAACTCTTCGGCGGTATAGCCGATCTGCTTGAAGGTCTGAATGGCGAACCCGAAGGGGTTGAGGGAGCGAAGGAAGATGGCTTTACGGCCGAGGGCGACGTACTCGTCGATGACCTGGGTAGGGAAGTCGAGGGTCTTTCGGGTGACAGTGAGGAGGGCCTCGACGTGGTAGAGGTTGGGGTCGAGCCCCTTGCTCTGGTAGGCATCGTCGATGCGCTTCATCCACTTCACGGTCTGGTCGTAGGCACTGCTCTTGAGCAGCTTGCGGTTATGGTCATGGACCTCTTTGGGGCCATCGAGGGAGGTGCATAGCTGCACGTTGTTGGCCACAAGGAAGGCCAGCTTCTCATCATCCATGAGGGCGAGGTTGGTAATGAGGGAGAACTCGAGCTTTTTGCCCGCGGTGCGGTTCTTCTCGACGGCGTAGTCCACGATGAACTTGACTGTTCCGAAGTTGGCCAGGGGCTCACCGCCCTGGAACTCGATGGTAATGGTGGGCGATGGTGTCTCGAAGATCGTGTCGACCACGTCCTTTGCCAATTCGGGGGACATATCGTAGGAGGACTCACTCATGTCACGGCGGGAGGCGTGGCAATAGGCGCACACCTCGTTGCAGCGCAGGGTGACGATGACGATATGGAGGTAAGGACCGTTGAAGAGGAAGGAGTTCTTCGTGGCGTATTTGCTTGCGGAGATCTCCACAGCACCTGGCGTCCTGAAGAACTGTTTGGAGGCCAGCTCGGCGTACTTCTCCGAATCGGCGGAAAGGTCTCCGGTGACGAAGGCCTCGAACTCGGCCTTGGACAGGATAGCGTACTCGCCCACCTCATTGGTAACGAGATAGCGATTGCCCAACTCTCCAAAACGGAAGGGCATTACTTTGGTCAGGCCCTTCCCCTTAAGAACATCTATGCCAATACCCATGGCTACCCTCGGTCGGAAATGGTTTCCACCAGTGCGTAATTGAGAAACTCGTCCATCACAACGTCGGCCACCTCTGGGTCGAGGGGCTCCAGCTTGACTTCGATGTCTCCCTTGCCACTGGAGTCAATGTCTATCCTGGCAACTTCCTGGAAAGCAGCAGCGGCCCTCCTTACGGCGCCAACCCGGTACAACTGTCTGCTGAGGAGACGCTTCTTCATTTCTGTTCTCCACCGTCGGTCTCGCCCTTGGGGGCGTCAGCGCTGCCTGATTCGCCGGTGAATTTCTCTTCCCACGGGACAGCGATGCCCAGCGGATCGTCGAGGTAGTCGAGGTTATCGTCGGCGCCCAGGTCCAGATCGAGGGGTGTGGCTGAGGAGCCCGGCAGTGCAGAGTAGAGGGCCCTGTGGACTATGGCGTCGCGAAGTTTCTCGGTGCGCTTGGCGACTTTGAGGCGTAGCGCCTGATTGAGCAGTTCGTTCTCGAATTCACCGACTACAGCATCAAATTGCTTCTTGGATGTCTCGGGTTTTCCCTTAATTTGTACGCCAATAGTGTTGGCGTCTTCCTTCGTCAGGAAAACGTAGCATTTATCTACATACACATAAGCTGTGGCGTAGATAGCCTCGAGTGGATAGAGTTTTTGGTTGACGAGGATGCGCTTCTCTGTGGCCATGGGAAACTCCGCTTACGTTTCAATATCGTCTGACTTCAGCCAGTGGTATCAGTCAGAACATGATATAAATACTTGGCTCCCGTTCCTCCGGGGACGGAGCGAAGATAATCGTGCCCATCCAGGATGTAAAGAGCAATCCGGGCCAAACCCTTGCAGTTAGCCGCTTTGGCACACGCAGGCTCTCGATGCATGGGCAATTGTGCAGCCCCGACGAAGTGCTCACTGCAAGGCTTGGGGAAAATCGTCAAGCTTCATGGCCTCTCGGGCATTGAGCCGCTCGGCGATGAAGGCGTGTTGGAGCTGCAGCCAGAGAAGTTGGCGCTTGAGCTCGACGACTTCCTGGAGCCTGTTTCTGGCGGCCCGATACTCGGCCAGGGCCAGAGCGGCAGTCTGGACGTAGCCCACGGGGTCTCGACGCACGGCGTCCTGGAGGGTGAGCCTGATGCCAAGCTGTGCCATCTCGGCTTCAACGGTTCGTTCGGGCACGAGCATGGCGGGCTTGTCCGTGGGCAGGAACTGATAGAACTCCGCATTGACGAGGTGATTCTCGCCCCGTTCTGGCTTGATGCGACGGACCAGGGTGAGCCGCTTGAACTTCTTGATCCCTTCCAGCAGGGCTGTGAGCTTTTCTCTGTCCATTACGGGGAGTCTCACGATGAGCTGGTGAGTGGCTCGGACGTGGTTGTTGGTCAACTCAAGGGGTCTGTCGGCGGGCATGGAGTCGGGCAATTGTATTACGTCGAGGGTGGCCTTGGAGGCGGTGAAGGAGGCCAGCTCCAGTCCCAGCTCTTTTGCCAGGGACTCCCACTCGGCCTTAACCTCGTCATAGAGCTCTTGGTCTCCCACCAGAGCCCGGGTGGCGGGGTCAGAGAGGAGGCCCTTCAATCGTTCCACTTCGTCTTTGAGCTCCCGCTCCGAAGCCAGCAGCCCTCTGGCCCAGTTCACGTGGCCCTCGGCGGTGTCTCTGAGCATGCGAAACAGTGAGGCGTATGGGTCATCTTTGTCCGGGTTGGCAGCGGGGCGCCGCTCGGCCTCGGGAGTCTCCCCTTCGTCGCCCTCCTCGGGGTCATCGTCGGGGGAGTCGTGGGCTTTGTCCTTATGTTCAGCGGCGGGGGAAGGCTGTCCGGCGCTGGTTGAATCATCGTCCAGATCGGCGGAAACGGCGTCAGCTTTCTCCTTGGCAGCAGCTTCTGCCGGCGCCCCTGGTTGGCCTGGGGCCTTCTCCACCGCTGCTTCGGATGAGGTTGGTTTCTCCTGGGGACCGCGGCAGGCAGAGGCGGAAAGGAGCATCGCAGCAGCGCAAAGGGCCACCGTGAGCTCTGGCCGCAACGGGGCCCAGCCTCTGAATACTACTGTCGATTCGGCAGCGGCGCTGTTGTGGTATTTGCGATTTGCCATTAGCATTGCCCTCCAGAGCTTGGCCCATGGGTATCGGGCCAGCAGTGGCCCATTCTAGGGCCGTGACCGGATCTTGTCCAGGAGGGTCCATTGAGCAACGCCAAGGAATCACCACGATTCGAGGAGCTTGTCTCCGGGGTGGAAGAGGTTGTAGGCAGGTTGCAGAGCGGGGCCGTGCCCCTGCACGAGGCCCTGGCTCTTTATGAACGGGGCCACGCCCTCCTCAAAGAAGCCCAGGGTCAGCTCGACGCTGCCAACGCCAAACTGGAGCTGCTGAGAAAAGATGGTCAAGCAGAGTCGTGAGCGGCTGGATGTCCTGCTGGTTGACCGTGGACTGGCTCCCACCAGACAAAGGGCCCAGGCCATGGTACTCGCGGGGAACGTCCTGGTGGATGACAAGCCCGACGTGAAACCCGGGACCAAAATATCCACTGAGGCCAACATAAGGCTGCGGGGGATGCCCATGCCCTATGTGAGCCGGGGCGGCCTGAAGTTGGTCCACGCTTTGGATACCTTTCAGGTTGACCCGTCGGGGCTTCGGTGTCTCGACGTTGGGATAAGCACCGGTGGGTTCACTGACTGTCTCCTTCAGCGGGGGGCAGTGCAGGTGGTTGGGGTTGACGTTGGACGTGCGCAGGTAGATTGGAAGTTGAGGCAGGACCCCAGGGTTATACTATTTGAAGAAACCAATTTCCGATATATAGACCCAAATAAGATAGGCTCTCCGTTTGATTTATGTGTAATAGATGTTAGTTTTATCTCGCTAACTCTTATCTTACCAGTAGTGGCAGCATGCATCTCCCCTGGGGGTCTGGTACTGCCCTTGGTGAAACCTCAGTTTGAGGTGGGCCGGGAGAACCTTGGTAACAAGGGGGTGGTCCGGGACCCAGAGAAGCGGCTGGGGGCTTTGCAGAAGATCTCGCAGTTCTCCACCACGTGCGGCTTCCAGGTGTTAGGGGAGACCGAGTCCCCGGTTCCGGGCCCTGAGGGCAACATCGAGTATCTGCTGAAGCTGGAGCGATGCGGGCCCTCACCCAGCCCTCTACCGGGCCCACGTGATCCGGATTAGGGATGTTAACAATAATTAGTTACCCCGTGGGGGCAGGTGGCTGCGGTTGGCCCAAAGCAGCGCTTCGGTGTGGGTGACGTCAGCCGTTCGACAAGCTCACGGCGCGCCCCCCCCGGCCCCCCCAGGCAAGCTGGACGGGGGTATAGCTGCATGGTTGGTTTGGTAAGCATATATAAGGGGATGACAGGATTATTGATACAAAAAAGTCGCGACATAACGAACATTGTAGCTATAAGCGCCCAGTTAGAGGCGATAGCCCTGGGTCCCTGGGTCTTCAGTTGTGGATAGTGCGGCGGTCCAGGCGTTGAGTTGACCAGGGGGCTCTTTGGAAGAGCAGTCTTCTGAGTTGCAGCGAGGTGACAGCCAGGGCCAGCTTGCTGCCTGGCAGTAGGGGGCGAATGTTGATGCCGATGAGTTCGGCGTTCTGGGAGAAGAGCGGGCAGGAGAGGGGCAATCCAACAGGGCTGATGAGGAACTGGTGGAGAGGGGGTTCGGCCCTTTCGCCGACCACGGCCCAGAAGATGTTGGGCCACCCGAGGGGTGTGTCGACGGTATAGGCAACGGGGCTCTTCAGCAGGAGGGAGCCTGGTGCCAGGGGTGTACTCGGGCAGTGCTGGCTAAAAGCTCCTGGGTTCATGAGTGCAATTCCGAGGTATGCAATGCGGTGGGTCACGGTGATGCTGGTCCACTGGGGGTGACCACGACTTCGGGCCCTGATGGAGGAGGTCCCATCCACCAGGTATTGGGAGACCACCAGCCACTTCTGGCCCGTGGGTGATATTATGCAGACGCCTTGGCCCGCCAGCGGAGGAATCATAGCCTCGTTTTCGCCCGCTGTGGGTTTCCTGAAGCTCTCCACCTCTACAATCTGTTCAGCCAACCTCTGTTTGAGCTGGTCTGCTGCCTGATAAGAGAGCATGGGCGAGCTTTGGCCCGACAACGAGGTCAGGAGGATAAGCAGGCAGGTGAGCGGCACGTCACACCTTCAGGGCGAGCATGCGCTCCAGGGCGAATCGGGCCCAGGAGGCGACTTCGGGTGGAACAACTACTTTGTGGCTCTCGGGCCACTCTTCGAGGAGTCGCTGAACCGAGCCAAGTGTTATTTTATACATATTAGGACAGAGGCTGCTTGTCAGTGGTACTACTGTGCGGTCGGAGTATGTGGAGGCCAGGCGGCGCACCAGATTGACTTCAGTGCCGATGACGAAGATATCGCCGGGGTTGCCCTCCTTGACCTGTTGCGAGAGGTAGTTAGTGGAGCCGGAGCCATCGCTGGCCAGGACTACTTCTTCGGGGGACTCGGGGTGCACGAGGATGCGGGCACGGGGGAAGCGCTCTCTTGCGGCGGCCACGTGGGCCGTGGAGAACCAGGTGTGAACGTGGCAGTAACCGTTCCAGACCAGCACTCGGGCTTGCTCCAGGGCTTCCTGGGGTGGCATGGGGCCGAAGGGATCCAGGGATACCACGGGGGCGACGCCCAGCTCCCTGGCGCTGTTTCGGGCCAGCATCTGGTCTGGCAGGAACAACACGGCGTCGGATTGGCCCAGGGCCCAGGAGAGTGCTGCTTTGGCGTTTGCCGAGGTGCAGACTATGCCACCTGCTTCACCGGTGACTGCTTTGACGGCAGCGGTGGAGTTGACGTAGGTGACGGGGAGCACTCGTCGGTGCGGCATGAGTTGGGCAAGGCGGCGCAGCATGGAGGCCACGTCGGCGGGGTCTGCCATGTCTGCCATGGGGCAACCGGCGGTGGGTTCGGGGAGATAGACGCTTGTGCCTTCCTTGGCCAGAATGGCAGCGGATTCGCCCATGAATGATACGCCGCAGAAGAGCACTTTGGGGGCGCTGCTCTCAGCGGCAACTTTGGCCAACTGGTAGGAGTCGCCGATGTGGTCGGCGACGGCAACGACTTCGGGGCGCTGGTAGTGGTGTGCCAAGAGTAGAACCTGGTCGCCGTACCCTTGGCGAAGTCTGAGAATCTCAGCGATTCTTTCTTCAGTGCTGTTCGCCATCTTTCTGCTCGATCTTGTCGACTATCGGTATGTTCAGATTGATTACTTTATTGTTTCTGATGAATGTCAGCTTGAGGCTCTTTCGTCCCCAGAGGCCTCGCCAGACCTTCATTGCCTGCTCTGGGCGTTCAACAGGCAGGTCGTTGACGGAGACGATGACGTCGCCGGAGACCAGGGGGCCTTCCATAAGTTCGAGTTTGTATATTTCCATTATTCTATAGCCGACAAATTTCTTGTCATTGCTGTAAGCGGGCTTGGTGAAGTACCATCTCAAGACACTTTGAAGGCCCTCCTGAACGGTCTCTTCGTAGTCGGACCGAAGTATCGAGTAGCTCTTCTTCTCGGGGGTGTCATCCACCAGTTGGGGTGCCACGGGTTCGCGCTCCACCGGGGGTGCGCTGCAGGCGGCGGCCGCCAGGGTGAGGCAGCAGGTCCAGAGGATGGAGCGCATGGCTACTTCACCAGCACGGAGCAGAAGGGGTCGGGGCCGACGTCCTTGATGCATGAGTATCCCTCCCGGCAATCGCCGTCTGAGCCGCAGGTGGGCATACAGAACCGTTCACCGTTGTAGAATTCTACACAAATGCTTCCATCGGGGCAGTGGCTGGGTCTGCAGTTGGAGATGGTGCACATGCCATCGGGCATAGCCCGGTCGCAGTAGGAGCCAGCGGGGCAATCTGCGTTGGTGGAGCACTCATCGCCGATGGATGTCCCGCAGGCCGTGGCGGCCAACGCCACGGCGACAAGGGAGAAGAGTGCCAGTCTATGGAAGCGGGGCAGGGTCTTAGGGGTTGGTATCTGGGACAAGTCGAATCACCTCACGAGCGACGTGTGGTCCGGGGCGGTCACGAGAGCCGGCCCGGGTCACATGCACTAATCCTTAATCTTCTTTGAGTCGCCTTCCAAATCCATCTTGGCGCCCCAGCGGGCGAGGAGGAAGGTAGCGACGCCCAGCAGTATGAACATTGCCATGGAGAGGGCCTGGCCGGGGAAGCCTTCGAACCAGGCTTGGGCCTGACTCTTGAGAATATCGGCACCGGTGACGGGGTGTTGGGCCACGGAGTAGACCTCGCCGATGCTGATGTGCTGAATAGCGAAGCCAGTCCATTCCAAGCGCAAGATAGCCGAGATGATGCCGATGATGGCAGCACCTGCAATCATACCCGAGGCCACGAGCACCCCCTGGTTGCTTCTGGCCTCGGCGATCTCCTTGTTTTTGGAGGAGCGTCCAACGAGCCAGGCCACAAAGCCGCCGGCCATGACTGCGAAGTTAATGCCGATGGGCATGTACATACCCAGTGCGAAGGCGAGGGTGGGGATTCCGGCCATAGTGATGAGGAGGGCCATGATAGCGCCCACGCCATAGAGGAGGAAGGGCTGGTTTTCGCCGCTCATGAGGCCCTTGGTGACAGCGGCGATCATGTTGGCTTGTGGTGCAGGCAGGACCTTATCGTTGGGGACGAGGCCAGCGCCGGGTTCGATGACCAGGAACTGGTAAGCCTGGTCCATGAGGGGGATGACGAAGGCGACGACGAGGGCAGCGATGCCGATGCCGAGGAACTTCCAGTGCTGCTGGGCTTTGGGAGTAGCTCCGATCCAGTAACCGAGCTTGAAGTCAGAGATGAGGGCACCGGCCACAGAGAGGGCAGTGCAGACGGCGCAACCGACCACGAGGACAACGAAGGCGCCGCTTGGTCCAAAGAGGCCCATGCCGGCCATAACGAGGGAGGCGGTGACGACGGTGACGAGGGTCATGCCGGAGACGGGGTTAGTACCGACGATGGCGATAGCTTCGGCAGCGACGGGGGTGAAGAGGAAGCAGAGGAGGAAGGCAATGCCCATGCCCACGAGGCTGTAGACCATGGCTTCGCCGGGGGTGTAGCCTTGCTGGAGGCAGACGATGAAGAAGAGGAGTCCCAGGGCCAGGGTGCTGACCAACTGGATGAGCAGGACGTTACCCGGGCGCATGTCGGATTGGGTTCTCTCCTCGGAGAGGTTGACCTTTTTGCCGATGCCTTTGAAGCCGAGGGAGACGGCGCCGATGATGATATGGCGCATGCGGAAGAGGCCAATGACGCCGGCGGTTGCGATGGCACCGATGCCGATGGGTTTGACGAAGGTTTTGAAGATGTAGCCGGCGTCCATGGCGGAGCCTGGGATGGGGGAGCCGTCGTTCATGAGGGGTGCTCCCAGGAAGTAGACCACGTCCATCTGGCTGAGCAGCATATAGAGGGCGGGGACGACGACGGCGTAGGCCAGGACGGAGCCTGCCATGATGATCATGGCGTACTTGAGGCCGATGATGTAGCCCAGGCCGAAGAGGGCGGCGATGCCGTGCATCTGGAGTTCGATACGGAAGCTATAGAGCCACTCGCCGGCATCTCTAAAGAGGGTTCGGGTGGTGATATCGGGGTTCCAGGCTTTGATTCCCTCGACGAGGAAGTCGTAGGCAGCGCCGAGGCCGAAGGAGGCCAGGAGGATTTTGCCCGAGCCGGAGCCAGCGGACTCGCCGGAGACGAGGATCTCGGTGGCGGCGGTAGCTTCGGGGAAGGGGAGTTCACCGTGGCGGTCTTTGACGAAGTACTTCCTGAGGGGGATGATGAGGCCCACGCCCAGGGCGCCACCGATAGCAGCGGCGAGGAAGATGTGCCACCAGGCGACATCGAGGCGGATGATCTGGCCATTATCTTCGAAGAAGACGATGTACATGGCGGGGATGGTGAAGGCGGCGCCGGCGGCGATCACGCCTGAGGCCTGGCCCACGGACTGTACGATGACGTTTTCGAGGATAGTGCTTCTGGTCTTGCGCATCTTGCCGAAGAAGATTGCGGCCACAGCGATAGGGATAGCGGCCTCGATACCGCTGCCTGCTCTAAGGGCGATATAGACGCAAGCGGCGGTGAAGATGACGACCATGATTAGGCCGAGGGTAATAGACCAGGGGGTCACTTCGGCGATGAGCTTAGGAGCTGGCACGATGGGGGTGTACTCTTCACCGGGTTCAAGCTTCCGATAAGCATTAGGGGGGAGCAATCTCTTGCCGCTCTCCGAATGTTCCATCCGACTCTCCTTGGTCAACGTTGGTCAAGGGTCCGAGCGGCAATGGCCCCACCACGTGGCCACACCACTCCGAGGCGGAGTATAGGGCGGTCAAACGGCTATTCGTCAAGGGTTTTCTGTAGAACAAGAAGGATGTTCACTTCTCTTTGACTACTTCATCGAGGGCGACGGGGGTTGTGCGGCGTTGGAGGGCGAGGGCGACGCTTCCCACGGCAACGGCCCACCAGAGGGTGGTGAGTCGAACGAGGAAGACTGCGGTAACGGCTTGAGCGGGCTGAGCAACGGCCAGCACCTCGACGAGCATGGCGACCATGCTGGCTTCGGTGGCCAGGAGGCCTCCCGGGAGCATGGCCAGGGCTCCGGCGAGGGTTCCCATGGCGTAGATGAAGAACGACTGTTGCAGGGAGGCTTGGACGCCCACGGCATGGAGGATGATGTGGAAGGCCAGGCACTCTGCTGCCCAGGCGACGATGCCCAGCAATGAGCCTATGGCAAGGGGGGCTGGGCCGACCAGCTTGACCATGGCGTGTTGCAGGTCCAGGAGGCTCTGCTTTCGCCTGCCCACGGCGGGGATTTTGGAGAAGAACTCAACGACGGCTCTAAAGGCTCTGGTCCAGAGTGTCAATGCGACCACTGCGCTGCAGAGCGCCAGGGCGGCCACGAGCAGGTCCAGGCCGTAGGAGAAGCTGGCAGCGCCGAAGGAGGCGAGGAGGACGACGGAGATGAGGTCAGTGAGGCGTTCAGCGACGACCACGGGGACGGTATCGGCCAGGGGCACACCGCAGGAGCGTTTCAGCAGCCAGGCTTTCAGGACCTCGCCCAGCTTCCCCGGGGTGACCGACATGGCCAGGCCGGAGAAGAAGACAAGGGCAGAGGCTTTGGTTCCGGGCTTGTGGCCCAGCACTCTTAGGAACACTTCCCATTTGGCGAAGCGCAGGAGGAAGTTGAGAGTAGCCAGGCCCAGTGCAGGGCCCAGAATCCACCAATTGAAGCGAGTGAACTGGTCTTGGACGCTGGCGATATCTCCGTAGAGGGCCAGTCCGGCCAGGAGGGCCAGGATGAGGGCTGCAACGACGAGCCAGCGTTTGGTGTTCATGGGTTTCCTGCGGAGCTGAGCGGGCATGCGGCGGCGACCCTGCGAATGTGCTCCTGGGGCCGTTGTACGTTACCGGCCCACGCCATGTAGAGTTGCTTGGCGGTGAGGCCAAGCAGCGGGTGGCGCAGCTCCGGGGCGATTTCTACGAGCGGGGCAAGCACGAATCCCCGTTCGGCCAGGCGTGGGTGGGGGATGGTCAAGCGGGGTGAGTCCATGACGACATTGTCGAAGAAGAGCAGGTCCAGGTCGAGTGTTCTTGGGCCCCAGCGCACGATACGCACTCTACCGAAGAGTTGCTCCACCTCCAGGAGTTCGACCAGCAGGTCGAAGGGGGAAAGGGTGGTAGCGACTCTGGCGACCTGGTTACAGTATTCTGGCTGCGCAACGCCGCCCACGGGGGCCGAGTAGTAGAGGGAGGAGAGGCTGTGGATAGAAATGCCTGGTCTTTGGTTGAGGGCCTTGGCGGCCTCGAAGAGCGTTGAGGCGCTTGCCCCCATATTGCTTCCGAGGCCGATGTATGCTGTGTGCGGCATAGCCAACAGGTGCGGGGGACTACTTCGTGAAGAACTCGACGATCTTCTGGAGCCAGCTACCCGACGTAACGATAACGCCGGCGAAGACCACGGAGACCATGCTCATGAGCTTGATGAGGATGTTGAGCGAGGGGCCTGCGGTGTCCTTGCAGGGGTCGCCAACGGTGTCGCCCACGACGCCGGCCTTGTGGGCATCGGAGCCCTTGCCGGTGAGGGGGAACTTCTTCTCGATGTCATTGGGAGCGTAGGTCTTCTCATCTTTCTCGATGTGCTTCTTGGCGTTGTCCCAGGCGCCGCCGGCGTTGTTGAGGAAGACGGCCAGGGGGAAGCCAGTGGTCATGCCGCCGGCGAGGAGGCCGATGATGCCGGGCACGCCGAGCAGGAGGCCGATGAAGATGGGGATGGCGATGGCGAGCATGCTGGGGAAGATCATCTCGCGCTGGGCTCCACGGGTGGAGATCTCAACGCAGCGTGCGTAGTCGGGCTTCCCGGTACCTTCCATGATGCCGGCGATTTCCCGGAACTGGCGACGAACCTCTTCGACCATGCGTGAGGCAGCTCTGCCCACGGATTTCATGGTGAGGGCCGCAAAGACGAAGGGGGTCATAGCGCCGATGAAGAGGCCTGCGAGCACTGCGGGGTTGAGGATGCTGATATCGTAGGCGGTGACGAAGTCAGACATCTTGGCGGTCATGATTGAGACGGCGCCCTCGATGCCTTTGGAGGCGTCGTTGACGAAGGTCACTTCGCCAATCTTGACGAAGCCTTCAGCGGAAGCGCTGATGCCCTTCTGGAGCCAGATTCGGACCTCTTCCATGAAGGATGCGACGAGAGCCATGGCGGTGAGGGCCGCAGAGCCGATAGCAAAGCCCTTGCCGATGGCTGCGGTGGTATTGCCGAGCATGTCCAGGGCGTCGGTGCGCTTGCGGACTTCGGGTCCCAGGTGGGACATTTCGGCGTTTCCGCCGGCGTTGTCGGCGATGGGGCCGTAGGCGTCGGTAGCGAGTGTGACACCGAGGGTGGAGAGCATGCCCACGGCAGCAAAGCCGATGCCGTAGAGGCCGCTGGCGAATCCGCCCGCTTCGAATCCGCCTGCAGCGGCGAAGGCGAAGATGATGCCGAGGACCACGGTGATGACTGCGAAACCGGTAGAGACCATGCCAACGGCGAGGCCGGCGATGATTGTGGTAGCGGGGCCCATCTTGGCCTGCTCAGCGATACCGATGGTGGGCTGATAATCATCAGAAGTATAATACTCAGTAAGTTTACCGACAACGATACCGGCAGCAAGACCAGCAAGAACGGCAAGGAAGACGCCGACGGTAACAATCTGCCACCACCAGACCATCATGGCCAGGAAGCCGATAATGCCGAGGCTGGAGACCCAGAGGCCGAGGTTGAGGGAGGCGACGAGGTGTCGCATGTCGGTTCTCTCGCTGGAGCGGACGACGAAGATACCGAGGATGGAGAAGAGGATGCCAGCGCCGGCCACGATCATGGGGGCGAGGATGGGGGCGATGCCCTGGTGGAGGGTAGCGCCGAGGGCGGCGGTAGCCAGGACGGAGCCGCAGTATGACTCATAGAGGTCGGCGCCCATACCAGCGACGTCGCCCACGTTGTCACCGACGTTATCGGCGATGGTAGCGGGGTTACGGGGGTCATCTTCGGGGATGTTGGCTTCGACTTTACCAACGAGGTCGGCGCCCACGTCGGCGGCCTTGGTGTAGATACCGCCGCCCACACGGGCGAAGAGGGCCTGGGTGGATGCGCCCATGCCGAAGGTGAGCATGGTTGTGGTGATTTCGTTGTACTTATGAACGCTGTCGGTTCCGGCGTGGACGAAGTCGAGGCCCATGAAGGAGAGGCCCTGGAGCATATGGGTGTCGGTATAGATGACGCGGTCGAGGAAGAGGTACCAGAGGGTGATGTCAAGGAGACCGAAGCCCACGACCACGAGGCCCATGACGGCGCCGGAGCGGAAGGCTACCTGGAGGCCCTTGTTGAGGCTATTGGATGCTGCCCAGGCGGTTCGGTTGGAGGCGTACGTGGCTGTCTTCATGCCGAGGAAGCCGCAGAGGCCGCTGAAAAAGCCGCCTGTGAGGAATGCCACGGGCACGAAGGGATTCTGGATTCCTGCGTAGGCAAGGAATGCGAACAGAATCAACAGCAATAAGAACACTAAACCAACCACTCTGTACTGAGCGTACAGATAGGCGTATGCACCTTCTCTGACGTAGCCGGCGATTTCTTGCATGCGCTGGGTTCCAGGGTCTTGCCCCTTCATCCAGCGGAACAGGAACCAGGCGGTGACCAGAGCGGCCAGTGAGGCCAGTGGTGCGATCCACCACAAGATCGAGATAAAGTCTGACGACTGCGCTGCCATCCCAAGCATAGTGTGCTCCTCCGTTTTTTGGCCGAAGCCGCGTATCATTGAACCCCATGAAATGTCAAGAAGATTTGAGCACTCTGCCCCACCATCTGGTGCCACCTGCGGTGTTGCTCGGTGGCCGGCTCACTGCAACGTTGCATGAGGGCCACGTCCTATTCGGGCGGCCAGGTCGCTCCTCGCATAGGGATTGCAGTTTGAAGGTCACAGAGACCAGTCCTGGGGGGGCAACGGGGGGGCCACGCCCAGAAACCTGAGTATAGCGGTGCTGCTGGCCCTGGGCTGCTCCTGGAAGATCATGTGGCCCGACCAGCGAAGTATTACCCAGGAGACGGTGGCGCTGCTCAGGTTGCGCACGATGGCTTCCTGGAAGTGCAGTGGCAGGACGCTGTCGTACCTGCCCGAGAGGACCAGAACGGGGATGGCGAGTTCCTTGAGCCTTGGCTTGACGTCGTAGGGCTCTGCCTTCTCAACGCCGATGCACGACATGGGGTAGAGGTCGCCGTGTCCAAGCTCTCGGCAGGAGATGTGCTGCAGCAGCGTGCCGCTTTCAAGGCCTCCGCCGAAGATGTTTGCGGCCCCCTTTCGGGCCCGTTTCGCCAGTAGAACCCCCGCACCGAGTTCCGCCTCGCGGGCAAGGGAGACCATCTCATACTGCCCTGTCAGGCTGTAAGAGAGGTCGAAGAAGGCCGAGTCCAGGAGGCCCACGGGGGATTGCCCCTGAAGCTTGGCAAGGGCAGGCGGCGGTGCCGATGCAAGCCTGGCCCTGGCCCTTCTCAGCGAGGTGGTGAAGCCTCGGAAGCGTTGCTCCATCTCCTGGGTGAAGTGCTCCTTGACCTTGTCACGATGCCTGAGGTAGTCGCCGTCGGGGCCCGAGCAGGCCACTATGGCCCCGGAGACCATTTCGGGGTACTTGACCGCAAACAGCATGGCCAGGAAGCCCCCGGCGGACTTGCCGAAAACCACCACCTTGGAGTCTGGCTCCAGTCGCCTGGTTATGTACCGGGCATCATCTACATAAGTGTCCAGAGAATATAAGCTCTCTTGACCAACCACCTGACGCAGATCTGTGATCTTACCCGACCACCCGCTGCCACGCTGGTGAAAGTATATGAATGTATAGTGAGCCAGCATTCCCTCCCAGAGCGGGCCCCGTTGAGGGATGTGGGCCCGGGGGTAGCCCGGTCCACCGTGGAAGTTGAGAATCACGCCAAGGGGCTTCTCTTTGGGCCGGCTTATCTCGTAGTAGACGGGGGTCTTGGGGCCCTCTTTGGCCAGGTAGGAGTGGGGCACGTCGATGCACCCTCTGGTGATGGTCCAGAAGGGGGCGTCCACGGTGCTCTCTTCGCACTTGTGGGCCTCCTGGCACCAACTCTGAGTGGGGATCAGAATCAAGAAAAGGGCGAGCAGGAGCGGAAGGGTTGCCGGCTGTACCGCCTTGGCCATGGGTTTGGAGGGCCGGCCAACCAGTGCGGATGAGGCAGCGTGAACGCTGGTGGTTGCTGGGGCTCTCTGGTGCCTTTCAACGCGGTGGGGCAACATGGTGGCGCTACCTCCTGTTGACAATCTCTGAGACCAGCCACTCCAGCCCCCGGAGGCTAACGGTGATGGACCAACTTCCTGAGACCGAGGCTCCTTCGAGGGCAGGACCGTTGAAATCAAAGCGCACCGTTGTGGAAGAGAGTCGATTCATGGAGAGTCCTGAGCCGAGCCAAGGTTCCAACTCTTCAGGTGGGATAGGGGCCCCAACCCGTGTTCGGAACTCACCCTCCCACTCTTTGACCAGTTGGGCCCGTTCGGGGAGCTTTCCTTCGAGAAAGAGGTTGCTCCATTTCTCTCCGTGGGCGACTCCGTTATCAACCAGGGTTGTCGTTTCAACGAAGCGGATGAACGGCATGCCCTCGGAAGTCCTGGTCAGCGCTGCTTTCAAGAACCCAACGACCGCTGCTTTTGCCGACCCGCACTCTTCACCGCAACCGCCAACCAGGGATTCTTTTGGCTCTTTTTTGGCGAGACCTTTGGGGGCGGTCTCTGCCTCTTCAGCGGGGCCGGTTTCGGGGAGAGCGCCGTGAGGGGCGGTATCGGTTTCGGTTTGGGCGGTGTGGGGATGACCGGGCCGATCCTCGGTGTTGCTCTCGGCGGGCCTGCCGTGGTGGCTGGGGTCGCCGCAGGGGCACTGGCAGAAGGAGACGGCGCCGATAGTTGCCAGCACCAGAAGTGATAATCTTACAATCGGTAGTCGTTGATTCATCCTATTTTCCAATACAGAAACTTGAGAAAATATTGTCCAATACTTCATCGGTGAGGCTCTTACCGATCAGCGTTCCCAAGTCATCCAGGGCTCGTCGCACGAGGGAGGAGATTATGTCAAGGGGCAGATGGTGGCAACCTTCCAGGGCCTCTTCGAGGATTTGGGCAGCGCTTTGAAGTGATGCGGCCTGGCGCTCATTGGCAATGAGCGGGAGAGTACCATTGTGGCCCAAACAGGCCTGCCTGGCGGAGTTGAGCAGGGCTGAGATGAGCTCTTGCAGGTTGGCCCCGGAGGTTGAGGAGATGGCCATGGAGCGGGCAAGGGAGAGTCTCTGCGACGGTTGGAGTTGTGGTGGAATCAGTTCATTGGGGAGGGTCTCGTGGTGGGGCGAGTGGAGACTGGCCCAGGTGTCGAGGTGTGTGGCCACAAAGAGGTTTGCGGGGTTGCTTTGGGCGGTCTCCAGTGCGGTCAGTGCCGAGTTGGGATCCAGGGGGTTCCAGACCACCAGGAGCAGGTCGGCGTTTTGCTGCTGTTCCAACGATCTCTGGACTCCCGCTGCTTCGGCGAGGGAGTCTACCTGGCGCATTCCTGCCGTGTCCACGAGCAGCACGGGCACTTCGGCAGAGGGCAACCACTCTTCGATGTAGTCTCTTGTGGTGCCTGGTTCGGCTGTTACTATGGCCCTTTGGTGACCCACGAGGGCGTTGAAGAGGGAGCTCTTTCCGGCGTTGGGGGCTCCGGCGAGCACAATACGGAAGCCCTGGCGGATGAAACGGGCCCTTTGGAAACCTTGTAGAAGCCCTTGGATTGTTGCTATGTGGCCTAGCAGCTCCTCCCCGACGGTTTCTGGCGGGGTAGAGGGGACATCTTCGGGGAAGTCAATCTCTGCTTCCATGCGGGCCAAAGTCTCGAGAAGGCGGGCACCCAGGTCAGAGATGCGACTTGAGAGGCTACCTGCGAGGCTCGATGCGGCCATGGCCACAGCTGGCACACTGGAGGCGTTGACGATGTCGTTGACGGCTTCGGCCTGGGCGAGGTCTTTTTTGCCGTTGAGGAATGCCCGGAGGGTGAACTCGCCGGGCTGTGCTGGTCGCAGGCCGAGTTGTGTGAGCAGCGCCAGCAGGTGTCTGAGCAGGACGGGGTTGCCGTGGATGTTGAGTTCCACGACCTGTTCGCCGGTGTATGAGCGTGGGGGGAAGAAGGCGGCCACCAGGGCTTCATCGAGGATTGTGCCGGTGAATGGGTCCAGCAGGTGTCGCAACTGCAGGGTAGCGTGGGGTGGAGCCCCTGGGGGGCAGAGGCGGTTGAGGGTATGCAAGGCAAGGGGGCCACTGATTCTTACGATGGCAACGCCGGCCCGACCTTGACCGGTTACGGTTGCGAAGATGGTGTCATCCCGTTGAAGCAAGCTATGCCCCCTGCAATGGGTTGGAGTTGGCGTTAGCGTTGGCGGGGAGGTGCCCAAGCGCGGGGCTAGAATATGAACTCAGCTATGGCGCCAAAGCCGATATTGTCGGGGTCGTCGAATTTTCGGATGGCGTGGCCCCGCTCATCTAGCACGACCTGAGCGAAGTTAGGGTCTCTACCGTAGGATACTTCTCCGATAACGAAGAAATTGCTTCCAATATTGAGTTTGAGATTGAACTTAGCCAAGAAGACCATCATCTCCTCTTCGCCCACGGGGAGAATATCCCAGTCGCCGGCGTTGGTTCCACGGACCACAACCTTCTGGAGTCCCGAGGAGACCTCTTCGGCATAGGGGCCGGCCACTTTGACGCCGGACACGGTGGGTTTGAAGGTGGAGGGCATGAGCACGCCCACGGTGAGGGCGGGGGTCAGGCCCAGGGATTCGATGAAGTAGTCCACGGAGAGCGAGCCGAAGAGTTCCGGAGTCAGGGCCGCATCTTCGAGCACTGCGTTGTAGGGGTCAAACCCGGGTACATTGAAGACGATGTAGGTTAGCTCGCGGTAGATGGTGTCCAGGTGGATTCTGAGCTTCTGGAAGCGGACGCCGGTGCTGAAGTAGGCCGCTTTGGACCATTCGTTTCGGGTGGAGCGATAGCGGTCGGGGTCGGCCAGGGTCTGTACGAGGGCGGTGCCTTCCAGGGCCGCTTCGAATCCGAAGTCGGTGGTGTAGTTCGAATCGTCGGGGAGGGGTGCCGCTTCGGGGTTCTCCAGGTAGAGTCTCAGGTCAAGTTTGTTGCCGACCTTGCCTCCGGTCTTGTAGGAGAGCTGAGCCGAGCCACCGCCGCTGACGATGGGCTTGCCAAGGACGCCCGGCTTGGTGTTGGTGCCCTTTTCGAAGTAACCGCCCGAGAGGTCAAGCCTGAGGCCCTGGACAAATTCGACGCCCAGTCCACCCAGCGCTCCGTAGTAGGCTCTCTCAACGAACTGGTTGGAGTTACCGCCATGGGTTTCGAGGATGGTCTCAGATGGTGAACGGATGAGGGCGGTCTTCATGCCCACGAAGCCATCGACCACACCGACCTTGAAGCCGAGCTGAGCGCCGGGGACGAGCCCTTTGCGGAAGTTCTTGGGGAAGATATTGGAGCCACCCCAGGAGATGTCATAGTGATAGCCAAGCCGCATCTTGTCCGAGTCTATGGGATAGAGCATGAGCCAGGCGGCGGTGGTGGGATTGGGCTCGAAGTTGAGCTTGATGAAGGTTCCATCGTCCTTGAGGTTGTACTTGCCATCGGCATCGGGGCCAAAGCGCAGCTTGAGGCCGCCCTCGGGGCGCCACTTACCCACCTTGAACTGCTTGTAGATGTTGAGCTTGGATTCGCTTCGGCGGTAGGCGCTCTCTTCGACCCTGTCCAGGGCCGATATTCCTTGCTGTCCGAAGTAAGCCTCGGGGCTGTTTCGGCGCGTTTCGCCGGGGTCTCGCAGGAGGTTGTCGTCGGCGAAGCTGAAAGAGATGGAGGTTTTGTCGAAGATGGAGTTGCTCTTGTGCTCGCTGGTTGCCACGGGCATGACGGGGGCAGCGGGCTTCGGGGCGTCAACTTTGGGCTCTGCCACGGGTGCTTCCGGAACATCGGGAAGTTCTGGCAGGTCGTCCGCTGAGGCAGAGCTGGCCGATATGGCCACCATGGCAACGATAACGGGGAGGAACTGAATGAGTCTCATTTCATACACTCCAATGGTACACCTGTGACCTATTTAGCAAGGTCAAAATCACTATCAAATCGAGGAACGACCATATGCATCTGAAGAGTACAGCCCTCTCTTCTTCCGGGCGTCTTGCTGCAGAAATAGATGTGTCTCATTGTTCCTGCCACCGAGTTAAGGAAGAGACCGGGGCAGGCGTATTCAGTGAAGTAGGTCTGTCCAATCTGTACACGGTGCGGGTTCTCGGTGACAATGGCCCCGGTGGTGACGTCGACGATATCGGGGCAGTTGCCGGTCTGGTCCTTGGCGCCGATGAATGGGATAGAGAGGGGCTTGTTCTTCTTGAGCATTTCCAGCCCGACGTAAATCTTTTTGCCAGGGATCTTTGATGAGCCCTGCACGGGCTCCTTCTCGGCATAGGCCGCAAGCTGGGAGTACTGGAAGAAGGACTCTAGCTGGGTGCAGTAGGGGTCATTCTGGCATTCGTTCCTGCAGAGGGCGTCATCGCTTCCGCTGGGGTATTCCCCGTCCATGTCAGAGTCACAGGCCACGTATCTTGTGGAGACCGCAACGTTACGAAGCTTGACCAGTGAAGACTCAAAGGGCTCCAGGGCCAGAGCGTTGGCGGTGAGCGCCGTCTTGAAATCAGCGGCGGATGGGTCTTCGGGGACGACAAGATCGGTGATGTCGATGGGTTCGGGCACCTTGAACGCCCCGGATAGATCGGGGCGACTGGCACATTTGCCTTTTGACATGACTTCGAAGCTGGGGTTGGTCATCTGTGTGTTTCCCTGGTACTCGATGACTCCGCCAGAGTAGTAGCAGATGGTGTCGCCAAAGTTCACGTCGCTGGGCTTGTTGAATGTATAAAGAAACATTGAATTATAATACCCGGGCAGACCATTAGGCAGCTCGTCAAGCATATAATCCAGGTCGGTTACGTAGAAGCCATTGGAGACAACATTGGTGACCACGAGCGAGCCTGTGTCCACGCGGACGTTTTGGCCTTCAAGCGGGGATGTCGCCACGAGGGGACCGGAGTATTGCAGGTGCCATGTGGTGGGGTGTTGATAGTAGAGGGTAGGTGAGAGCCCGGTGGCATAGGTAGCAGCGGCCTCAGTGGGGTCTTCCGGTCCGGTGCAGTGGTGGTCTGCCATGTCTATGGAGCCGTCACCGTCGTCGTCGATGTTGTTGTTGCACTCGCCATATTTCTCTGACATGGGGCCCTCGCCGGCATCTTCGACCCAGATATGGCTGGGTCCGGTGGCCCTCGAAATATAGAGCATCACTTGGGAGGCTTTGCCCTTGGTAAGCTTGGCGTACCGGAAGGGAGGCGGGACCACGCCGGGCTCTACCGCCAGGCGGACCCAGCGGTCTTTCTTGAGGGAGACCGGCTCCCCGTCGATGCCCAGGGCTTCGATATCGATCCAGGCGGGCCGGGCGCAGATCTTCTCGCAGTAGTCGTTGTCAAGGCATTCGGTGTCCATTTCACAGGGGGCCCCGGTTAAAGAGCAGAAGCCGACGCAGGTTTCGTTGTTGGGGCAGGCCGCAACGTCGCAAGAGGTTCCGGAGATGTATGGAGCCGGGGAGTCTTTAGTCCCGGTATCGAAGGTTTCGCCCGCTGAGAAGGTGACCTTGAAGGAGTCGAGGTTGTTGGGCTCCTCCACAACCGTGGTGCATGCGACAGAGAGGAGAACGAATGCGGCGGCGATGAGACGGACCATATCGGGCCAACCTTTGGGTATACGATCATTTATTAACAGCAGCAGCCTTCCGGTTCTACTCTCCGGACGCCAACCCTGCCGGTTTTACACCCCGAGTGGGCAAACGACAACGATTTTGCGCCACCTTGCGCCAGCAGGCGGTCGGCAGGGCACAGGGCCAAACAGTGATAGGAGCTGAAAAGGGGTTTGGCCATGGGCTTTTTGCGTTGCGCCACGAAAAAAACGGGCTACCATGCCGCCCCAAACGGGAAAGGGGGACTCCGTGGGTGGGCGGCGCAACCTTCCCGCACGAGTAGGCAACCGTGAGCAATCCGGTGCTGAGCAGGCGACATGATGACAAAGTTAGCAATTGCGGCTCTCTCGACCTTTCTGCTGGGTTCTCTGGGGGCCGGAGAGGCCATGGCGCTTCACCCGGCGAGGACCAAGCTGCTGCTGCACACGACCAGGGAGATCACCCCTGAGTTCTCCATGGGAGCACACTTTTTGCCGGCCTCGGACCTGGCGGCGGGGGACTTATCCCGGATTAAGCCCATGGTCTACCTGGGTGCGGACTTCAAAGTGGCCTCATGGTTGACCCTCTCTCCTTTCACGGGGTGGGTGTTCAAGGACGACATCCCGCTGTTCGGTGTGTGGATATACCTTCCGGTGGACTGGTTCTGGGCGCTGGAGCATATTGAGGTTCGTCCCGAGAAAAACTTTTACTATTTTATGACAAATCTTCAGGCAAACATCGTGGGCAAATGGTTGTGTGTCGGAGTTGAGCAGGAGAGCTGGTTCTTCAGCGACAACGACGCTCTTACCAGCAATGGCGTCGGCCCCAACCTGTTGTTCCGATTCGGGGATGCCCGGCTGGACCTTGCTTTTCACTTCCGAGACAAGGCTACGGGCGGCTTCGATGGCGAGTTCTACGCCCGGTTCCACGCATATTTTTAGACCACCGAATCGGCGCTTTAAGGGCAGAGGCCCATTATCCGGACATCGTCGAATTTGGGGCCGGTCTTGGTTGCATCGAGGGATCCCAGCGAGTCGAAAGAGAACCTGACGTTGATGGACTGACCGGCGTAGGAGCTCAAGTCTATGGTGACTTCGGTCCAATAGGTTCCGACGCCGCCCTGGAGGTTGGCTTTGGACCAGACCGAGGTTGAGGAGCCCATGTCGGAGACGATGGAGACATCGAGGCGGTCCATGTCGGCGGTACCAAGGATGTCGGGGTAGACCCAGAACTTGAGCAGGGTTGGTTGGGCGGGGAGCTGAATGGCCGGCGTGGTAGCCGAGCCACTGGCTGGGATGGGCATGGGGAATCCTTCAGTGGTGTAGGCGCAAACGGTTCCGAAGAGGGAGTTGGCCATGCCGAAGTGGAGCGCATAGTCGGGGGAGTGGCTGCCACAGAGGTTGGTTGTGTTCCAGGAAGCGCCCAGTCCCGGGAAGCCCTGGTCGCTGCTGACGAAGGTGAAGTTGTCGGCGACGCCGTCATCGAAGTTCTCGGACCAGGCGAAGGGGGTACAGCAGCCCGGGCCTCCGCTGGGAGCGTGGTTGCACTGCCCCATGGAGCATGTGTCGATGGTGCACGGGTTGTTATCGTTGCAGTCTGCGACGGTTGTGCAGCATGTAGCGCCACCTGTTCCGGGGCACTTTCCGCCGCATCCGTCGGCAGCGCAGGGCTGGTTGCAGGTGGGCATGCAGCACTTCCCGCTGGCCACGCCGCAGACCTCCCAGGCCTCGCAGCATCCGTCTGAGCAGGTGGTGTTCTTACATTGGCATACTCCGCCCACGCACATGCTTAGGCTGCCGCATGCTCCGCAGGAGCCGCCGCACCCATCATTGCCGCACTCTTTGCCGGTGCACTGCGGTTTGCAGCAGGTGCCGGAGATGCATGTGCTTCCAACGGGGCACGTTCCGCACTGCTCGCCGCAGGGGTTGGGGCCGCACTCAAGGGTCTCGCATGCAGCGGCGCAGGGGATGAACCTGATACGGTCAATGAGGACCACTGTGTCGTAGATGCTGTCGCCGGCATCTTTGGCCGACAGTGTCAGCGAGAATCGAGACTCTTGGCCCGTGAGTGTGAAGGGGAGAGAGTCTTCCCTCCAGTTAGTTGCCCAGGCATCGCCCTGGTCCAAGGCGACGTCGGACTGAATCAGCTCTTGATACTCGCTGCCGCATCCGGTGCAGTCTTCAGGACCGCAGAGTGAGTCAATGCCATAGCTCTTCTTGGAGATACCTCCGGCAAAGGGCACAAGCTCCAGTTCGAAGGAGTCCTGGAAGTTGGAGCCACAGAACTCCCGGAACTCTTCCGAGATGAGTTTCCAGGTGATTACAGCCATGTAGCTTCCTGGAGGCAGGCAGTTCTGGAATGTGGCTGTGGCCGAGTCGGTATCGATCCTGTTTTCGCCGTTTCCCGTTGTGAGCATGAGCATTCGGTCGCCTGTGGGGGCGAGGGTTTGACCAAAGGCGGTGAGCAGTTGTGCGCCGTCAATGGTCCATTTGGCGAGGTCGCCCGAGGCGAAGGTGATGTCGTAGCATTCGGGGTAGTATCCGCAGGAGGCGCAGAGTGAGCCGCAGGTACCGGCGAGGGTGCACGTGAGGGGTTCGGAGCAGGTTCCGCAGCTACCCCCGCAGCCGTCGGGGCCGCAGACTTTGGAGCCGCACTGAGGGATGCACTGGGTTTTGCAGGCGCCTTGGTCGCAGAATGGGGCAGCGGGGGAGCATGTGCCGCACAAGCCGCCACAGCCGTTGGGGCCGCAGACCTTACCCGAGCAGTTGGGGATGCACTGGGCCACGCAGAGGCCGAAGTCATTGCACTGCTCTCCGGGTGGGCAGGTACCGCAGAGACCGCCGCAGCCACTTGCCCCGCACTCTTTCCCCTGGCAGGCCAGGTCGCAGGAGCTCATGCAGGTCTGGTCGGGGCCGCATGAGAATCCTGGAGGACAGGTTCCGCATGTACCGCCGCAGCCATCGGCACCACAATGTTTGCCGGCGCAGGCTGTGAACTGGCAGAAGCCCTCGATGCACTCATGTCCGCAGTCGCAAGCGGGGCATGAGCCACCGCATCCGTCATCGCCGCAAGCGCCGTCGGCGCACTGGGGCTTACAAACACAGATGCCCTGGATACATTCGTGTGCAGGGGTTGGGCAGGCTCCGCAGTTGCCGCCGCATCCGTCATCGCCGCACTGTTTTCCGGTGCACTTCGGGGTGCACTCGGCTTCGCAATAGCCCTGGACACAGAATGGGGCGGTCTGGGGGCAGGTTCCACAGGAGCCTCCGCAGCCATCGGCCCCGCATTCACGGTCGAGGCAGACGGGTTCGCAGGAGCATTTTCCTTCAACGCAGTCCCAACCAGGCTCGCAGCTTCCACAGGAGTTGCCACATCCGTCATCGCCGCAGTTCTTGCCTGTGCAGTCGGCGTCGCAAGAGACAGCGCACATGCCCTGGACGCAGAAAGGGGCCGCACCGGGGCAGTTGCCGCAGGAGCCACCGCAGCCATCGTCACCGCACTCTTTGTCCTGGCACGAAGGCTCACACTTGACCTCGCAGCGACCCTCGTTACAGATAGGCGCCGCCATGGGGCACTTGCCGCACTGCCCGCCGCAGCCATCCTCGCCGCACTCCCGGCCGGCACAGTCCGGGATGCACACGACATCGGCCGTGTCCGGAGGGGTCAGCACATCCTGCGCTACTTCGTTGAGTGCATCGGCAGCATCGGGGAGTTGCAGATCGGCGGGCCCTTCGGTGTCATCCATGAGCAGGTCTTTGCTATCGCCAGCGGCCACATCAACAACGGGCTCCCCTTTGTCGGGAGCTGAACAGGCGGCCACTACCGCAGCCACTACCAATATCGGCCATACTCGTTGCATTAGAACCACCTCGATTGGATTAGAGAAACTGTCGAGCCTCCAGAGGCCCGGGGTCTTCCACTTGGCGGTCTCATGCTGCTTTTTTTGCGGACGAAAAGCAAGGAGTTCGCCGTCGGGAGTAGTCCGGTACTCTTCTGCTTCTTTGCACTTGACGACGGGGTTCACAGTGTCGAAGGTTAGCCGGACTAGGGGTGGGCATGAAGCTGAGCATGTCGAGTGAGATGGGGATACATGCGGTCTGGTATCTGGCGCACAAGGAGTTTTCGGCTCCTGTTCAGGCGTCGATCCTATCGAATGCTATTGGGGCCTCGGAGACTTATCTCACCAAGGTGCTGCACAAACTTGCCGATGCCGGGGTGCTTCGCTCCAAGAAGGGCAAGCTGGGAGGGTTCTCTCTTGGGCGCAGCCCGGAAGATATCAGCCTTGCCGATATTGTAAGTGCATGCGAGGCAGAGGAGCCGCTCTATTCTTGCCAGAGGGAGTCCAGGCTCTGCACGGGGGATTTGGCTGTTTGCCCCATTTGCATCTCCCTTGGGCGAGCCAGGGAGCTTCTATTCACTGAGTTGGCCAAGACCAGGGTTTCGGACCTTGTGGAGTTTGGCTGGCGGGTGCCCGAAGGGCCCTAAGCGGATTGTCGGTTATTGGAGGAGCCGGGCCCTTGGCTCGCACCCCTACTTAATGTATATGGAGGAGTCCGATGATGGGAAATGGGAACGTGCATGCCGAAGTGATGGAGTCGTTGAGGACGAAGGCTCTGCCCATTGCGCTGGTCGGCGCATCAAACGATCCTGAGAAGTACGGCAACATCATCCTGAAGAACCTGGTGAACAAGGGATACTCAATGATCCCTATTAACCCAAAAGAGGCCGAGATCGAGGGGATTCCAGCGGTGCCTTCCGTGAAGGAGCTGACGCAGGAGATTGCCTTTCTCAATTTCGTGGTTCCTCCCAAGGTGACCTTGTCGATATTGCCCCTGGCCAAAGCGGCCGGGATAAGAGCGGTCTGGTTCCAGGATGGTTCATTCGACGATGCGGTGCTGGCCTACGCAAAAGAGAACTTCCCAGTGGTAGTATCCCATGCCTGCGTTATGGTTGTCACAAATTTTGTCTAAGATATAATAATTCAAAATAATGGTTTGAAGACTACAGAGCCTGCAATTGAGGCCATCCGTGGTCTACCTGGCTCCAACCCACGGGGATGGTGCGTGGGTCTCTCTCCGGCGTTGGTTTCGGGGGTGAGTGGTGTGGGCGTTTGTTGTGGTGTCGGGGTCAGGGGGGACGGGAGAAATTTCGTCCGTTTTTTTGCGACGTTGATTGACCCGGGCTAGAGTCGGCGTTGGTCCGCAGAGTGGAAACCTGTGGACTGAGATCATGAGGGATATCCATGAGGAAACGGCTGACTGTACTATTTGCCTTCTTGGCTCTGGCACTTGCGGCACCTGCGTTTGGTGCGCCCCCCCGTAACCAGTTGCAGAGCATCACGGTTACGGAGGATCCGGCGGCGACGTTAGTGCGCATTACCGGCTCGGAGACGCCTACTTTCAACGTCTTCCGCCTGTCCGAACCGCCCCGGTTACTCATCGACATCGCGGCAGGCGATATCGGCGAGCTGAACGGGACTATCGAGGTGATGAACGGCGTGATAACCCAGATAGGGACGCTGGCCTTCAGCAGAGAGGGAGGCGAGTTTGCCCGGGTCATCATCACCTTCGAGAAGGACGTTCCCTACGATGTCCAGGCGAGGAACGGGGAGATTCTGGTGGTGGTGGATGGTGAAGGGCGGCGTCTTGCGGCCAGGGGGAGTTCCGAGGGGGCTCACCTGGAGGGGCTGTTGCAGCGAGAGCAGGCACTGCTTGAGGAGCTGAAGACGGCTCGTCTGCTGGAGGAGAAGCTGGCCTCGGAGGCGCGTGAGAAGCGTCTTGCTGAGGAGGGTCTTCGTCAGCAGATAGAGGAGGCCCGAGTTGAGGCTGAGCGATACCGTGCGCAGGCCGAATCGGCGAAGATGAAGGCTATGGAGGAGACCGACGCCGTAGAAGCGGCTCGTCTCAAGGCTCTGGAGGAGAAGGCGGCGTTGGACCGTCTGGCTCAGCTTGAGCAGGAGCGGCTGGAGTCTTTGCGGGACGAGGCTGGTCGGCTGGAGGCAGCAAGAGAAGCAGCGGCTGCGCTCACGGAGGCGGAGCTGGCGAAGAAGGCGGCGTTGGAGCGTGCGGTTGCAATGGCTGAGGAGGCCAGAGCTGCAGCGGAGCTGGAGCAGCGCAAGGCCGAGGAGCTTAAGGCGGCCGCTGAGATGGCTGCGGTCAAGGAGGCCGAGCGGCTGGAGATATTGAGGCAGCAGGCGCAGTTGGAGAGTCAGCGAAGAGAGGCCGAGGAGCGGGCCAGGTTGGAGGAGTCGAGAAGGGCCGAGCTGGCATCAGAGTCTGAGCGTGCTCAGAGGGCCATGGAGGCCAATTCGGGCAACGAGGCCGAGTACAGGAAGAAGATCGAGCAGCTCTCTGCGGAGATGGCTGCGGTACAGGAAGCATTGGAGCAGGCGAAGGCTGAGGCGTCCCGAAGAGAGGCTCAGCTTGCAGTAGCGTTGCAGGCCGGCGAGGAGAACGAGAGGGCAATTGCCGAGTCGGCGCAGGCTCGTTCCGATGCGCTGAATGCGAAGTTGGAAGCGGCTCGCAAGGCCGTGGAGGCTGAGGAGGCCCGTCGTGCGGCCCTTGAGGAGGCCAACCGGCAGGAGGAGTTGCGTCTTGCGGCCATGCGTGAGGCGAGGGAGAAGGAACTGGCCAACGAGAATGCCGAGCATGCCAAAGAGGTGCGGGAGAGTCAGATATCAGAGATTAAGCGCAGTGCGGCGCAGCTTGAAGCTGAGCGCAAGGCTTTGGAGGAGCTGGCGGGCCGTAAGGACAAGCTTGCCAAAGAGGTTGCCAGGACTGAGCAGGACCGTGCCAAGCTTGAGCGGAACATCCGTGAGGCTGAGGCTCGATACAAGCAGCAGCAGGAGAAGCTGGCCTCTCTGGAGAACGAGCGGCTGAAGGCGGCCAACCAGAAGCGTGGGGTGGAGAAGGAGCTCTCTCAGCAGAAGGATCTTGCGGAGCAGTTGCAGGCTCAGCTTGAGCTGGAGAAGGAGAGCCTGAAGCGGCTGGTGGCCCAGCGCAAGGATGAGGAGCGAAAGGTCGATCGCCTTCGAAAAGAGGTGAAGGCGCTGGAAAGTAAGAAGAGTGCTGCACAGGACAAGAACTACCAGCAGCTCAAGGCGGAGCTGGAGAGCAGGGAGAAGGCCCTGAAGGACAGAACCGGCGCTTTGGCGGGTGCGGAGAAGAAGCTGGTTGGTCTTGAGAAGGAGATGCAGGCTCTGGCCCGCAAGGCGGAGCAGAGCCAGGAGCGTGCCAAGGCGTTGGAGGCTGAGGCGGCCCGCAAGGAGGCTGAGGCCAGGCGTGTGGAGGAGGAGAACAAGGCGTTGCGCGGCACGGTGAAAAGGCTGGAGGCCAGTGCGAAGACGACCACGGCGGTGACTGCGGAGAACAAGGGTCACGAGAAGAGAATTCGTGAGCTTGAGGGGCAGGTCAAGGCTGGTGACGAGGCCAGGGCTCGTGCGGAGCAGCTCAAGAGAGAGCTGGATGCGGCCAGAAAGCGTGAAGCTGAGCTGGCACGCGCTTCGAAGAGCAGCAATAGCAAGTTGAATGAAGTTGCTCGCGAGCGGGACTCTTTGAATGCCCAGCTTGCGCAGTTGAAGCTTGCGGCTGAGCGCACGGCGGTACTGGAGGCCGAGCTCAAGAAGCTGAGGACGGCCATGAAGAGCAAGGGTGCCCTGGAGAAGGAGTTGGCCTCCACCAGGGACGAGCTTGATTCTGCACGGCGTGAGGCTGTGAAGACATCCGCTGCCAAAGAGGAATTGGAGAAGGCCAGGCGTCTGGCCCGCAGGGTGCAGGATCTCGAAGCGGCCCTCAAGGATTCTAAGGCTGGAAAGGCTAGAGTAGCCGAGCTTGAGCGTGAGGCCGCTGCGGCTCGAAAGGCCGCTGAGGGCGTTGCTGATACGGAAGAGCGACTGGCGAGGCTGGAGAAGCTGGAGCAGCAGAACGCAGAGCTCAAGGGCAAAGCAACCGAGCTGGAGGCTCAGCGTTCCGAGGTTGCGCGTCTCTCGGCGGAGCTGGCTGAGGCCGAGAAGGCCAGGGCCGAGAACGACGAGCTCAAGGAGGAGTTGGAAGAGGTCAAGGGCGAGCTAGCCAGGCTCAAGGGGGACGCTGTGGCAGAGGCCAGGCGTGCCGACGTGGAGTCGAAGCGGGCAGCGGAGCTTGAGAAGCAGGCTCAGGAGGCATCCCGGCGAGCAGCGGAGCTTGAGAAGCAGGCAGCGGAGCGCAAGGAAGCCGAGGCGGGCGCAAAGGGCGATACAGGCCGGCAGGCTCGTGTGACCGGCGTCGAGTTCGACGAGAGTGCCGGGGAGTCCCAGGTGCAGATTCGGCTTCAGGGCAAGGCAGCGTACCGCATGGTGAAGAAGAGCAGCACAGAGTACGAGCTGCTGCTTCCGGCCACGGCGATTCCTGCGGCATTGGAGAGGACTCTGGACACATCGGACTTCGCTGGGCCCATCGTCTCCGTTTCGTCATACCGTTCTTCGGCTGATCCTGAGACCACGGTGGTGGCGGTGCAGTTGAGAAGTGCTGCTCCCCATGAGGTCAAGGAGGGAAGCGGCGGGTTGGTTTGGAGCTTCCAGGGCGGTGGCAAGAAGAGCGCCAAGGCCGCCAAGGGTTCCGGGTCGCCTGCCGGGGCAAGAAAGGCTGTTGGGGTCTATCCCGAGGGTGTTGGCGCTGGTGGAAGCCAGGACGTCGGCATGCCGTCGGGTGGGATGCCTGTGGGCGGTGGTGCCGTGGGGCTGGCCGTTTCCGGAGGTGGGGACGGGGCCTTCTCTGTGCTGAACCCCAAGCCCGGTAAGAAGAAGAAGAAGTACACTGGCAAGAGAATCAACCTCTCCATCAAGGACGCCGACATTCAGCACGTGCTGGCCTTCCTCTCCAGGGTTGGCGGCGTCAACATCGTCACCAGCGAGAAGGTGAAGGGCAAGGTCTCCTTCTATCTTGAGGATGTTCCGTGGGATCTGGCGCTGGACATGATTCTGAAGTCGAGCGGCCTGGACTATGTGAAAGAGCAGGGCATCATCAGGGTGGCTCCCGTCGGCGATATTCAGAAAGAGTACGAGATGGAGCTTGAGAAGAAGAAGAAGATGGCAGAGCTCAAGCAGCTCCAGGTGAAGCTGATTCCTGTGAACTACGCTTCGGCGGAGAACATGACCGACCAGATCAAGGGCATCTTGAGCAACAAGGGGTCGGTTTCGGTGGATAAGCGAACCAACACACTTATCGTGAAGGACATCGAAGAGCACGTGACTGCCATCGAGGATCTGGTGCGGCGCCTTGATGCTCAGACTCCGCAGGTGCTCATCGAGGCTCGAATCGTCGAGGCGAGCCGCGAGTACAGCAAGGACCTGGGCATTCAGTGGGGCGGCTATGCGGCCATGTCTCCCACCCTGGGGAATTCTACGGGGCTGATTTTCCCGGCCTCAATTGGACTAGCGGGCGGTGCCTCCGACGCATCGGCGACAACGTCCGGGCTCTTCACGCCGGCGAACCCGAACTTCGCAGTGAATCTGCCGGCGGCAACAGGCCAGGGGGCCGGCGGTGCCATCGGGATGACGCTGGGCAGCATCGGCGGGGCGGCGAACTTGGCAATAAGGCTCTCTGCGGCGGAGTCCGAGGGTTCTGTGAAGATCATCTCGGCGCCTAAGATCAGTACCCTGGACAACTCTGAGGCGACGATTCAGCAGGGCATCTCTTTCCCGGTGAGCGTGGTTTCGGCGCAGGGCGTCAACACTCAGTTCTTTGATGCACAGCTTCAGATGAGGGTGACGCCTCATGTGACGCAGGATGGGAACATCATGTTGAAGATCCAGCTCACCAAGAACGAGCCGGACTTCTCGCAGACGGGTGCCAACGGCAACCCCACCATCAGGCGTAAGGAGGCCAACACTACGTTGCTGCTGAAGGATGGCGACACCACGGTAATCGGTGGTATCTACACCCGCAACAGCTCTTGGGGCCACAAGAAGGTGCCGTTCCTGGCGGATCTTCCTCTCATCGGGCCGCTGTTCAAGTCGAGCACCGAGAAGGACTCCCGTTCGGAACTGCTCATCTTCGTAACGCCAAGAATAGTGAACCGTCAGGCCTCCAAGGTCCGAACCGACGCCGACTAATCGAGTGAGCAACGACCCTCTTCCAGCGCCGAACCATACCAATACCAAGCGACCACTTGTGTTGACCGGGATGCCCGGTGCCGGCAAGAGCAGCGTTGCCAGGTGGCTGTCGCGACTCACCGAGCTGAGGGTGGTGTATCTCGATGAGGCCGTTGCGCAACGGTTCGGGCTGAATGCGGCGCAGTTCATCCGCACCCGTGGCCTTGGGGCTTTCCGGGAGGCCGAGCGCATGGTGCTGGCGGAGCTTCTGGGGAGCGATTCACCACCCGAGGTGCTGGCCTTGGGTGGAGGGACACTCACTGACCCTGAGGCAAGGGCGATGGTCCTGGGGCGCTGCAGAACGGTCTATCTGCACTGTGACCTGGAGGAGTTGGCCAGGCGCTGCGGGCGTGACGGCGGCAGGCCTCTTCTGGAGGGTGCGGAAAGCCTGGCGGAGGGGCTTCGTGAGCTTATGCACGAGCGCAAGCATCTTTACGAGATGGCAGACTGGACTTTGGATGTTAGCAGGCTGAGCCTTATGGAGTCCGTGGCAGGTGTTGCACGAATAGGGGAAGTGGACCTTGTTCCCGGCGATGTGCTCATCAGCGGGACGGGGCCTGGTTGGCTCTCCCAGGGAGGGAGGGTATCACCAGTGGTGGTCTCAGGCTGTGGGGCGTACGAAGGCCTCTGGGCGGAGCTGGGGTCCTTTGTCGGCGATACTCTGTCGGGTCGTGAGAGAGTGCTGGTTATGGACCGTGGTGTGCCGGCCGAGAGCCGGAGTGCCATTGGGAAGGGCTGCCAGGCCAGGGCGGTCTTGGAGGTTGCCGGGGGCGAGGCGGTCAAGGATTATGAGTTCATCCGTGAGTTTGCCGGGCAGCTGATGGGTGCGGGTGTGAACAGGGGAGTGGGGGTTGTAGTGGCGGGTGGAGGGGCCACTATGGATGCTGTTGGGCTTGCATGTGCTCTGTTCATGCGTGGAGTTGAAGTGGTGTTGGTTCCTACGACGCTTCTTGCGGCAGTGGATGCGGCCATAGGAGGGAAGTGTGCGGTGAACTGCTGTGGTGCCAAGAACATGTTGGGTGTGGTTCGGTTGCCTGCGGGGGTGTTTGTGTCGATGCCAACGCTGGTGAGTGCTGTGGGGGGCCACTGGTCGGCGGCGGGTGAGATCATGAAGGTGGGCATATTGACCGGGGACAAGGAGCTTGCGGGGTGGGCTGCGGAACTGGCTGAGGCAAGGTGCGGGGGTGCCACCGTGGGGGGGCTCATGGCCGAGGGGAGGTTCGAGACGATGGTGCGCCGGGCCATTGGTGCCAAGCTGCGGTTTGTGGATGGGGATTTGGAGGAGAGGTTCGGCCGGCGTAGGATGCTGAATCTGGGCCACACTTTTGGGCACGCCTTGGAGGCGACCAAGGGTTTTGGTTTGCCCCACGGTGCTTGTGTGGGTGCTGGGCTGGTGGTAGCGGCGGGGGTCTCCAGGCTGGAGGGTATGTTGGAGCCTAGGGTGGAGGAGGAAATTGTGGCGCTGGCGAGGCGTGCGGGTTTCTGGCCTGTGGATGGGCTGTCGGCGTCTGATGGGGAGAGGCTGTTATCGTTGCTGGAGTTGGACAAGAAGGCTGTTGAAGGCCAGGTGGAGTGGGTTGTATTGGAGGGGTGGGGATGCCCCCGGCCGCTTCGCCTGGAGAAAAAGCGTGCGGAAAATTTGCTGAACCGGCTCCTCTGAATTAAGGTTCAGGTGGATGCCAGCGGGGTGGAGCATGAACTCGAGGATCCTATTAGCGTTAGTATCGGTTATGTTTGTGTCGGCTTGTGTGGCTGAGGACCCAGGGGCGATATTCATCCAGGGGAACCAGCGCGTATCGAGGCAGCAGCAGTGCCTGCCACAGGCGGCGCAGGGTGGTGGTCAGCAGGTATACCAGACCTTGGGGGTCATGGACCTGCTGCAGACCAACCAGTATCTGGCCTACGTGGTTGTGGGCTCCCGTTTGCCCAGCATCGAGGGTGCTGTGGGCAAGAGCGAGGAGAACCTCCAGATTGAGACCAACGAGGTTACCATAACCGGGGCCTGGTTGACCTACAAGATAGACAACGATCTATTGAGGGGGCCCTACTTTGGCAACGAGGGTCTGGATATCGATGGCGACGGGACGCTGGATCTTCCGGGCGGCCTTCGTATTCCAGAGTCGGTGTATCAGCCGGCCTCCTCGTTCATTGCCAATGCGGTTAACGCCGTTGTTGCCATAGAATTGGTGCCGCCGTCGGTGGGTCTGGCACTGGACGTGGACATGGCCTTCGACCCCATAATGTCAGCGGGGTATTTGAGTGTGGAGATTGTGATGGAGGGCTATCTTACCGATGGCACGAAGGTTCACTCTACGCCCTACACCTTCCCGATTAAAGTTTGCCGTGGTTGTCTTGTGTCGTATGATATTACCCCGGATGAGTGCTGCTTGAACAAGAGTTCGCCGCCATATGTGCCATGCTATCCTGGTCAGGACGAGGCATCGCCGTGCAACATCGCATGCGATGTGACGAGGCACACTGTTCGTGGTGACAAGAAGATGTTGATGTTGCGGGGCGAGATAACGTCGCTTTCCCAGGAAGCTCCTGCGACGGATGAAGATGTCATCGAGCAGGGCGACGACGTTCAGTAGGTTTCGGCCGGGCAGGCTGCGACGGGTGCATTTGGAATCCTGGGTGCCTCCAATTCTGGCGAAATAAGCTTGACATCTTGGCTGATGTGGCCCATAGAGTGGCCCGGTGTTGACTCGGGGCGTTTGGCTCAGATGGATAGAGCGACGGCCTCCGGAGCCGTAGGTCAGAGGTTCGAATCCTCTAACGCCCGCCGAGGAGCTTGCTTCCGCTCTTCTGGTCCTCCTCCCAGTAAGATCAAGTAATACGGGAGTTCGACTGGTGGTTTGTTTCGAGGCGGTTGGCTTGTGTTTTGGTTTGTGACCCCCAACGGGTCGAGGCGGCACTTCATTGGTCGCCTCCCGCTGGGTTATTTCAAACGAGGTTATCCTCAAATCTTTCCCAACAAGGTAATGGAGTAAGAATGAATCTGCAAGAGCTCAAGAGAAAGAAGATCGGCGATTTGATTGAGATGTCGAAGGACTTCAGCATCGAGGGTGCCAGGGGAATGCGGAAGCAGGACCTGATTTTTGCGATGCTGCAGGCGCAGGCTGAGAAGAACGGGTCGATATTTGGCGAGGGTGTTCTTCAGGTGCTTCCTGATGGCTTCGGCTTTCTGCGATCGCCGGACTACAACTATTTCCCGGGCTCGGACGATATCTACGTTTCTCCGTCGCAGATAAGGAAGTTCAACCTTAGGACGGGCGACACCGTGGCGGGGCAGATCAGGCCTCCCAAGGAGAACGAGCGTTATTTCGCGATGTTGAAGGTTGAGGCCATCAACTACGAGGATCCCGACGTTGCCAGGACGAAGGTGCTCTTCGACAACCTGACGCCGCTCTATCCTGAGAGGCGCTTCGATCTGGAGTTCAGCCCCCGGAACTTCACCACGAGGATAATCGACCTGCTCTGCCCGCAGGGCAAGGGACAGCGTTCGCTCATCGTGGCGGCTCCCCGAACGGGCAAGACGGTGATGATGCAGGATATAGCGCACGCCATTGCATCGAACCACAAGGAGGTCTACCTCATGGTGCTGCTCATCGACGAGCGCCCTGAGGAGGTCACGGACATGGAGCGCTCGGTGAAGGGCGAGGTTATCTCGTCGACCTTCGATGAGCCTGCTCAGCGTCACGTGCAGGTGGCCGAGATGGTCATCGAGAAGGCCAAGAGGCTTGTGGAGCACAAGCGAGACGTGGTGATTCTGCTCGACTCCATAACTCGTCTGGCCAGAGCTTACAACACGGTGGTGCCGCCCTCGGGCAAGATTCTCTCGGGCGGTGTGGACTCCAACGCCCTTCACAAGCCCAAGCGCTTCTTTGGTGCGGCAAGAAACATCGAGGATGGCGGCAGCTTGACGATTATCGCCACGGCGCTCATCGACACGGGCTCCAGAATGGATGAAGTGATCTTCGAGGAGTTCAAGGGCACGGGCAACTGCGAAATGCACCTGGACCGGAAGCTCATGGAGAAGCGAATCTTCCCCTGCCTGGACATCAACAAGTCGGGCACCAGAAAGGAAGAGCTTCTACTCTCCCCGGACGTGCTGAACCGGGTCTGGATTCTGAGGCAGCTTCTGCATCCGCTCAACGTTATCGACGCCATGGAGTTCCTGCTGGACCGCGTGAGCAAATACGACTCCAACAAGGAATTCCTTGATTCCATGAACCATTGAGGGTAGGATCCGCCCCCGTTTTGAAGAGGTAGGCTTATGAAAGAGAACACCCATCCCAAATACGCAGAGACGACGATCACCTGTGCCTGTGGCAGCGTGGTCCAGACCCGGTCGACCAAGGGCAACTTCTCGGTGGAAATCTGCTCCCAGTGTCACCCGTTCTTCACGGGCAAGCAGAAGCTGCTGGATGCCGAGGGTCGCGTAGACCGGTTCAACCGCAAGTACGGCCGAGTCACGAAGTAGCTTCTCGGTTCTATTCCTCACACGAAGCTGGTACCCATGGCACCTACGAAGGTAGGCGGTCAGGCGGTTATCGAGGGGGTCATGATGCGATCCCCTCGGCACTTCGCCGTTGTGTGCCGGGCACCCCAGGGTTCGCTGGTCGTGAGGCAGCGCCCGTGGCTGCCTCTGGCTGAGCGATGGCGGTTCCTGCGCTGGCCCTTTTTCAGAGGCATCGTAACCCTTGGCGAGACCATGCATAACGGCATGAGCGCTCTTGCGTTCTCCGCGGAAGTGCAAGAGAAGTACGCCAAGGAAGGGGGAAGCGGCCCCTCGGGCGAGGCGAAGGCCGGGCCCGTGGTCGATCCATCGGCGAAACCATCCAAGAAGGAGGGATCACCTCTATGGATAACCATGGTGGTGGCCGTTCTTGTTGCTTTTGCCATGTTTGCGGCGCTACCGCACGTGCTGACCCTGGGGTTGGGCTGGCTGCTGGACTCGGAGGCCCTGGCTGGGGGGCGTAGTCTGACTTTCCATGCTGTGGACGGCCTGATCAAGCTCTCGATCTTCATTGGCTACCTGGCTCTAATCAGTCTCATGCCCGACATCAAGCGGACCTTTGAGTACCATGGGGCCGAGCACAAGAGCATCCACACCTATGAGCATGGCCAGGCGCTCACAGTGCAGAATGCCAAGAAGCACACCCGACTGCACCCCCGTTGCGGCACCTCCTTCCTGCTCATCGTGGTGCTTGTGGCCATTGTGGTCTTTGCTCTGCTCTTTCCCTTCTTCCCCGCTGTTCACGAGGCGGTCTGGGTAAACCAGGTGGTCTTCGTGCTGGTGAAACTGGTGCTGCTGTTCCCCATTGGCGGCATAGCCTACGAGGTCATAAAGCTCTCGGGCCGTTATCCCAAGAGCAAACTGCTCTTTCTCTTGGTGGTGCCAGGACTCATGACCCAGAAGATCACCACCAGAGAGCCCGACGACGCCCAACTGGAGGTGGCTCTTGCCAGTCTGCAGGCGAGTATCAAGGCCGAAGAGGATTTGAATGCGGGCCGCCCTCCTGTTTATGACGAGGAGCCTCGTGAGTTCGGCTCGTTCGAGACCTTTGTGAGTCATTTGGAGGGAGTTGATGTTCCAGAAACTGCGTGAAGTTGAACAGCGCTACGAACAACTGACCGACCAGATGAGCGATCCCTCGGTGCAGGCCGATCCCCGCCGTTACGCTTCAATTGCCAAGGAACAGTCCGGTCTTGCGGCCATAGTCGCTGCCTATCGGGAGTATAGGGAGACGTGCGATGCCCTGGAGGAGGCGCAGGTTCTGCTCTCGGACTCAGACCAGGAGATGCGTGACCTTGCTAAGGGGGAGATTGAGCGGTTGACTCCGGTGCGGGAGGATTTAGAGCAGAGGATAGAGGTGCTGCTGCTTCCCAAAGACCCCATGGATGACAAGAACATCTTTCTCGAAGTCCGTGCAGGTACTGGGGGCGAGGAGGCCGCACTCTTTGCTGCCGATCTCTTCAGGATGTACAGCCGCTTTGCTGAACGTATGGGGTGGACCGTCGAGTTGACCCATGTGAACGACACCGAGCTTAAGGGTGTCAAGGAAGTGGTCATTCTGATTTCCGGCCGCCAGGTTTACAGCTACCTCAAGTACGAGAGCGGTGTTCACCGTGTGCAGAGGGTGCCTGAGACCGAGGCCCAGGGGAGAATTCACACTTCGGCGGTGACCGTGGCTATTCTTCCGGAGATCGATGACGTTGATGTTGAGCTCCGAGAGGAAGATATCCGTGTGGACGTCTACCGTGCTTCTGGCGCTGGCGGTCAGCACGTGAACAAGACTGACTCGGCCGTGCGTATGACCCACGTTCCCACGGGCATCGTGGTTGCTTGCCAGGACGAGCGGTCCCAGCACAAGAACAGGGCCAAGGCCATGAAGCTGCTTCGTTCGAAGGTCTTCGAGGCCGAGCAGGAGGCCAAGGACCGTGAGATGCGTGACAGCCGTCGCGCTCAGGTCGGGTCCGGCGATCGCAGCGAACGGATTAGAACTTACAACTTCCCGCAGAACCGGATTACCGACCACCGGGTTGGCGTCACGCTGTACAAGCTGGAGTTGATAATGGAGGGCGACATGGACGAACTGCTCTCCGCTGTCCGGACATACTTCCAGGCCGAAATGCTCAAAGCCGCCAGGGGCGAGTCGGTATAAGCGGCCAGCCTCCAGATCGCACCCCGTTCGAATTCCTGAAACCCTTTCACGCAGGCCGGGATATGGTTCTTCGTGAGGGGAAGGATGGAGCTTGCAGCCATATCCAACGCAGACCTTGTGAGGCGATGCCGCGCTAACGAGCATCGAGCGTGGCGGGAGTTCGCCAGGCGCTTCACCAAGCAGGTCTACGGGCTGAGTCTGCGAATGCTCAGAAACGCCTCCGAGGCCGAGGATGCTACGCAGGAGACGTTTCTTCGAGTGCATCGGTACCTCAATCGTTTTGACAGCTGCCGGCCCCTGGAGCCCTGGTTGGCCAGCATTGGTTACAACGTTTGTCTGCGGCGCCTGCCGGGATTAGCTCTCACCGGTGGACGAACCGACGATGAGTCCCAGGAGAGTGGCCTCACGGGTGACGAGGAGGGGGGCAACTTGATGGAGGATGGGGCGTCAAGCAGAGAAGAGGCCCATCTGCTGCACTTGAGCCTGTCGGAGCTGGCGGCCCAGGACAGGGCGCTGCTGCATATGCACTACTGGCAGGGGATGACCGTTTCGGAGATGGCCGATGCCGTGGAGATGCCTGCCAACACGGTGAAAATTCGACTCTTCAGGGCCCGGACCCGACTCCGGGAGGTGCTGGGTCCGCAACTGGGTGGAGGTGCAACGTGGACATGAACCTGGACTTGCGGATCGAAGAGTACCTGGATGGCACCTTGGACCCTAATGAGGCCAAAGCCCTGGAGGCCCAACTGGCCAACCCCGAGGTGGCCGCTGCCTTCTCCGAGGCCATACTGATTCGAACCCTGCTGAAGAGTCGGGTGGAACTGCCCCATGGCCTGGTGGACCAGGTGGCAGACATCTTGATTACCGGTGCTGTCAAGGAGGAGGAGGCCGTTGAGCGGGTAGGGGCCACAAGGGCCATTGCCGACGGTTTCTCTTGGGCATGGAAGGGGCCGGCGCAGGTGCTGGCGCCGGTGCCGGCCGTGGCGGCAGGTGCGGTCCGAGCCGGGACTCGTCCCCTTCGGATCCCCTTGCCTCCTGTGGACTCTGCCAGGGCACTGCCCGATGGGCCATCCTCGGGTGCCGGGAAGCGCTCATGGTGGCGAAAAGCTGCCGGTATGGTGTTCAGGGCAACCCCAAAAAGCAGGGGGGAGAAGGCGTGATTGTTCTCCACATACTCCTGTGGATAGTGCTGGTGCTGCTGGCCCTGGCCCTGGTGCTGCTGCTGGTGCCCACCCACGTGAGTGCCGCAGGTCAGCTCAGTGGTCTCTCGGGGCGGGGCCATTTGCTGGTGAGGTGGGGGTGGGTTGTGGTTATGGCCAGGGCGGACAGCCATGAGGGGGTCATAGTCCGCCTCATGGGTATTCCCCTCTTCAGGCGGTCGTGGCAGCAGCTTCTGGTCATGGCCGGCAGTTGGACCAGAGCCTCGTCTGGAGGCAAAGAGGCCAAGGGTAGAGTTGCCAGGCCCGCTGGCCGGCCCAAGAGCAAAGGGGACGAACAGGAGGCTCCGTTCACCGTGGCCAGGCTGCGTCTCTTGTGGAGTCTGGTCTTTAGAGTGTTGCGGACCCTCAGGATAAGAGGGTGGATTCAAGGTGCCGTGGGGTTGGACGACCCCTCGGACACGGCGTGGTTGGCATCGGCGCTCTACTCTCTCAGCAGGCCCTATGGCAAGGTTGAAGTAAATATCGAACCTTGCTGGTTGGAGGAGAGAGTTGAACTGCAGGGTGAGCTGAGTATGAGGCTTTGGCCCATACATACGTTGGTGGTTGTTTTGTGGATCTTGCTGGAGCGAAGTTCCAGACAAGCACTTGGTATATCAAAATACAATAGTGAGGTGAGAAGATGAAACAGGTAACAGAGATCCTGGCCTCGCTCTCGAGCACGCTTGCTGCGAAGGGAGCATCTAAGGCCGTAGTTGGTGAGATGATCAGTGCGGGGGACTATCACGTTGTTCCGCTGTGCGAGGTGGCCATTGGCCTGGGGTCGGGCGGTGGGCAGGGCACCTCGGATGGTGATGCCAATGGAGTGGGCAAGGGTGAGGGCACGGGGATAGGAGCTGGCGGCAGTGCCAAAGTGCAGCCCGTTGCTGTGATTGTAGTGGACAACGGCGGCGTTCGAATCGAGCGCCTTGGATAAGGGAGGTGATGCAATGGAACAGGTCACTACACTTGTAAAAATGCTAGGAGATACGCTTTTGGAGAGTGGCAGCACGGATGTGGCGATAAGTGAGCCGATAACGGCGGGTAAATACAAGCTGCTAGTCTTGACCAAGACCTCAGTGGGCTTCGGCGCCGGTGGCGGCACTGGAGAGGGCATGTCGCCCGATTGCCATCACCACCACAAGAAGCCTGCACTTCCGAAGGATGGCGCCGGCGTTCGAGTGGAACTCATGGTGAAGGGCAAGGGGACAGGCCTTGGAGCCGGCGGGGCGGTGAAGGTGCGTCCCGTGGGGGTCATAGTGCTGGGGCCCGACGGGGTGCGGGTGCTGCCTATCCCGGACAAGCCCGGCTTGCTGGACAAGTTGTTCGAGAAGATCCCCCAGCTGGTCGAGAGGCTGGCTCCACTGATGCCCGAGCACAAATCCAACTGATCGGCAGGGGTGACGTCAGCCGTTCGACAAGCTCACGGCGCGCCTTCCCCCTAGCCCCCTTCCAGGCAAGCTGGACGGGGGTATAGCTGCACGGTTGGTTTGATGCGCAGATATAAGGGGTTAAGGGGCTATATATATAACGAAGAAGTGGCGATAGACCGAAACTTGGCGCTATAGGCCCTCACCCGGGCCCTCTCCCGGGGCGGGAGAGGGGATATTCCTGGGAGACGGGGCGCTGTGGGGGGGGGATGGGGGGATTCTTGCTTGCTGGGCATCGGGCTGGGTTCAGAGTTGTGGGTCTGGCGGTAAGGCCAGCACGGCAACCTCCTCAAAAGTCTCCACACCGTGGAAGGTCATCTTCTTCCTGACGTTGGCGGGAACCTCTTCCAGGTCCTGGAGGTTTGCTTTGGGGATTATGAGCTCGTGGATGCCGTGACGATAGGCTCCCAGGACCTTCTCACGGATTCCGCCCACGGGCAGGACTCTTCCCGTGAGGGTAATTTCCCCGGTCATGGCCAGGCCTGGCTTGACCTTGCGCCCACTGAACAGCGAAGCCAGGGCGGTGGTGATGGTGATGCCTGCCGAGGGTCCGTCCTTGGGGATGGCTCCAGCGGGGAAGTGAACGTGCAGGTCGGTCTCTCGCAGGTCGGGTTGAGGCAGCGAGAGCTTCTGTGCGTTGGCCTTGAGGTAGCTCAAGGAGAGGCGGGCAGACTCGGTCATGACGTTGCCCAACTGGCCGGTGAGGTTGATCTGGCCGTTTCCGGGCATGCGCTGACTCTCGATGAGCAGCACGTCGCCTCCGAAGGGGGTCCAGGCGAGGCCAAGAGCCATTCCTGGGCGCTCGACCCTCTTGTTGAGGTCGTCCTTGAAGCGTTTGGGCCCCAGGTACTTGGCGAGGCTGTGGCGCCTGATGGCTACGGTGCCGGTTCGGCCGCCGGCCTTCAGGGCTGCGACCTTCCTGCAGAGCCTTGCCATCTGGCGTTCGAGATTTCTCACGCCCGCTTCGGCGGTGTAGTCGTGGACGATTTCCAGGATGGCCGCTCGGTCCAGGGTGAGGTCACCAGGCAGCAGGCCGTTATCGGCGATCTGTTTGGGCAGGAGGTGGCGTTCGGCGATGTGGGCCTTCTCCTCGTCGACGTAGCCTGGAATATCGATGATCTCCATGCGGTCACGCAGGGCGTCGGGGATGTTCTCTTTGACGTTGCTGGTGCAGATGAAGAAGACCTCGCTGAGGTCGTAGGGCACGTCGAGGTAGTGGTCGAGGAAGGCGCTGTTCTGCTCGGGGTCCAGCACCTCCAGCATGGCGCTGCTGGGGTCGCCTCGCCAGTCTTTGCCCAGCTTGTCGATCTCATCCAGAACGAAGACGGGGTTCTTGGTTCCGGCCCTGGTCATGCCTTGAAGGATCTTACCGGGCATGGCGCCGATGTATGTCCGTCTGTGGCCCTTGATCTCGGCCTCATCACGCATGCCTCCCAGCGAGAAGCGATAGAGCTTCTTATCCAGAGCCCGGCCCACGCTCTTGGCAAGGGATGTCTTGCCGACCCCAGGTGGGCCGTTGAGGCACAAGATGGGGCCACGAGAGACGCCGTCGCCCTTCAGTTGCCTCACTGCCAGGTACTCTACTATGCGCTCTTTGACCCGCTCCAGGCCGAAGTGGTCTTCGTCGAGAACCTTCTTGACTCTCCTGATATCCACCCGGTCTTCGGTGCGCACAGACCAGGGGAGGTCCAACATCACGTCCAGGAAGGTTCGGATGACGTTGAACTCTGCCGACTCAGGGCTCAGCTGGCTGAGGCGCTGCAACTCTTTCTTGGCTCTCTCTTCTGCCTCAGGGGGCATGCGTGCCGCCTCAATCTTGGCGGCGTATTTTTCTTCGGCCATGGACTTTTCGTCCTTCTCTTCGCCCAGTTCTTTGCGAATGGCCTTCATCTGTTCCCGGAGGTAGAACTCCTTCTGCCGCTTCTCGAGGTTTTCCTGAATCTGCTGCTGGATATGCTGCCCCAGCTTTCTGATTTCCAACTCACCCATGAGATGGATAAGTGCCTGCTCCAGTCTTTCGGTCACATCGAAGGTCTCCAGCAGACGCTGCCTCTCCTCGGTCTTCAGGTTGATGTTGGCCGCAACGAAATCGGCCAGTCTGGCCCCCTCTCGAATTCCGAGCATAGGGAGATTCAGCTCCGCAGGGTAGCCTGGGATGAGCTTGATGTACTCCATGAGAGCGTGGCGAGTGCGTTCAAAGAGGGCCTTGGTCCTCATGGCATCGCCGTGGGTTTCATCGGGGTAGCTCACTCGGGCTACGAGGGGTGCGGCCGTGCGTTGCCATTCCACCACTTCGAAACGCTTCTCCACCATAACGAAGGCCCTGATGACTCCGTCGGGAGTGCGCCCCGATCTCACTATCCGGGCCACGACCCCCACGCGGTGGTGGTTCTCGGCCAGGGGGGCTTCCTGCAGGTCAATGCGTGCCAGAAACCCGAAGTACTTTCTGTTGGCAGCGATTGCCTGCTGGAGCACTGTCTGCCGCTCTCCGTCCCTGGCGTGAATGGGTATGGACATGCCTGGGAAGAACAGGGGCTGGTCCACGGTGAAGATGTGCAGGTGGCTTGGCAGTTGGTCCTCAACGGGGATAATCTCCCGGCCGGCCTCCTCTCTCTCATCCTCATCATCCTGGTCAACGGGGGGAACTGTTCTCTCTTCGCTCATGGGGAACCTCCGCAGGTGTCGCATTCTGGATGACTGCCGGGCCTACGAGCGTTAAGATAGGCCGGTTATTGAAGGGGTCAACATGAGAGAGTTGGAAGTTCGGGTCGTGAAGGTGGTGGAGCGTTGCGGTGCCCGACTGAAGGTTGGGGACCGGTTTTTCATCCGGGGCAAGGGGAAACTGGAATTACCGGCCGGTCAACAAATGTGTATATATGCTTTAAATAGCATACTTCCGTTCGTTATTTTGAAGCAGCGGGAGCCTATCCCGGGCGAAGTTTGGATTCCAGAGTCTGCCGAGGTGGCGTGTCCCGACCCGTGTGGGGTGATTTTCGAAATCCGGGAGGTGTGAGCGGTTCTCGGGTTTCCACGGCCCCTGGGCTGGCGAGTTACGGCATGCAGGTAGCGCAAAAAGGGGGCTGGGCTGTGGCCGGCGCTGTGAGGCGCTCGGGTTATGTTGACAATGGAGGCACAGCGCCTTAGAGAGTTGAGAGCGGGTGAGGCCGCTGGAGGGGCTATGTTTCTTGTTGGTTTTGCCCCGGTGATGGGTGGTTTGGTGGTTTCCCGCGTCGGAGAGGATTTCCCTCGGTGCGGCACAATCAGAGGTGATCTCCGTTTATGAAGCTTTCCAGTAGAGTGCGATATGGAGTGCGGGCCCTGGTGGAACTGGCCTCGATGGAATCGGAGACACCGGTGTTGCTTGAGACTGTGGCAAGCCGCCAGGGGATCTCGCGAAAGTATCTCGATGCGATTTTCGCCCGGTTGAAGGCCGGGGGGCTGTTGCGCAGCAGTCGCGGGGTGGGAGGCGGTTTCGTGCTGGCCAAAGCAGCGGACCAGGTGACCCTGGCTGAGATTTACCAGGCCCTCGAAGGGCCGATTCAGTTGGCAGACTGCCTTTCGGAGCACCATGGGCCCGGCTGTGGCCGGACGGACCTGTGCCCCACCATCGAGGTCTGGTCCAAGCTCTCAGGGCTGATGAGGGAGTATCTCGAGAGCGTGACATTGGCTCACCTTGTGGAGAAGTATCGGAACCGGGTGGCTGATGGGACTGGAATGTTCTATATTTAGTTTTGGGTCTGATGTGGGCACTATTCCATATTGGAGTTTAAGATGAAAAGCACTATTGTTGTTCTGCTTGGCACGGCGCTGCTGACCTGGTCGTGTGGCAAGGAAGAGTCCGGGGCCTCCACAACGGAGAAGGCCACAGCGGAGAAGGAGCAGCCAGGTGGTGGTGCGGCCGTGAAGGAGGGCGAAGAGAAGGGGGCCCAGCCGGGCACTGCCGAAGAGTCAGCGGACAAGGGCGCAGCGAAGGGCGCTGTTGGAAGTGACAATGAGAAGGGGACAAAGCCTGGTGGGGATGTGGTTGAATCGGGCGAGGCCGCTGTTGCGGATGTGAAGGCAGAAGCTGAGACTAAGGTTGCGGTGGATGAGAAGGCAGCGGAGACGAAGGTTGCCGAGGAGAAAGTGGAGGGAGAAGCCATGGCCACGAGGAAGGCGGAGATGCCCACAGAGCCCGATGGTGAATGGGAACACCTGAGCGTTGAAGAGCTCTCGAAACGCCAGAGGAAGTACGCCCCCGCCCAACTGGCTTGGGACGTTTCGTCGCTGTCCGAGGATGAACTGGAGACGCTGAAGCCGCTGGTGCACGCCTGTCGCGTCGTGGACGACATCTTCTGGAAGCAGGCTTCGCCCGATGGTCTTGCGTGGCGCAACCTGCTCTCCAAAGCCACCACAACTCCCCGGCGGATTCTCTTCCGGTTCCTTATGGCGAACTACGGCAGGTACGACAGGCTGGACCACAACGCCCCGTTTATTGGGCAGGGGAGCAAGCCTTCGGGAGCCAACTACTATCCAGTGGACATGACCAAGGAGGAGTTCGAGCAGCACCTGGCCCAGAATCCTCAGGATTCCGATGCTTTCCGCAGCAACTTCACGGTTATTCGGCGGGTGGACGGCAAGCTCACCGCTATTCCGTATTCCAAGGAGTACTCTGAAGATCTTCGTGCCACATCACAGCTTCTTGAGCAGGCAGCGGGGAAGAGCAAGAACGAATCGCTGGCGAAGTATCTCAAATCCCGGGCCGCTGCTTTTCTGAGCGATGACTACTTCCAGTCTGACCTGGACTGGATGGATTTGGACTCGAAGATTGAAGTAACAATTGGCCCATACGAAGTCTACGAAGACGAATTGTTTGGATATAAGGCGGCATTCGAATGCTTCTTGACGGTCAGGGATGAAGAAGAATCGAAGAAGCTGAAGGTTTTTGAGTCATGGGTAGACAAGATGGAAATGCATCTTCCCATGGCCGACGAGCGCAAGAACTTCCAGCGCGGCAAGTCATCTCCGCTGGTGGTGGCCGATATCGTCATGACCTCGGGTGACACGCGGGCCGGGGTGCAGACCATTGCCTTCAACCTGCCCAACGACGAGCGGGTTCGGGAAGTCAAGGGCACCAAGAAGGTGATGCTCCGGAATATCATTCGAGCCAAATTTGAGAAGATTCTGCTGCCTATTGCCAGTCGTGTTATGGCCGATAAGTACCACGTGATGATACATCCGGAAGCCTTCTTCAACCATACGTTACTTCATGAAATGTCTCATGGTATCGGACCTGGCACTATTACCCTGGACGGCACCAAGACCACGGTCAATCTGGCCCTCAAGGAGCTCTATCCGCACATCGAAGAGGCCAAGGCTGATTCGTTGGGTCTCTACAACGCCTTCTACCTCATCGACGAGGGCGTCCTTAAGCTGTCGGCCAGGGGTGAGGATGGCCAGTTGTCCAAGGATGTGAAGCTTTCGGCGGAGGAGGCCAAGGCGGCCGTCACTGCCACGTTCCTGGCCAGCATATTCAGGTCCACTCGGTTTGGTACCAACGAGGCGCATGGGAAGGCCAATCTGGTGATATTCAACTTCCTCCTGGACAAGAAGGCTGTGAGCTTTGGAGAGGCCGGGAGGGTAGAGTTCGATTTGTCGATTCTGCCCGAGGCTCTTAGAGAGCTGGCAGCAACGATCCTCGAGATGCAGTCCGAGGGGAGCTACGAGAAGGCGGCGCTCTTCCTTGAGACTTTCGGCAAGGTGGGCAGCGACATGGAGTCTGCCCTGGCCAGGTTGGTCAATGTGCCCGTAGACATTGAGCCTCTCTTCAAGCTGCCTCCGCTGTAATCCCACCATGTCTATCTCACCTGTTCGAGGCTTCAAGGTCGTCGTGGGCCTTGGGTTTCTGCTGGGCATAGGCTGCAGCCTCTTCCGGGTTACCGGGGTAATCGACTACCCATTGTCCCTGGTGTTGTCACCGCTCTTCTGGCTGCTCTTCGTTGTGTGGGGAGCGTGGCCCGGGCGGGCGGTCGACCCTGTTGACCCCGGGGCGTGGTTGATGCTGGGGGCCACGTGGCTGGCCTCCATGGCGGGGCCGGCGGTTCGGTCGGGGTTGGGGAACGTTTGCGAGCCCATCTATGGGTTGGCCTTTATGGTCTTGGGACCACTTTTCAGCGGTGCTGCGGGGATGGTAGCGGGGTGGGCTGTGGGGCGGCTGGTGAAGCGGTCCTTGTGGAGAGCGGGTCTGCTGTTGCTGTTGCTGATTTCGGGACTGCTGCTGGTAGCGGCGGAGTTCCTGCTGACGCCCCACGTCAGGTTCTACGGCTGGTTCTTCGGTATGTACCACGGCGCCATATACGATGAGGCCGTGCGAATTACATGGCCCTATATATGGCTAAGAGTAAAGGACTCCTTGTGGATTCTAGGGATCGTGTGGCTTCTCAAGGGTGGAGCAGTTGAGGCTGCGGCAGGGGGTGAGCAGGTGACACGGGCCCGGCGGATAGTGGTGGCCACTGCCTTTGCGGGGGCGCTCTGCCTGCTTCTGCTGTCGCCGTGGCTTGGATTCACGGCGAGCTACGTGAGGCTGAACGAGGTGTTGGCGGAGCGACACAGCACGGAGCACTTTGTGGTGCATACAACGCCCGGGGGCAAGGCGGCGGCCGTTGCAGCGAGGGTAGCCGAGGATCTGGAGTTTCGTTTATGGCAGCAGGAGGAGTTGTTTGGTGTGGGCGCTCCCGTGGAGCCAATCTCGGTATATCTCTATGAATCTCCGGGGCAGAAGGAGCGGTTGATGGGGGCTGGGAAGACCACCATCGCCAAGCCCTGGTTGGGCGAAATGCACCTTCACTCGCACAAGGCAGGCGAGTCTCTATTTGCCCACGAATTGGCCCATGTGCTGTTGGCGGACCATGCGGACTCACTGCTCGGGGTACCCAGCGATTTCGGGGTTCTCCCACGGCCCGGGGTGATGGAAGGTGCCGCTATGGCCGTTGAGCGTGGTGGCGGTCGGTTGACGTTGCACGGCTGGGCTCGGGCCATGCGGGACATTGGTCGGTTGCCGCCGTTGGAGTCAATATTGGATGGCCTCTCGTTCTGGTCCTACGCTGGCCCGGTGGCCTACTCTGCTTCTGGTTCTTTCATCCGATATCTTCTCGAGAGTCGGGGAAGCCCTCCATTTCTGCGGCTGTATGGCGGGGCGGGCTTTTCTGAGGCGTACGGAGAGGAGCTTGGGTCGCTGCTGGAAGAGTGGCACGGTTTTCTGGATGGCCAGGAGGTTTCCCAGGCGGATTTGTTGCTGGCGGAGCTGGCGTTCAAGCGGCCCTCGGTCTTTGAGAAGGTGTGCCCTCACGCGGGGGCGAGGTGTGTGGAGAAGGTTAGGCATGCTGTGGTTCGTGGGGAGAAGAGCGAGGCCCTGGGGTATGCCAGGAGGGCAATGAGCTTGGTGGAGGGGGACGTTCGGGTGGGGCGAGAGGTTGGTACGCTGCTGATGGCAGGGGATGCGGTGGCTGAGGCCAGTGAGTTGTTGGGTCAATGGGGGCCTGGGGAGGAGGTGGGCGGCTCTCTAGGGCTGATGCTAGAGTTGTGGCGACTGGATGCCCTGTGGCTGACGGGGCTCTCTCGTGAGGCAAACAGGGGCTATTTGGCCTTGCAAGAGGAGCCCGATGCGAGGGTTGCCCTGGGTGTAGAGCTGAGCTGGAGGGTATTGTTGAGCGGTGGGGCTACTTCGAGCATTACAAGGCGACTTCTTCTGGTGCCCATGTTGCCCCGGGAGTTGGAGCAGGCGGTTCCTGAGCTGCTGGGTGAGGGGCCGCTGAAGCCGGCATTTGGGGCCGTTGCGGGGCGGGTGTTGGCAGGGAGGCCCAAGTGGGAGGAGGAGGGCGCATCGCTAATGGGTTCGGCGCTGGCCTCTTCGGGCGAATGGCTGTGGGGGAGCAGGGCCGCAAGGGAAGGGATTCTGGGAGTCGAGCAACTGTGTGCCGTGGAGGTCGATCTGGTGCTTCGGCTGGCCCAAGTGAAGACACTTCGGGGTGAACTGGACGAGGCGCAGTTGCTCATCGACCGGTTGGGTGGCAGAGCAGACCGAGGCCTTGGCGGCTTACCTCCGCTAACCCGGTGCATAACACCAGGGCTTGCGGAGAGCACCGCAGACCTTCAGCGCAGAATCCTCTGGAAACGCCGGAACCCGGGATAGGCCAGGGAGGACGAGACAGGAGGAGTGGACTACTTCTTCTCGGTAGTCAGCTCTGCAAGCTTGACGGCCAGACGCGACACATAGCGGCCAGCACGGTTGGCAGGAAACACGCCCTTGCCCTTGACGCGATCTACAGTTGAGATCGCCTTCTTGAGCAGCTCAGCAGCGTCCTGGGTCTTCTTCTCTGCGGCAGAGAGGGCCTTCTTCATTGCCGTCTTTGCCGTGCTACGATAGTGACTGTTACGCAACGCCCTTTTCAAGCTCTGTCTATGACGCTTGAGGGCCGACGCATGATTCGCCATGATGCCTCCACCTGCGAAAAAAGCTGCGTATGGATACCACCAAGCCCGGCGCGAGTCAACCATTTCTTCAGCGCCTTGACGCCGGCGCAGGGGGCGGTGTAAAACGTCTCGGCTGTGACGGATGAACAGCCTGAGGAGTGTGCCGAATGGAATACAAGCTGCCGCCGAAATTCGAACGCGACACCCGCTGGTTATACGTTCGGGCCGGTGTGGAGTACGGGCCCTTTGGGGCCAGCGATATGCTCAAGGCCATGGATGAGCACACAATCGATGGACAGACGGTGATCTGCGAGTTGATGACGGGGCGCCGATGCTCTCTGGCGGAGGTGAAGCCCTTTGCCGAGTACATCCCTGTGGTGGCCAAGCGGGACGAGTACCAGGCAGCGGAGCGAGAGTTTGAAGAGTCGACAAAGCGAATGGCCTCGCACAATCGCCCGCTAATTGTGGGGCTGGCTCTGGGGGTGCCGCTGGTTGTTGGCGGTCTGCTTGCGTTCATTCTTTGGCCCAAGCCCGTGGAGGACGAGGGACCCGATCCCGCTGCAGCAGCACCGGCGGTTGTGGTGACGGACCCGGCGCTGGTCAAAGCGTCGGCGCCTGTTGAGAAGGAGGTGACGGAGGAAGAGCCCGAGGTCATCACGCTCTCGGGCGATGGGGAACAAGACGACGCCGCTGCCTCAGTTGCGGGGCTTGTTGGCAAGAACGGCCTTGTGGCAGCGCAGCAGATCGATGTGAATGTCTCACCGGAGATGGCCGCCCGCATAGCGGCCGAGGCCGAGCTGAGGAAGCAGCGCAAGGCCAGGGAGCAGGGGGCCGGCGGTGCCCAGGCAGGCGCTGAAGGTGATGAATCCAGCGTCATCGACTTTGGAGGCGAAGAGTACAGTGCCAAGGACGAGAGCCGGTCGCTGGCGCGGCAGCATCTTAAGGATACCGTGAGGGCTTGCGCCCGCTCTGCCATGAAGGCCACAGGCACTCAGGAGACCATCTCTGTCTCTGCTTCCATAAGGGCCGAGCCCGACGGGAGAATGAGAGGACTGCAACTGAGCGTTGAGCCCCAGGGTCCCGTCTCGCAGATCAAGGTTTGTGTTTTGGGAGAGTTACCGGCAATCAGGTTGCCCGCGTATTCGGGTGAAGCTCAGAGCGTCAGCGTCACTCTAAGCGTGGCTCCCAACTGAGTTTTCGTTCGGCTGTCCGCTGCCCCCGTGCAACAATCTGCCGCTGGAGGGACCGTGGGGAAGAGAGATTCAGACCGGCACGACGGGCGACTGGACCAGATCGCCGTTACACCGTGGAGCGATCTGGAGCCGGGGCGTGTTCGGGCTCCGGGGCTGTTGCTTGTGGGGGCCACAGGGCGTAACAGCGGCAAGACCGAGTTCGTGTGTAACCTAATTTCCAGATACTCGGCGCAGATGGAAGTGGGGGCAGCGAAAGTAACCACGGTGTCCCATGGGGAGACCGGATGTCCCAGGGGCGGGGCGGGGTGCGGTGTCTGCGCATCGTTGACGCAGCCTTACAGCGTCTCCACCGAGACTGGAGGGCCCGAGGGCAAGGACACGGTGCGCATGATTGGGGCCGGCGCCAAACCTGTGCTGTGGCTCAGGGCCCGAACCGAGCACCTGGACCAGGGGGCAAAAGAACTCACCTCAATGCTGCCTGGCATCTCTGTGGTGGAGTCCAACAGCGTTAGAAAGAGTCTGGTGCCAGATCTCTTCGTGCTGGTCAAGGGGCCGGGCAATGAGGAGCTCAAAGACTCGGCCAAGGCCGTGGCGCACATGGCAGACTTTCTGATTCTCTCCGATGGCCACAGTTTCACTCCTGCTCCGGGGGACATTTCGGTCCTCAACGGAGGGTGGGCTGTACGTCGGGAAGCCACCGCTGTGGTGCTTGCGGGCGGGTTCTCCACGAGGTTGGGAACCAACAAGGCTCTTGCCGCCTCAGAACAAGGCATGCCCATGGTTGAGCTGGTTGCGAGGCAGGTTAGCCAACTTGCCACGCAGACCATCATCAGTTCCAACGACCCACATCTTCACCAGCACCTGGGGCTTCCAGTGGTGAAGGACCGAATCCCATTCATGGGACCGCTCATGGCCATCGAGTCCTGCCTGAGTGCCGCTGATTTCGATTTGTGTCTGGTTGTGCCATGCGATGTTCCCGTGGTGGAGCCTGGGGTGGTGGCAGCGCTGTTTCGGTACATTGGGGATGCAGATGCTGCAATTCCGGTTACTTCCGATGGCCGATTCCATCCCACCTTTGCCCTCTATCGGCGCAGCTTCCGTAAGGCTGCAAAAGCAGCGCTGGAGGCTGGCCGGCAACGAATAGTGGCTGCAGCAGAGTTCGGGGCGCATCTGCGTTTCGTAGAGCTGCCTTGTGCAAAAATAATGAACATGAATACTGTTGATGACTTTCGGTCTTTTGGAAGGAGGTAGTTATGGGCTTATGTAATGGTAGGCTGAGGGCTATTTTTCAGGCTGGCTCTGTTTCAGTGTTTGTAAATCTGTTATTTCTGGCGCTGATCTCTGCCGGCTGTCAAGGCAGTGAGGCACCGGAAGCGGGCCAGCCCAGGACACTAAGGATCGCATCGACGACATCAGTTGAAAACACGGGACTACTAGCATTATTAGTAGAGCCCTTCAGCAAACAGTACGGAGTAACAATTCAGGTGTTGGCTGTAGGCAGTGGTCAGGCGTTGAAGCTGGCGGCCAACGGTGATGTAGATATGGTAATAACCCATGATCCCGATGCGGAGAGGGCTTTTATAGAACAGGGGCATGGTCTATTTGCGGTGGAGGTTATGTACAACGACTTTGTACTGGTCGGCCCTGCCGAGGACCCGGCTGGAGTCAGAGGTGCTCCGAGCGCTGCCGAGGCTCTGGCCCGTGTTGCTTCTCGGGAGTCACAGTTCATATCGAGGGGAGATCGTTCGGGCACTCACCTTAAGGAGTTGTCTCTTTGGAAGGCCAACGGAGTCTCCCCTGGCGGGGCGTGGTACGTCGAGGCGGGTCAGGGGCAGCGGCTGACGCTGGAGATGGCGGACCAGAAGGGGGCGTATGTTCTTGTTGATAGGGCGACATACGAGGTCGCAAAAAAGAAACTTAAGATAGTTCTTATGTATGAGAATAAGACAGAGCTACATAATCCATATAGTGCAATGGTGGTAAGTTCCGAGAAGCACCCCGAGGCCAACGTTCCCGACGGCATGGCCTTCATCGGCTGGCTGCTCTCCTCCAGCGGGAGGAAGACGATTGGTGAGTTCCGGGCCGACGGGGCCGTGTTGTTCACTCCAGTGGGGCGTTGATGGTAGCTGAGGGGCTGCAGGAGGGTTTCGGGCTGCTGTTCGGACTGGATCCGGATGTCTGGTCTGCTGTTCGAGTATCTCTGATGGTCTCGTCCATTTCGACGGCTGTTGCTGCGGCCTTGGCCTTTCCTGTGGCGCTGGGCGTGGGGCTATGGAGCTTTCCCGGGCGTGGCGTGGTTGAGAGCCTGTTGAACACCATGATGGCTCTTCCCACGGTCGTAGTAGGGCTTGTAGTGTACGGGCTGATAAGCCGCAGCGGGCCTCTTGGCGAGTTTGGGATTCTGTACACGCCAACGGCCATGGTAGTGGGGCAGGCGGTCCTGGCTTTTCCTCTTATGGCGGCATTAGGGGTTGCATCGCTGCGCCAGGTTGACCGCAGGGTTCGTGAGACGACGTTGGCCATGGGCGGCGGCGAGTTTCGAGCGGCGGTGGAGGTGGCCTGGGAAGGTCGGGTTGCTCTGCTGTCAGCTCTGGTTGCGGGTTTCGGGCGGGTCTTTGCTGAGGTTGGCGTGTCGATGATGTTGGGGGGCAGCATCCGGGGCTACACTCGAAATATACCGACGGGCATAGCCTTCGAGACGGGGAGGGGGGAGTTCGCCCGTGGGGTGGCCCTTGGTGTGGTGCTTCTCACAGTTGCGCTGGCAGTCAATCTTGCGTTGCAGATATGGAGGCCACGCCGTGAGAGCTGAGGAGGCCGCTGCTTTTCTTCAATGCGAGAACCTGAAGGTGATGCGTGGCGGTCGCCTGGTTGTGGATCTTCCTATGCTGGCAGTGAACAGAGGTTCGGCGCTGGCTGTGCTTGGTCCCAATGGTGCTGGGAAGAGCACGCTGCTGATGAGCCTGGCCGGCCTGCTAGACTTGGCGTCGGGGCGTATCAGCCTTGGAGGGGAGTTGCATCATGAAGGCCGGGCCCCGGCACCCAGCAGCTCACGGCGGTTGTTGGGCGTAGTGTTCCAGGAGCCTTGGTTGCCTGGTTCTACGGTGCTGTCGGCAGTGGGCTTCGGTCTCCGCCTGAGGTCGGTGCCCCGTCAAGAGCGAAGTAAGCAGGCAGCACGAATGCTGGAGGGGGTTGGGATATCCCACCTTGCTGACCGATCGCCAAAAGAACTGTCCGGTGGGGAGAGGCGCTTGGTTGCGCTTGCCATGGCCTTGGTGGTGAGGCCGCAACTACTGTTGCTGGACGAGCCGCTGTCGGGCGTCGACGAGGAGCACCGCCAACACGTGGAGTCTGTGGTGCTTCGCAGCTATCTTGCTGAGGGCGGTACCGTGGTGATTTCCACCCACGACCCTGAGCTTCCCCTGAGAAACGGATACGAATCGATGACTCTCTGAAGCGGGGGGGCGAGCGATAGCGCCGAGCCTCCCATGGCTCCGCTCTTGTCCGTTTTTGTCCGTTTTTGTCAGAATTTTCTTAACCAGGGTCTCCTTTTGGTCTACCATCCCGCCCCTGGGGGAGCGTTCATGGCCGAGTACCTGTCAACTAAGGAGGTTGCCGCATATCTGCGGTTGAACGAGAAGAGGGTCTACGCTCTGGTTGCTGCCGGTGAGATCCCCGCTGCCCGAGTGAGCGGCAAGTGGCTCTTCCCCCGCCATCTCATCGATCAATGGGTGGACGGTCACACCCAGCGGCCTGTTTCTGGCCGCATGGAGTCTCTTGCCGAGGATCTTCTGGTTGTTCAGGGCAGTGACGATGGGCTGTTCGAGGAGGTCTGCGGGCGCTTTCGTAACCTTGGCGGGGTCCAGGTAGTGGAGGCTCAGGTGGGCAGCCTGGGGGGACTGGCTGCGGTGGAGAAGTCTCGGGCGCACATGGCCGGATGCCACGTTGAGAACAGCGTAGTTGAGGGCAGCGCCAGCAGTGGGAGGTATCTGCTGAGCCTCTTCAGGAGGCAGCAGGGGATTATGTTCGACAGGGGCCGGGTGGCTGAGCCTCGCAAGGGAGTGAAGGAGTTGGTTGGTCCCGGAGTGGCTGTGGCAGACAGGCAGAGTCAGTCTGGCACATACCGAATGACACGAAGGCTGTTGGCGGCCGAGGGGTGTGACGCCGGGGTTATTCACAGTGTTGGTCCCTTCAACACCCATCTTGGTGTTGCACTTGCGGTGGCCAGGGGAGCTGCGCACTTTGGAGTGGGCTCTAGTGCAGCGGCGTCTGCCTGCGGGCTGGGCTTTGTGCCGTTGGAGGAGGAGACCTTTAAGTTGGCGGTGCCGCTCAAGCTGGCATCGCACGCAAGTGTTGCGAGGTTCTGCTCCTTTGCCATCGAGCAGCTGGGGGTTCTCCGCAGGGGGGGCCCGGCCGGCTATTCTTTTGATGTTCTCGGTAATGTCGAATTTGTAGGGAGTTGTTGTTGAGTTTTGGACCTATTTTTTTTGAGGTATGGATATGAGATTGAGCTTGTTTATGGTTTTGTTTGTGTCTGCTCTGGTACTTCAGCCTGGCTGCGGCGGGGACGATGCGAAGAAGGCATCGGACGTCGTTCAGGACAACGGGCAGGAGGATGCTGTGCTGGACCAGTTGGGCCAGGATACGGCAGAGCCTGATTCGTTGGAGCGGGTGGACAATCTGGTACCGGACATGAACGTTCCAGAGGATCTGGCCAGCGACACAGTAGAACCCGAGGACAATGTGACGCCGGACGTGGCCGACCTGCTTGAGGACAATGCAGAGACGGTCGAGGAGGACCTTGAGCAGGAGGTTGAGCCCGAAGACCAGCTTGAGGATGTGGAAGAGAAGCTGCAGGGAACCATCAGCGTAAAGGTTGGCGAGGATGTAGTGGCCGTGGATCTTTCGACTCTGGAGCAGACGGAGTTCGATGGGAAGGTGGCTGTGAGGCTGACGAGAATCGTTGAGGTAGCTGCTATAGCGATGCCGCATGATTATCACTATAACTTCATTGCCAATGATGACTTCAATGTGCTCGTCGACAAACTAGAGGGCGACTATTCGAAGTTGCCCTGGTGGAAAGAGTTAGACTTCGGTTTTGTTTACTATGATGCCGAGAAGGACATGTTGAGGATCGGCTGGGATGCCTCTCTTGGTTTCCCCAGCTCTTTGAACGTCAAGGGAATTGGCGGCGGTACTATCGAGGCCGTGGCCATTGGTACGAGCAATTTCGTCGTCATCGCTGGTGCGGTCAGGTCTCTTCTGGATGCCACGACCCTGCCCAAAGTTGATATGGTCAACTACAAGTATCCTGAAGATGGTGCGATTCCCATGACAACATTTGCGGAAATATTCACTGCCGCTGGTGTCCTGGATCCCGAGGCTTATGCTTATAAGTTTTACGGTACGGACGGATTTAGTAATAACGATACGAATCTCATGCCCTTTGAGAACACCCAGCATGCCTACTATGAACCGACCAAGCGGAGAATCGTCTTGGAGGAGGGTTGGGATACAACCGAGTGTTGCTGGTCTGTGAAGAACACGGTGTTGATCCTGGGGGTTCCAGTAGCTCCCCCGGTTCAGTAGGTTACAGGTAATGAGGGCTACCCCGGGGCCCCCGGCCCCGGGGGCTACTCCCTGAATGCGGGGGGGCTCCGCGTGTTTGAGAGGTGAGTGTGATGTTCAGCTGTTGGAACAAATCGGGTTTTGCCATTGCTTCTATGGCTCTTGCTATGTTTGTGGTGCTGGCGGGCGGTTGTGGTGGGGAGGAGAGTTACTCTTCTGGTGATGTTGCCGGCCAGGACACGAGCCTGCCCGATGCTGCTGCTGACGTAGCATCGGAGGATATGATGGTGGCGCCGGAGCTTCAGGAGGACCAGGGGGCAGGCGATACCGTGGCTAGCGATGTGGTCGATGGGGATGATTCGTCGGGTTCCGATGTGGGAGTTGAGGAGGATGAGGGCTCGTTGCCAGATTTGGAGGAGCCTGAGGACAAGTGGGCCTATTGTGATGCCCTTGCTGATTTCAACTGCGTGGAGATTATCAAGGGAGAATCAGTGTTTTATCAGAAGCTCGATAGGCATAATGCTATTGAGTTCGATGATAAGGGAACGCCTCGTACGGTAGTCAGGCTTTCTGATCTTATCGAAAGCGATATCGTGGCCACTCCTACGGCCTGGCGTTATCAGATTTTTGGTACTGATGGATTCACCTTTGGGGGATTTGCCGAGTGGAATCATCTTCAGCAGGGCTACATGGAGTTGGGGTCAAGGCGGGTGGTTTGGGAGCCTGTTCTTGAGTTGCCCGATTCATGGCGTGTGAAGGATTCGTCTCGCATTGTGTTGAGCCCGTCGGGGAACTAGCCCGCTGGCATCAGGCTTCTTGGAGAAGATTGGCAATGGGGGTAATGGTGAAGAGAAGCGGGACTACTGGGACCTGGGCTGTGGCGGGCGGCATTGCAGCGCTTGTTGCGGTTGTTGTGTCATTGGGATGCCCTATGGACATTCACGCTCGTGAGCGGACGGTGTGGGAGGGAGACGATGGCTCCACGCTGGCTGTTGACGGTTGGGTTGCTGCGGACCTGAGGGCTTTTCCGCGCACCGAGACTGGATATGGTCGGTCGTGGAACGTGGACCCTCTGCTCTCATCGGCTCGGTTGGGGCTGAGGTACAGGCCCACGAGGAACCTGCTGACCCATGTGGACGGGGAGTTTTCCGAGGCCAACCCCGATGTTCAGGAGGCATGGTTCGAGTATGGTCCTTGGGAACTGCTGAGGCTCAGGGCGGGGCGGGTGAAGGTTCCTTTTGGCGCCTACCCCCAGCTCAGTCTACCCGACTATGCGCTGATTTCCGTGCCCATGGCCTTTGGCAACCAGAAGGATTTTCGAGATTCTGGTTTCATGGTCTGGGGCAGTTGGGAGGAGGGCTATCTCTCCTACTGGGCAGCGGTGGTCACCGGCAGCCGTGATCTCATGGTTGAGGTAAATGACAAGCCTGACTACGTAGGGAGGGTGCAACTGCACTTGCCTGCCAGCAGTGGCGCCTGGTTGAAGGGGGCTTCTTTGGGAGGCAGCTTCTCCTGGGGCGAAGGGCCCATCCGTCACGGTTTTCGTGGGCGGACCATGGGGGGGCATACTTTTGCAGAGCCACCGACCATCCGAGGTGAGCAGCAGCGGTGGGGTCTGGAGGCGACGTGGGATACCCCTCTCTTCAGGGTTTCTGGTGAGTATGTAACCTCGTCGCAGGATCGCGAGGGGGTCACATACACCCAGAAGGCTGCTCCGTACGGTCAGGTTGGCGACTTGAATCCTTACGAGACCAAGGGGTGGCATGCTGAAGCACTGTTGCGGCTCAGCCGGTTAGTTGGTTGCGCCATGGGCCCCGAGTTTGAACTGGCTGGCCGATACGAGCGGCTGGAGTTCGAGGATGGTGTTCGGGACGTGACCAACGAGGCAGGCGCTATTGAAGAGCGGGCCCCGCTCTCCGATTCCGGGGTACATGGAGTGACGGCTGGTCTTGCCGTGCGGTTCAATGCCCACGTGAAGCTGGCACTGGTGTGGCAGGGGCTCTACTTCGACGACCCAACCAGGGCGCCCGATGCCGAGGATGCTGCACCGGCTGCCGGTGCGGTGGATGGGGCAGAGGCGGCAGCGCCGGCCAAGTCTTGGTACCATCAGTTCTTCATGCGGGCGCAGTTCGAGTTGTGAGCGGCGTCCCGGCTACACGAGTTTTTTCCATACAGTAGCCTTTGTGGTAGGATTCCCGTCAGGAGCCTGGTTGCCGGCCGCTGGGAGGGGCATAGTGCCCTGCTGGCGGAAGACATCATGTGTGAACTAAGGAGGGGGCCTCGGGGGTTGGAACTTTTTGCGCCTCGGGTTGTCTCTCCTCCTCTTGTGCTTTCTCCGTAGTGCTTTTTTGACAACGAGGGGCACCTGCAACAGAATGGCGCAGGTGGAATCCGTACCGCTGCGGAGGTAGACGTGGCATTCGGCAATAAGCATGTAGTTGGCGTGGACATTGGTTCGCACTCCATCAAGGTGTGCCAGTTGAGCGAGAACCGAAAGGGGGTCTTCCTCCAGAAGTTCGACATGGCTCCGCTGCCTCCTGAGTGCGTTGTTGAGGGGGCGATTATGAATTTCGCCCAGGTCCAGGACCGACTTTCGCATCTGGTCCAGGCCAACAAACTGAAAGGCCAGCCCGTGGCCCTGTCGATTTCGGGGCATGCGGTGATCATTAAGAAGATCTCCCTGCCTGAGATGAGTCAGGCGGAGCTGGACTCTTCTATCGCCTGGGAGGCTGAGCAGTACATTCCCTTCGACATAAAGGAGGTGAATGTTGATGTTCAGATCCTGGACCCCAAGGCTGGTCAGGGGCAGATGGATGTGCTGCTGGTGGCGGCCAAGAAGGATGTGATCAACGACTACGTTTCGGTGGCCACCAAGGCTGGTTTGACGCCGGCGGTGATGGACGTCGACACGTTTGCCGTCCAGAACATGTTCGAGTGGAATTACAGTTTGCCCGGAAATGAGACGATATGTCTCATAAATATCGGCGCCTCGGTGATTGGCATAAATATCATTGCTAATGGAATTACTCAGTTCACACGAGACATCACAATGGGTGGTGGAGTGTTGACGGAGGAGATCCAGCGGTTCATGCATGTTAGCTACGAGGAGGCCGAGCACTACAAGGTTGGGGGCAGCGAGACGCTCTCGAGTTCGTCGGTGTTTCGGGAGGTTCAGCGTTTGGCGGAGCGTGTGTCGACGACGCTGGTCACTGAGATTCAGCGCTCGGTGGAGTTTCACAAGGCTACGTCGGTTGGTGAGGACATATCCAGGGTCTATCTTGCTGGAGGCGGCTCACAGACTCCGGTTCTTCTGCGGCTTCTGGAGTCGAAGCTGCAGGTTCCGGCGGAGTTGGTGAACCCGTTCAAGAACGTGCTCATCGATGCCGGACGTTTCGACATAGGTCTGCTGCAGAGGATGGCACCTGCTGCGGGTGTTGTGGTTGGCCTTGCGCTCAGGAGGGTATCTGAGAAATGATTCGGATAAACCTGCTAGATTCATCGAAGAAGAAGCAGCGGAAGCTGAAGGTGCCTTCCGGGGCGCCGGTGATGCTGATCTTTATTCTTCTGATAGGTTTGGAAGTGCTTCTGTTGCTTTACTGGGCCGAGGTTAAGAACGAGGCTTTGGTGGCGCAGCAGAGCATAACCAAGGATGCTACAGCCAAGGTTGAGACCATCGCCAAGGAGAAGAAGGCGAAGGAGGAGCTCAAGAAGCTGATGGATGCTGAGGAGGCGAAGGCGAAGATTTTCGATAACCTCCACAACGGGCGGGTGGGTCCCGGGCACCTGCTGGCATATATCTCCTACTCATTGAGTACGCCACCGTTGTCTGCACTGGACGAGCGGCAGACTCACGAGCAAGTTGGCTGGAATCCTCAGTGGAACCCCGACGGGGCATGGCTGACCAAGATTGAAGAGGGGAAGAAGGGGCGGATTGTCATTAGCGGCAAGGCTCTCACGCACGACGATTTTAATGAAGTGTTCAAGCGTTTGGGGGCTTGCATCTATCTTCAGGACCTTCGTGTTGACGAGGCCGGGTTCAAGAAGAGCTCGTCTCGGCAGAAGAATACGGATGTTGTTGAGTTCGATGTGGACGCCTTCCTGAACTACGACCCCGAAGTGGGTAAGGGGGCTCCGGCGGAGCCTGCCAAAGAAGATGGCAAGGTAGCCAACAACAACGCTCAGGGGAGCTAGCCATGGCGAACGAGGCAAAGAGTCTTTCGCAGCTGAAGCCTCAGCACAAGGTGTTGCTGGCAGTGGCCTCCATGGCGCTGCTTGCGGGCGGCTTCTACTACATCAAGATTATGGACATAGACGCGCAGATAGAGACGTCGGTGTCTCAGCATCGCAAGGCCGAGGGTGAGCTCAAGGAGTACGAGAAGCTTACGGGTGATGTGAAGCTTGAGGACATGCAGAAGCAGTATGCCGACGTGCTCAAGAAGAGCGAGGATAACAGGAAGATTGTGCCCGAGGAGCCTAAGCTTGAGAAATTCATGGCAGCTCTGGAGGATGACGCTGTTGAGTCCGGGTTGCGGGTAGAGCGAAAGAAGCCGCAGCTTCCGCTGGCCCACGAGGGCTACACGGGCTATCCCATGGAGTACGTTGTGTCGGGCTCGTTTCCCTCGCTTGTGAAGTTCTTCCTCCTGATCTCGCAGCCGGACCGCCGCTTGGTGAACATAAGGAAGCTGGAGATTGAGTTTGACAAGAGGGAGGAGAAGGAGGCCGCAAAGAAGAAGGACGGCGGTGGCGACGTGCTGAGTTTTTCCGACAAGAAGGTGAAGCGAAGTTCGGCGGTGATTGCCTCATTCGAGGTTGAGGCATACTCGTTCTTCATTGATCCTAATGCGTCAGACCCCACTAAGAAGAAAAAGAAGTAGGAGGTGACCATGAGAACCTCTCATGCTATCAGGTTCATGGTACTTGCTGCTTTGGGCTTTGCTTTGGCAGCTACAAGCGGATGTGGTGAGGATAAGAAGGAGGGCCCTGAGCGTCCCGCAAAGAAGGAGGGTGGCTCAGGTGGCGGTGGCGGTGGTGGTGGTGGCAAGTCGAAGGAGAAGACTTTCACCCCTGTGGCCAAGCCGCACTGGGATGCCGTCTCACCTCACTTCATGGCCTACGTTGATGGACTGAGGGCAGACCTCGGGGGGCCCTTGGCCGGTTCCAGCATCAGGGACGTATTCTTGGATTACACCCCCAAGGCGGAGACCAAGAAGGGCACCGCCGTGAATGTGGTCAAGACGCCACAACGTTCCGTGGCCGAGGAGAAGAAACGGAAAGAGGCCAAAGAGAAGGCCCAGAAGGATATCGACTCGATACTGGCGGCGATTTCGGCACCGGCGAAGTCCGGTTCAAGCTCGGGCGGTGCCAAGGACGGGGCGATCCTGGGGCCCAAAGACCCCCTCACCGCCTTTCCGCTGAACAGGTACTCTGTGAAGATCGTAATGACAGGTGTAGCAAATCCTGAAGCAGTGATTGAGGCCCCGGACGGTAAGACGCACGTCGTTCATCGTGGCGACCGACTGGGTTCCGAGGGAGGACTTGTGGTGGATGTGCTCAAGTCCAAGGTGCTCTTCCGGTTGCCAGACCGTGAGGAACTTGTTGAGGTCGTTATGGCGCCTGAGATTACCCCGACGCTGCTCGAGGGTGGTGCTGTCAGCGCCAAGAACTCGCCTATGTAGCCTGCTGATTCTTGTATAACGGGGTTGGTTTTGCGGAAGATTTTCAATATTCTATCTTATCTCTCCGGCTGGATAATTCCGGCAATTCTATTTGGCATGCTCTCTTATCTCACCCTGGACCTGGTGACCAGCGACGCCGTGGAGCGGACTCGTGAGCACAGGGCCAGCCTGGATCAGAAGCTGAGGTTCGAAGACGAACTTCGCTCAGAGAACCGTCGACTCCGTTTCTTGGTTGAGACCCTGCAGCGCACCGACGCACTGGACGAGAAGATAGCCCGAGAGGAGGCCAACCTTGTGGCCCCGGGCGACCTCGTATTCGTTTTTCCTTCACCTGTGGGCGGGCGGTAGCTTCTATGATTTGTTCGACTTAAGTTTGTGAAATCAGCCACATCAATAGACATATTGTCTCAGAATCTGCTGTTCAGTGAGAGTTCACCAGAGATTTGACGCACTGCAGCAGGGCTGGCAGGGTCACTGAAACGTCCCCGGAGATGTGAACACTGGCCTGGGGTGAGAGGTCGGTTCGGGCCAGGTTCATCTCGACAATCTTTCCACCTCTAGACCCAATCATGCCCGGAAGCTCGCTGGCCGGGGCGACCTGGGCAGATGTGCCCACAACAAGGATCAGGTCGGCGAGGTTTGCTGACTTCATAGTCGAATCCAGAACAGAGCGTGGGATGCTCTCGCCAAAGAGCACGATGGATGGCTTCAACGGCTGACCGCAAGCACAACGAGGGATTCCCTTCGGGTCACGCAATTCTGCCATTCTTATCCCGGGATAGACCGAGCCGCAGAAGAGGCAGTCCAACTGCCGATAGGAGCCGTGAAACTCGTGAACGCAGGTGGAGCCCGCCGCTTGATGGAGCCCATCAATATTCTGAGTGACGATGCACTTCAACAGCCCCATCTGCTCCAGCGAAGCGAGAGCCTCGTGGGCCGGGTTCGGTCTGGCTGTGGCGACGTTCTCTTCAACTTCCTTGAACATCTGCCACACCTTCTCCGGGTTCTGGCGGTAGGCCATGACCGTTGCGTACTCCACTATGGGATACTTCCGCCACAGGCCGTTGAAGGCCCTGAAGTCGGGGATTCCCGATGGCACCGAGACACCAGCCCCCGTCAGGGCAATGGTGTACTTTGACCGTGCAACCAGCCGGGCCGCTTCAACTATCTCAGGGCTCGAATCTTGGCATTCTTGCATCAGGACCATTTCCCCCGTTGGTTTTCGTCGCTTCAGCGCAATTCCCGTAGAGTACCCTGCTCCAGCGCAGAAACCAACGAAGAATAGGGGCTGACAAAGGGCCGGCGGGCTCTGATAAGCGCCATGGCCTCCACAACCCCCATTCCCCTCTTGACCACAAGGTAGGTCAGCACAACCCCCGCCGATCGATTGATTCCCGCCGTGCAGTGTACGTAGACCCTCTGGTAAGAGTTCATGAGGTCCACCAGTTCCGAGACTGCAGCAGGAAGGGCCGAGATAAGCGCTGCCGGCTCGTGGTCACGAACGGGGACTCGGCGGAGGTCTATGCCCATGGCCGAGGACATGTGGCGCAGGGATTCGAAGCTCATGCCGAGGTTGCGCAGGTCATTGTCATCCTGCAGCGATAGCACCCCCCCGACTCCAAGGCCCTTGAGCAGCTTCATGTCGTCCTGGGAGACCAGCTGACTGCCCATTACGATGTTTTTAGTAATTATTGAAAAATCTGGCATCCTATCGCACCATATCAGTTTGGGGCTGGTATATTACGGGTCATTGCATGTTACGTTCCCTATTGCTGTTGTTCCTGTACTGTAAGTCGGGTAAAAAGAATCTGAGTACCATACATCGATGTTCACGTTGTAGGCCGGCTGCGGCCCTTTGTTTGTCCCCTTTCCAACACATACTATGCCGGGCTTGTTTGATGTACTATTTATGGAGACGATGCTCCAGGTGGAAGCGGAGGCATTAGCATTGCATGTCTTGAGGCGACAGAAGAGGTCGGCGTCGGACTGGTCGCAGCCGGAACCACCGGCGTAGCTGCACGACCCGTTACAATACATGAACTGGATGGCCTCGAAGAAGCAGGTGACGGTGCAATCGGCGTCACAGCCATCGCCATCGTCGGCAGCATCGCAGAGGGCCGGGTCTCCTTTGGCGCATCCATCATCGCACTCTTCACGGGCCGTGCCCGTGGTCTCCACGATGCCGTTACCGCAGCAGGGGAGGATGCTGGTGTAGACACATCCGCTTGAGGAATTGCAGGAAGAGCTCTTGCATATCTGGGCCGGGCAGACCGTGTCCGCCGTTTTTACGCACTGCCCGCTCATGCAGTGGTCGCCCGAGGTACAGGGGTTGTTGTCATTGCAGATCTTGTTGTTGGGCTCGTTGGGAAAGACGCAGCCCGTGGCAGGGTCGCAGTTGTCTTGCGTGCAGGGGTTCCCGTCGACGCAGGTGAGGGTGCTGCTTCCTATGCACTGACCATTCTGGCATGTGTCTACAGTAGTGCACTTATTGTTGTCATTGCAGTTATATCCATTGGATTGATTTGGATAGTAGCAGCCGCTTACTGGGTCGCACTTGTTCTGGGTGCACTGGTTGTTGTCGTCGCACGTCAATGGCCCATCGTTGATGCATGATCCACTTGAGCACCGGTCGTTAATTGTGCAAACGTTGTTGTCTGTGCATGTGTTCGTGTTGTCGTTTGTGTAGACGCAACCTGTCGAGGGGGAGCAGGAGTCATCGGTGCATGGATTGTTATCGTTACAGACCAGGGGCGCCCCCGAAATGCACTGGCCAGCGGAGCAATAATCACTGTCCGTACACTTGTTCCCGTCGGAGCAGGTGCCTGCCACCGGCGTGAAGACGCAACCGGTCGCTGCATTGCAGCTATCGGCCGTGCATGGGTTGTTGTCGTTGCACTCCTTGGTTGCGCCGGGACTACAGACGCCGTTGGAGCATGTGTCGTTGAGCGTACACTGGTTGAGGTCGTCACAAGCAGTGCCCGAGAGCTTGGTGTAAACGCAGCCTGTGGTCTTGGAGCAGGTGTCGGTGGTGCAGACGTTGTTGTCGTTGCAGACCAGCGCTGAGCCGGGCTTGCAGCTCTTATTGGCGCAGATGTCGTTCTGGGTGCAGGCGTCGTTATCGTCGCAGGGGGCGGTGTTGGCCTCGTAGTAGCAGCCCGAGACCACATGGCACTTGTCATCGGTGCAGACATTGCTATCGGAGCAGTTACGGGCGAATCCCGCCACGCATACGCCGGCGCTGCAGAGGTCTCCCTCGGTGCATGCGTTGAGGTCGTCGCAACTGGTACCAGTGAGTTTGGCGTTGACGCAACCCGTGGCGGTGGCGCACGAGTCTTGAGTGCACTCGTTGCCATCGTCGCAGTTGAGAGGCTGGGTGCCTGATACGCATTTACCAGCCTGGCAGGTATCCCCGACGGTGCAGAAGTTACCGTCGTTGCATGAGCCGGAGATGTTGGTGTGTTTGCATCCCGTGGCCGGCTCGCAGCTATCCAGGGTGCACGCCTCGTTGTCGTCGCAAGGATCCTGGGGGCCCGGTGCGCAGACTCCGGCCTGGCACTTGTCCGCTATGGTGCATGCGTTGTTATCGCTGCACAGCGTTCCGGAGAGCGGGACATACTGGCAGCCGCTGGAGGGGATGCAGGCATCGGAGGTGCACTCATTACCATCATTGCACTGGAGGGAGACCCCCGGTACGCAGCTTCCACCCGAGCACTGGTCGTTCAGCGTGCAGGCATTCTTATCATCACAAGGGTTGGTGTTGTTAGTGTAAGAGCATCCAACTTTGGGAATACAGGTGTCGGTGGTACAAACGTTTGAATCGTCACACACCACCGAACCCGTACCAACGCATTGCGCTGCGCTGCATACGTCCACAGCGGTACATGGATCCTGGTCGTTGCAGGGCGAGGTGTTAGGAACGTTGAGGCACCCCACCTCCGGGTTACAGTAGTCGTCGGTACAAGGGTTGTTGTCGTTGCAGTTTCGGGGCGTACCGGGGTGGCAGTTCCCTTGCAGGCAGTAGTCATTCTCGGTGCAGAAGCTGCCGTCGGAGCAAGGCTCGCTGTTGTTGGTGTAGAGGCAGCCGCCGTTCGTGTCGCAGGCGTCGGTGGTGCAGGGGTTGTTGTCGTCGCAGTTCAAGGAGGAGAGGGGGATGCACCATCCATTCTCGCAGTGGTCGCCGATGGTGCAGGCGTTGTTGTCGGTGCATTCAGCCGCATTGGGGATGTGCACGCACTGCTCGGTCTCATGGCAGTAGTCATCGGTGCAGGGGTTGTCGTCATCGCAGTTGCTCACTGTTCCCGAGTGGCACTGGCCCTGGAAGCAGGTATCGCCGAACGTGCACGGGTCCTGGTCGGTGCAGGGCTCTTCGTTGTCCGGGTATATGCAACCGGCGATGGGGTCGCAGGCGTCGGTGGTGCAGGGGTTACCGTCGCTGCAGGCCAGCGGCGTGCCCACGCAGGAGCCCTCCACGCACATGTCCCCATAGGTGCATGCGTCGGAGTCGTTGCAGGCAGTCTCTACCAGGTTTGTGAAGAGGCAGCCGGTGCCAGGGACGCACTGGTCGGCGGTGCAGGGGTTGCCGTCGAAGCAGGTCTCTTCGTCAACGGCGCCGTCACAATCGTTGTCCTCTCCATCGCAGGACTCGGCCTCGGGGACCTGGGCTGTGCATGGACCAAGGCCGCTCTCGCCACAAATGCGTTGGCCCTTGCAGTGCCCGAAGGTGTTGGTCGAACTGCACGTAGTCGAGAGCGCCAAAGCTTTGGCGGTGGTGGAGCAGGGACACTCGCCCTGCTCGAAGATGCACTGATTAGAGAGGCTGCCATCGAGGCCTTTGGCCTGCTGGCACTTGTACCCTGCGGGGCAACTGCTCTGGTCTAAGCAGGAGGAGCCGCAGAAGTTTCCAGTCTCGCCGTAGGGGAGGCAGCGATTCTTGAAACCGCCCCCGGAGCAATCGTCATCGCTGGTGCATGGAAGACAGAGATGGCTGTGGTTGGAGATGCAGGCGAAGATCGAATCGACCCCAACATCCAGGGGGGAGCACTGGAATCCCTGAGGGCACTCCTCAATGCAGGTGCCCGTGCAGAGCTTGTCGCCCAGGTGGAAGACGCAGAGAGCAGACTCACAATCGTCGTTGTCGATGCAGGGGGAGCCCACACATGCCTTCCCGCCGCAGCTTGTGGCCACTCCGTCAGAGTCTGAGTTGCCATCCAGAAGCGTCACGAACTCTTCGGGGCGCTGATCCTCTTTGGGTAGAGTGTCCTGGAAGAACAGACTATCCCACTCGAAGACACCTTCCACGGCAGCGTCACCAGCCAGGTCCGATGCGGCTGTATCCCCCGAGTCTTCAGACTTGATGGTGCAGGCCGATGTCAGTGCAGTGGTCGCCAGCAGCGTCAGCCAGCCGAGGCACCCGATGGTGGCCACGGCACTGCCTGCCTGATTGCCAAACAAACTGGAATTGCTTCGAAAAAACGGCGTGATTACGCGGGGGTATCTCACTGGTTCACCTCGGCCCCGGCCAATATACATCGGCGCCCTCGACGCGTCCATAGGCAGAAACTGTCACCCGGCCGTCACGCGGCCGTCACCCGGCCCTCACCCGGCCCTTTCGGGCCGACCTCTCCCGGGGCGGGAGAGGTGATCACTCAATCGACACCCTCGGTCATCCCGAAAAACACAATCCCCATAATACCCACCTCACCGGCCCGGCGACCAAGAACAAAAGGTTCCTTCCGCCCCGAAATCGGCACCTCCCATTTGTTGGGTTGGCTTCACTCGGAGCGGAAGCAACCCCATCCATTAGCGGTAGCCGTCGAGACACGAGCGGGGCTGCTCAAAATCCTGTGCTACGCCGGCTTGGTCAAAGCAGGTCAACAACGCTGCGCAGGCGGTCTCCCCAAGCACCACAAATCCTTCATTCCACGGAAGATCCCCGGGCTGAGGAGGAGGTGTCGCTGCCGCGGCCCAGTAGCAATCGGCGGCGGCGGCAGCGGTCGTAGCGTCGACCAGGCTTCGCTCACATCGCCCCTCGCAGCCGAGGATCTCATAGGCAGCCAGCAACCCCCAACCATTCTGGGCTAAGCGACATCCATCGACAACTTTCTGACAGAACGGTGTCAAGCCTGTCAGTACCGGCTCACCACCGGTTGTAACCAAAGCGACAGTACTGCCATTCTCCATACAAGCGACAAATTGCCCACATTCGGCGTCCGACAAATGCCAATCCTCATCTCCACAGCACTCCCCAGGGCCGCAATTCTGCTCTCCTAACACAAGCCAACTGGGAGCCTTGCCCCCCGCTCCATCCAGGCAGGCAGCGATGCTGCTTCCGATGGGAACATCGCTGACCGCCTCCAGGCACTTGCTGAACTCCATCTCCTTGCCTGCGAGTGAGAGGCATCTATTCAGAGTAAATAGGCACGGATCCATCCCAATGCATACGGTCGCATCATTTGCCCCAACATCACCGTGGAGGTCCTGGGCTTCGGCCATATCCTTGACGTCACCGTCAGCCACATCATGCCCCCCCTCGCTTCCGCCTGAGCAGGCCAGCAATATGCTGCCAGACATGCCCAACATGAGCACGCTCAGCCGCAAAATCCTGTATTCTCTTCCGACTCTTGCCAAGACGGCTTGTCTGAACGTAGTGCGCACCAACTTAATAAGATTCTTTGCAAAAGTAACCATATTAGCCTCCTTACATGTGTAACCAACTCGATTAATAATAAGTATTATATCTAACTAATTCGTCCACACATTACAATCTTCGCACCACCACCTTTGCTTCGCATCGTCACCTCCATTGTCCTGCGTGTCACTGCGATCCCAATCCGTGGCCTGATCCCAAACCATTTGGCTAACAGGCAAATTCAGGGCAGACACCTCATACCAAGTACCAAAATCGACGTTTGCCTTCGATGACGCGTTCCAGGCATAATGCAGTTCTAATATGCCATCTGATGGCTGGTCAGTGATGGCAATGAAGTCATCCATCTTCTCGCAAGGACTGTACGTACAGACAAAGTTTCCTATTCCAAAAACCTTCGACACGAAGTGTGTCTCGCTATTCGTAATCTCCATATCACTGACAGCGGCATGGCCATTTATAAATGCATTGACTCCGTTGCTGTAGATTGCATACCATGAAGCAAAGGTGCCCTTTACAATAACGATCACCAAATCCAGGCAACCGAGGCCATCGGCAGTAAAGAAATCCCCTACAACCCAGGGCCACGCACTAGCCGCTGAGCGGTCAGAGACATCAAGGGTGAAGGACCAGTAGCTGCCAAATGACTCACATTTGCCATCAGAATTAGAATCGATCGCGGGCGCAACATAAATCACCACCTCACATTCTCCCAAGTTGGCGTTGCAATCGTTCTCAGAGTTGTTTCGAATCAGCAGCAAATCATCACATCCATTGAGTGGAGAAGGGCGCAGCAACACCCGTTGTAAGGGAGGCGGGCAAATATTCTACTACGGTAATAGGACCATATAGGCCCTTTTCGTACCAAATTGCCTGAACCTGCGCAAGAGTGATTCTTCCTCCGTTCCCAAGCTGTGCTTCCAGTTCAACCTCGTCAGCTAACCAACTGGCGAGGCTGGGTGTCGCAACCGCCGCCTGCGTGACGAACACCACGACAAAAGCAGCCATCGTCAGTCCGACTCTAGTCCGACTCCCGGCCACCCGGCTGGGCCTCGCTTCGCCTGGCTTGGCTTGGCTTGGCTTGGCTTGGCTTGGCTCCACTACGGTGGCGTAGAACAGTTGGAACTGCTAGCATGTTAACCTCCGTTGAGAAAATCTCCGGAACTGATGAGACAGGACCATTCCGTTCATCATTCACGGTTGACTGAGAATACTCAGCGGTTAGTAGGGAGTCAATAGTGCTGTGATTTTCCGACCAGCCCTGAACCAAGTTTGAGGGGCAAGTCTTGTGCGTTAACTGCTGTGGCGGGACGTTTGGGTTTGGCATAGAAGCAGATTCGACAAGGTGCCGAGGTTTCCTCCGACCAGGCAGTATCGAGGTTGTTGAAGCAGACGTTCTCGAACTCACAATGAGCCCCGGCGGTCTTTAGTAGCTCATTACAGGCTTCCGAGCCACTTCGGATCAGACAAGCGGTAGGGGAGACAGCAACTCGGTTTTTGGCCAGCGCCATTAGAGCCGGGTGCAGATTGGTCAGGCGAAGGACAAAGGAGACTCCCTTCTTCTCGATTTGGCGCGTGATACCGAGGGTGCGATACGCGCCAGCGGCTATCACAGGTTCAAAGAGGCTCTTGGCCGTGTTGCGCTTCATCAGGTCGTGAAGAACAGCGGGAAAGTCCCCCCCACTTATACTATATAATACACTAGGATGCCCATTTACGGCCAGCCTGGGCGTGATAAGAAAACTGTAACCGGCTGAATTGTAGAGAGTTGTCACTTGGAACAGAAATCCCAAGCCAGGACAGAAATGGTATGCCCTCCAAGAGCCTCTAGGAGATTCCGGTGGAAGGCGGGTTGAAATGGCTTGCCGTGGGGCAGAACGCGCCATGGCTGAAACTGTCACGCGGCCGTCACGCGGCCCTCACCCGGCCCTTTTGGGCCGACCTCTCCCGGGGCGGGAGAGGTTGATTGGGCACGGGGGAGTGCGATACCAGAGGGAATTGGGCACAGAATGTCAGGGCGGGGTGTGGTTTAGAGTACTGAGCGTAGGAGGTCCAGGGCGTTGGCTGTGAGGTCGGGGCTTCGGCGGTGGAGGTCTCCGCCAACCAGGAGCACTACGTCGCGGCCATAGAAGTCTGTGAGTTCGGCGGCACGCTCTACTGACATGCCCCCGGCGGGTCCGGGGAAGATTGCCTTGATGTGGCCCAGGGGGCGCCTGCAGGCGTAGGCAATCTCGGTGCACTCGTCGGGGGTGAAGGAGAAGCGGCCGCCGAAGCTTGGGAAGATGGTACAGTCGGCTCCGGCCAGGCGCATCAGGGTTCCCAGGAGCAGTCCATGGGAGATGCCTCGGGGGCGGGCTACCAGCGGGCCGCCCAGGAACGACGGATGGGCGAGGAGGGGGAGGTCGATTTCCGGAGATGAGGCGATGCGGGCCATGAGGTCGAAGCCCGCAAGCCCAGGTGCTACCACCAGGGCCCCTGCCCCCATAGACTTAGCGAATCGGATGCGCTCCCACACGGAGTCATCGGGCCCAGATACCATGGGGGCGTACAGGCAGCGCTTGCCCGTCTCCGTGTTGGCCTTGGCCACGGCCTCCGATGCTCTGGCTACCCTGTCGTGGAAGGGACAAAACGGCTGGTCGGCCAGGCCATGGTCGTCCTTGATGATGTCGATACCACCCCTTGCGAATCGGTAGGCCATCTGGCCCAACTCCTGTGCGCCAAGCCCCATAGGTTTCAGGGCAGTGCAGAGCAGCGGGCGCTCGGCAACACCCAGGAGGGAGCGCAGACCGGCCATCCCGAATCGGGGGCCGAAGAAGTTATTCAGCAGGGCAGATGGAAGCTGTACATCGTTGACTTCCACCCCGGGAACCAGCGAGATGTTGCCATAGATGAGGTTCAGCAATTGCCCCAGTTCTCCCCCGGCCACCTCGGCAGCATAGCTGACCCTGGCGGCAAATCTGCCGTCGGCCATGGGGGTGACCTGCTCCAGACGGCCCACAATCTCCTCTTTGATCCACTGCTGGGAGACCAGGTCGGCGGGGAACTCGATTGTCTGCTCCACGGAAATGTGGGCCATCTTTTCCCGTGCCTGCTTCTCATCCCCCGTCACGATATAGTCGATTTCGATGCGATGTCCCGACAAGGCCATATGTCTGTTATTATTCATAAATCCTCCGCCCTCAGGCGCCGATCCGTTGAGATTTCCACAGTTTCGAGCTCTTCATCGGTGATATGGAATGGCCGCCCGAGCAGGGGTTCCAGGGTGTCGACCAGAGCCCTGGCGTCCAGGGCGTATTCACGCATCAGGTATGATTTGGACGCCCCGTGGGCATAGGTGTCCTGCAAGCCAAGGCGGTGCAGTCTCGCTCCACTTCCCTGAGACGCCATCTGCTCGGCCACGGCCGAACCAAGGCCGCCGATGACCGAGTGGTTCTCAAGGGAGACGACGTTGGATAGTCCGTGCAGGAACTCATCGACCAACTGGGCGGGCCACGGCTTGATCCGGTTGACGTGCAGATGTCGAATCTCGGCGCCCCTTCTAGCCAGACAGGAACGGGCCCTGATTGCCTCCTGAGTGCATACACCTGTGGAGACAACTCCAGTGGTTCCCGTTGAGGCCAGGAGCCGTCCTCCCTTATGCCCGAAGCCATCCTCTTTGGGGAAGAGCAGGGGGACATCGCCCCTTAACATTCTTATGTAAACGGGACCATTAATCTCGTGCACCTGCTGAAGCACGCCTTCCACCTCGGTAGCGTCTGCGCATTCGAATATGGACATATTTGGGATGACCCGCATGAGGGCCACATCGTCAATGGCCTGGTGTGTAACTCCGCCAGGGGTCGTGATGCCCGGAAGGAAACCCACGAAGCGCACCTTGAGGTTTGGGTAGGCCACGGACATGGCGACCTGGTCGAAGACCCTTCTGGTGAGAAAAACGGCAAAGGTGTGGAGGTAGGGTACGAAACCCTCTCTGGCCAGGCCCGCTGCCATAGAGACCATGTTCTGCTCGGCCATGGAGCAGGAGATGAAGCGGTCTGGGTAGGTGGCCCTGAAGTCGTCGGCTTCGCATGAGGCGGTGAGGTCAGCGGAGAGCACGAGGAGTTCAGGCCTGTTTGCAGCGAATCGCACGAGATTTCCGGCGTGGGGTCTGGTGGCAACTCGGGTCATGGCTGGCTCCTCCACTGGTCAAGCAGGTTCTGGTAGGAGAGCATTTCATCTTTGGATTTGAAGCGAACGTAGTGGAGTTTCGGCCTTCTGGACTCTAGAAGGGAGATACCTCGGCACGGGTCGGTTCGGCCCACTACCACAAGGGGGCGCTCCCCCGAGTTGGCGGCCAGGGCATTCTCCAGGGCCTGAAGGTCGTGGCCCGGGACCTCACGAACAGCGACGCCAAAAGACTCCAGTCGTTGCCCCAGAGGTTCGATGGTTCCCACGTCACTCATGGCACCATCACACTGTTGGGCGTTGGCGTCGACGACAACTCGGAGGTTGCCCAGCTTGTGGTATGCGGCGACGTTCATAGCCTCCCAGGTCTGTCCTTCTTGAAACTCGCCGTCGGACATGAAGACCCAGGTCTTCCCCCTCTCGCCCCTGAGCTTTCTTGCCAGAGCGACCCCTGCGGCCTGACTTACGCATTGGGCAAGGCTGCCTGCGGTCACCTCGTGTCCCGGGGAGTGTTCGGCGCCGATGAGTTCCACAGTGGATCCGTCGACGTTGAACTGGTCCAGGCCTTCGGGGGCCATTCGTCCTGTCTCAATGAGCGCGGCGTAGAGCACCAGGGCGTAGTGTACGGGGCTGAAGAAGAAGCGGTCCAGGTCTGGGGAGCGTGGGCCGTTGTAGCCGGCGCCGGTAAAGGCGGCGGGGTTGTTCGGTCCGGGCACCCCAGGGAATGGTGCCGGCACGGGGGGGGCCGCGGGGGGGCCAAGTTTCATGGCCTTGCAGTAGAGGCACGAGAGCAGTTCAGCAGAGGAGCAGGCCTGGCTCAAGTAGCCGCCGTTGTTCCTTAGGGTGTACTCCAGAACCCGTCGTCGAATGCCCGCCGCAACAGCTTCGGCAGCGGCCACCCATTGAGGGCCATGGTTGGAAAGGCTGGCGTCGTGGGTCATGCATCCCTCCTGTCGGGTCCATATTCCTACAGCGGGCCGGGGCGCCGGTCAACCTGCGTTTCCAGGGCGTTGACACGGCAGGGGCTCGGCGGTAGCCTCCCTCCGGTTTACAGGAGCGCTCATGGGTTTGCTCAGCGCTATCCGAAAGGATTCGGTAATCTTCAGGTTCAGCCTGTATGGTTTTCTCAAGAACCAGCAGTACTATGACCCTTTCTGGATTCTTGCGTTCTTGGACAAAGGGCTCTCTTTTCTGGCCATAGGGCTGCTCATTTCCGTTCGGGAGGTGACCATGAACCTCCTGGAGGTGCCGTCCGGGGCAATCGCCGACGTTATGGGGCGGCGTGCTGCCATGGTCTTCTCGTTTGTTGCATACATCACGGCCTTCGTGCTCTTCGGGTTTGCCAACGATGTGGCAATGCTGGCCTTGGGTATGGTGGCGTTTGGAGTTGGGGAGGCGTTCCGAACGGGTACGCACAAGTCCATGATCTTCGCCTATCTGCGCCACCACGGACGGCTTGAGCAGAAGACGAAGATTTACGGCTACACCAGGTCTTGGAGCAAGTTCGGCAGTGCGGTTTCGGTTCTGATCGGTGCGGGCGTGGTGTTGGCCAGCGGCAGTCTCGTGGCCATCTTCTTTCTGTCGGCGCTGCCCTATGTTGCGAATATCGTCAATGTGCTGGGGTATCCGTCGGAGGTGGACGGTGAGCGCAGCAACGGTCGTCCTCTAAATGAGATATTCCGCATCCTGGTCTCCACAATCAGGGATAGTTTCCGTGTACCGGCGCTGAGGCGAGTGTTGCTTGAGTCCATGGGATTCGAGGGGGTCTTCAAGGCGGTGAAGGACTACGTTCAGCCGGTGATTCAGGCCATTGCCGTTGCATCGCTTGGTGGCCTGGCGCTGTTGAATGGAATGGGTGATGAGCAGCGTGTGGCGATGGTGGTGGCCCCGGTCTATTTTGCCATGTTCATCTTCGGCGGCGTTGCGTCTCGGTACTCCCACAAGTTCTCGGCAAGGCACGGAGGCCACGTGGCCGCATCCAGGGCAATATGGGCCTACCAGACGATGCTGTTTCTGGTGATGCTGCCTGCTCTTTACTACGGGTTGCTTGGTGTGGCTGTGGCAGCGTTCGTGGTGTTGCACACGTTGCAGAATCTCTGGGGGCCTCTGATGTACAGCAGGCTTGACGACAATTCGAGGGAGGAGCAGGGGGCTACGCTCTTATCAATCGAGAGCCAGGTCTCGTCGCTGGCGGCCATGGTGCTGGCGCCTGCTTTGGGGTGGAGCGTCGACCTTGTGGCGGAGCATGGGCTGGGGGGGAGCTATTGGCCCGTGGGGGCTCTGGGGCTCCTCGTTGCGCTTGTCTTCTTCGCCACGGGGCGTTCGGCCCCGGGGGGCAGGGTGGGGGCAGCATGAGAACCGGTTGGCCCAGGGCGGCGTTTCTGGCCACGACCCAAAGGGACCTGGAAGAGAGAGGCTGGGCAGAGGTTGACGTGCTGCTGGTGACCGGAGACTGCTACGCCGACCATCCCTCCTTTCCTGCCCCCCTGCTGGGTCGGGTTCTGGAGCGCTCCGGTTTCCGGGTGGGGTTGATTGCACGGCCCGATGTCTCGGGGCCCCAGGAGATATCTCGGCTGGGGAAGCCGCGCCTGTTTGCGGCGGTTACGGCGGGGGCCCTGGACTCCATGGTTGCAAACTACACGGCGCTCAAGAGGCGTCGCAGCGATGACCCATACTCGGCCGATGGGCTGGCCGGTGGGCGCCCCGACCGTGCGGTAACGGTCTACTGCAATCTCCTTCGCCGGGCATTCGGGAAGTCGGTCTTCATCGTAACAGGGGGCATAGAGGCTTCACTGAGGCTCTTTGCCCACTATGACTACTGGTCCGATTCGGTAAGAAGATCGCTTCTGGTGGATTCCGGGGCCGATGTCACCATCGCAGGTCCCGGCGAGGATGCCATAGTGCAACTGGCCCAACTCATCGACCGTCTTGGTGGGGCCCAGCGCATTGCGGGGAGGAACGAGCTGTGGCAGAGCGCCGTGCTGGGAATTCGGGGAGCAGCGGTGCGAACTCCGTCGTCGGCCTCTATCGATGGCGCCGCCCTTGTGCTCCCTCCGGCCCAGGATGTTGCCGGTTCAGGCAGGGTTCACGCCGAGGCGTTCGCTGCTGTGGAGAGGGCCGGAGACCGCCTGGTGGCCCAGAGCCAGGGGGGCCAGATGGTGCTGGCCTGTGGCCGTCGGGCGGCCCTTGGCCAGGAGACCCTGGATAGCCAGGCCACCCTGCCATTCACGAGGCAAATGCACCCGGACTACGGCGCACTGAGGGCACCGGGCCTGGAGCAGGTGCGGTTCTCGGTGACGACCCACCGGGGATGCATGGGAGGCTGCAACTTCTGCGCAATAACGGCGCTTCAAGGCAAAGCTGTTCTGTCCAGAAGCCGTGAGAGTGTCCTTCAAGAAGTCCAGGCTATTCTGGCGCATCCCGAATTCCACGGCACCATTCCAGACATCGGAGGGCCCACGGCCAATATGTGGGGGCTGCGCTGCTCTGCAAGTGGGCCCTGTTCGCGCCGGAGTTGCCTCTTCCCCGAGTTGTGCCGGAACCTGGTCACCAACCAGGAACCATACCGAAAACTGCTGGGTGAGATCTCCTCGCTGCCCGGGGTCAGGCACCTCTTCGTGACAACAGGGATACGCACGGACCTGGCTATGCTATCCCCCGAATTCGTGGAAGATCTGGCTCTGCGTTACACCTCGGGAAATCTCAAAGTGGCCCCGGAGCATGTTGTGCCCGAAGTGCTCAAGCTCATGGGGAAGCCCCAGGCCGGCGACTTCGTGCGTTTCTTGAAGCTGCATCGAACCCTATCTAAACCACTGCTCACCATTCTCGCCCCCCCTTCGACTCAGCCATGGCCTCGCTCAGGGTACACGGCTGCTGGGGGGAACGAGATATCTGAGCAGCCGCGTAGAAAGCGCTCCCGTTCGCAATTCGTCCTGCCCTACATGATGGCCGCTCACCCCGGTTCCACCCTGGAACACATGGTTGATGCTGCCTTGACCCTGAAGTCGCTGGGGGTAGTAGTGGAGCAGTGCCAGATCTTCACGCCCACGCCAGGCACCGCAAGTACCGTCATGTACGCCACTGGGCTGGATCCTTTCACCATGGAGAGCATCTTCGTGGAGCGCTCGGAGCGCAAGAAACGGATGCAGAAGTCCTTGCTGCTCTATCACCTGCCGGCAGAGCGTTCGAATCTCCTTCAAGCCCTCAAAGAGGCTGACCGAATGGAGGTCGCTTCGGAGCTGTTGGGCTCGAATTCGGCTTCTATCAGCCCAGAACGAACCGACGAAAGGCAGCATGGGAGAGGCAAGCCCCAGGGTAAGAAAAGGCGCTGAGTTTCTTAAGGAATTCCCGGTTAGGAGGTTTCCCCCGGTGCCGTTGCCGGGCCGTGGGCCGCAGGGGAACTCCAGTACAGAAGCCTGGGTACGGACCCGATAACCGCAGCGCTGAATTCTCGTTTGACAAGGAAGAAGCTCCTACATAGACTCGCTGAGTTGCTCCACTTTGGAGTACCGAAAAAGGGAGGTGCTCAATGACAGCAAGACCCGTAGTCGTTACTGTCGAAGTTCCGAGGTGCCAGGGACAGAGCTTGACTGCAAGGGAAATCGACAAGATCGAAACAGCGATCCTTGCCGATAACCTTCACACCCTGGTATCGGCCTGCTCTTCCTGTCTGGTCCAGCAGACCCAGGTCGTCGTCTCCACCTACACAATCAACTACTAACCTCGACCAGGGCATGCCTCGCACAGTCTGCGTAGTACCTTATCCTTTGCTGGGAGAGTTCAACACCATGGGTGGCCTTGGCCCGGACGCCCGGCGACTGCTCACCAGGCCGCCACTTGGGGCGCTGGTGCTCTGCTCTATTGTGAGGTCTGCCGGTGCAATTCCTCTTCTGGTAGACTTGGACCGCCGCTGGCTGGAGTGGGGCCTTGAACTGCCCATGGAGCAGAAGCTTGAGCGTAGCGCTCGCTTACTTGCCGGTCTGAACGCCGACTATTATGGATTCAGCACTATCTGCACCAGCTATCACATCACCCTGCGGCTCTGCGAGGCCCTCAAGAGAGTGGCCCCAAACGCCATCATACTTCTGGGCGGTCCTCAGGCGACGGCCACGGCCGTTGAGACCATGCAGTCGGTTCCCGCAGTGGACTTCATCCTTGCCGGAGAGGTTGATAACACTCTGGCCATGTTTTTCGAGAGGGTGAGGCACGCGCCAGAGGCGGTACCAGGGCTCTGCTACAGAACAGGGCAGGGCCTGGAATTCGAACTCAACCCGCCAGGTTCCCCTCCGGATGCCGCCACTTTCTTGCCCCCGGCCCTGGACCTCTGGGGCGAACCCATTATTCCCCTGCTTCCCGTTGAGGCGGGGCGCGGTTGCCCATACGGATGTCGTTTCTGCAGCACCAGCCCCTTCTTCGGGCGCCGCTTCAGGCCCCGCAAGGCAGAGGTTGTCCTCAACGAATGCCGACATCTTGCGGAGCAATACGGTACGGGAGAAATCGCCCTTATCAACGACCACATAGCCGTGGACAGGGGCTTCCTCACAGAGTTGTGCGATGGCTGGAAGGCAGACCCGCTTCTATCGCAGATACCATTCTCCTGCTCGCTCCGGCCCGATTCGGCAAAAGCAGACGTCATTGAGCAGCTTGCCGGTGCGGGTTGCCGAAAGGTGTTCCTCGGGGTTGAGACGGGCTCCCAGAGGATGCAGCGGGTGGTGAACAAGAACCTTGACATCTCCTCGGTGGTGCCCGTTGCAGAACTGCTGGAGAGCAAGGGCATAACCTTCACCATGGCGTTCATTATGGGGTTTCCAGAGGAGACACCTGAGGATTTGGGGCAGACGCTGGACCTGATCCAGAGGCTGCTGCTGTTCCCACACATGACTCTCTCTCTCAACGTGCTGGGGCCCCTTGCGGGCAGTGCTTATGAGCGTGACTTTTCCCAGAGGCTGGTCTTCGACGGTCACTTCTCGGGGCAGGTGCCTCACAATCTCGGGATGGATGAGGGGGGGGCGCAGTTCATGCGTCGCCATCCCGAGCTCTGCAGCGCCGACTATTCGTTCCCGCTGGAACACCACACGGCGGAGTACATAGGTTCACTGGCAAGATTCGTTCGCTACGTAGGTACCCGCTTGAGACTGCCGGCTGTAGCAGCAGCAAGGCTCTGCGGGGGATTTGCCGGGCTGCACAGCCGATGGCTGAGTTGGAGGGAGGGGTGCGGTAGCTGGGACAACGAGGGCTACTACAGCGGGCAATCCTTTGTCGGCGATTTCATGGCCTTCTTGACTGCCCTGTGCAATGGGCCCATGGCCGACGGCTGCGTTCCGGCACAGGAGACGGATTTGCATTTGTTGTCCATGGCCCTGGAGATGCAGCGGGCTATCGACGCAGCGGGTGATGCGGCCAACGTTCCTGCAGAAAGTTCCCACATTCGCTTGACCTTCGAATCGTCGCTGATGCCCAGCAGGGCCCTGGCCAGAGTGCCGCTCTCCCCAACTGAACTTGCCAAGGCTTTGGCCGGGGCCCTGCTGCCAGGGTGGCGGCCGGTCTACCTGCTGGTATCACCCGTTACCGTGCGAACCACCGACGATAACGGTCGGATGGTGCCGCAATGGGAGTTGGAGGTAAGGGAGCTCAACGGGGTGGTGCAGGAGATACTTCGTCGATTCGAGGGAGGAGCCTCCCTTGGAAACGTGGTCGATTCACTTCTGCAGCGTCCGCCATCGGCAGATATCCCGAACACTCAGTCATCCTGGCTACATGCTCTGGCGACGATGGTTCAGCAACGCTACCTGGTTGTGTTGGAGTCTGGTCAATAGGTGAGCTGGAATTCGACTAACTCCATGCCATGATTGGCTTGAGACTGTTCGAGCAGGCGCCCCGGCTCCTCCAGGGTGGCGTCGGCAAGTATGGGATACTTGTAAATGGAGTCGCCGTAGCCGACCCAGAAGTGGCGGGAGTCAGAAGAAAAGGCCAGCCCCAGCACCTCCGATGCCACCGTGCCGCGAAGCACGGGGCGGGCAGAAGAGGCGTCCCACAGCCGGAAGCTCCTGTCATCGGAGCCCGTAAGCAGATGCTCGCCATCGGGGCTGAGTCTGGCCGTGTTGACCCAGGCCGAGTGGCCCACAAAGGTTCTCTCAATCTGACCACTCTCCATGTCCAGCATCCATGCCTTGCTGTTCTGGCCCGTGACGATTGCCTTCTGGCCCTCCTGGAAAGGGTGAACGCTTGTGACGTCGCGGGCATCCACCTCAATACGTTTCACCAGACTGCCCGACTCAAGAAGCCGGACCTCAATGGCCCCGCCCGCTGTGAAGAAGGCTCTCTTGGAATCAGGGGCAATGGCCATGGACCACCCCATCTCCTGATCCATCCTGACTTCCAGGAGCAGTTCAGGATTTGTGTCCGCTGGCGACTGGGGCATGCGCCAAACGAAGAGGCGTTCGCCAGAGTAAGATGCGAACTTCTGTCCGTCGGGGGAGAAATCCACGGATGAAATCCGCCCCTCAGCTTTGGTATCGATAAAGATCAACTTGCCGGTTTCAATGTGCCACAGTCCTACCATGCTGCCAACAAGCCCAATGCCAAGCCACTTGTTGTCCGGTGAGAAGCGGATGCTCCATGCCTGTCCGGTCTGTTTGCAGAGCTGGGGCAGATCGGGGCGTCCCAACCTCCAGAGGCAGACCTCAAACAGAGAGTTGATTGCGGCCAGGTAGCTCTCGTCGGGCGAGAGTGCAATGTGGTTGATGGCCGCCTTTGGCGATCCGGAGAGCCTTGTGGCTTGTGGCGGCGCCAATTTCCACACCGAGAACCTGCCGTCCGAGGAGCAGGAGGCCACATGCACGGCGTCCTCTGCCAGGGACAACCAGGAGACGTCGCCCAGATGCGCCCTGAACCGCTCAACGACTCTTCCGTCGCCGGTCTCCAGTCGAACGATCCAGCCGTCGTGACTGGCCGCAAGCACGTTTCTGCCTCCGTTCACCAGCAGCAGCTTCAGAATGTGTCCGTCGATTGCCTTTGTGTTCCAGCGTTCTTGCAGCGTGGTTGCGTCCAGCATGGCCACCCGGCCGTCGAAGCCGCCAGAGATGATAGATTTGCTGTCGTGGGTGAAGAGTACGGCCAGGGTGTTGCCCACGTGAATCTGCGAGCAGAGCTCTTTGGTGGAGCCGTCGCTTCTCTGAGTGCAGACGTCGCCCTTTTCTGTGCCGGAGGCCAGCAGGGCGTCGTTGGGGGAGACCGAGAGCGAACGCTTTGGAGAAGACTTCTTATCGCTGGAAATGGTTCGTGAGTTGTGTGATGTTGACTCCACGAGTACCAGGCTGCCGTCGTCCAGTCCCACAACGTACTTGAGCGGGTCGATATTGAAGGCCATGGAACGCTCCTGGCCCATTCCGCTTCCCCTCAGGGCCGGCGAACTGGTGTCGGGCTTGGTGGTATCCAGGATGCGGTGGCGTCCCGAGTTGTCCCTGAAGGCCGCCCGGCGTCCATCCTGAGAGAAGAGGGCGGCCCTTACCCCATCAGAGATCTTGTGCCGCTCTCTCTCGATGAGTGAGTCCCTATTATACTCGATGTATTGGCCATCCACGGTAATAACGGCGACACCACCGTCAGGAACGAAGGAGGTTGCCAGGGGCCAACTGCCCGAAGACATGGCCATGGAGCCTTTGAGGGTGACCTGACGGTTCACTTCGGAGAAGTAGAGCAGGCTGCGAAGGCTGGCCAGTTGCTCGTCTGCTCTATCGGCCGTGGCCAGGTCCATGGGCTCGGAGCTGGAATAGGGGCTTCGGCTGTTCATCGGGGTATGCAGGAGAGCCGCCGTGGAGAAGACGGCGGAGCCCAAGAAATCGAATTGATCGAGCCGCCTGCGGGCCTCCTCTTCCAGGGCCACCGAGAGATTCTGGTGAGCTTGTCGATTTGAGCGTTCGGAGATGACTCGGGCCGCATCGACCCGTGCCTTTTCGGCCTGAACCTGCTCCAGGGCAACAGCCTTCTCTTCACCTTCGGCGATGGCGGCCATGCGGTGCCTCTCGGAGTAGAGCAGCAGGGCCGATATCCAGATGGTTCCCACCATGAGAGCCAGGGCCAGGCCAAACGATAGCAGGGCCAGCACGGGCTTTGTCTTGACGAACTTGAGCAGGATCTCGATGCGGCTGTATCGGTAGCACTGAACACGCTCCCCAAGGAGAAACCGCTGAAGCTCCTCGCCGAGTTCCTTTGCCGTTTGAAAGCGGTCGTCGGGGGAGCGCTCGAGGCAGCGCATGCATATGGCCGCCAGGTCTTTGTCGATGAGTGGGTTGATAATCTCCGGGGCTATGGGGCGGCGGGTACAGATGGCCTCGAACATAGTCTGGTTCGTGGGACCAGTGAATGGCAGTTGGCCCGTGAGCATCTCGTAAAGGACGACGCCCAGTGACCAGATATCGCTGCGGTGGTCGACATACTTGCTGTCACCGAGGGCCTGTTCCGGGCTCATGTAGGCCGGAGTTCCCACAGCAAAGCCCGTCATGGTCTCCTGGGATGAGAGGGCAGAGAAGAGGCTGACGTCGGACTCTTCACTCTCATCGGGTGCCCCAAGAACCTTGGCTAGTCCCCAATCCAGCATGACCGTTTCGCCGAACTCTCCCAACATGATGTTCTTGGGCTTGATGTCTCGGTGCACCACGCCTTTGGAGTGGGCGTAAGCAATGGCCTGGCAGAGCTGGATGAAGTGATTCAGCAACTCCCGCTTGGACTTCCCCTCGCTTTCGAGGATGGCCGAGTGGAGGGTCCTGCCCTTGACGTTGCGCATGGCATAGTAGAGCGAGCCATTGCTTCTGAGGCCAAGCTCGTAGACCGGCACGATGCTGGGGTGCTCCAGGCGGGCGGTGACTCTGGCCTCACGCAGGAATCTGAGCACCCGGGTCGACTTGGCGCCGGCGCCCACACCGGGAGTCTCCTGGCCCTGGGTCGAGACCAGCAGCTCTTTTACGGCAACGTCACGCCCCAGATGGCGGTCGAGGGTAGCAACCACCCGGCCTATGGCACCACGACCTATCTCGCCCAGGGGTTCATAGCGGCCCGGTTGTTCCAGCGTCACCCTGGATGAGTCCGTGGGGGAGGAGTTCTCTACAATGCCATCATCCTGGAGGGTTGCTTCCTCTATCTCCTCCGGCGAAAGGGTTTCGGTGGAGCCGGAGACCAGATCTGCGGTTGCGGCCTGAAGTGCGCCGTCGATGCTGCCGTTGGTTCGCACGAGTTGGTCGGCAATAGTACGGATGTCCTGAACGCGGTCGGCCTGGACCCTGCCCTCGGCCGCCAGCCTGTCCAGGAGGTCACCGCCGCCATTCCGGGACCTCGCCAGGGTAGACATGACATCCACTCCGGCAGCGTAGCCCTGCTTCACTGCAAGAACTGCCAACAGAACGTCTCTCTCCATCTGCGCTCCTGAGATGGTCTACTGCGGGGCGCGATTTTAGCACTGCTTGGTTTTGTGCGGCAGAACTATCTATGCTGATTCGCGGCAAAAGTGACACCGAGTGACTGTTTCGAGAGGCTCAGGGATGAGGGCTTTGGATGCTGGTACGGGGTGAGATGGGCGCCGCAGTGCATCGCTGCCAACCTTTGTCTTGACCGGCGCCCGGCGGGTGAATACTAATCTCTTTCTCGCTGCGCTGTGCACTCCCGCTGCAGCGGCTACGTCCGGGAGCTTGATTGGAGCCTTCATGAACAGAGTTCTTCCTGCGTTGATGCTCTTTATGACGCTGACTCTCGCCGGTCTTGCCGTGGGCCAGCCCCCGCTTCCTGGGCCCGTGGACCCCATTGTCAATGGTCAGCCCGAATCGGGTTGGCCACAGGTAGGGGCCATGACCCTTCAGATGCCCGGGTTTGGATACATGGGCTCCTACTGTTCGGGCACCCTTATTGCGCCGCAGTGGGTGCTGACGGCGGCCCACTGCGTCTTACCGGGGAGCGGAATGCCCGTGAGCTCAAAGCTGGGAGCCTTCTACGTTGGAGCCAATGCCAACAAGGAGGCCACGGGGAACGAGCCCTCGGGGCGAATTCTCAAGGCGGACATATTCATTCCCCATCCCGACTACAACGCTACGTGGGCCTCCAGCGATATCGCCCTGGTGCACTTGCAAGAGCCTGTGACCGATCTGGAGCCTGTGCCGATCTTCCAGGGGAACCTGACCAAGGACGATCTGGGCACCGAGGTGCTTTACGTTGGCTTTGGAGTCACCGATGGGATTCAGCAGGGCGGTGGCGGTACCAAACGGTCGGGCTACATGCCCATCGTGGACCTTGACAAGCGCACCTACATCAGCGCCTTCCAAGAGTCTGGCGTCTGCTTCGGCGATTCCGGGGGCCCTGGGTTGTTGCAGGTGGAGGGCAAGTGGTACGTGCTGGGCGTTAATTCGGCTGTCTACGCTCAGTCCGGCGACCCGTGCAAGGGCTACGCCATTCAGACCAGGGTGGACGCCTTCCGGGACTGGATCCTGGAGCACACCCAGGGAGATGAGCCAGACTGCGCTGAGTACCACGACATGTGCCACTGCCAGGTCGGTTGCCAGGCCGACGGAAGCTGCAACAATGAGGCCTGCAAGACATACAGTTGTGCCAAAGTCTACGAGTGCTGGCGAGGCTGCGAGGGCGACAGTGATTGTCAGGTCGATTGTTACCTTCGGGGCAAGCCCCAGGCCACGGACCTTTGGCAGAACATCTCCATGTGCTCGTACATGATGTGCCAGGGGGCTGCAGACAAGGACCTCTGTCTCCGGACCAAATGCAAGAAGCACTTGGGCAAGTGTATACCGTTGGAGACTGGGGACGAGGCGTGCCGATTCGTTCAGGAGTGCATCAGCAACGACCCCGATGATGATGAGGGCGTTGTGGACTGTATCAACGCAGGCGATGTCAATGCCCAGACTCAGTGGAACGAACTGGTGGCCTGCTACGCTACCAACGGCTGCGCTGCGTTTCCCCGGCCCAGCCTCGGCGGGATCTGTGGTTGGACGAACTGTGGCAAAGAGCTGGATACCTGCCTGCCTCCGGCGGATTGCAGCATTATTGGGGGCTCTTGCCCGGCCTCCAGCGCCTGTGCGTTGACGCCCCGTGGCAAGTTCGACTGCTTTGCCTCCCAGGGCGGTGTCGAGGGTGAACCTTGCGATGTGACGGTGAAGGATCCGCTGCCCTGCGGCGACGGTCTGGCCTGCGTGGACCTGGGTGAGGGCGGAGTCTGCGGCCGCCTCTGCGGGCATGACGGCCATTGCCCCGCGGGCAAGTGCGTGTCGCCCATCTGGCCCGGCGTTGACATCGGGGTCTGCTACTGCCTGGATCTTGACAAGGACGGAGCCTGCCAGCCCCAAGATTGCGACGACAACAATGACTCACGCTCGCCGCTGGCCGATGAGGTCTGCGGCAACGGCGTTGATGATAACTGCAATGGGAAGATTGACGAGGAGTGTGCCGTGACTGGCGAGGACCTTGTCACGGATGCCGAGAATGGAGAGGTCGGCACGGATACCGAAGAGCCCGTTTCTGGTGGAAAGAGCGCTGGCTCTGGTGGCTGCTCTTCCAACGGTGGGGGTTCCACGGGGATGTCCCTGCTGATGAGCCTGCTGACAATCCTGTTCATGGTCCGTCTGAGGGTGCAACGCAGGGGCGCAGAGGCCCGGTAGTGACGGGGGCGCCTCTCTTCCTTTTCGCAACGGGTTCTTGAATCGACTGGCCTGATGAACAACGACGTCAGGCCGGAGGGCAGTGACCCACTTCTTGATCAGCCTGCCAGTTTGCCCAACGCAACATGTTCGGTGAGTGCTGCCAGTTGGGTGGCCATGAAGCGGTCTTCGGTCACCGGCGGGAACAGCTCTGAAACAGCTTCCACAATCCGTTGGCACTGCGGGCTCAGCATGCGCTCTTCGGGGCCCCAGGCATACTGCAGTTCGGTTCGCACGGCCACATGGAAGTGGTGTGGTCTTGCGATCTCGCTTACGGCATCCATGTAAGAGTTGCATTGCTGAGCTACCGAGTCAGCCTCGGCCTGGCTGAGGGGGAGCTTGCTGGGGAAGTGTTCCTGAATTCTCCTGATTGCGGCGGCCTGGGTGCAGTACGCAAGCTCGATGGCCAGAAGCTCTGTCAGCCTGGGGAGCGTTTCATGCAGGCGGTAGGCCAGGCCGGCGGCCATGCTCACGTGGTCCTCCTGTCCCGCGTCGGTGGAGAGGGAGAAGAGATGTGATGGCATGGAGGCGCCCCAGATGTGGTTCGTCAGAGCAGCGGAGACGTATTCGGGGATCATCATGGCGCTGGAGGTTGCTTCTTCGCCGGGGGAGAGGTGAGGCCACTTCAGGTCGTGCCCCAACCCACGATTCCGAGCGCTGTCGACGAAGCGGTTGCAGCGCATGTTTGCCAGGCGGGCCATGACGGCCATTGCCTCGAACAGTCCGTATATTCGGGTGGCCAGCGGCATACCGTGGAAGTGGCCTCCGGAGATGATGTCGGTGAACTGCGGGTCACCGTCGGGGCCAGGCTGAAGCAGCAAGATGGGGTTGTCGGTGACGCTGTTGGCTTCCACGGTGAAGCTGGCACGGGCGTCGTCAAGGAGTTCCTGACATGCGCCCAGAATCTGCGCCGAACAGCGCAGGCTGTACGGGTCCTGGACTACCCCGTCCACGTCGTACTGCCGGTGACTTCCCCGGATTGGAGAGTCCTTCATCAGTTCGGTGAGCTGCTGGGCGATCTTCACTGCACCAGGGTGAGGGCGCAGGGCGTGGAGGTCTTCCCGGAATGGCGTATCTGAGCCAAGCAACACCTGGACCGCAAGGGCCGTGTTCATCACCGCCTGCTTCATGAGCAGTTCCAGTTGGCCCAAGGAGTGAATCGCCAAGGCCAAGGTGAACTGCATCCCGTTGTTGAGGGCAAGCCCCTCCTTCATCTCCAGCTTGAGCGGCTCTATGCCCTTCTCGGCCATAAGATCCCGCACGGCATCCGTGGGCTGGTTGGAAGGGCCGGCCAATAGCCGACCCTCGCCCATGAGGCATAAGGCAATGTGTGACAAGGGGGCCAGGTCTCCGCTGGCACCCACGGAACCCAGCATAGGAACCTCGGGTGTCAGGCCATGATTCAGGAAGTCTACAAGTTGCTGAACCACATGGGGGCGGACGCCGCTATGTCCACGGGAGAGAGAGACGGCACGGAGGAACATGGCGCTTCGAACTACCTCACGCGGCGCCGCAGGGCCCATGCCACAGGCGTGTGACCTGATGAGGTTGCGCTGAAGGCGCTCAAGGTCTTTGGCATCCACGGGCTTGTCCACGTTGCTGCCAAACCCCCGATTAAATCCGTATGCGGGCGAGCCTGACTCCTGGACGCTCTTCACGATTTGCTGCCTCCTCGTAATGAGCATCATCCTGGTCTCTTCGGATAGGGCGGTCTCTTCGCCACGGCCGACTCGAATGACCTGATCCAAGCTAACGTTCTTTGTATGGTCAATAATTATCATTGATTTCCATCCTTACGATGCCCCATGGTCTGGAGCCTGCCTACCATAGCCCACCAGTGGGGGCGTCGCAAGGCGTAGAGTGGGGAATCGTGGGAGCCGAAAAGGCTTCTTGGTGGCCGCTGGATAGGCCTGCAGGAAGCGGGTTGACAGCAGGCGATGATCTGGAGCAAGTTGACACCTGTTCAGGAATACCTAGAATGGGGCCCGTCTGGAGAGTCCAAATGGAACAGTCTGAACATGGGAAAGATAGTGTAACAGCCCCGCAGGCGGAATTGCGCAGTTACTATTTTGAGGTGCTTGCCGGACCGGATACGGGGCGCCAGATACCGGTGTGGGATGCCGTTGCGGTGGTTGGGCGTGCTCCCGAGGCACAGATTGTACTGGGCGACTCTCTGGTCTCGAGGCGTCACGCTTCGGTTCAGGTGGGTGAAAGTGGAGTGACCGTGGTGGACCTGGGGTCTACCAACGGCACGCTGGTATCGGGGCAGCCCGTTTCTACGGTGGAGTTGTCCGAGGGGGAGCTTTTTGAGGTAGGGCAGACGGTGCTGGTGCTGCGCAGAGGGGCCAGGCCCGTGGATCAAATGGCTCCGGCGGGCAACATGGCCGCAACGCAGAAGCTGCAACCGGTAGCCCTTGCCAGGGGCGCCAAGGCAATCCGGGCGGTGCGAAACGCGGGAAGGAGGCTTCCTGCGGCCTGGCTGCAGCGCACTATCAGCTGGGCCGTCGTGCTTATTCTCGCAATTGGGGGAATGTTGCTGGCGGTTGAGCTTATAGATTTATACTCAAGTTCATCTATCCCCGTGGCGGTAGGCGCGTCAGCGGAGGGTGGGAAGGTCGAGGGAAAGCAAGCCCCCAAGAGCCGGCGGGTCAAGACTCGCGGTGTTGGGGGCGAGCCAGAGGCGTTTCTGGCCGAGGCGCCCGTGGAGAACGACGAAGGCGACGTTGCGCAGGATTTGTACGACCGGGCCAAGGAGCACGAATCCAAAGGGGAGCTGCCCAAGGCCGTTGAGCTTCTGGAGCAGATTTCTCAGCAGTACCCTGAGTTCAGGCCTCAATCCGGGGTGCTGGTGGCCAATCTGCTGGACCAGCACAAGCGGACTATTGCCGTGAGTGCTACCATTGGTGAGGCGAGGGAGCTACTCGAGGTGGGTTCTCCCGGGCTGGAGCAGTTGAGGGACACCCTTGGGAAGCTTGAGGCAATTCCTGCCACAGAGGGCGAGTTCGGTGGTGAGGCTGTGCTTCTTGCCGATAGGGTCAGGTCGAGAATCAGGCAGATCTCCATGGGGGTTGTTGCCCCGGCGGTTGATGCCGTGGGGCCTAGCGGCGGTGCAGGTGATGCAAGGGGCGAGGAGAAGCCTGTGACGCCTGAGGAGGCCCCGGCGCCGGAGGCTGGCGTGATTCGACAGGTGGTGCCATGGGACTTGGCCATCAAGAAGGCCTATCAGCAGACGGATTTCGCTCTTGCGGTGGCTCTGGCCGGGGAGGTAGCGGCTTACGGACCCGAGGGATTTCGCCCCAGGGCGGCGCAACTGGTTGAGGCGATCCCACGGTTTGAGAAATCATACAAAGCAGCTGTGGCTCTGGTTCACAAGGCGGGGAAGGAGGGGCAGGCTCTCAAGGAGCTTTCGGTAGCCGAGCAGTTGGATGCATCGCTCTTCTCGGCGTTCTCACGCACCATCAGCAAGCAGAAGGCCGTGGTCTATCTTCGTGAGGCCAGCAAGGCGCTCAAGGATAAGAACTATCAGGTGGCACGTGACCGTTTCGAGCTGGCCAGGAGGCTTGACCCTGCTTCGGACCTGCTGCGGGAGTTCAGGGCCGATCTTGAGGCCAGGGCAGAGGAGCTGCTCTCCACCGGGCGCAAGGCCCAGGGTTTTGCTGAGACGAGCTTGAGTTTCAGGCAGGCGGCCTTGTTGGCCGGGCCCGAGAGCAGAGTTGGTCAAGAGGCTTCGAGGCTGCTCAAAGAGCTTTCGAGTGCGACGATGAATCCCTGAATTTCGGAGGCCGTGATGAGGCAACTGGCTCTGCTTGTTCTGATTACTCTCTTCACATGCCAGTGCAAGAAGTCGACGCCTGTCTCAGAGGATGCGGGCTCCGCCAGACCTCCGCTGGAGCCGGCCGCTGCTTATGACGCCGCTTCCCCGTCCGGTCTCGAGGCTCCCGACGTAGCAGTGGTGCCCGAGGGTGATGAGGGGGAGGAGGAGCTGGATGTGGCCCTCTCTCTCTCGTTGCGAGAGCCCGAGGGGGAAGTTCCCCGGCAGGTTGAGGACGCAGGCGAGGCCGAAGAGGCTGATGTGCAGGCAGCGGGCGCAGACGCATCGGCGTCCCAGGCGCCTGAGGGGGAAGCCCTGGCGGAGGGTGATTCTGCAGAGCAGGCTCCAGAAGCGGGCGAGGGGCGAGGGGAGGCGTTCAAGCTTCCCAAGGGTGACGACCCCAACGGCTCTGCGCTGGTATTTGACCAGTTCCAGGCCCTTATCAAGGAGGCGGAGTTCGGCAAGGCCACGGAGCTTCTGGAAGAGTGGCTCAAGGCGGCCCCCAAGGACATTGCCAATCGTAGCAACCTGGCCAGGACATACATTGAAATGGGACAGTTGGAGCGGGCCCTTGGACACCTTGAAGCGCTGTCCAAGGCAGAGCCATCCAAGGCCGAGTGGTGGGTACATCAGGCAAGAATCCTGGTGAAGCTTCAGCAGATAAGTGAGGCCATTGCCGCTTTCAGCAAGGGGTGGGAGCTGGACAACCAGGATGTTGACGCTGCCCTGGACTACGCAAGAACCTTGGCCAAGTCGGGCCGTTTTTCGGAAGCCGTTGCCGTTCTGGAATCTGCACAGGGGTTGCAGCAGAAGGAGGAGGAGATTCTGAGGGAGCTGGGGGCCGCTCTGGCAAATGCGGGGGAGAACAGCAGGGCGGCGGAGGTCTTCGCCAAGCTCAACTCGCTGCGTCCGACTCTTGAGAATGCTCTGGCTCTGGCACAGCTCTCCGTGAAGTTCGAACGATGCGATGACGTGGTGGCAGCGCTCTCTCCGTTCCAGGAGAGCTTCTCCTCGGAGGCGCCCTTCTTGATGATGGCTTCTTGCCTTACCCGGAACGGGGAGCACTCTGCAGCGGGGGCTCTGCTGGAGAAGGCCGTAGGAAAGCTTCCTGAGTGCGCGGAGTGTCAACTGGTTCTTGGCGACTCGTTGGCCTTCCGGAACAGCCTCTCGCAGGCTCAGCAGCGGTATGAACAGAGCGTCAAACTCAGGCCCACTGATGCCAGGGCATACCATCAGCTTGGGAAAGTGTTGATGCTTCAGGGGCGTCACAAGGAGGCGGCCGATGCACTGGCTCAGGCTCTGGAGAGGAGGCCCAACGATCCCGACATTTTGGAGGCACTGGGGCTCTCGCTGGCCAGGTCCAAGCAGTTCGATAAGGCACGGGCGGTGGCTCAGCAGCTCTCTGAACTGGATGATGAGAGGGCCAGGAACGTTAGAGCCTTGCTGCCATAGACTATCAATAGGCAAGTAGACGGGGTCATGTCCGGCGGCCCGCCTTGGCGACCATATCTCAGCAGTGTCAGGTTGGTAGCGGAAGTTTTCCCGCCTCGATTATTACCGGCACCTGTTCCGGGGATACCGGTCTGCTGAAGTAGAACCCCTGGCCCGAGGGGCACCCAATGGCTCGCAGCATGTCCACCTGTTCTTTGGTCTCGATGCCTTCTGCCACTGTGGCCATCTCCATGCTGCGGGCCATGTCAAGTATCGCCCTGACCAGTGAGGCCTTCCTTGGGTCGCCGAGGTCGTGGATGAACGTTCGGTCGACCTTGACGGCATCAATGGGGTAGCGGTGCAGGTAGCTGAGGGAGGAGTAACCGGTGCCGAAATCATCAAGATAGACCTTGACCCCCAGCTCTTTGATCGCTGCCAGGGTTGAGTAAACCGTGGGGCCCTCACCCAGGAGGATGGACTCGGTGATCTCTATGCGAAGCCTGATGGGGTCCAAGCCAGAATGTTCCAGCGCTGCAGCAACATCTTTGGCAAGGTCGCCACTGCTGAACTGCCTGGCCGAGAGGTTCACGGTTACGAAGGGGGCCATGATTCCCATGCCGGTCTTCCAGGAGGCGGCCTGGCGGCATGCCTCCACGAGTGTCCAGCTTCCAAGCTTCGTGATGAAGCCGCACTCTTCGGCAGCGGGAATGAACTGGTCCGGGGGGATGAGTCCGCGCTTGCCGTTCTGCCATCGGAGCAGAGACTCGAAGCCTCGGACGATTCCGTCTGAGAGAGAGACCACAGGTTGGAAAACGAGCCTCATCTCATTCTTGTCCAGGGACTGCCTCAGGTCGGCTTCGAGCTCCATTCGTTCTAGGAGCTGATTGTGCATCTCGGGGTCGAAGACTTCATGCAGGCCGCGTCCCCGAGCCTTGGCGCGATACATGGCGATATCGGCATCGCGAAGGACCTCTTCGGAGTTAGCGTAGCCAGTGGAGCCCAAGGCGATGCCAATGGAGGCGGAGGTGGCCATCTCGAGGCGTGGGTTGACCCAGGGTTCGGCGAGGGTTGCCTGGATTCTCGAAGCAACGAGAATCACTCGCTGCACATCGGGAACCTCTTCCAGGAGCACTGCGAACTCGTCGCCACCCATTCGGGCTACGGTGTCTTCGCCCCTGACCGAGCGAACGAGTCTTGCGGCGACCTCCTGGAGGAAGCGGTCACCGGCCTGATGACCCAGTGTGTCATTGATGAGCTTGAACCTGTCCATATCGAGGTAAAGCACGGCGAACATTGCCCTGCCGCGCCGCCTGGACCTTGTGATGCAGTGGCTAAGGCGGTCCTGGAAGAGGAGGCGGTTGGGCAATCCCGTGAGGGGGTCGTGATAGGCCTGATGCTCCAGCTTCTCTGCGGCCTGGCGCCGTTCGGTGATGTCGTAGCAGGAGCCCACAAAACCAGCGAAGCGGCCCTGGGCGTCGAAGAGAGGGCGCCCGCAGTCTACCAGCCAGTGTTGTTCGCCCTCAGCCCCGAGCACCCTGTACTCGACCTCGAAGGCCTGCCGCCTCATATGGCTCTTGTCCAGGTGCTGGCGCAGCCTTTCGCGGTCTTCTTTGAGAACTCGCTCGAGCCTGTTTATGTGTCCCCTCTCGGTGGTGGGCGGTCCCACAAGCCTTGTCCAGGAGCGGTTCACATAGGTGCAGTTGCCGAAGTTGTCACTTATCCAGACGGGGTTGGGAAACTCCTCGAGAACGACCCTGAGGTGGGAGTGGGCCTGCTGCATTGTGCGCTCGGCCTGAAGTTGTTCAGTGATATCGTGAAGTGAGACCACTGTCCCCAGGTTCCTGTTGGACGCATCCTCCAGCTTCATTACCTTGATTTCAAAGCTGCGCAGGCCGCTGCCCGTACCAATCTCCTCACGGAAGACTCGCTCGCCCTTGGCAGTCTCTGCGGCGGCGGCCACCACACGTTCAAGCCATGCGGGCGGCGGGGGGAATCGGAGATCCTCCTGCAGCAGCGAGCCGGGGATGTAGAGGTCCCACAAGAGCCTGCCGGCGGCCAAATTGACGTTTCGGATGCGTCCGTTGGTACCCAGCAGCACCACGGGGTAGGGCTGGCCTTCGAAGGCAGTGACATAGACGTTCTTCTGCTCCAGCAGACTGAGCATCTGACGATTGGTCTCCCGGGCTTTCTCGGACTCGGAAGCTCCGGTCCAGGCAGCAACTGCAGAGAGCAAAGAGCTCTGGAAGAAGCGCTCCACACACTCCACAAGGAACCGTTCGTCCTCCTGGGAGAAGCCAGCCTCTGTTACCAGGGCCTTGTATGCCCTGCCGAAGATCTGAAGCACTCCTACGAAGTCCTGCAACGGGATTCCACGGGCTTGATGCTTGCGGGCCTCAGCGACCATAAACTCCTCGGTACGAGGATCCATGGGGCCGCTGGTCGAAGCAGGTCCCTTGTCTGCTGAGTGCGCATGAAGATAAGAAACCAGCGCCCGGGAGGTCGTCTCGACAGACTTGCGCCAGGCGGCCTCCAGGGGGGTGACGGAGTCGAAGAAGCCCGTTCCTGAGCTGAACTCCACCAGGCGTTGCAGCAACCAGTCTTCCCTGGACTCGATAAGTGCTACTAGCTTGTGGATTGAATGCAAGGGCCGCTCCGAATCTTCGCAGTATCATCGCAAGGCCATCCGGCCCGCTCTGTACCTGTCAGAGGGCCTACTCTATCCTCCACTCATACCAGAGTCAACGATCATAAGAGCTCACAACTGACACGTTCCCACATGAACATCGCGGGTCGGCTCCGGCACCGAGTGCCACGGGCTGGACCTCGGTGAATTACTGCTGGGGGACAGTGAGCCAGAAGTCCTCAAGTTGCGTATCCCCGGCCCCGACGGTTACCCCCCGGAAGCCCACGCTGGCGGGGTCAAGCTCAGGGTTGTTGGTCATGCCGTCGCTGCTGTTCTTATCCAGGTATGCGAGCAGGTAGTGGGTGCCGGGAGTAACATTATCGATGAGATAGAATTGCGGAAAGAGAGGCTTGGGGAAGCTTTTCATCAGGGTCGGAGGCCCACTGGGAGGGGAGGTTGAGAAGCCCAGCACGATGAGTTTTCCATCGGCATTGCCATCCCAGGCAACGGTTCCGTAGATGGCGCCAAAGCCCTGCTTCGGGGTTACGGTGACGTCGCCCGGGGTCAGCACCTCGGAGTGCGTGTCGGACAGCTCGGTGTCGTCTTCGGTTATGTCTGCAGGGGATTCGACCTCTTCGACCGTGTCTCCCGGGGCCGATGGGTCAACCAGAGCGACGTCGGTCTTGAGAGGGGTGCCCTGGACAACCGTCAGGGGGCCAATCTGGCTGGCGGCAGGGTCTTTCGCAAGGTTGGGGCCGTGGGATGTGTCTGTTACATCGATGTCACCATAAACCTCCATGTAATATTCTCCAGAAGGCAGCCCTGTAATCTCGTAGGTCACCGGGAACTCAAAGGAGCCACTCTCGCCGGCCTCCATGACGAGGGTCGCTGCGGGTGGGGAGGCGGTGGGGGGGTAGTCCTGCGCCTTGAAGACAGCGAACCCCAGCTTCTTCACTCCAAGGGTCCCGTCATAACTTACTGTGCCATACAGGCTGACCTCACTGCTCTTGGGGCCTTTATTAATCGAGTCATCGCAAGCATACAGAGAACCCAATGCTACGATGATAACTAATGCGAGTCTTGACATATATCTCTCCATACTCTTAGGAAATACCTAGAAAAACTGTCTCACTTCGAAGAAGAACCGGCCCTGCTCTTCGAGGCGACCGAAGGTTGTCTCTTCTGCTCCTCTAAATAGCACTGTGCCAATATATACTTTCATTGCATCATATGGTTCCCAGGCCCCGAACATGAGGAGCATCATATCGTTAGTGGCCGAATCAGGGAAAGTCATCATATGAAGAAGATGAATAGCCAATGAGTCTGCAACTTTCCACTGAACTTTGTAGTTAAATCCATACTGGTTAGGTCCTGGCACGTAGGGGTCGGGCTCACCCATGGCCTGTCGGCCGTCGTATTCTTGTTGTCTATCGTAGTTGAGCAGGTGGGTGTGGGAGAACTGGCCTTGGAGGGTGAGTTTGCTATGTGGTTCGACCTCAAAACCGGCGACGGTCTTGACCTGGCTGTTCTTGCGGAACAGGTCGTTACCTTCCCAGTCTTCGCCCAGAAAGAGTCCTGACTCCAGCAGCAGCAGCAGGGGTCCCACTGCCCATTCACCATCGATTCCGACGGTTGTGAGGCGTGCGTACTCGGGGGTGAACTCGATGGCGGTGGGCAACCAGGCTCCCTCCTCCATAATGGCCGTTGTGCGAATGGAGAAGGCGCGGTCGAACCCTGAGAATGCCGATAGCGATACTTCGGACTGCGTCCCCAGGGGCACGGTGAGTCTGGCGCCGAACTCTGCGTTCTCCCATGACCTTTCGGGGAGGTCGGCCTCGTTCTGGATGGCGTCCACGGGGCCGACTTTGTCAGGAATCTCCAGAGGGATGCGGTTGGGCACGAAGTAGGGCAGGAGCACGGTTTCCAGTGAGACGGGGCCAAGCACGAAAGTGGCCTGTATGGCATCTACAGCGGTGCGATAGTTCTCTTTGTCTGCGGACATGTTGGTGAAGTCCCAGCCCGAGACGACATCCATGGCTCCACCCCACTCAAAGCGGCCCCAGAAGATATACTGGCGACCCAGCTTGAGGTCCAGGAAGGGCAGGGCACGCTTCACCGAGAGGAAGCCCTCTTTGAAGTAAACGGCAACCCCGTCATCGACGGAAGAGTCTGGTTGTCGGGAAGCCCTGGCCACGTCGTATTCAGTGTTGAAGGTGACATCAGCGTGGACGGAATCAGAGAACTCCTTGAAGGCCCTTAGCTGGAGCCTGACGCCACCTCTGTCCGTGGCGAACCAGGGTTTCTTCCCCCGCTGCGGCATCCCTTCATGGGCCAGGAAACCTGCTTCGTACATGGCTCTGGTTGCGTCCATGTAGTTGAACAGCATCAGATAGCCGCTGAGCCACTGCTCATCGGCGCCGCCAGAGCCTTTTGCCGCTTGCGGACCAGCCCAATTATCCCATCCGCTTGGGTCCTGCTGGTCCAGGGAGGCCTGGGCTTCTTGGGCCAGGGCAGGGCCGGGCGGGGAGGAGATGGCCAGAGCAGCGACGAGCGCCAGCATCGGAGCCACGGTGACGGCCGGTTTCTCATGGGGCCGGCACATGCCACGGAATCTGCAAAAATGGGTTTTCACTGACTTCACCTATGATGCAACCTATGTCACAGTGTCTTCAGGTAGCGAACAGAAAAAAGATCATCGGGGAATTTCACATCAAGCGTGTATTCGTTCACCTCCAGGCGGGCTGATGCACCCTCTAGGAGATCCTCGGTGAGGAATACTGACGGCACCCAGACCTTGCCAATGCGCAAGGACTCTTCAACCCGCTGCTTCCTGACTACTTTTCCGCTTCCGTCCAGGAAGTGAGTCTGCACGATGAGCGTTTTGGCCGGCTCTATCCAGTGAATGACTCGTTTATAACCCGCCAGGGCCTCGGCCTTGGTGGAGCGGGCCTTGCCTTCAATTCTGAGGAGCGTTTTGTCGCCCTTCTTTTCTTCTACCGCGGGAGAGTAGTCCCAGAGCTCGTTTCTTGGCTTCAGAAAATACAATGACAAGAAATCTCTTAGCATGAAATTCTCGCTCAAATTGGGAACCCTCTTGACTCTTCTCAGAGTACGAACGTACATATAATACTCATCATCGAAGTTGTTCTTGGTAAGTGCAAGAAAACCGGTGCCTTTCATATTAGACGGAGCCCTGAATACCATCAACAGGTTCTGTCCACCGCTACTCTCTTCAACGTGCACCTGAATCCGCTTGCTGAGGGCCTCTGCTCCCGAGCGCTGCACTATGAGCGTCACCTTTGCCTCCAGGGTTCGGTAGGAGAGCTGTGCTGCCACGTCATCCATGGTGATGGCCCCGGCCGGCTTAGGGGCGAGGCTGACCAGCAGTGCGAAGAGCGAAACGAGTAGGGTGCGAGAACGCATGGGACCTCCAGCAGCGGTGGACGACTGCAGGTTCGTCGCCCGGAGAGGCAGCACCAGACGGGCTGGAAGCTAGCCTCGGGAGATGTGCCCTGAGAGTTCCTGCGGGGCTCCCAGAGGGTCTGCATCGGCAGGCGGGGGTTCGGCGCAGCCCCGCCTTGGGCCTTCGGATTGCCTGCTATTCTACGAAGAGCAGGGCGCTAACCAGATAGTCATCGATGAGCATTGCGCCAAGGGCCATCACTGCGGCACCGACACCGGCCGCAAGCCACCGATGTGGCCACTGCCGTTCTGCGACCAGGAGGGTAGCGGCCCCCCAAAGCAGCCCAGATGATACCCAGCCAAGGGGCAGGGCAAAGTCAACCTCCTTCATAACGGCCAGGGCACCGGCTCCAACAGCCGCAAGGGCTGTGAGCAAGAACGTGGCCAGTGGAACCAGCCCATGCAGGATGCGCATTCTGCCTGATGCCTTGGTAGGCAGCATGAGCAGCAGGGCCGCTCCGGGCAGGGCCAGCAACGCTGCCTGAAGCAGCGCCGGGGCCAGCACGAAATCTCTAATCATTTGCAGGACCTGGTTGCTCAAGAGAAGACCTCGCTAATCGTGTTGTCGACCCACTCACCCCTTCAAGACGCAGATGGGTCTCAGTCTGGCCACAGGCAGCGCCAACCCGGCACGCTCAACGGTTTTGGCCACCTCTGATGCATCCTTTCTTCGGGTGTGATTGCACAGTTCCTATGAGCAGTTGGCTCACGGCGCTGACGCAGCAGGCCAGCAGTCCTTGGGCATCGGGCGACTCGATTTCCAGGGCGATGTCGGCAGTGTGTGGGACCTGACGGTACGCCATCAGCTCTTCTGAACCCCCAGCACCTCGAACCCACGGGACTGCAGGCCCTTAACGGCGCGCAGCAGTCGGGTCTGTGGCTTGTCTACCGAGGCAGCTATGCGGCTCAACTTGGGGAATTCGCCTCGGTCGAGGAAGATGGCTCCGCAGCCCTGGCAGACATCCACCAGCAGGTCGGTGCCGACGGCATATTGCATCTCAACGAAGGTTCCACCGCACTTAGGGCAGGGCATTTCTTCGCCACCTTGTGCTCTCATGGCACCTTGGAATCCCGGGATGTCCTCGGCGAGTTGGAAGGCTTCTGCAACTTCACCTTTGTCGAACATGATGCCGCTGCAGCCGTGGCAGAACTCTACTTCAACGCCGTCGGACATGGCCAGCGGGTTCATCTCGTCTTTGCACTTGGGGCATATCATAACATCCTCCTAGCTACATGTTCCAGGTTCGCTTTGGCCTGGATGTCCTCGGGGTCTGTATCAACGGCACTCTGGTAGCACCGCTGGGCGGCACCAAAGTTGCCCTGGGCCTCATAGACCACGCCCAGGTTATACCAAGCGCCTTGGGGCGGCGTTTCCTGCACGGCCTCTTCCAGCAACTCTGCGGCTCTGGCGCATCCGCGTTCGTACTCAGCTCGGGCCAGGTTGGTGGCAGCGGTGGCTTTGAATTCGGAGCGTTCATAGGCTTCCGTGAGCGTTGCCAGCGCCAGGTCGTACTCTCTTGCCCCCAATTGGGCCAGGCCCAACAGAGAGAGCAACTCGGCTGTGGGGCCCCAGCCAGCGATAATGGTGTTCAGCCGCTGGATGCATGAGTCGAAGCCGCCCACTCTGTAGTAGGCAAGAGCCTCGTCGAAGGTCAACCGGTAGCGGTCCAGCTCCTCTTTTCGCCTTGCGCTTTCGCTGGCTCGCTCCTGGGCAAGCCTTTGGGCATCCAGGGCCTGGGCCTCCTGGTCGGGCGCCGCTTTGGTCTCTGCCTTCGTGGCCCTTATCTGTTCCAGTGCGACTCTAGCTGCGGCCTCCTGCGGCTCCAGCCCCTGACTTAGTTCGAGGAAGCGTCGGTACTCCACTTCGGCGCCCTGGAGGTCTCCCACCTTGACCATGGCGGAGGCCAGGGCGAAGTGCTCCATGGCTCTGTCGACGCCCGTGGAGGCAGCGAAACGAAACATAGCCAGCGCCTCAAGGAGCCTGCCCTCACGAAAGAGTTTGACTCCCTGCTGGTAGGCCTGCACGTCGGCTTCCTGAGTGGCCATCAATGCACCTCCGATGCACCCGAACCGTGGTCAAAGCAGCTAGGCGCCCTGCTGGGGTTGGGCGCGGGAACCATGTTGAGGATAGTAGACGTGGCCATGGCCCACGTCAACGAAACTTGGAGGGAACTCAGGGGGTCCACAAAGAGGCTTCCGAAAGGCGCGGCTACCTGTTATCGTTCCCGCCATGAAAGATCGGCACGAATCATCAAAGAAGAATGTACTCAAGAGCGAACCCAGCCGCTTTCTGGTTTGGGGTCTGGACAACCCAGTGATTCAGTGGGCCTTCTGGGTGCTCTTCCTGGTGGCCATTATTCGGCTCTCCTATGTGGGCAGCCGCGGAGCGCCGGTACCCGAGCCGGGCACGGTGGCGGTGTCATACTTTGTGGCTCCCAGGGCCGTGGTTTGCAACAAGCCGAACCCCTCTTACGACGCCTTGGTCGAGCGGGCGGTGGCGCAGGTGAGGCCTCTGTACGTTCATCGGAAGGATTGGCACGCCGAGCGGGTCACGCACCTCAGGACGAGCAGGCAGCAGGTGGAGTCGGACGTGGAGACGATCCGGGCGCTGAGGGCGAGGCTGGAGAACGTCGGGGCTCCGGAGCAACGCCGCGATGGGGTTCGGCACAGCCCGTTCTACGATGGGGTCCGGCCGGAAGAGCCAGCGGTGGAGCGTCGCCCCGTTGACAAGGAGGCCATAGAGAAGCAGTTGCAGACCACCAGTGAGAATGTGGCCAGGCTCCTTGTGGGCATAGCGCCGGGGTTGGCGGGTGCCGAGCCGTTGAATCTCCTGCGGACTTTCGAGGCTGATCCCAACAGCATCGCCGCTGCCTTCAGCGCCATCGAGCATTCGTTGGGGCAAATCGCAGACTGGCTTGTGGTGGAGACTTCGAATATCGAGTTCCAGCAAGACCGTGGTCGGGGGATAGCCCTTGCCGACGCTCCCACTACGCTTGTGCCCGTGGATGCGCTGAGGACGGTGGCTGAGACTATCGACCTGGTGCAGCGAGTAATAGTACCCCAGACGGTTGAGGGCAGGTTCCCCTCGCTGCGTGGGCACCGCACGATGATCGCCTTTGTGGCCAGGGTGGTTTCGGCCAGCGTCAGGCCTACGATGTTCCGTGATGACAGGGCGACCCAGGCAGCGGTGGAGAAGGCCACGGGCCGGATCTCGAAGACCATGCCAGTGGAGTTCTCCGCCGGCCAGTCCATATTGTCGGTGGGGGAGACTGTGGAGGAGTGGCACAGCGCCTGCTTGGCCACGATGCAGAAGGGGCGGCCCGGAGGCGGTGACCAGACGGCCTTGTGGGGCATCTCTTTGCAGGCGTGGGCCCTTCTCACGGGGTTGGCGCTCCTGGTGCTGCTTTCGGCGCTGTCGCTAAGGAATTTTGCGGTGAAGGTCTTCCCGGACCGGCACATGGAACCGAAAGATGCCCTGGCCATCGGGGTTCTGCTGATGATTCATGTGGGGTTGGTGCGGCTTTGTCTCTCCTTGGCGGACCTGCTCTCGGTGACCTACCCGAACCTCTCTGCCGGGGTGATTCTTGCGGCGTCGCCGGTGGGTCTGGCGGCTGCGCTGCTGCAGATGCTTCTGGGTGCCAGGGTAGCCTTGTTATGCCTGCTCTTCCTGGTACCACCTACGGCGCTGGTGGCTCGCCAGGCGGGTGTGGAGCTGTTTGGGGGCGAGTTCCCGCTCTATTATGCGCTGTATACACTGGTCTGTGGGCTGGCGGGCATCTGGGTGAGCCGAAGGGTTGCTTTCCGACGTGCCCTGCTTGTGGCGGGGATATCGGTGGGGGCGGCGGGGGCGGCGTGGTGGGTGTTGGCTTGGCTCCTTGAGTCCGGCGTGCCACCGGGCGAGGCCGTGATGCATTTGGCCATGGCCTCAATGGCTTCCGGGGCGGTAACGTATATTTTGCTTATCTCACTAACACCCATATTCGAGTATCTTGGTGATTATACTACAGCATCAAGGTTGATTGAGCTAGCCAGCACGGATCATCCGGCACTGAAGGAACTGTCGAGGCGGGCGCCGGGTACTTACCAGCACTCCATGTTTATTGCGACGCTTGTGGAGGATGCTGCCGGGGCCATAGGGGCCAATGCGTTGCTGTCGAGGGTTGGCGCGTATTACCACGATTTAGGTAAGTTGGCAGCAATAGAAGAGCGTGGGGAAAAGGAAAAGCGTGGTATGGATTCGGCGCTATATTTTGCAGAGAATCAAAACAGCACGAATAACCCTCACGACCGTATCGATCCAAGAACCAGCGCATCTATCCTTCGCAGGCATGTATCGCAGAGTATTCAAATAATAAGAAGATACAGATTAGGTAAACGTGTGGTTGATATTGCAGCACAGCACCACGGAACATGTCTTATGGATCATTTCTATGCAAAGGCTATGTTGGCAGCACAGAAAGTGGGGAAGAGTGTGGATGATGCTGACTTCCGGTATCCTGGGCCCAAGCCTCAGAGTAAGGAGGCGGCCCTGGTGATGATCGCCGACTCGGTTGAGGCTGCGGTGCGTTCCATGCCTGAGCATGATGAGGAGGCCATTGCGGCCAAGGTTCGGGGCCTGATCGGGAAGCGTGTAGACGATGGACAACTTGATGAGAGCGGGTTGACCTTGGGGGATCTGAAGGTAGTGGAGCGGAGCTTTGTCAAGACGCTGAGCAGCATGTATCACGCCAGGCCGCGGTACCTGGAGCTGAAGCAGGAGTCATCAACAACCATAAGGATTCAGAAGAAGGAGTTGGAGACTCCGGATGAGGAGGAGACCACCGATCTTCGACGTCTGGAGGTTGGAGAGGCCGCACCAGTCTCTTCGGATGCCCAGCGGCAGGTCGTGGCCGATCCTGGGGTCGGGCCCAGGGTGGGGGCCAATGCTGAGATGCTGGATGCAGGGTCTGGGTCTGAGAAGGGAGATGCGAGTGTTCCTTCTGCGGGGTCTGGCGACTCAACCCAGGAAGGGCAACCAGGAGCGGTCCAGCTGCCTGCCGACGTAATCGATCTGCCCCCGCAGGAGGATGATAATAATGAAACGAGTAAAAAATAGCATATTTATATCTGATTCTCTTCGAACCTTGTTCGTTGATAGCGGGTCTATGTGCCGTGCCTTTGATGCTGTTCTGCGTGAGATGGGTGTCTCAGGGCGCCAGCTTTCGGTGACGCTGGTGGGGGATCATGCCATGAGAGGTTTGAACAGGGAGTACCGGGGGGTAGATGCCACGACGGACGTTCTCTCGTTTTCGATGGCGGATGGGGAGCATGTGGAGGGGGAGATGCTGGGGGACATAGTCATCAGTTTGCCTGCCATCGTTAGGCAATCGACCCGTCCGCACCTGGACGGCCGGCCGACCACAGGAACCACACAGCGGGAGTTGGCGCTGATGTCGATACATGGGGTGTTGCACCTGCTTGGATTCGATCACGAGAGGGGAGAGCGGGAGTCTGCGTCTATGATCGAGAAGGAGCGGGAGCTATTTGAGGCAACCTGGAGGGTTTTCCCGGCGATCAGGCAGCGGTGATGATGTGGGGGCCGGGCTGATTTTGCAGGTCCTGCATATTCGTTTGCCAAGCCAACGCTGGCAGAGCTTTGTACGTTGGCATTTATGACGCTCCGTGTCGCGGCGCGGCATTTCTGTTGACACCGGGGCGCCGTGTGCGCTATCTACTTTGTGGTAGCGCTTCGTCAACCTGCGGGGGGACTGCACATGAATAAGGGTGACTTCCTGAATTTGGGTAAGCTCGTGCTGGAAAATGGCGTCGATTTGGCAATACTTGCTGCCAAAAGAGGCGAAGATGCCTTGAGAAAGGCATGTGAGACATACAATGGCGTAGCTCAGATGGCGCCGGTGAAACTGCCGATGATTCCTGACAAGTGGTTCAAGGGTGAAGTCGTTCAGGCAGCGAGCATCCCTGTTGAGGTGACTCGACCCGTGGATCCGAAGCCCGAGCCTAAACCGGAGCCGAAGCCAGAGCCGAAGCCAGAGCCTAAGCCTAAGCCTGAGCCGAAGCCAGAGCCGAAGCCAGAGCCTAAGCCTAAGCCTGAGCCGAAGCCTGAGCCGAAGCCTGAGCCGAAGCCTGAGCCGAAGCCTGAGCCTAAGCCAGAGCCTAAGCCTGAGCCTGAGCCTAAGCCGGAGCCTAAGCCCGAGCCTAAGCCTGAGCCGAAGCCTGAGCCTAAGCCGGAGCCTAAGCCCGAGCCTAAGCCTGAGCCGAAGCCCGAGCCTAAGCCCGAGCCTAAGCCCGAGCCTAAGCCAGAGCCTAAGCCAGAGCCTAAGCCCGAGCCTAAGCCCGAGCCTAAGCCTGAACCTAAGGCTAAGCCAGGCCCCAAGCCCAAGGCGAAGCCGGAACCCAAGCCGAAGCCTGAGCCTAAGCCCAGGGCGAAGCCGGAACCTAAGCCGGAACCGAAGCCGGAACCTAAGCCGAAACCCGAGCCGAAACCCGAGCCGAAGCCCGAACCGAAGCCCGAACCTAAGCCGGTGGCTAAGCCCGAGCCGAAGCCCGAACCGAAGCCGGAACCTAAGCCGGTGGCTAAGCCCGAGCCTGAGTCCAAGCCGAAGGCGAAGCCAGCGCCGAAGAAAGAGTCGGTTGGCAAGTCCAAACGTTCGGTAGAGTTGGCGGGCGAAGAGAAGCTGGACCCTGACATGCTGGGCTCGCCGCCACCTGCTTTGGCAGCGGAGGGACCCATAACGGCTCCCTTGAGCGCCGTGCAGTCGCAATCCAGTGAGGAGCCACCGCCTTTTCCCAACACGCGCAACAAGCTGATGAAGGCGAAGAAGGGTGAGTTGGATGCTTGGGCTCGTCTCAAGGGGCTCACGGTTACCGAGGAGGACACCAAGCTGGATCTGGTGGACAAGCTGGCCAAGCTGCTGGACGAGTAGTTGTTTCTGCCTTGATGTTTGATTTCTCTGTTGGTGTGCCCGGAGGTGGTTGATTGGACGGCGTTACTTTCGCTTTCCTGCTTACGCTGTTTGCCGGGCTTTCCACGGGTATCGGCAGTATTGTAGCTTTCACTGTAAGCCGCACCAATTACCGCTTCCTATCGGTTGCCACCGGTTTTTCTGCAGGGGTTATGCTCTATGTTTCGTTTGTTGAGATATTTGTAAAAGGCTCTGAATCTCTAATAGAGACCTATGGAGAGTATTGGGGGAGTTGGCTGAATGTGGCTTCGTTCTTTGGGGGGATGCTGGTAATCGGGGTGATAGACAATCTGATCCCCAATGCGGACAACCCTCACGAGGCGCAGCCGGCGGAGTTGATTGCGCCGCTGACCGTTCCTGGGGCTCCGATTCCACCGGAGGCGTCCCAGTCGAGCATTGCTTCCATGGGGGGTGCCGTGTCTGGAAGCGATGTGACTCCTGCGGCGAGGCGGAAGCTGATGAGGATGGGGCTGTTCACGGCGCTTGCTATTGGGATTCACAACTTCCCCGAGGGGTTGGCGACCTTTCTTGCGGCCCTGGAGGATGGCAATCTGGGTGTGGCTATAGCCGTTGCAGTGGCGCTTCACAACATCCCAGAGGGGGTAGCGGTGGCGGTTCCTGTCTTCTATGCTACGGGCAGCAGGACCAAGGCTTTCATCTATTCGTTCTCCAGTGGTCTGGCTGAGCCTGTGGGGGCTCTGCTTGCCTACGTGGCCTTGCTCTTTTTTGTTGGCGATGAGAGCGGTGCCATTCCCTCCCAGGTGATGGGGATTCTCTTTGGTGGGGTGGCGGGAATCATGGTCTACATCAGCGTTGATGAGTTGCTTCCCACAAGCAGGGCCTATGGAAAGGGTCACGACAGCCTTTTCGGCATGGTAGGGGGCATGGTGGTAATGGCTCTGAGCCTTCTGCTCATGAAATAGGCACGGCGGCATGGGCGAAAGGGGCTGAGTTGCTCGTTGACTAGCCTTCGTGCGGCTGGTATTGTTGCCGTCGCTGACGGCTGCATAAATGGCCGAACATCGGAGGTTCGGATGAAACGGGCGCTATCCGGCTTATTTCTTTTTGCTTTGATCTCTGCTTTTGTCATGGCTTGTGGTTCGGATCCGAAGCCCAAGGCCGACGTTCAGGAGGATACGACGCCTTCCGACGTGGCGGATGTGACGGGCGAGGTTGTAACAGACGTTCCGTTGAACGACGTGCCGGACGTGCCGGACGAGGTCGACCCGGGTGACAAGACGGAAGTGCCGGACAATCCGGACATTCCCGACGACGGTCCCGCTGATGTCCCGGACGAAGTTGAGCTGCCGGATTGCATTGGTGACTCCTGTGAGCCGGACTGCATCGGCGATTCGTGTGGGCAACCGACTTGCTCGCTCTCATGCCAGGATGACGGCGACTGCCTTGGCAAGATCCCCGGGGCTTCGCAGTGCAAGCCTGAGAGGTGCCTCTGGGATACCTTGTGCCAGGACTTCCAGTGCAGGGCCCAGCAGATTCCCGGGTGCTGTCTCACCGATGACGATTGCAAGGATTCGAACCCTTGTACCATCAACGAGAAGTGCCTTAGTGACAACACCTGTTCCTTTGATAACGATGATTCCAACCCAGAATGCTGTGTGAACAAGACTCTTCTTGCGTTGGACTTTGAGGATGGGGCGATGCCTCCAGCTTCGAAGCTGCAGGTGGTGGACTACAAGCCCTCGGATCTTGTGACCTGGAGCATCACCGATGCTGCCTGCGCCAGCAAGAAGGCACTCTACCTTGGTGATCCGAACTGCAGAACCTATTACAACGGCCAGTTGGATTCCGACTGCTTCCCGGTGGAAGAGATAGCCTGCACGGCGTTGACTCAGGAGGAGTTGTGTCCTCCTCCGTCGCAACTATGTGATGTTGGCGGAACGACGCCCAAGAACACTTGCGTTCCCAGTCCGGCCCCCAGTCAGGTTAAGCTTGATTTGGTAGCGCCGGAGCTCAATTTGCCGGCATCGGCCCTTGTGACGGTGACGTTCGACCTGTGGGTGGAGACTGAGCCCGAGCTTCAGGGCAGTCCGCTGAAGCCCGACCTGTTCCAGCTGTATGCCAAGGTGGCGGGCGGCCAGGAGGAGGTGCTGTTCACTACTGAGAAGAGCAAGGACACCGACGGCTTCTGCGTTACCTTCTCGGCTGACCTCAGCAAGTATGCTGGCCAGTCCATCGATTTGATCTGGCGCTTCGACACGCTCGATAGCACTAACAACTTCTTCCGTGGCATTTATATGGATAACGTTAGTGTTATGACGTACTGTAAGATTTGCGAATCCAATGCTGAGTGCTTCGATAGTGATCCTTGTACGGTAGACACTTGCAATTTCTTCTCTAACAAGCAGGGGGAGGGCTACTGCTCCAACGTCAAGCAGGATCCATTCTGCAAGCCTTGCGCTGGTGTTGCTGATTGTCAGAATGCCGGGCCGCATCCCGATGACGAGTTCTGTTGGCCTCCGATTTGTGAGAACAGCCTTTGCAGCTGGGATCCCAACCCCTCATGCTGCAGCGCCGTTGCGCAGTTGGATGACTACTATTTCGACGGGTTTGAGACGGGCATAGCCAATGGTTATCTGTTGTCGGAGGCTGCGGGGAACGTGGGCTGGCAGGTGGTTGATGCCAAGAGCTACACCGGCGCTGGGGATCCCACTGCAGACAACTACTCAATGTACTTTGGTAACCCTGCTGCTGAGAACTACGACTGTGGTACGCTGAAGTGTGCTGGCCAATTCACGACTCCATATATAGATCTCACGGAGGCAGACGAGAATGCCTATGTGAAACTGCAGTTTTACCTGAATCTCTCTACCGAGTTTGACGACTTTGAGCCCGAGGCGTATCCCGAGGACAACGCCCACACTTCCAGAATCGACGTGCTGTATGTCGAGGTGGTGACAACGGATGGCATGGTGGCCAAGGAGGTTTGGAACTCTGACGTTGTTCATGGGAGCACCAGGGGGAATTGGGAACCACAGTGGGCGGATCTTACGGACTTCCGTGGGCAGAAGGTTGCGCTTCGGTTCCGCTTCGACACGGGCGATGTGACTCCTCCGAACAACAATTACGGCGGGGCGTTTGTCGATGAGCTGAAGGTGCTGACGGTTTGTGAGCCGATTTGTAGCGGTCCCAAGGACTGTCCGGCCGCCACCGATTGCAGTTCGCCTGTCTGTTCCGAGGGCCGCTGTGGAACCGAGCTTATCGAGGATTGCTGCACGGCCACGGTGAACCCCACCTGTGACGATGGTGACCCTTGCACGGTGGATACGTGCAATGTGGGGGCCAAGATGTGCAGCCACAGTTTCTCTTCAGACCCCAACTGCTGCACTCCTTATCCGCAGTTGCTGCTTGACTCCTTCGTGGCTCTGACGGCGGATCAGTGGAGCCTTCCCAACGCCGGGGCCCTATGCGGCAACGGATTGTGCGGCACCGATGAGACCTGCCTCACATGTCCTCAGGACTGCAACCAGTGCATGGTCTCGTGGCGGGTGAGCGACAAGCGCTCTTCCTCGGCTCCATACGCTCTCTACTTCGGCAACCAGGCGGACTACACCTACATGAACGGTGCATTGGCGGCTGTTGGCTCCATAGTCTCCCCCGCTGTTGAGCTGCCTCCATACGGTGTGCCGGCTGTGTCGTTTAAGCTGTGGCTTGATACGGAGCATGTGGCGGTTGCCAGTACATTCGTAGAGCCAAACGAGTACGATACCCTCCACCTTTATGTTGAGAGCTCTGATGATGGTATGACTTGGACTGAGCCAGTTGAGATCTGGACATCCATGTCGTGGGATCTGAAGGGGAGCACATTTGATTTAATGGCCAATGCAGTGGTCTGGAAGGAGATCAAGGTTGGTATGTCGAAATTGAACTTGAACTCGAAGTTTGTGCGATTCAAGTTGCATTTCGATTCATTCGATCCTTCTTCTAATAACTATGAGGGCGCTTATATCGACGACTTCAAGGTGTATACCCTTTGTGATCAGCAGTATGAGTGTCTTTCTCCCGTCGAGTGCACCGAAGCGACTCCTTCGGTTCCTTCGTGCTCCATGGAGACCTGCGTTGCTGGGAAGTGTGGTTCGATGCCTAACACCATGAAGCCTGGCTGCTGCAATCAGACGGTTCTCAGCGGTGGCAGCTTTGACTTTGACGGTCCGTGCGGGCTTGAGTCATGGAAGGCCGAGCCGTCTGTGGACAGTGTGATGTGGCAGGCGTTCAATGGGCGGAACAAGACCTCGGGCGGCCAGTGCGCTCTCTACTTCGGCAATTCGCAGACCAAGACTTACGACAAGGGCGGTTCGATTGCTGCTGGCAAGGTGACGAGCCCGGCAGTGAACGTCACGGATCACAGCAAGATTCAGGTCTCGTTCTGGATGTATGTAGATGTGGTTGATCTATCGTACATGTTGGATGCCATTTCCTTGCAGGTGGATTATGTACCTGCGCCCGGCCAGCTTCCAATAAACACTCCTGTGACTATCTGGGCCAAGCCCTGCTCTACGGCGGAAGACAGCATGTGTTTGCAGAATCCGGTGCCGAGCCCCTGCAACACTCTGGGCTGCGCCAATCTGCCGTTGAAGCAGTGGGTGCAATACAACGTAACGGTGGACTTCGCCTCTTCGGCATTCAACGGTTGGATTTGGGAGGCCTTTGGTGGCAAGTACGCGGTGTTCAAGTTTGTATTCAACTCTGGAGATGCCGTTGGGAACAACGCCGAGGGCATCTATGTTGACGACTTCCAGGTCAAGAGCATCTGCCAGTAAGCTGCCGGATTCCGGCCCTGATGACATTGCTTCCTGCCCGGTGTTGACTTAGTATTGTTGGGTCCACTTGGGGGCTCCATGCGGCGCTTGCTTACAGTTCTGGCTCTTCTCTTCGCGGTGACCGGCAGCGCAGTAGCGGGGGAGTATGGGGCTGTAGGCGCCAGCTACCGGGTGGCGGGGATTCCGGACTTCGTTGTAGGCTCGGCGTTTCAGGACTACCAGTCGATTATGGCCCATTCCGGGATGATAGAGTACTCTTTGGACTCTTCAGGTGCCGGGTGGCGGTTCGGGCTTCTCTTCACTCAGTTCGACATTTCGGATGGGTATTGGCGTGTGCCGGAGACAAGGGTCGACCAAGCGGTGTTCGCTGAGTTTCCTTTGGGCGTTGTGGCCGTAACAGCCGGGTACTCATGGCGTTTCACTCTTGCTGACGGTTTGCACCTGGTTCCTACTGCCGGTATCGGGTTCGGCTATGTTTTCGGGGATATCTTCGCAACGGAGCTGATTCCGGGATGTGAGGGTCCACTGCAGAGCTGTGGTCACTGGCGAGAGGTGACACGTCACGAGGTGACCCTGACATCGAGGATTCTGCCCATTGTCAATGTTTCTGCCGCCTTGCATTGGGAGCTGATTCAGGGTAGTAGTGTTGCCATTGAGCTGGGCGTAATGAACCTGCCCTTTGCCGGCATCGGCTTTCAGCAAGCCCTGGATTTCTGACCGTCTGCTCAAAGTTTTGGGGTGTCCGGCGTGCTGACCCGATTGGAGGTTCCTTTGCACAACAAAAGCCAGGGAAAGAGCCACTATTTGCCGTCGGTTGCATTGGCTTGGCTGCTGGCATTTGCTGCCTGCGCCCCGGCGTGGGCGGATGAATGCGTGCCTACATGCGGGCAGAAGGAGTGTGGGGGCGATGGTTGCGGAGGGAGTTGCGGGGCTTGTCCGCTTTTCCACGGCTGCTTCGAGGGCCAGTGCCAGTTCAACGGCGGTTGTGAGGCGCATGGCCTGGCTGGATGTGGCGGGTGTGCTTGTGAGGCTTGCGTCTGTGGCACAGACCCATTCTGTTGCACAGCGGCCTGGGACTCCATGTGCGTTGCCCGCTGCAATCTTGCCTGCGGCGGCTGCGGCACGAAGGCCATATGTGGCGATGGCACCTGCTCGGGCTCGGAGGATTGCTCCGCTTGCCCCTTCGATTGCGGCGAGTGTCCCAAGGAGTGTGGCTCTGTTACCACGGTGGGGTGCTGCGTTGGAGAGGTGCTCTTCCGGTGCAACCAGGGAGAGTTGGCCATTGAGAACTGCTCATCGGGCCCTGGGGCGACCTGCGGTTGGAGCCTCTCACAGAAGAGGTACATGTGCGGCGAGCAGGGTTTTGACACCAGTCTGACGTGGCCCCGTGAGTGCCCTTCGATTACTCAGCCCGATGTGGTCTCTGATGCTCCCTCCTCGTTGTGCCAGGATGTTCCTTTCGCCGGTTGCTGCCTGGGAAACAGTGTCTGGTACTGTGACTCCAACGGACTGCATCAGGTGAGTTGTGCTGGAAACCCCCCTCCCTACGACGTGTGCGGGTGGAATTCGGCGCTTGGCTACTATGACTGCGGTGGTACGTTGGCGGACCCAACGGGCACCTTCCCGATGTTCTGTCCCGACTTCAACCCGGACCTGAAGGAGGAGACTACTGCTACTCCGGAGTGCAAGGTTGGAGAGCTAATTGCTTTGGAGTGCGGGGACGTAACCGAGCGCGGTTGCTGTTCTGAGAGCGGTGCCCTGGTCTTCTGCCAGGAAGGGGAGCTCTTGTGCATGCTCAAGTGTCAGCAACTGATGCCACCGTCGAACACATGCGGCTGGTATGTCAGTGGAGGCAGCGGTTACTACGACTGCGGGGGTGTGGGGCCAGACCCTGCGGGGCAGTTCCAGAGGAGCTGCCCTGCTCTGCCCGTGGATTTGGACGTGATACCGGGAGATGTTACGGCAAAGCCGTGCCCTGGGGTGGCAGAGACCGGTTGCTGTTCGGGGTCGCTGCTGAGGTGGTGTGAGCAGGGAGTAGTCATGGAGTTCGACTGCCTGGATTTGGGCCAGGATGCGCTCTTCTCGCAGTACACCCATTGTGGGCACAACCTGGTAACGGGGAGGGCCGACTGTGTAAAGGTGGCGGACCCCTCTCCGCCGAAGTGTGAAGAGACCCCGGTGGAGCCCGATAAGGATGTGTCCGGTGGTGATGTTGCTGATGGGGGCCAGGAACTGCTCGACGATTTGGCAGAGGATGTGAATGTTGCCGAGGATGGCGTTGGGGAGCTGTCCCAGGGTGACGCCGACTCGGACCTTGAAGCGGACGTACCGCGTGACGTGGGCTCCGACGATAATCCATGGGCACCGGACTCGGGCATAGTGATTCCTTTGGATGAGAGTAGCACCGACGTGACAGAGGAGGCCAAGGGCAAAGGGGGTGGTGGGTGCGGTGTTGTTACCTCTCTGGTTGGAGCGGGGCGTAATGAGGGTCTGGGACTGCTGCTGCTTCTGGCCCTTCTTGCGCTTGGTGCGCGCCGGCAAGCTGTCAACCCGCCAGGAAATGGGTCCCGTGGATGTCCAGGCACCCGGCTTAGTGATCCGCGCCCTCCAGCGCGAGGGCGCTTGACAGTTTGAATCTGTACGGTTAGTTTTGCTGGGTGGAGTTTCATTGGACCACGGGTCGGTGTCATGACGGAACAGAAGCAGCGGGACGATTCTTTGGTGGAAGTGCAGAAGTCGGGCTCGTGGGATCCAGAAGAGGTATTCCCCACATCTCAGGAGAGTGGCGGGGATGCCGGGCTTCAGGGGTTGCTCGACCTGACAAAGGCGCAGCTCTCACGCACGGTTCAGGAGTTTGACAGCTTCCGAAAGCGGGCCAAAGAGGAGCGTATCAAGACAATCCTCTTCTGCAATGAGGCGCTGGTCCTGGACCTGCTGCCCATACTGGACGACCTCGACCGGGCCTTGGCCCACCTGAGTGCCATGCCAGGGGAGCTCGGAGAGGGGCTGCAGTTGGTGCTCAAGCATTTCCACCAGGTGCTTGCCAAGAGGAACATCCAGACCATCGACCCCTCGGGAGTGGCCTTCGACCCTCTGCGGCACGAGGCAGTTCAGATTGAAGAGTCCGAGGGGCTGGGCGCCGGCATGGTGGTGCGAACCCTCCAGAAGGGCTATCTGTGCAGTGGTCGGTTGCTAAGGCCGGCGAAGGTGGCCATAACGCCCATGCGAGCGGCCAGAACAGACACGGGCTCAATGCGGAAGATATCGGGGGTTATGCCTGCGGCGCCGGTTTCCGAGGCCGAGAAGTCTTCTGAAGTTGAGAGGTCGCCCGGGGCTGAGAAAGCGGCTGAAATCGCCATGGCCGAGACAGCTTTGGCGTCTGAGGCAGTTGCCAAGGCCTCGGATCATGCGCAGGTATTTGAGGAGTTGCTCATACCCGAGATACTGGAAGAGGAGCAGGCCGGAGTAGAAGAGGCCAAGGAGGCTTTGAAGCCCAAGGCGAATTCGTTGCCGGCGCTACCATCGGATGGAAATCCCGGGGACAAGTCGTGGGTTATTGATGACGAGGCCCTCGCCGAACTGGAGGGGGCCCTGGATGAGTCCGAGCCGGTGAAGGACTCGGAGGCGAGAATTCGCTCGCTTTTATAGACCGGAGATAGTTTCAAGCACTGGAGGGAGAATATGAACATAGAACTGACCACAAGAGAAGCTGTTGTTAGCACTGAGGTTCAGAGCCGCCTGGAGAAGAAGCTGGAGAAGCTCCTGGAGCGGACCAACAAGGAGACGCCGGTGCGGGTCATGGTGGAGGAGAGCCGTGGCCGCTTCAATGCTCACATCAGTATGTCTCTCATGGGCAAACCACTCGTCGGCGAGTCAGAGAATAAAAATATGGTTGCTGCCCTGGATGACGCAGTAGAAAAAGTAGAACGTCAGTTCAATAAGTTGTATGAGAGAGTTCAGGATCACAGGTAGTTCAGCCGGCTTTTCTCTGGCCCCTTTTCCGACCATAATATGCAAGAAAAGCCAAGAGGCCGCCCAGCAGGGCGACGGGGGCGAACCTCTGTGCAGCGCCGGTACTGCTGAGCTGTGAGCTGACAGTGCAACCGCCGGGACTGCTGCCGCCATCTGAAGAAGAGCCGCCATCGGAGGGGCCAGCGGGGGTGGGCTCCTCTGCGGGGGTAAGGTTGAAGGTGCAGCTTGACTCTCCCCAGAAGCACTGGCCCTTGTAAGCGGGGCCTTCACCATCGAGTTGGGCCGAGCATTTGTAGCTGACGCCCTGGAGCAGGAAGCTGAACTGCAGGCCGGAGAGGGTGACCCGGCCAAAGGGGTTCTGTTCCGCCCCCGGGGCCAGGCCGGCATACACCCCTACACAACCCGATTGCTTGACCTGGAGTTCTTGGGCCAGCGCTTCGCAGGTTGAGTCGGTGAGCGCCCAGTATCGCTGCAGGGTGGCACACTCCGTGGGGGCGTTCATGTCGGGGACGGTTATTGCATCGTAGTCAAGGGGTGCTGGTCCCCCAGTCTCGTCTTGGCCCGAGGCAGCGTCACTCTGTTGGGCGACGTCATCTTGACCTGGAATGTCCGCTGGGATCCCCTGGCATGGTTGGGTTGAGAGACCTTCAACGGGTTCTACGCAGTTCATGGCAAGAGGGGCACTTTGCGAGGCTCCGCAAGTGCTGTTCAGCTTGTTGGTGGAGCAGTCGATGAGCCTTACCGAGCCAGCCTCGCACCAGTACAGCTTGGAGCCGGTACAGCAGCCCTCGTAGCCGATTCCGCCGCAGGGGTCTGCGGGGCACTGCATCGGGTGTTGGCCCGTGGGGTCGGGCTGGCCGTCGGAAGCGCAGTCATAGAAGCCTGTGGCGGAGTTGAAGCCGCAGCGAGGCCAGGCTCCGCAATCCTTCTCACACAGTTCTCCCCCCTCACAAAAGAGGAGTCGCTCGCCGTCGCAGCAACCGTAAAAATCGACCCCCACACAGGACTGCCCAGTGGGCTTGGCGCCCCCGGAGCAATCGGCCTTGGCAGAGCCGGGCAGGGCAACGAGGGAAAAGAGTGAAAGTGCAACGGCCGCTGTTCTCATTCTGGCCTCCAGTGAGGGGAAGAAGCTCTGATTACTCCACCCGGGTGGCGACTCCGGCGCCCCACCACTTGATCTCGGTGTCATGAAGCACTTCCATCTGCCCAGTGGCCGTATCCAGCAGCAGCACATCCCCGCTCTTGTCGAAGGCGTAGGCACGTCCGGTCCAGCCGGCCAAGCCGAAGATGCCCACGTATCCCGAGATGGGGCCAACTTCCGAGAGGACCTCTCCGGTGGCGGGGTCGACCCGAACCAGGATATTGGAGGTAGCACCGGTCTTGTGGACGGCGGCAAAGGTCCCCACCCCGGCAATGGAGTAGGCGTCGCCTGCGGACTTGTACTGGGGACCGTAAGTGCCCTGAAGATCGGCGTCGACCTTGCCTTGGCTTACCGTAAGACGGTACCAGCCACCATCCTCCGAGATGCCGACCAGTGCATCGAGGTTGGGGTCAAGAAGTCCTGCGGGAATCATGGTAAGGCCGTTGAATTCCGTGGGGAGTTCGGCCACCAGGTTACACTCTGCGGTTTGTGGGTGGCATGTGTAGAGATATTCATAGCTTGTACCGTACAATACGCCATATCCATCTATGCCTATGTCCGTCATCTTGTGGGTAGCCCCATCATCGGGCCACTGGAAGTCTCCAACTACCTCAAGTTTATATAGTTTGACGTCCATTTTGTATAGAGTATCTGCGGTTTGGGCATACACCGTATTGGCAAGGGCCTTCCCCGGCAGAGTGGCGTCCCCTGGGAAGATGTCGGCCACATCCGGGATGCCGTCAAGATCAGTGTCTTTCTGAGAGCACTTGCCGTTGATGCAGAACATATCACTCTCGCAGCTGCCACAGTTTCCACCGCAGCCGTCAGGTCCGCAGTTCTTATCGGCGCATTGGGGCTGGCAGCAGACCCCATTGAGGCAGACCCCCGGCAGCTCACAGGCGCCGCAGCTGCCGCCGCAGCCGTCGGGGCCGCAGTCTTTGTCTTTGCATTTGGGTTCGCAGCAGACTCCGTCGATGCAGGTCTCCCAATCCACGCAGGTGCCGCACTTGGAGCCGCAGCCGTCAGGTCCGCAGTTCTTCCCATCGCACTTGGGCTCGCAAGTGGAGTTATCCGGTGTGAGATCAGATTCGGGGGTATCTGAAGAATCGGTCCCTCGAGCCTCTTCCACTGCCAAGTCGGCCTGGACCTGGTCGGCCAGGGTGTCATTCTTTGGCACAGGGTTGCCCTCGTCGGAGGAGCCACAGCCCAGAACTACAGCCATTGTGACCAGAACAGCTAAGTAAGTAAGACGCATAATAACACCCCAAATCAAAAGGGACCGGCATTAGACCAGTAGCGCTACTCGAAGTCAAGCGGAGAGAAGCCAGGGCAAGGCAGCACGCAGGTCATTTCCTGGCAGCACATGGTGCACCGCTGCAGCGAGTTCGTCGGATTTGCATTGGAAGGCAAGGGAGAGACCTGCCACCTTGGCTACCGCCACATCGTTGAAGTTGTCACCAACGAAGGCGGTGCGCTCCATGGGGATTCCCCAGCGTCTCGCTACCTCTTTGAGCCCCGTGGCTTTGTCGTAAACATCGTATGGCGTAGGTACCCAATTAGATATCTTCCCACTGTCATCGAACAGGATTCTGTTAAGATATATTTCTTCAAAGTAATTCTGTAGGTCAAATTTCTCAATCACGATGTTAAGCGAACCCGACAGCACGATGAGCCGCTTTCCTGCGGCCCTCAGAGTCTCCAGAGTTTCTATGGCACCCACGGAGAGGCGCATGCCTTCCAGGCTGCGCAGAATGGAGGTGCGGTCGGCGCCGGCCTCTGTGAGCATCTTGATGTCATGATTGAACCATTGAGGGTAGGTCCAGCGGCCGTCCATGTATGCGTGGAAGGCGAAGTCTCTGGAGTCTCTGGGGGTACCGAAGTAGTCGTGGAGCGTTTCCCAGACGAAGACCGTGTCGTCCACCAGGGTGCCATCAACATCGAACGCTATAAGGTCGTATTTGCCTGTTGTCACGGTCTCTCCTTATAAGACGAAGGGGAAGGTATGGATAACGACACAGGGTACGTCGCCCGGTGCGGGAAGGGTCAAGGCCCGCAGTTCATCGGCAAGGCAGGTGCTGAGTCTGGTGCCTGGGAATTCATCGGCAAGGGTTTCGATCGAGCCCACGGAGCCTGAGGGTTCCAGGGTGATGCGGAACTTCACCGTCCCGGACTGGGGGGATGAGAGAGAGGCTCGGTAGCATCGTGCCACTGGTCCTGCGGGCCTTCGCAACTCTTTGATGCGTCTTTCGATTTCTGGCAGGTTGCAGCCGGGCCCAGTTTGCTTGAAGACCGGTATGCACTCGGGTTGCTTCGGTTCCCCGGAGTCTGGGTCAGGCAGTTTGGCCGAGGATTGGGCCGGGCCTATGTTGGTTGAGGGGGGGGCAGGGTTGAGTTCGGAAGGCGTCGTCGCCGGGGGTGGCTCTGGGCTCTGCTGCATGGGTCTCTCGGGGGATTCTGAGCAGGAAACATGGAGAGCGAGGATGACGACTCCAAGGGGCAGCCAGGTGGGTTTCATGGGAGCCACCATGGTTCGGGGGGTGGAGGTGCCAGTCCCAAGTCAGCCATGGCCTGGCGGATTGCGATGAGGTCTCTCCATGCCTCGCCTTTCTTGGCTGGCTGGCGCAGGAGGAAGCTTGGGTGGTATGTGACGATTGCCCGGCACTTCCCAACGGTAACCTCTTTGTTCCGCATCTTTGAGAGTGTTATGTCCGGGCCGAAGAAGCTTTTGGCTGCCTGAAGACCCGATATGATGATTAGCGATGGCTGCACGATGCTGAACTGAGCTCGGAGGAGGAACCTGCAGGCCTTAGTCTCTTCGGGGGCGGGGTCTCTATTCTGTGGGGGCCTGCATTTAACTATGTTAGTGATGAATATGTCTTTGTCTCGGTCGATGCCGGCCGCGGCGAGCATCTTCGTGAGAAGTTGGCCACTGCGGCCCACGAAAGGTATGCCTTGGATGTCTTCGTCACGGCCGGGGCCTTCACCGATGAGCATGATGCCCGAGTCGGGGTTGCCGCAGCTATGCACGATGTTCTTGCGCCCTTTGGCCAAGGGGCAGCGCTGACACTCGCCCACTAGTTGGTAGTATGCTGCCAACCTCTCGGCCTTTGTGCCTTCGGAGGGAATCGGTGGTGTAGCGTCGGGAATCGCCTGTGGTGGTGGTGGAGTCATCGGGGGGAGGTTGGAGGGTGCCTGGCCGAGGTCGGATGGGGTATGGGGGATGCCACCGGAGGGGATGCCACTGGAGGGGCCAAGGTTACTGGAGGAGAGGCTACTGGAGGGGGCGAGGCCCGAGGGGTGGGCCTGGGGGGTGCATGGAAGCTTCAGCACTCCTCTGCGACGTAGCACGAGTATTGAGCGCTTCAGTTCAGTGAGGAGCGCTGCCACATCCGCCGGGTCATTGTTGGCCTTGAGAGTCACGATAAGGACCTCCGCCGCTGCTCTTGGCGTCGCGCAGCCAGCCATGCCATGCCCAGTAGTGGCAGTTCTGGCATGACTTCATCCACCGTGGTGCTGTCGCCTCTGATTCTGCCGGCCAAGCCGCCCGTGGCGATGACCTTGCCCTCGATCTTGGCTTCCTCTCTCATTCGGCTGACCAGGCCGTCGACCATGGAGACGTATCCGAAGTATACACCCGAGAGCATTGCCTCCTCGGTGGAGCGGCCGATGACGTGGTCTGGGCGCCTGACGTCGATGCGTGGCAAACGGGATGCATGAGAGAAGAGGGCATCCATGGAGATGCTGACGCCGGGGACTATGCATCCGCCGAGGTATTGGCCCTTGGCGTTGACCACGTCCAGGGTTGTGGCTGTGCCGAAGTCGACCACAATGCACTCTCCCCAGCGGTGGAAGGCATAAGCAGCGTTGACCAGGCGGTCGGCGCCCATCTCTTCGGGGCGGTGGTATAGGAGGGTCAGGCCGGTGTCGGTGGTGTGGTCAATGACCAGGGGCTCGGCGCCGGTGGCTTTGCGGGCCAGCTGGCAGAGTGGCTCTCGGGCGGGCGGCACGACGCAGGAGATGACCACCTCGGTCACCTCGTTCCAGGAGAGGCCCTCTCGTCGGAAGAGCGGCTCCATAATGGCCCAGTATTCGTCCAGGGTCCTATGGCGTCGGCTCTCCATGCGGAAGTCTGCGACCACGGTGGTACCCCGGAGCAGGCCGAACTGGGTATTGGTATTGCCCACATCTACGGCAAGTAGAAGTGGGCCCTCAGCGCTTGCGGACATGAATCACCTCGCCCACCGTGACGGCAAGCAGCTCGCCTCGGTCATTCCTTACGATCAAGGCTCCATCTTCCCTCACTCCAGTGACAACGGCAACAGATTCTCCCCCGGGGAGCGAAATCTGAGCGGGTTGGCCCAGGAATGCCATGACCTCGAGGTAGTCGTCTACGGGCAAGGAGAACCCCAGGGAGCGGAACTGTTCTTCTCTGGCGGCCAGCTCAATCAGGAGCAGTTCCAGTAGGGAAGCGAGGTCTACGGGGTGGCTCAGCTCTTCGGCCATGGTTGTGACTATGGGCCGGAGCTCATCGGGAAAGTGGTGCAGGTTTGAGTTGACGTTGATTCCGATGCCAGTGACTCTCCACTCTCCCCGGGCCTCATTGAGCACACCGCAGATTTTTCGGCCATTAACGAGGACGTCGTTGGGCCACTTGACCTGAGCGGGCAGGGACCAGTAGCGACGCAGAATAGAGGCAACGGCCAGGCCCGCCAGTGGGGCCCAGCTTGGGCTCTTGGTGGGGGGCTCGTTGCGTCGCACCATTGTGGAGACGTAGATGTTGCCCGGGGGGGAGCTCCAGGTGCGGCCCAGGCGTCCCCGGCCGGCGTTCTGCTGCAGTGCCACGACGGCTCCCATGGTCCAGTGGGGTGACGCTTCCTGGATGGTCTGCCAGGCCCTCTTCTGGGTTGAGTCGAGTTCCGGATGTACCTGTGTGCTGGTCCAGGGGGAGTGGGCCAGGGCCTTGCTGCATTGGAGCATTTCTTGGAGCTGTTGGGCGTTCAAGGTGTTGGGGCTCCGTTTCCGATGGGATGTATAGGAAGCGGGAACATGTTCACTTTCGACCGGGCACGATGAGCATGGATAGGTCGGCGGCGGGGGCCGAGTGTGTCAGGGCGCCCACGGAGATTCTGTGGACGCCTGTGGCAGCGATGGCCCTGATGGTTGAAAGGGTGACGCCCCCGGAGACCTCGAGTTCTACCCGTTGGCCGACCATGTTGACGGCCCTGGAGATGTCGCTGAGGCCCATGTTATCGAGGAGGACGATATCGGCCCCGTACTCTACGGCAAGGACGAGCTCTTCGAAGTTAGTGACTTCGATTTCCACGAGGACGTTCTTACCGACCTTCTTACGGGCAAGCTTAATTGCTGCGGGCACTCCGCCGGCGGCGGCGATGTGGTTTTCTTTTATGAGCACTGCATCAAAGAGGCCGGTGCGGTGGTTGGTGCCGCCGCCGGCTCTCACAGCGTACTTCTCCAGGCTGCGCATGCCTGGGGAGGTTTTTCTGGTATCGAGGACGGAGCAACGGGATTTCTTGACTGCGGAGACGTATCTGCGGGTGAGGGTAGCTACACCGCTGAGTCGCTGGAGGAAGTTGAGGACGGTTCGTTCCCCCCGCAGCAGGGCAGCGTAGGGTCCTTCGACGTGGCAGAGGACTGTTCCCGCTGCGACCTTTCGGCCGTCGTTTTCGAGCAGTTCGACGGTGATGTTGGGGTCGAGGCTGCGATAGATGCGCTCAACGAGGAAGAGTCCTGCGACCACCGTGGGCTTCTTTGCGATGATCTGTGCTGAGCCTGGGGTGTCGCCGGCGACGATGGCGTCGGTGGTTATGTCGGCGTGTCCGAGGTCTTCGGCGATGGCCAGCGAGATGAGTTGGTCTACGGCTTCCAGGTCGAGACGGTTCATGGGTTTACTCCGATGGGGAGGATTCAGATTGTAGCTGTTCCGGAGATGTCTCCGGCCCAGTCGCTGGTACCATATAGCCCGGCGGGTCTGGTAACAAGCCATTTGGCTAGGCGCAGTGCCCCCGAGGCAAAGACGCCTCTATTGGACGCTATGTGTTTCAGGCGCAGGGACTCATCGGGACCGGCGAAGTAGACTTCGTGTTCGCCGACGATGTCTCCGCCGCGAACTGCCAGGAGGCCGATCTCGTTTTTGTCTCGCGGCCCGCACTGCCCGGATCTTCCGGTGACGATGCGAAGCTGTGACCTGGCCCTGGTGGCGGCCTGGGCGAGTGCAAGGGCTGTTCCGGAGGGGGCGTCTACCTTGTGGCGGTGGTGTGCCTCAACGATCTCGATGTCGAAGTCGTCGCCCAGTAGGGTAGCGGCGTCGTAGACCAGCTTCTGCAGCACCGTTACGCCCAGGCTCATATTGGGTGCCCAGAGGACCGGGACCCTTTTGCCCAGATCTGAGAGAAGTTCTCTGGTTTCGTCATCGATGCCCGTAGTGCCGGAGACCAGGGCGGAGTTGCTGATATCCCAGCATTTCAGCAGTTGCTTGAGGGCCGGAGGCGACGTGAAGTCTATGACTGCGTCCACGGCCTGGGGGCGTTGTACAGCGGAGACGAGCTGTCCCGAGAGGTGGTCCATGGTGCCTAGCGCTGGATGGTCGGGGCGCTCGAAGAGTGTAGTCACCACGACACCGGGCATTTGGGTCGCCCGTTGAATCACGGCCTGTCCCATGCGGCCCAGGGCACCGTTGACAGCTATTCGAATCTCATTGGAGCGAAGAGTTACCATCAGAGCAGCCCTGCCTGTCGCATGGCGACCTGAACCGCTGCCTTAGTGGATTCTTCGATGGTCACCAGGGGGAGCCTGACATCCTCATGGAGCTTGCCCAAGAGGCTGAGAGCGTACTTTAGAGGTGCGGGATTGCTCTCGATGAAGAGGCTGTTGAAGAGGGGTCTGAGCTTGAAGTGGGCCGCTCTGGCGCCGGCGATATCGCCCTTCTTAAAGAGGTTGTAGATACTGCTCATCTCCCTGGGCGTGAGGTTTCCTGTTGTGGCAATGACGCCATGGGCGCCCAAAGCGTACATTGGCAGGCTCAGCGAGTCGTCGCCAGAGAGGACTGAGAATCCGGGGCCCGCTTGTGCCAGCAGGGAGCCCACTGCATCCAGGGAGCCCGAAGCCTCTTTGATTCCTACGACATTAGGCAGGCGTGAGAGTTCTAGCACGGTGGAGACCTCCATGTTGCGGGAGGTTCGTCCGGGGATGTTGTAGAGGATTATGGGCAATCCCACCTCGGCTACCGCTGCGAAGTGTGCAAGGAGGCCGGCCTGGGTGGGCTTGTTGTAGTAGGGTACGACAACAAGGGCAGCGGATGCGCCAAGGCTCTTGGCCAGGAGCGTTTTTTCAACCGTGGCGGCGGTGTTGTTCGAGCCTGTGCCGGCGATGACCGGCTTGGTGGCGCACTCTTCGACGGCGATGCGGACCACGCTGCTCCACTCCTGGGTTGTGAGGGTGGGGGACTCGCCGGTGGTTCCGCAGGCGACGATGCCGTCGACGCCGCCCTGGAGCATGAAGCGGAGGTGTTGTCGCAGGGCAGTTTCGTCCACTTGACCAGCTTTGAACGGGGTGACAGATGCGACGTAGGTTCCTTCGAAGATCACGGCGTCTCCTTCCAGGGCAGGGCCCTGAGCTGCTGAAGTGTTTCCGAGATAGCCTTTTGGACGGAGGTGTCCGTCTCACGAAGTTGCAGGTCCTGGACGAGGTGGAGGGCTCGGTCGCCGCCCATGGCGCCCATGGCTCTAACGCAAGAGAGTCTCACGTCGGCGTCGGAGTCAAGGCAGTAGCCTCTGATGTCGTCGAAGGCTTCCTGGCCCATGGAGTTGGCCATGGAGACGATAGCGACGATGCGGAAGGGTTTTTGCCAGACGGGGTCAGTGACCAGTGAGCGGAGCAGAAGGCGGGCCCGTTTGGACTGGAAATGGCCGAGGCATTTCACGGCAACCAGGCGGGTACGTCCTGGCGCGTTCTTGTCGTTGATGACGTCGGAGAGGGCTGAGTCAACGTCGGCGGAGACGGCCCAGAGCTGATCCGAGGTGGGCATCTTGTCGCCGTTGAGCAGTTCCACCAATTTGTCTTTTGTGTCTGCTTTTGATGGCTTGTCTTGGGCAGAAGCGGGCCAGGTTTGGCCGAGGGCAAGGAGCAGCACCGTAAGGCTGAGGAACTCTTTAGTGGTCATGTAGGCCTCCCGCATGAGCGTTGCCCCGGATAAACCCCAGAAAGAATGCCCTATTTCACCATTTCTGCGAATTGAATCAAGGGCCCGCCGCTATTTTTTTCTATTCTTCTTCCTGGCTTGCTTGGCCATCTTCTCCTTCTTCCGGCGTCTGTCTATGTCGTGCTGGTGTTTGGGGCCTTTGGCGCCGGCCGCAGGTGGGGGCATTCCCATGCCGCCCATGCCGCCCATGCCGCCCATGGCACCGGGGAACATACCGCCCATGTCCGGAGTGGTGGGGGGAAGGTTGGCGTTACTTCGGCCGCCCTTGCCGGGAGCGAGTGCGGGCATGCCCATGTTTCGCATCACGGCCGGGTTCTTGCCCAGCTGGGCCATCATCTTCTTCATGCCGTCGAAGCGGGCCATGAGGTCTTTCACATCGGCCTCGGCGTGTCCCGAGCCTTTGGCAATGCGCTTGATTCTCGAGTCGGAGAGCAATTCGGGTTTTGCCCGTTCGGCCGGGGTCATGGAGTGGATCATGGACTCAATGCGCACGAGGGCTTTTTCGTCGACGTTCATCCCCTTGGGCATGCCGTCGGGGAAGAAGGGCAGCTTCTCCATGACGCTTTGCAGCGGTCCGAGCTTCTTGAGGGTTCGGATCTGTTCGAGGAAGGTAATGAAGTTGAAGTCGCCTTTGAGCATCCTGATGGCGTCAGCTTCGGCCTTCTTGGCGTCCACGACCTCTTCGAAGTCCTTCATGAGGCCGACGACGTCGCCGAAGCCCAGGATTCTTGAGGCCAGGCCTTCTGGTCTGAAGGGCTCCAGTCTATCGAGGCCTTCGCCCATACCTGCGAACTTGATGGGTTTGCCAGTAACGGCCCGGACGGAGAGGGCTGCGCCGCCTCGGGCGTCACCATCCAGCTTTGTGAGGATTACGCCGTCGATATTGAGGCGCCGGTCGAACTCGGCGGCCACTTTGACGGCGTCCTGGCCAATCATGGCATCGACGACGAGGAAGATGTTGTCGGTGCCGGCCTGAGTCTGGATCTCTTCCAGTTCGGTCATGAGGGCTTCGTCGATAGCGAGGCGGCCCGCGGTATCGAAGATGACCACGTTGAGGCGCTCTTTCTTGGCCTTCTCGAGGGCCTTCTTGCAGAGCACAGGGGGAGTGGTGTTGGGTTCGAAGAATACGGGGACGCCGATGCGTTCGCCCAGCACCTGCAGCTGGTTGACGGCGGCGGGGCGGTAGATGTCGGCGGCGACCAGAAGGGGCTTCTTGCCTTGCTTCTTGAGGTTTCTTGCAAGCTTGCCCGCGGTAGTGGTCTTACCCGAGCCTTGCAGACCGCACATCATGATTGTGGTGAAGGGGCGGCTCTTGTTGTATCGGATGGATGAGTCGCCCTGCCCCATAAGCCGCACAAGCTCGTCGTGGCATATCTTGACGAAGTGGTCGGCGGGGGTTGCCTCGACCTCTTTGCCCTTGTGCACGGCCTTGGTTTGGACCAATTCACCGATGGCCAGGGTCTTGACCCTTTCGAGGAACTGTGCCGTCACATGGTATTCGACGTCGGCTTCCAGCAGCGACGTGCGCACCTGCTCGAGGGCCTCCTCGATGTTGTCTTCGGTGATCTGCCGGAAGCCTTTGAGTCTGGCTCTGGCGTTACGAAATCCCTGAGTTAATGTTTCGAGCATGGATTCCCCCCCTTCCCGGAGCTGAAGCCGGCCGATGATGTCAGAAACCGGTGGTGTGGTCAAGTCTTCTCGACCCCGTATCGAAAAGGGTTTTCCTTGACTTTCAGCCCCTTCGACACTAGCCTTCGGCCGCTTTTTCCGAGTTGGAGTTGATAATGAGCAAACCCGAGTACGAAGCCATGACTGTCAGGGAGTTGCGCAGCAAGGCCAGGGCCATGGGCCTGACCGGGTATTCCGCAATGAGACGTGAAGAGTTGCTGGCCCTTTTGGATTCAGCGAGCGCCAGCAAGCCCGCTGCTTCCCAGAAGAAAGGCGCCACCGCCGCTGCTTCCGAGCCTGCCAGAAAGGGCAAGCGAAAGGCTGCGGCCACGAAGAAGAAGTCTGGGAAGCCAACGGCGGCGAGGGGCGCTTCTGCCCTTCAGAAGCCCAAGGAGACGGCGGCCGTTGAGCCGGAACCCGTAGTGCTTCCACCGCCACCGCCGCCCACGTACGAGCCCTTCGATGAGCATCGAACACTGCCTCACTCATACTCCCGTAACCGCTGCATACTGATGCTCAAGAGCCCCGAGTGGTACTTCCTTCATTGGGATTTCGACCAGGCCTTGGAGAGGCAGATTCTTGGTGCCGGAGGCAGGCCCACGTTGAGGGTTATTCGAAACGGCGTGCGGGACAAGGGGCTGGTGGATGTCATGCTTCTGGACCGAAGGCACTACTTCTACGTGCCGGGACAGGAGGGCCAGATTAAGGTTGAGCTTGGTGGCCTCTTCGGCACTGAGTTCGTTCCGTTCCTGACCTCGAATCCTGTGGATGCCATGCGCTTGGCCCCCAGCACCGACGACACCATCGAACTGGTGGTGCCACCATGGCTGGAAGGAACTGCTGGCGACTTCTCCAAACCTCTCAGCAGGCTTGAGTGGGAGCGTCTCTACGGGCCCGTCCCAGTTGATGTGCCCTGGTACAAGGCAAGACGGCCCAAGGCCAAGAAGTAAACAACCGAGGATACCATCATGGACCCCAAGGGATACCTTAGCATAGTCCTACACGCTCACCTCCCATACGTTCGCCATCCGGAGTTCGATGAGTTTTTGGAGGAAGAGTGGCTCTATGAAGCCATCCTTGAGACCTATCTCCCCATGCTCAAGCGATTCTTGCAGCTTGAGGACGAAGGGGTTGAGTTCGGCTTTACCATGACCATCAGCCCGCCCCTTGCAGGCATGCTGGCCGACCCGCTGCTCAAATCCAGGGCCGTGGCCCACCTCACCAAGCTTCAGGAGCTTTGTGAGAAGGAGGTTCAGCGCACCAGGGGTGACTCGGAGCTTCATCCGGTGGCACTGTTCTATCAGCAGCGCTTTGCCGACTTGAGGGAGCTCTGGTTGGGGCGTCTGGGGGGCGACATTCTGTCAGGCTTCCGAGGCCTTCAGGAGCGTGGTCACCTGGAGATTATCACCTGTGGGGCCACCCACGGTCTGCTTCCGCTGATGCAGATTGAGCCCCGGGCCGTGGAGGCTCAGATCAAGGTAGGCGTTCAGTCCTATCGGCACCACTTCGGCGTGGACCCCAAGGGTATCTGGCTGCCTGAGTGTGCCTACTATCCCGGGCTGGACAAGGTGTTGGCGGATAATGGAATCCGGTTCTTCTACGTGGATTCCCATGGTATCTGGAACTCAACCCCCAGGGCTCTCTACGGCGTCTACGCCCCGGTCATCACCCCCACCTCCGTCGCTGCCTTTGCCCGAGACCCCGAGTCCAGCAAGCAGGTCTGGAGCAGCAAGGAGGGCTATCCCGGTGACTTCAACTATCGTGAGTTCTATCGAGATGTGGGGTGGGACCTCGATTTTGATTACATAAGACCATATATACAGCCGACGGGCCTGAGAAAATTCACTGGCTTGAAGTATTATAAGATTACTGGCACGAGCGAACACAAAGAGGCCTACAACCATGCAGCCGCCATGGAGAAGGTAGCGGACCACGCAGGCAACTTCCTCTTCAACAGGGAGCAGCAGGTGGACTACCTCAACGACATCATGGGCAGGCCCCCAATAGTGGTAAGTCCGTATGATGCCGAGCTGTTTGGCCATTGGTGGTTTGAGGGTCCCGATTTTCTATACTACCTGGCCAAGAAGCTTCACTTCGACAGCAAGATAGTCAAGCTCACCACTCCGATGAAGTACCTCGACGCCTTCCCGGTGCAGCAGAAGGCCACTCCTGCCCACTCCAGTTGGGGCGACAAGGGCTACTACGATGTGTGGGTCAACGGTAGTAACGACTGGATCTATCCTCATCTGCACGAGATTGCCGAGCGAATGGTACGTCTTGCCGATTTCTATCCCGACGCGGAGGGTCTGCTTCGCCGGGCGCTGAATCAGTGTGCCCGGGAGCTGCTTCTGGCGCAGTCCAGCGACTGGGCCTTTCTGATCACGACGGGTACTGCCATCGACTACTCCACCAGGCGAACGAAGAACCATGTTGGGCGCTTCCTGAGGCTCTACGAACAGATCCTTAACCAGGCCATCGACGAGCGCTACGTCGCCGAACTGGAAGGCTACGATAATATCTTCCCCTTCATCGACTATAACATCTACAGAACATAGTCAGGGCTGTCAGCTCCAGCTTGAAGGGCTTGCTCCAGGGTGAGCCGGGGTGGGGTGTTATGGGTGGCTATCTTATCGTTGAGACGCGGCTCTCAGCGCCGAGGCCCGGCGCCTCCCAGCCATCCCCGAGGCGGTCTACGTATATTGGGGAAGTGAAGGAGAACACCTTTTGCTGAGGTGACACAGGGGCAAGGGTCTTGGTATCGCTGCCTGCATAGACCAGCACCCAGTAGTCGCTCTGCTGGGTGGGAATGACCACCTGTTCCGCCAGCCTGCTGCCCGGTGCGTTGCCTTCTACGGGCAGTTCGGCAATCTGGTAACCGTTTACGATGACGCGGACCCAGTCCACGGGCATCCAGCTTGGGGCCTGGACTTCTACCTCGAGCATCTGCTCACCGTCACCCACGTGGGTATCGCCAATCTCGGCGTCACCCATGCGAATGCGAATGAACGGGCCCGAGGCGCAGACGGTGCGTTTTGCTTTGATTGTCTGCACCAGGAGCGCGTCGTCGATGTTTCGTGGCTCATCTGCTCCGGTGCGGAGATAGGTTCTGCAGTCGCCCGGGTCACCGTGGGTGTGCGAGTCGGAGACACCTACGGCCGCAACGGCGATACCTTCGTTCTGAAGCCCGAAGTAGTCGTAGATTACCTTCTGTCGGGCTATCTCCACGGCGCCAGAGTTGACAATTTCTACTGCGTCGAAGTTGGCATCAAAGAGCCCTGGAGCGATAGCCTCGGTGCCCAACGTCGGGTCGTACTTGATAAGGTCGAAGTAGCCCTGCCCGCCCCGAGGGTGGTTGATCTGGACGATGCCTGTGTCGAATTCCGAGCGCAGGAATGCCCAGATTTCAGGGTTGGTCATGCCGCCTTTGAACTTCCCCTTCTCGTCGTAGCCCTTGTGCCATTTGGCGTCGAAGTAGAGGTTGTGTTCGGGCTTGAGAGTCATGGGGTAGCCGTTGGTGTGGTACCCCGGCGGTGAGATTTCACAGCCCGCTGTCAGTCGAATCCACTCTTCCAGGCCAGTGTCAATCACCTGTTGGTCAAGGCTTCCCACGTAATCATGGTCCGTGTTTGGACCTCTCTCCAGGCCCACCGCTGCCATTTCAATGGCTCTCTGCATGGGGACGACGATTGCGTCGATGGAGAGTGCACTGTGAATGTGGAGGTCACCGTTGACCCAGCCCGTGGTGTCCACCGTACGGTCGAGGGTGGCCTCGAAGGTGACCGTCTTTCCGGACTCGACTGTGATGTTTTTTGCCACGTATTCGTACTCATAACCCCTGCTGGCAATGATTGTATAGTCCCCTGGTTCTATGAGGAAGATACCCTCGCCTGTGGCGGTGAACTCCCGTCGGACGACCGGGGCGGTGATGGGGGCGTCGTGGCCTGCCTGCAGAGAGATTCGGGCGGGGATCCTGTCTCGTTCCTGGTACATGTAATCGTCACCGGACACAGCGTAAGAAATGCGGCCCGTTGCCGGAACGGTCAGCTCCAATTCCAGAGGTTTATCGGCAACCACGAAGCTCACCGGGGCCGAGTCGGGGCGGCCAACCTGGCTGCTGATGACGCTGTAGCTCCCTGGCTCGAGTTGGAAGGATGTGTTCGAGGCTGGATACCAGGCATGGGCCATGGGCAGGTCTTGGGCATCGAGGATGACGATGTCGACGGGTTCGAGGTTGTCGGCGTCGTCTTCCAAAGCAATGTTGACGTTGACGTTGAAGGTGGTCGCTGAGCGCTTCTGGGCGATTGTCTTGCGGACCTCTTCCAGGTTCTCACCAACGATAAACCAGCGCGTGTAGGTAACGGTCTGGTTCTGCTTCACCTGCTCATCGAGGCCCATGAAAGGTGTAATCTCGGCGTCGGAGATGGGGGAGTCCAGTTGCCCCTGGTCAGCCATGAATCCATAGGCGATGCTCGTGGCCACGGCATACTGCTGCCACAGCTTGCTGCCTGCCTTGATGCTCTGCGAGCCCCAGCCGAAGCCGGGGGTAAGGACTCTCGATTCTCGATTCCAGACAATACCGTCGCCCATGAAGATGCGCTTCTTGGTGGTGGCGGGGTTGGTGTAGCTCATTGAGATCTTCAGGGCGTTGCTGCCTGCGACCAGTTCGTACTCCATGGTAAACGGGGCGTTGGCGGGCATGGTGGGCAGGACGAAATCGAGCACGGGTATGCCGAGGTCTCTACCGGTAACACGCAGGAGTGCGCTGTGGTTGTCACTGCCATCCCTCACGATCTCGAAGCTCTCGGCCTGGAATCCTCGGACCAGCCCGGCAATAGGCGACACTTCGTTAAGAACGTCACGTCCGGGTTCACCGTCGGGTCTCACCACGTCTGCATCGATGAGCGAACCGACGTAGGGAACCCAGGTTCGGCTGATATTGGGGCCTTGGATGACGAAGCGTACCCGCTCATTCTCCAGCACATAGTCCCCGGCCATGGCCCTGGCGGCGGGCCCTCCGGTGCCCTGGTCGGCTGATGTAATCTGAAGGAGCCTGACCTCGCCCGTGGGAGTGAACGCATCTGAGTCTGGTCCCGAGGCATCGAGGCCATCATCGAGCGAATCTTCGACCACATCACCGGGGTGGTTGTCGTCGGGCCGGCTGTCCAGCAGGTCACCGTCGTTGGTGTCGCCTGCAACGTCCGGGTCACCGGCGGTTTCGTTGAGTTCCGGTGAGAGCAGGTCCTGTTTCGACCCGTTACCCCCATCGTCGCTGCCACAACTGCTAACGAACGCCACCAGAAGCACCAGAATAACCCTACCCATCGCCATCTCCCCCATCGTGTGAGTCTAATGTCAGGGAAACAGGCCCTGACCGGATGCTAACAATACTCAGCGTCGCACCGATTGGCCAGAAAAAGGGGGGCGTCTTCGGGGGGGGGCCGCACCTTGCTTTGCACAAAGCAGCCAAGATGGTACAAGTGACAGCAGTTCAAACGGGGGATAGGATGGCCTCAGTAATCGGCTTCTTGGATTGGACGCTTAGGCAATGGCTGTGCTGTTGTCGCATGGTGTTGGTTGGTGCTCTGGCCTTCTGGATTTCCGGGTGTCCGTCGGGCTCTGCTCCGGGCGTCGACGAGACCGATGGTGCGCATGGTCCGGATGGTTCCGGCGAACTCTTGCAAGAAGAAGTGCAGGGGGAGGTTGCCTTACGTGCCGATGCCGTTGGCGAGGATGGCTTGTTCCTGGATAGCGGGGGCGACGCCTCCGTTGCCGATGACCCTCTGGACTCTTTCTTCAGTCTGGAGCAGGTGCACACCATTGAACTCTTCGTTGATGCCGCTGGCTACGAGGCGCTCAGGGTGAACCCGAAGGAGTATGTGAAGGGAAGCGTGCGGGTTGACGGCGTGGAATACCCCGATGTGGGGGTGCGGCTGAAGGGTGGGCTTGGCTCGTTTGTGGCCATTGATGAAGTGGCGGCTCAGGGGCGCAGGCCGGCTAAGTCGGCGTTTATCATCGATTTCAACCGGTACGTGAAGGGCCAGGGGCTTTATGAGCTGAAGAAGTTGACTCTCAATAATATGGTCCAGGATCCTTCCGGCATTCATCAGTACGTTGGATACACCCTTTTTCGCCACCTCGGTATTCCGGCCAGCCGTTCGGGCTTCGCCAGGGTCTCCTTCAACGGAAATGACAAGGGGCTTTACGCTGCTATCGAGAGTCCGGACAACAAGGTCTTCACGAAGAGGTGGTTCGGCTCGGACAAGGGGAATCTTTACGAGGGGGCGGGGGCCGATTTCACCAAGGATGCCTACGTCAACTTCGACCAGGACAGGGGCGACGATACGAGCAAGGAGGACCTGAGGATTCTCTCAGAACTGCTGGATGTGGTCGCAGAAGGCGATGCCTATTACGACTTGCTGGATGCTAATCTGGATTTTAATGAGTATCTTTTATATGTGGCAGCCGAGATATATTTCGCACATTGGGATGGCTACGCGTGTAACACAAATAACTACATGGTCTATCACGCAGTCGAAGAGGGGAGTTGGCTTTTCATGCCGTGGGGCATTGATCAACTGTTCGAGGATAACAGTCTGTTGGGGCCTTATTACGGCCTGATGAAGGGTGTTGGGCCCACGTGGGAGAAGCCGGACAGGGGAATCCACTCGATGTTGGGCGGCGGCAATCTGCAGAGGCAGTGCTTCAAGTCGGCCAAATGTCGGGCCGCTCTGGCGGCGCAGGTGAGGGTGGTGTCCGAGGCGGTTGAAGGGATGGGGGTTGAGCAGTTGGTGGCAGAGGCCAGGGCTATTGTGGAGCCTTCGCTGCTTGAGGAGGCGGAGGAGTTTGGTGACCCGGGGGCGGTGGTAGATGCGCTGGATGGGGTGAGCATCTTTCTCGAAGCTCGTTCTGCCCAGATGGAGAAGTGGTTGCCTTGTCTGGAGGGAGGCAGCGTGGACTATGACGGGGATGGATACGATGGGTGCACGGTGGATTGTGTGGATTGGGACGAGGGGATATTCCCGGGGGCGGTGGAGCAGTGCAACCTTCAAGACGACGACTGCAACGGTGTTCTGGATGATGCGGCGGAGTGCCCGGATTGTTACGAATTGGTGCTTGCGAGTGGAAGCTATTCAGTCTGTTTCCAGCCCAGGACGTGGCTGAAGGCGCAGGAACAGTGCCGAAATAGGGGGCAGGAGCTTGCCTCGATTCACGACAATGATACGGCGCTCATTCTGCCTTGGAATCTGTTAGAGAAGACCGGATATATTGAGAGTTGGATAGGGCTCAATGACATTGAGCAGGAGGGGGTTCACGTCTGGAGCGATGGGAGTTCACTGGATTTCGATAACCGAATCTTCCTGATTCCAGCAGAGTGGGGGGCCTTCCTGGACTGCCACTGCCAGACGCTGCTGTTTGGTTGGACCTCGCAGGTATGCTGGGACAAGCGTCCCTTCGTGTGTAAGGCGCAGTAAGAGGAGCCTCGGCGTAGCCGGCCGGGACGGCGAGGTAGCGCCGGCCGGGAAGGCCGGCTTCCGGGAGGTGCGCTAAACGGCTGGCCAGATATCTCGATCCGCCCCCCAGCCGTTTACCCCGAGCGAGGCTCGTGCCGAGTCGAGGGGTAGGGGCGAGAATGAAGGTCACTGGTTTAGCATGCAAAGCAACTCGAAGAATACCGGGTCTTACAAGGGTGGAGTTCCGCACCGGGAGACTCGGGCGACCATTCAGCATGTGGTGATTCGTCTGAAGGACAGCTTGCCATCGACGGTCCTGGCCGATTGGGCCGCTGAACTGAGAACCGAGGGAATGGGGCATCGGGACAGGGCGAGGGTGAGGCGGATCGAGGAGGCCATGGACGCTGGTGTTGGAAGATGCTGGCTGACAGTTCCTGCTGTAGCAAAAGTGGTAGAGGACGCACTTATATACTTCGATGGGGTGCGCTACCGGTTGCATGCTTGGGTGGTCATGCCTAATCATGTGCATATTCTGCTATCGTTGGGTAATAATTTTGCATTGCCGTCGATAGTGCATTCATGGAAATCATTTTCTGCCCACGAGGCCAATCGTATAATTGGGCGAGAAGGTGCGTTCTGGCAGGATGATTACTTTGACCGTCAGATTCGAAATGAACGACACTTTCTAGCCACCATCCGTTACATTGAGCAGAACCCTGTGAAGGCCGGCTTGGTCACCTCGGCGGAACGCTGGGAGTATGGGAGTGCGAGGCGTAGGCGAATCCGAGAGCCCAGCGGGGGAACGGCGAGGTAGCCCCCTCCGTGGAGCCCCGGCGTCTCGCCGGGGAACGGCGAGGTAGCCCCCTCCGTGGAGCCCCGGCGTCTCGCCGGGGAACGGCGAGGTAGCCCCCTCCGTGGAGCCCCGGCGTCTCGCCGGGGAACGGCGAGGTAGCCCCCTCCGTGGAGCCCCGGCGTCTCGCCGGGGAACGGCGAGGTAGCCCCCTCCGTGGAGCCCCGGCGTCTCGCCGGGGAACGGGGAGGTAGCCCTCGTCGAGGGGAGGAGCCCCGGCGTCTCGCCGGGGAACGGGGAGGTAGCCCTCGTCGAGGAGAGGAGCCTCGGCGTAGCCGGCCGGGACGGCCGGCCTCCGAACGCCGCCGCCGCCCCCTCCGTAGGCCCCGGCGTCTCGCCGGGGAACGGCGAGGTAGCCCCCTTCGTAGCCCCGGCGCAGCCGGCCGGGACGGCCGGCTTCCAGAAAAGCGTTTGGGTTTCGAATCAGCCGCTCTGGCCGCTTGACAGTGCGGCCGTGGGGTTGTACGCGGGAACATGCTTCGTGCTCCTTCCGCTGGGGGGTTGCTTGGGCGATTTTGGGTTGTTAACGTGCCGAGGATCGATTGGTAGGCACAGGATTTATCAAACAACAATAAATGGTGAGGGGAAACGATGATGAAGGTGGTCAGGCTGGCATTGCTGTTTGTGTTTCTCGCAACGTCTGGAATCGTCCATGCGGAAGAGGGGAAGGCAACGAAGAAGAACCCTGAAGGCACCCGGGAGTCACTGCTGAAGAAGGGGATCATGAAGCACGAGGTTGGGTCGTTCGAGGCCAACCTTCATATGCGCGTCCAGGCTTGGGGCGGCTGGGTTGGTGAGGAGGGTGAGTTGACCAACGGGGACCGCATGCAGGAGACCGGCCTCATGTTGCGGCGAGCCAGGCTTGGCATCGACGGGCAGTTCCTCAAGGGTGTCAACTATAAACTTGAGATGGACCTGTACGATCAGGAGCGGACCGCTGGGCCCTTGTATGAGGCTTGGATTCAGTTTCGTCCCACGCATTTTGCTGAGGTGACCGTGGGTGTTCAGTCGTTCATCTTCTTGAAAGAGGAGATGATGTCTTCTGGCTTCCTGCCTCACTTGGACCGCTCAATCGGTTCGAACGCCATGAGCCCTGAGAACACTATGGGTCTGGTCTTCAGGTCTGAGCCGTGGAAAAAGCACCTCTCCGTAAGCCTGGGTGTTTTCAACGGTTTGCGCCGTGCGCCCACTTTCTTTGGGGGGTACGAGGGCGTGGGGAACAGCCTCGGAAACAGATACGAAGAGCTGGCCTATGCCGCCAGAATCGACTTCATGCCGCTGGCTACGATGACCAAGGGAATGGCGGATCCTAAGCAGAGCAAGAAGATTCGGCTGGCTCTGGGTGGAGCGGGTTTCTACAACGACGGGTCGACCATCACGACGATGGGTTACTCGGGCTACCTGCACGCCAAAATGATGGGCATACATCTTTTCGCTGAGTTCTCTCAGGACGAGGCAGAGCCCACGGATTCTCCGACGACTACTGCGACCATGACATCGGCCCTTGAGCGGCGGGTAATCAACGCTTCGCTTGGGTATGTCTTCTTGAAGAACACTCTTGGCCTGGCTGTGCGTTACACCATGCTGGACGATAACCTTGACAAAGAAACTCAGGGTGATGAGTGGCAATTGGGAGCAACGTTGACATGGTATATGGTGGGCGACTATCTGAAGGCACAGCTCGAGTACACACACCGTGAGGAGCTGCATGGCTTGAGCCTGGACAACGATTCAGTGCTGGGTGGCGTTCAGTTGCTGTTCTAAGGCAGGGAGGCGGACATGACCCGATCTAAACGGTGGTACAGGCATCTTCTGGGCCTGTCGCTTCCCCTGCTTGCGCTTGGGATGACGACGGGCTGTAACGACTACTCCCCTGACGACGCTGAGGCCGGGCCTGCTCAACGGCTGCTTGTTGCAAAGCAGATCGAGAGTGAGGATGAGCTAATCGGCGGACCTTCCGCTCGTGGAGCGGTGGGCGATTTTCTGATTCAGAACGACAAGGTCAGGTTCATCATCGGTGCGAAACGCCAGACATTCATGGGCGGTGTCTTTGGGGGCACGCTGCTTGATGCAGACCTGGTTCGCAGCCGTGCTGACCAGCGTTATGGCCTTGGCTGGGATGCGTTCTCCGAGACCTTCCCTCTTGTCAACCTGTTGGTAACGAACCCCTACCAGACCGGCAGGGACTTCACAATGGGGGCTGACGGCACGCAGATGCTGCTCATCGCCTCTGGTGTTGAAGTGTTGAAGGATGGCAGCGATGGCGAGGCCATTATTCGGGTGACGGGGCGTTCAGGGTATATTTTTGAGATGCTCAAGTTCCTCAGCAAGGACTTCTTGGGCAACTTCCTGACGATGGAAATAGATATTGCCGGTTTGCCCAAGAAGCCCATAGACCAAATTGCTAAAGCTCTTCTTGGGATCAATATTTATTCTCTATTAAACCGGCTTCAGCTCGACTTTACCTTTACTAACGACTATATCCTTCGTTCTGGCGAATCCTACCTGACCCTGAAGACCACAGTGACTGCGGCGCCGCCCAGTGAAACGGCGTTGGAGCGCTGCCCTGAAGTGGACTGTGATTTGAAGTGCGAATCGGGGTATGCCTTGCGTGAGACGGCCTACAGTCTGGACCCCAAGAAGCCGGCCTGCAATCCCGAGAAGGATCTCTGCGGCATGGTGATGTGTCCGGCTTGTGCGTGTGCCGAGGCCGAGAGCGAAATGGCCACACTCAACGAGAGTGAGGACATCTTCAACATCATGCTTGGTGACCTTCCTCAGTGGAAGGAGCAGGCTTGGAAGGGGGGAGTGCTTGGTGGCGACTTCCTGTTTATGGGAAGCGACGTCTCGCTCTTCTCACCGGGGTTGGGTTTCGACGAGCAGCCTAAGATCTTCGAGAATCTTTGGCAGGGAGTGCCCACGCTTGCCAGCCCGCTGATTTTCCCCTGGATTGCGGCTTCGGGCGAGAATGTAAGTTACGGTTGGGTAACAAAGAATCCGGACCAGCGTGATGGGCTTGATTGCCCGGAGTGGCGCATTGCCATCACGTATATTGACTATCCGAACGAGAGCAAGGTCATCGAGATTCTGAGAGACAGCCTGAAGTTCTCCGAGGCTGCGGCCACGGCCAAGGTGAGGCAGGCGATAGTTGACCGGCGGCCCATCGTACTGGCCGAGGGAATCGAATTGGGCGGAGCCAAAGACTTGGCGAAGTTCGCTTCTGACACCCTTGCGGGGCACGTCTTTGCGGGCCAGGAGCCCGACCCGGAGAAGGAGGGCAAGTTCATCGACGCCGAGGTTCCTCTGGCGGGGCTGTTCCCTGAGGAGGTCAAGGTCGAATTGATTCCAGCAACGGCGTGCCAATCGGGCAAGCTGTTGATTCCGCTCTTCTCTACCTCGGCCACTGCTGTGATGACCCACAAGACGCCTTCATCCATGGATGTAGTGGAGGGTGCTGCGGTGGATTCCAGGCGCAGCTTCACCTTTGAGCGCTACTTCGTCGTGGGCGACGGGGATGTGGGCTCAGTGCTCAAGACCATCTATGACCTGACGGGCGAGGAGACGGGCAGAGTCGAGGGTGTTGTCGTACACGAGGGGACCTTTACTCCGGCTTCGCACGTATCCGTTGTGGCAATTCATGACCCACGGGACAACGCCGAGCAGCCGGCATTCCAGACTTACGATGAGTTGAGGGAGGCTTGTCTGGTGCGCTTTGGCAATGCCGGGTTTGCCTCGCAGATGCAGTCGGATATGGGGCTGGACAAGGTTCGCGATGGTGGATTCGGTGGTCCGTTGCTGCCTGGGCGCTACTTCCTGGTGGGATTCACCAAGGGAACTGGCCCAAGCGTTCCTGTGCCTGTGGAGGTTAGCGCCGGTGCGGTGGCAAAGGCCCTTGTGGCCATCCCGATGCTTGGCGAAGTGGAGTACCGAATCATGGACAACGGTGGGCAGATGGTGCCCAGTCGCATCACCTTCGTCAGGCTTGACGAGAAGGGCGAACCGCTGCCTTGGCAGGGCAAGACCTATCCCGAACTGGGCGGCAAGGCCATCGACCATGGTATCCAGCATCTGGTTCACACCACTACTGGGCACGGTGACGTATCACTGGCTCCGGGCGACTACGAGGTGTTCGTATCCAGGGGCTTTGAGTACAGCGTCTGGCACCAGAAGCCCTTCAAGGTGTACCCGGGGCGCAAGGCCACGCTTGATGCAATGCTCGTGAACGAAGTGGATACGTCCGGCTGGATTTCTACTGACATGCATTTGCATACAATTACCAGTATTGACTCTGGTGTTCCTATTGAGGAGAGAATAGCGGCATCGGTCTCCGAGGGTGTTGAGCTTATAGTGGCCACAGACCATGACTATATTACTTTCTACGATCCATTCGTAAACGATTTGGATATAAGAAAGTTTATACAGGGCGTGGCTGGTATCGAGACGTCGACTCTGGAGTTCGGCCACTTCAACGGCTTCCCACTGAGGTACAAACAGACCGACGTTTCGGTGCACGGAGCTCCGACATGGTACGGGGAGCGCATTGGCGATGTCTGGGATTCGCTCAGGGAGATGGCGGCCCCTGGGTTCTCCAGGGATGAGGTTATTATCCAGGTGAACCACCCCAGAGACGGTCAGATGGGCTACTTCGGTCAGATGGGGCTTGATCCTATTACGATGCAGCGGGATACAGCGGGCATGAGCATGTGCAATCCTCAGTCCGAGGTCGTATCGTGCGAATTCGATGCCATGGAGGTGTTCAACGAGAAGCGCTTTGAACTTCTTAGAACTCCTACGATTAAGGAAATACATTGGTATAATGAATGTATGACCGAGATTTACAAGGCATCGGATCCGGCGCTGTTCAAGTTGAACGATGCCGACCCGGCCTCTTCGGTGTGTGGCGTGCTTCAGCTGGCTCCCTACGAAGAGTGTGCCAACATCGAGAAGGCGGTAACTGACAGTACGGCCAAAGATATGGAGTTGGCCGGACTGTATGCCAAGCGGGACCATTGCCGATGGCACAAGGAGTTCGCCGACGGCATGGAGGCCGCATCCAAGAGTGGCATTCTGGTGGCCAAGCGGGCAGCACTGGATGCGTTGAAGTGGATGGCGGTGCGATACATGATTGAGCGGATGCCCGAGGAGCAGGATGCATACTTCGCAACGGCACCGGAGAACGATATCGGCTGCGATTTCGAGAAGGCCATGGCCGGGTGCACGGTGAAGACCAATGACAAGGGTGAGTTCCTGGCCGGATGCAACACCGAGGAGTGTGTGATTGAGAGCTGCGTCTGCGCAACCAATCCCGAGTGTTGTCTTGCCCAGGGTGCTGCCGGCGACGAAGGCCTTGTTGGCACGGGTTGGGACGAGGCTTGCGTCCAGGTAGCCGTGGAGCGCTGTTATGCCTGCGGGGTCAGGCCGTGCACCTCAAAACGTCAGCCGTGGGATGACTGGTTTGCATTCCTGAACCACGGATTGAACGTAACCGGCGTAGGCAACTCGGATTCGCACAGCACGTCGAAGGAGACCGGGCAACCGAGGAACTTCGTTGTGTCCAGCACCGACGACCCCTTCGCCATGGATCAGCATGAGATCTTCCGCAATGTGAAGGAACACAAGGTCATCGTCTCTACGGGGCCATTTGCCCGCTTTTCTATTGGTGATGCCGGCGTTGGCGACACCTTGGTCAAGCCACAGGGCTCCACGCTGCCCCTGAAGGTTCGCATCGAGACTGCCTCCTGGATTGGCGTTGACCGGATTGAGATTCACAGAAATGGCAAGCTGGAGAAGCTGATCAGGATTGACCCGGCCAAGGAGGAGATTGTGGACTTCGATGAGGTCATCGAGATGCCTATGCCTTCCGAGGACAGCTGGTACGTGCTTGTGGCCATGGGTTTGGACACTCAGTACATGATGACCCCGGTGCAGAAGCGTGCACCGTGGGGGCAGATGCTGATTTCGTCCATCATCGCAATGGGCGGCAAATCGATTTTGCTTTCGTTCAGCGGCCTGATTTCACAGGTTGGGGCCTCCCTGGTGGAGGGGCTCATTGTTGATGCTCTTGGTTCCGAGGAGCTTCCCGACGTGTTCCATCAGATGCCACTGCTCATAACGAACCCCATCTGGGTTGATCTTGATGGCGACGGGTTCGAGCCTGTTTTCGCCGTAGATGCCGACAAAGATGGGAAGTGGGATCTGCCTCCGTTCTGCTCGCTTCCCTGCAAGGCCGAAGCGCTGGAAGACGAGGAAGGCAACTTCGTGGGCTGGTCGCAGTCCACATGCGGTTTGAACCAGGTTTGCCGCCCCGATGCCGAGGGCAGCAACGAGGGTCTTTGTGTGATTCCGATTCCGGATAACTGCGTGGGCGACCAGACCAAGTAGTTCTACTGGCATTTCGTACCCGAAGCTGTAAACGCCTGTCCCAAACCACTGCAACACCGATTCGTGCCACGGCCGGGGCGATCAGCGGAAATTACGCGCTACGCTCAATAATTCTCCTGTCAGCCATCGCCACGGGTTCTTGTCCCGGCCTGAGGTGGGATACAGGATCAGGGTACCCGACCTTGGAAAGGGGTCAGCATCTTAAATAAGGTATTGGGCAAGGCTGGTTGGCTCCGGGGATTTCTTCAGGTTCTCCGGTCTGTTTCACACTAGAGTTGGGCCATGAAAACATTGTTGACAGGGCCAGGGGTTTGTGCCATAGGATAGACCGTTACCGATCTTCAACTTCGAAATCAGTGTTCTGTCGAAGCAGTGGTCTGAACGGCCGTTGCTTCGAAGAGGAGGGACCATGAGAAGACTCTTGCTGGCCTTGGTGATTCTACCTTTGTTTGCCTGTTCCGGCGGCTCGGTTGGCTCCTTCGTGGGGCTGGACTCTACTGGTGATCAAGCCAGTGGTGACGGGACCATGGATGGTGTGGACTGGGATCTTGTGGACCTGCTCCAGGATGGTCAAGGGAAGGATGTACTCCCTGACACGGGGCCAGATATGGGCCCCGACACTGAGCCTCTCGACGTTGATGCATGGGATTTGGTGCCCGACCTCGGTGATGTCCCTGACGTCGAACCCGATGAGATCGGGGATCCCGATGTTGAGGATGTCGATGTTACCGATCTCACTGATGTTCCAGATGTGGTGCCAGAGTGCGTCCCGGGCACCGGCTGCTTCCTGGAGGCGTGCGCCGAGGATGATGACTGCGCCCAGGGCCCGTGCGTGGAGCACCTTGGCGGTTTGGTATGCTCCAAGGCGTGCGAAGATACTTGCGAACCGGGGTGGGCCTGTACTCAGGTTCGCCTGGTGGACGAAGAAGAGCACTTCTGCATCTCCCAGACGCCGACCCTTTGCCGGCCCTGCAAATCCACCTCTGACTGCCACGTTCTCGGCAACGCCGCATCAGCCTGTGTGCCTTTTGGTACAACGGGCACCTTCTGTGGCGCTGCGTGTGAACTGGACGAACAGTGTCCTGCGGGCTACCAGTGCGCTGACATGGTTACGGTGGATGGCAGCACCTCGAAGCAGTGTGTGCTGCTGGAAGGTCAGTGCCAGTGCACCGACTATGCGGTGAGTCAGGGATTTGCCGGGTGGTGTTTCGCCGGAAACGAGTTCGGTACATGCCAGGGACAGCAGATATGCACGGCAGAGGGCTACTCTGCTTGCGATGCCCCCGTCCCCGCCGCAGATCTCTGCAACGGTGTCGACGACGACTGCAACGGAACCACCGACGAGGTCCCATGCGACGACAGCCTGCAGTGCACCGAAGATATCTGCCTTGGTGCAGAGGGGTGCAGCTTTGCCGGTCTCAGTGGTACCCAGTGCGAAGACGGAGATAAGTGCACCATAAACGACATATGCGACGTTGGTGTCTGTGTGGCCACTCCTGTTGTCTGTGACGACGAGAATGAATGTACTCAAGATTCTTGCGACCCGGAGACAGGAGAGTGTCTCTTCGTGAACATCGAGGGAGTTTGTGACGATGGCGATCCCTGCACAGTGACCGATGCCTGCAAAGAGGGGGTCTGCACGGGATTCCAACTGGACTGCTCTTGCCAGATCGATAGCGACTGCGCCGAACTGGAGGATGGTAACCTCTGTAACGGTACTCTGAAGTGCGACGTTCAGGCCCTGCCCTATCGCTGCTCAGTGGATGTGGAGACAGTGGTATCTTGTCCCCCGGCGGAAGGGCTTGATGCCCCCTGCCTGGCTCCAAGCTGTGACCCTCTGACTGGCGAGTGCTCCCTGGTTGCGGCCAACGAAGGCATGCCCTGCTCCGACGGCAATGCCTGCACTATTGCCGACATCTGCATGGAGGGCAAATGCACCGGTGGCCAGCCGGCGAACTGCAACGATGGGAATGTCTGTACCGACGATTCTTGCGATCCCGCGTCAGGATGTCTGCATGTAAATAACACTGCTGCTTGTAATGATGGCAATTATTGTTCAACTGGCGACATATGCGAGAATGGGCAGTGTGCAGGAATCAGTCAGAAGGACTGCAATGATAATAATATATGCACTGATGATTCCTGTGATGCCAACTTTGGATGCGTGCATGTGGTCAATACTAATGGCTGTGATGATGGCAATCTATGTACGCAAAATGATATGTGCATGGATGGCGTTTGCCTCCCAGGGAGTGCGATAGTTTGCGACGATTTAAATATTTGCACAGATGACAAATGCGATCCAGTTGAAGGGTGCATGTTCGTAAGCAATTCGGCTCCCTGCGATGACAATAGCCTCTGCACCATTGGTGACAAGTGTATGGAAGGGGCCTGCGTGTCGGGCGCTGAGCAGGTTTGCGACGACGCCAACGGTTGCACCGACGAGTATTGCGACCCGGCGGTGGGGTGCGTCACCGTGCCCAACATAGAGGCTTGCGACGACGGCAACCTCTGCACCGAGAACGACGTCTGCTTCGAGGGCTCCTGCAAGCCCGGCACGGCGCTGGTGTGC
>CAZQHM010000001.1:186692-281151 GCA_964593355.1 uncultured Myxococcales bacterium
GGTGGCGGCGCCTGCAACGGCGGTCCTGCAGTGGTTTGCGACGACAAGAACCCCTGCACCGATGACTCGTGCGATCCCGAGGTTGGTTGCGTGTTCAAGAACAACACGGTTGGCTGCGACGACGGCAACCTATGCACCGAGAACGACGTCTGCGCCGCCGGTGTGTGCAAGCCTGGCACGGCGCTGGTGTGCAACGATGACAACATCTGCACCAATGACTCGTGCAAGCCTCTGGATGGTTGCGTCTACGTGAACAACACGGTGCCCTGCGACGACGGCAACGCCTGCACTACTCTGGACAAGTGCGGTGGAGGTACTTGCAATGGCGGCCCGGCGTTGGGCTGCAACGATAACAATGAATGTACACTGGATGAGTGCGACACTAATACAGGTTGCGTACATACGCCGCAGGACACCGTTTGTGATGACGGCATCGAGTGCACCCTTGACGTCTGCTCGCTCTCCAGCGGCTGCGTCAACACCCCCGTTGCGGCTCTCTGCGATGACGGCAACGAGTGCACCAACGACCTGTGCGTGCCTGTGCTTGGTGGGTGCCGCAACACGGCCAACACCGACCCGTGTGATGACGGCAACGGTTGCACCATTGGTGACAAGTGCGCAGACAAGGTCTGCTCGGGCTTGGCGAGAGTCCTCATCTCAGTGGGAGAAGGCGGCTGCGACGACGGCAACCTCTGCACGACCGACGGCTGCGATGTCAATACGGGCAACTGCAGCTATCTCAACAACACCCTCTCCTGCAACGATGGCAACATCTGCACCGGTCCCGATGTTTGCGGCGCAGGCTCCTGCTCGGGTGCGGCTCTCTCATGCGATGACGGCAATCCTTGCACGGATGATGTGTGCGACCCCAACATCGGCTGCGTCAACACCTTCAACACCAGCCCCTGCAACGACGGCGAATTGTGCACCATGAACGATGTCTGCAACAAGGGCATCTGCCTGGGCTATCCCAAGGCCCTGGTCCCCGTGGCCGCTGGCGGATGTGACGATGGTAACTTCTGCACCGATGAAGCATGTGATCCCGGTACGGGCGCTTGCTCCAACCCCTTCAATACGTTGCCCTGCAATGACTCGCTGCTCTGCACCGAAAACGATACCTGCGGCGGCGGAGTCTGCGGCGGCACCGCCGTGGATTGCGACGACGGCAATCCTTGCACCGACGACTATTGCCACCCGCTTCTGGGCTGCATGAATGACGTCAATACCGCTTTCTGCGACGACGGCAGTGCCTGCACTGAAACCGATACCTGTGCCCTCGGTATCTGCTCGGGAATCGCCATCACGTGCAATGATGGAAACGGTTGCACCAGCGACTCTTGCAACCCGGCAACCGGCTGCGTGTTCGTCAACAACACCGATCCCTGCGATGACGGCAACGCCTGCACTTCGAGCGATACCTGCTCCCTTGGGACCTGCGCGGGAAGTACCATCACTTGCGACGACGGCAATGTCTGCACCGATGATTCCTGCAACCCGGCAACCGGCTGCGTCTTCGTCAACAACACCGATACCTGCGATGACGGCAGCGCCTGCACTTCGAGCGATACCTGCTCCCTTGGGACCTGCGCAGGAAGTACCATCACATGCGACGACGAAAACGTCTGCACCACCGACACATGCAACCCGGCAAGCGGCTGCGTCTACACGCCGATCCCCGGATGCGTGCCGGGAGGCAGCTTCACCCCCGACGGTACAACCATCAGCGGATGGACCGAGCGAGTGGGCAACTGGTACGTATCAAACGGCAACCTCTATCCCGACGCCGCCAGCGGGTGGCAGTGGATTACGAGGGATGACGCCACTGCTACCGACGGCTGCGCAACGACGAGGGCCGTATTCGGGACGGGCTCCAACCTTAGAAATGTCGGAATCGTTTCCCGGTTCGTGGATTCGTACAACTACAGTGTTATGGTTAAGTTGCAGAATAATGGTAGTGGACCAAGTTTTGATTCGCTGTTTATATATCAGGATGGTTCGGTACTCAATAATTATTCGAATGATTACGGAACGGACGCAATTCTGCAGCTCCAGATGTCTGGCACCAGTGGTACTGTGAGGGTCGACACGAACAGGGACGGAACCTGGGACTACGTCTACAACTTCACAACCAAGGCTCCCGTTGGTGGAAACTGGGGCGCCCATGGCTACGGCGGCGGAGCCTCCCTGGCCTACTTCAACTTCGGACCGACCTGCTTCTAGATAGAAACCCCTTAGAGCACCGAATAGGGTAGCGGCCCCACCGGGCGCCGGCTGGCTTAGTAAGGCAGCGCCCGGTGGGCGCTGCCTTGTGCCTTGGGAAGGTTTGGTGGAGGGGGAGGCGGACGATTCGGACTATTTGGACGCGGACGATTCGGACTATTTGGACGCGGACGATTCGGACTATTTGGACTCGGACGATTCGGACTATTTGGAGGCGGACGATTCGGACCATTTGGACGCGGACGATTCGGACTATTTGGAGGCGGACGATTCGGACCATTTGGACGCGGACGATTCGGACCTTTCGGACGGGGGTGGGGGCGTGGGCGTGGGGGGGGGCTTAGTTGGTTAGTAGGCCTGTGTGGCGGGCTAGCCAGTAGGCGAATAGGACGTCGGCGCTGTCCATCTCTACGTTGGCGCCCCAGCCGCCGTTCAGGAAGAACTGTGAGGTGTTGTGGCGGTCGTTTCTTCGCTCGTCGGCTGGGAAGATTCGGCCGTCGCTTCGCATGGTCATGGGGGCCTTCTTGTCCTTGGTGAGGTAGTAGGCCGGGGCCGGGATGGTGTCCTGGCGCAGCTCGTTGTGCATTGGGAACCTTATCAGGTCCGTTGGGTAGTCCTGGAACCAGCGCCGGATGTGATCAAGGACCATGGCTGATGTGTCGGGGTTGCCCTCGGGGGAAGCCTCAGTGAGCAGCAGGAAGATGTTGGAGATGTCCCAGAAGGCATCCTGTTGCAGGCTCAGGTGGGCGTAGAGCTGGCTCCACGCTGCTATCCAGCGTTGCCGCAGCATTGGGTTGGCCTCGTAGCGAATCAGGGGGAACATTGCCTGCAACGCCAGTTCGTCGCAGTCTCCGCTACCTGCGCAGAAGGGGTAGACAGCCGCTACCCCCAGGTTGTCTATGTTCTTGCCGTAGTCGTGCTCGCCCAGCAGGTCTGCCTTGGCATCAAGGTACTTCTGCTTACGGGTGAGGTAGTGAGCCAGGTTCAGGGCACCGAGGATCTGGGCCGAGCGTCGCCCGCCGTCGCCCCACTGACCCTCTACCCACCAGTTCACATACTGAGGGTCGAACTGGCCGTAGCTGGTGGGTTCTCCATCCTGGGGATCCACAAGCCTGAACCCGTTCTCAACCAGTCCTCCAACGATGCCGTCAACATGTGCCACGATAGCTGCCTTTTGCGCCTCATCAGCGCACAGGTCGTGGGCCAGGCCCATCATGAACATGTGCGAGGTGACCTCATCGTTGCTGGTGTTGGCCTTAACCCACCATTCACCATCGGGGGACTTGAACCACTCCCCATCGTCGGGGTCGTCGCAGTCGTCCAGTATGCAGCCATCTATCCTGATAACCGCTCTGGCCAGGAAGTAGTCGGTACCAGTAAGGGTGCGGAGGCTCAACATCCGGTCCAGAGACTTGTCGAAGTGTGCCTTGGCTTCCTGGTCGCCGGTGACTTTGTATCTCAGGCACTCGGCCAACACCCAGTAGCAGGTCCAGCCACCGTCGTTGTCGCTGTCCCAGGGGATGCTGGTGGTGAGGTCTCCTGGCACAGTCATCCTCGAGTCGGCCACGGCTCCGTCACGGTCGTGCCGCAGCACAATGCGCTCCACCATGGGTACCATCTTGTCCGCTATGCTCCACGTACCCGTGGTCACATAGCCCAGACCCTGCTGAGTTGCGAAGTAGAGCAGCCCGGTAGCCCCTTCGGGTGCCAGGACGGCCCGGACCTCGCCCGCAGGCATCCAGCGCTGGGCAGCGTAGAGGCGGTATTCGAAGGCTCCGGAGCGGGCAATGGGGCGGTATACGCCGCCAGAGGCCGCAACAGCGAAGCCACCGTCGGCCATGGCCGCAGCATCAACGGCCCCCGCCAAAGGCACCCTCCCTGGGGCGAAGAGGGGCACATCGGCAACGCTGGGAGCCCCATAACTTCCAAAGTTGAGTCCCACAAGGCCCGTGGAGCCAACCACCACAAGATCCAACTGCTGTGGGATTGTGCGGTTGGAAAGTATGGCCACCGGGGTGCCGACATCAAGGTCGACGGTCCAGGAGAAGCTGTTGTCAGGGTCTGCCATGGCGTTGACCATGGCCAGGCGCCCCTCTTGAGCGGTGAGAAGCCCCCACTGAGTGGAGGCAATGGCCGTTGGGGCCACCGCCACAGTGGGCTCCAGCAACATCTCGCCCATCCAGATTGCCCAGTGACTCCCTTTTAGGATGTGCATCGAATCGGGCAGTGCGACCAGGCGAACCTTCGCATCGCCCTCGGGCAGTAACGCCACGACTTGGTGTTCTCCCGATGGAGTGACAGAATAGACCTCGTCGGAGGTCGCCACGAAGACCCCGAGGGAGCTGGCTGCTGCTGCGACGACCGGTGAGTCCAATCCCGGGTCGGGCGGCAGGGGCTCGAGGACTCCTGCCATGTCCCTGAGAAGAAGCCCCTGGGGCGATACCAGAGTGGGCAGGTCCCAGTCTTCGTATCCCGGTGGAGGCTGGAGCAGGGCAACAAGCTCGCCAACGCCGGGCTCCATCTCGTTCCATGTGTGGTTGTGCTCCTGGATAAATCCCCCATCGTACAGTGCGAGGTCCTGTGGGAACAGGGCGGGTTCAACGGGAAGCGGAGTCAACTCCACAGCAGCGTCGCTCTGGCTGTCGTTGAGGGTATCGGCAGCAGAATCCCGGGTAATGTCGCCCGGGGTAAGGTCGCCGTCGGGGCTTGAGTCCATTTCTCCCACGACGTCGGCACACTCCTGGCAGGTGTCTGCCAGGTCGCCATGTAAACCATCGCTGTCCACATCCTGGTCGACGGCATCTGGCAGGAGGGCGTCGCCCTGCTTGCTGCTGCTCTGAGAACAAGCAGAGATAATCACTCCCACCAGAATAAAAGCAAACCGGGCACGATTCAGAGCCATTTCCGCCTCCTGAGTGTCGGGGGAAGCGCTGTTCCCCTGGCCCGACAGATAGTGTCACGCACGGCGTTCAAGAGCCAGAGCAAAGGTGCCACACCTCTACCACAGAGTGGGGCCATCAGGTGGCTGGTACATACAGTGTATTGCGAACTAACTGGTATGGATTAGGGGGCCAAAAAGTTATGATCTATGAAGCTTACTGGAAGAGGGCAGTGCAGTCGTTGGGAGTGGGGGCCGGCTGGATCTTCCACCCCGCCGCAGTGCGCTGGATGCTGCTGCCTGACGAAGCGTCTCCCACATCGGGAGCGGATGCCTGGCCCTCACTGTTCTTGAGCCCCGAGGCGTTGCTGCCTCCGTAGATCACGGAGTCGATGGGGAGGCTGGACTCATTGAGCTGTGAGGCTTTGAGGTTGAACAGCGCCACGCCGTCGGCGGTATCGCCGGAGTTCTGGATGTCGGGGTTGAAGTCGGCGGCCTGATCATAAGTGGGGTTGTAGTTTCCGGCAGCGGAGGTGGGGCCTCCGACGACGAAGCAGCCGCCGGCGGGGATGCTGCCCGAGAGTTGCAGGGTGGTAATGACCCAACTGGTGCCGCCTGAGCCGATGGCGTAGTTGGAGAGGTCAATGGCCTGACCGGTGCCGTTGTAGATCTCCACCCACTCAAGGCCGTCGTCGCTGCTGGCCGGGTCATAGAAGACCTCGCTGATGACAAGGCCAAGCATGGGGGTGTCGATAACCGTAACGGAGGCCTCCACAGAGGTGCCGTTGGCCTCGGCCGTAATTGTCACCGTGGCTTCGGTTCCCGGGGCGGTGAACTCGAATTGGGCAGAGAGCGCCTCTGCGGGGATGGTCACCGAGGCCGGCACCGTCCCCGCGGTAGCCGAAAGTGTGACGACGACACCGGCCGCTGGGGCCGGCAAGTTGAGCTGCACGGTGAACTGTTGCGTGGCCCCTGTCATGACCGTGGCCTCTTCGGGTTCGATGGCCACGGGGATTCTGGGGGTGGTGTCTGAGATAACATAGACTTGTGCAGTCTTTGAGATGCCGTCAAAGCTGGCGGTAACGGTGACGGGGTTCTGACTGGCCTCAACGGGCGTCACCGAGAGGGCCACGGAGGCTTCTCCAGCGGGCACCGTGACCTGGGCCGGTACGGTGAGAACATCGGTATTGTTGCTGGAGAGGGTCACGACGGTACCTCCGGCGGGTGCTTCGGAGGTAAGGGTTATGGTGAGCAAGGGGCTTGTGAATCCCGGGCCGCTTTCGAGGGCGATGTAAGCCGGCGAGGGGCCAAAGGATTTGAGGGCCAGGGAGCGGATGAGGTCGGCGTCGCTGCGGGGCTCCAGCTTGGTCATGTTGTTGCTGTAGCGCAGCACGCCGGTGACCTGCAGGCTCTCGCCAACGATGGGGAAGGGCGTGGTGAGGTAGAGGTAGTCATTGACGTTTAGCTTGCCGTCGAGGACGAACTCATTGGTGGGGGCCGAGTCACCGGGGCCGGGGTCAGGATTCAGGGCCGTGACCGTTGAGAGCGGGGTTTCGACCAGGACGCCTTCGAGTTTGGTAGCCAGGGTGCCGCCCGTTGCGACTTCTTCAAGGGTGACCGAGAGGGCCGGGGGCACGGGGGCCTGTCCCTGCTTGGTCATGGTCGTAATGTTGTCCATCTGAATCTGGCCGAAGTAGTCGCTGACTCTGCCGGCGACCTCCACAACGTCGCCCGGGGCCGGAATGGTGAGGCTGTTGGGGTTGCTGGATGGAATGAAGAGGAAGAGGCCGCTGTAGTTGTACTGGTCTGTGGGGTTGTGGTCGGCCAGGGGCACCTGAATGAAGATGCGGGTTCCTGAGACTGCTGTTACGACGCCTGAGACTTTGGCCAGAGAGCCTTTGGCCACGGTGCCGCTCTTGACTTGATAGATGGTAGCTGGACAGGCGCTGTTGCCGGGGTTGGGTACGTCGGGGCAGTTGTCGCACAGGTCACCGACTCCATCGCTGTCGCTGTCTTTCTGGTCGCCGTTGGAGTCTTCAGGGCAGTTGTCCTGGGCGTTGGGTATGCCGTCGCCGTCTTTGTCGTCGGGGTCGGGCACGGTGCACTGGGTGGTGTTGGCATCCAGGGGGCACGGGTCGCAGTTGTCGCCGATGCCGTCGTTGTCGGCGTCGGCCTGTTTACCTTCATCCAGAGGTCGGATTGGATTGAAGACCCTGGGGCAGTTGTCCAGGTCGTTATTGACGCCGTCGCCGTCCCAGTCCACATCGGTGGCGGTGCCCGTGTACTCGCCGGGTCTCATGGGAACGCAGCTTGGCTCGTTGGAGGGGACATCGCAGAAGAAGAGTGGGTAGGCAGAGGTGTTAGAAGACTGCAACTGGCTCAGGGTCTTGCTGACTTCGCGCTGGGAGCAGACAGACTTCTGTGCCCCGCACACGTCCTGCTGCATGACTTCACAGCCGACATCGCCGCCGGGTAGCCCGGGGACGATGCTGGAGTCGCCAAAGAGCGGCAGACCGCCTCGAAGTACAAGCCAGACGTCGCCAACGTTGGCGTGGAAGATGGCCTGATATGGGTTCACGGCGTCGGCTTCGTCGAAGATGGCGATGTCGGCCACGAGTCCAACGGAGAGCGAGCCCACGAGGTCATCGATTGCCAGCGCCTGGGCAGCATTCTGGGTGCCCATGGCCCAGATCTCACGGTCGGAGAAGGTGCTGTCGTAGTAGGTCTTGTTGAGCAGGTCGGCGCATGCGTACTCTCGCAGCATATTCACAGAGCCCGAGGCGGTCCAGTCTGTGCCAAGGGCAATGAGGACCCCCTGGTGCTTGTACATGGTGACGGGGGCTGTGTTCCCGTAGAGGGAGACGTTGGAGCGGGGCGACCAGACCATGGCGGTGCCGTTGGACGCCATCTCGGCGCCGTCGATGGCCTTGAGGCCCACGACGTGCACGAAGGTACTGTTGGGCTCGGTGACGTCAACGCCGCCGTTGCTGTCGGAGGAGAGGCAAACGAACTCGTTGCGGGCCTCTTTGTCGATACCTTCCGAGACATGGGGGAAGTAGCAATCGTTCTGAAGCACGTTCTTGGAGATGATTCCGGGGTATCCGCACCCGGAACTGAGGAGGGTTCCATCGCTGTCACCCAGGGGGAAGGTGTCGTAGTCGAGGGGATTGGAGCCAAGGCCCTCCTGGTCATTCTTGTCGAGGTTTCTCAGGAAGCCCTTGGCCGACCCGGAGCCTGCCAGCGAGGTGGCGCCGCCGAGTACTTGCCGCAGTTCGCCCCAGATGACCTGGTCGGTGCTTGCACCGCCGGGGACCGAGATCTTGGTGTGGCCTCTAATCCCTTTGCGCCAGTCGTGGCGGTGTTCGTATCTCTCTGTTCCCCAGTCACCGGGGAAGTTCTGAGTGAAGGTGATGTGGTCGTGGGCATTGATGAGGCCCGGGGTAACCACACCGTTGGGGCAGACCACGGTGGTGGCGCCCTCGGCGTCGGGGTGGTCGGCGCAGGTGCAGTCGACGCAGACGATCAGGCCGTTGGGGTCCACCAGCACCTCACCCCCGCGCAGGGTACCCGTTGGGGCAAGGATTACTCCCTTGATGAGCACGGCAGCGCTTCCGGGCGTCACGGTGCAAGTGCCGTTGGCCGCTGGAGGCAGCTCGGCGCAAAGCGTTTCGGTGTTGGGGTCGACGATCTCCACGTCGGTGACGTCGTCGGGCTCGGTGGTGTCGCCATCGGGCTCCACGTCCTGGCCATCCTCCACGGTGTCGGTGAGTTCTGGAAGCTGGTCTTCATAGGAGTCCACTCCCGTATCCTCGACAACATCCAACCCGCTCTGGTCTGCACCGACTTCCTCGCCGGCGACGTCAGATGCGGTGTCCTGGCCCGGGGCAGCGTCCTTCTCCGAACTGCTGCTGCTGCAAGCCATTGCGAAAACAACCAAGAACAACCAAAAAAGCCTCTTCATCTTCTAGCCTCCAATAGAACCCGACCTAACACGCCCACAAGACAGGGAAAGAGTCAAGGGAAAGCGCCAGGCCTGCGCTGAAGGGCCACTCGGCCCAAAGCGGAGCTGAATAGGATAAGCACAACGCTCAGATTTTCCAAGAAAAACAACTATCTTGTCCCCTGGAGGCAGTGATTACATGGGCGTGGGCTATGTTTCGTGAGGGCGGGCGGCGTTGTCGGATGGCGCGACGAAGGCCAAGTTTGTTCACGGCCCCGCGAAGCGCAGGCCGATGAAGGGGCCCACAAGGAAGTCAAGTAAGCCTTGAGTACGGGTAGCGTTCTCTTCTCCATTCACCAGCTCACTCCAGAAGTGGAGGGAGTTGAAAATATGTCCTCTTACATCAGCTCCGATTTGCAAAATAAAGTAATCGGCAAACTTGCAATAGTAGAATCCAGCGAAGGTGGCAGCGAGGCCCAAAGCGTAAGTTGTCTTACCGGCGGCCTGGCCACCCAGAAAGAGCGTTGCCTCGTCAGCACCGAAGCCGCTGAGGTCGTTTGTTGCAATGCCGACGACGGCATGAAAGTCCCAGCCAAAGCCACTGGTTTCCCCTCCACGGGTCATGTGTCTGATGCGATCGGAGCCCACATAGCCGCCGTACAGACGAGTCTTGACTGCCGGATCGATGTAGCTCAGCGTATCTCCATTAAGATGTGCGTATACTTGTTGAGGCATCGAGTAATGCATATAGCCAATCCCGAATTCCATGTCCATCGTATCCCAGGAGCGTTCGTCGCGATAATAGGCGGCATAAAACCCGTAGTCTGATGAGACTTTCTGCGCTTGCAGTCCCATATCGGCGGTGACGGAGTTGCAGCCGTTTCCCAGATATGAGGTTGAGTCTTTGCAAACCATCCGCCATCCATCGCCGGCTTGTTCTGCCACAGTGCCGGCCGTGGTACCCCGTTCGACTCTAAGTCGCCAGCTCTTGAAGCCGACCTTGACCATGAGTTTCCGAATGTTGTCCACGTCGTTCGGGAGTTCGAGCAGATCGAGGGATGCTGCCATGGACCATAGTTTGTCCTCGCCAATTCCAAGATCGACAGTCGTATAGAAGCCGGGCTCCAGCTCCACAAGGTTATCGATGTCGTTGTACCACAAAATTGCGTTGTACCAGAAAGTATATCGACTACTAACGCTGGCATCGAGTTCAATCGCCGTAGTGGGGCCGGCAGAAGCCATCCAGAACGCAAGCGCAAGCATCAGAGCGGGGCATCTCTCAATAAGGTGGGTCATATAATCTCCGGGGGTCCTGGTTTCAGGCAGCGGTTCATGGAGGTGGAACGCTGCTCATTGATTTGGTCGAATAGCACCCCTCAGCCCCGAACCTGGCCGAGGCAATGGAGGATAGCACAATGGTTAGCCAGGAACCAGGGCATTGCTGACCAAATCCGGTGCCACACGGTACTGAAGTATCTCGTCGATGGGTGGGTCGAGAATGGCGAGCAGTGGTTTGGCGGGACTTGATGGGGGCCTTGGCGCCAATGGAGCGTTTGCTGATACACGCATCGACTGGGGGAGGTGCCAATGGAACTGTCCGCCGTCTTGACCCCTGCTCCGGAAGTTGGCTACGTTGCCTTCAATCCTGAGAGTGGAGGAGTTCCCCAATGCCATAGCAGGTCGTTCTATGCTGACGACGTTCAGGGTTTCAGCACGTACCTAAACTACGGGTGGTTTCCGGTACACGCGCCCCACGACTGCCTTCGCCCCACGATCATATGAGCGCAACGGGGATGGAGGCAGCGGACTCTGTGAGGGGGAGGTACGTTTCGGTCAGGCATATGACGCCGCCGAAGCCGGTGGGCATATTCAACTTGCCCAAGAGACGGAAGTGCTGCACATCCTTTTGGCCGGGTGATGCCGTCTTCTTGAACTCCAGGGGATAGATGGTGCCGTCTCGAACGATAAGCAAGTCGATCTCCTTCTGGTCCTTGTCCCTGTAGTAGTAGAAGGGTGCCCGCTGACCGTTGTGCAGATAGCTCTTCAGCAGTTCGCTCATGATCCACGTCTCTAGAATGGCCCCACTCATCGCCCCAGCCTCCAAGGTTTCGGGGCTCGACCATTCGGTGAGATATGAGCAGAGGCCTGTGTCCAGGAAGTAGAGCTTGGGTGCCTTGACCATCCGCTTGGTCAGATTCGTGTGGTATGGCTCCAGAAGGTAGATCACTCCGGATGCTAATAGGATGGCCAACCAGCTCTTGGCTGTGTTCACCGCCACATCGGCGTCCCTGGCCAGATCCGCAACGTTGAGCAGTTGCCCCGTGCGCGCCGCAGAAGCACGCAGAAAACGAAAGAAGGCCATCTCGTCGCCCACACGGGCAAGATCGTGCACGTCCCTCTGCAAATACGTCTGGACATAGGAACCGTAGTACAAGGACCGATCTGTGATGGCGTTTAACGCAATTGGCGGGAAGCCTCCGAGCCAGATCATTCGGTACAAATCATTTAGAAGGAGAGGCTCTGCCAGCGAGCTTCGCTTCTCCAGTTCCTCCACTGTTGGGATGAACGGGCTGGCGTTGAGACCCCGTCCCGCAAGCTCGGCTCTGGACAGCCCCAAGAGTTGCACGATGCCAATTCGCCCAGCCAACGATTCTGAAACCCCCTTCATCAAGTGGAACTGCTGCGAGCCAGTAAGCCAGAACAGCCCCGGCTTCTGCGACAAGTCGACCTGCATCTTGATGTACGGCAACAGCCCTGGAGCATACTGGATCTCGTCGATTACCAGCGGAGGCGTGAAGCGCTGAAAGAAGAGTGCCGGGTCACTCCTGGCCAGGTTGAGCACTAGTGGGTCGTCCAGCGTCACGATGGTTCGACCCGGCTCTGCAAGCTTCCGAAGCAGCGTGCTCTTGCCAACCTGCCGGGCACCGGTCACCAGGAGCACGGGAAACTGATTTGATACCCTGCTCAGGTAGGTTTCCAGCGTCCTGTGCCGATACATCGCATTGCCCCCTTTCGTCCATTATGCTGCACCACTGCAATATAGACGCAACTCGGCGCTTGGTCAAAAGAAATGCAGCCGGTTGTGTCTCCGTTCGTCGTCACAGTGGCCCAAGCCCAAGCCCTTGGCCAAGCCCTAAAGCAGTCCCGATTCTCATGCACCTAAAGCTGAATAGACGAAGGACCTAATGTACATGCCGCCAAGCGGGATTTGGGAATAGGCCATGTAGACGGGTGCGGGGGCCGGAGCGCTGGCACATAATTCTGTCACTGGGTTGCCGGACCGGCGTGCCGGGCTTCGATACAACCCAGGAGATAGTCGGCAGCTACCTAAGTCGCCGATTCGGCATGCTCGTCCTTGGGCCCGGTCTAAGATTGTCGTGGATCTTCCAGCCTCCATCCAAACGGCACAGAATGTAGGACTGCCGATTTGTTTCACGATACGTATAGGCATACTTCTCATCTGTGATTGACCACCATCGTAAATGCCAATACTCGACACTTGCAACCGACGCATAATCATAACCAATTTCTTTTACGTCAACTCGAATCAGGCGCTTCGTGGATGGGTTATGCTCATTGGTCAGCACCCAACCTCTTTGAGCGTGGCGTTCCAGGATGTTCAGGATGTACGCCATCGCTGGGCCTTCGGCGCAGAACAGCTCCCGGAGTCTGCTCGGACTAGTGTCTGGCAGACTTCTATATGCTTCGAATTCGGCGTCCACGGCGTCAGCAACGATCTTCTCCAAGAGTAACTTCGTGTCAGCCACACTCGATCGTGGTTCGACCTCGGGTGATTCCTGTACGGCCCGCACCAGTAGATAGTACCCGTGGTAACATGGGTATTCAGCCTCAAGTCGGATTCCCAATTCCCGTAGTGCTCTCTGGTGTTTGATGGTGAAGGCGTATCGGAGAGGAGCACCGGGACGGAGATAGAAGCGGCGCAGCTTGTCGTCGGCCTCGAACCGAAGCTGTGCCAACTGGATTCGGTCTGTGGAAAGGCCCACTGGGGAGGTGAGGCCCAAGGTCAGGTGGAGCAGCCCACGCAGCAACTCCCACTGGAGAGCCCGGCTCCGGCCCACCAGGGCCTTGTTGGCAAGTGTGCTGTTCAACTCCGCCCTAATTGCCTCTGCGTTCAGCCTAATGTCAGGCAGAGAAAGGAACTCCATGATACCCTCCCCAGTCTCATGCCACCGCCGCTATTCCAATCGACATCTCCAATTGGAATTAGCCTCCGGTAGACATCTTGTCAAGCCATAGTGCCATCCGGAAGATGTTGCCGGGTTGAGAATGGCCCCGATCAGTCTGGAGGAGACCATGGCGAAATGCTGGACTACCAATGTCGAGATACCGTTGAACGAGGCCTTCGTCCTCGACGCGTCGGAAGCCCGTCGAGCTATACGAGACATGGAGATGACCATTCGAAAGATTACGAACCTTCTTGAGCAGTATTGTGTCACTGATGAGGTTGAAATCTTCGACAAGAAGGCGGGAGAAAAGCGCAAGGTCAAGCAGCATCGACTGGTATGCGAGGCTGCTGCCGAGATGCTCGGACAGGTGGCTCCCCAGTACCGGCTTTTCGTGCCTCGGAACCAGTTCCTCTCGGACAGAAAGTCGTTCAGACGGCCCCAAGGCGCCGCCTGGGGTGCTGCCGCCAACCACGAGACTCACTCGCCCAGCGCCCCGAATCCTGCTCAGGAGGTGAACCATGAAGCCGAATCCAGTCCAGACCACCAGCGGGCAACCAACAGTGATCAGTCGTAGCGTCTCCATCCACGGCCCGGCAAGAGAAGCCGCAGACCTGGCTTTCAGGCGAGTCTTCAAGATGAAGGAGACCAATGCCGGGATCGTTGTCCTTGACTACGGCGGGCGTGGAGCCTCGGTACTGGACAGTTCAAACCGGATGAATCTCCACAAGAGGCATCTGGAGTGGGTGGATCTGGCCCACCGCCGAAAACCAGTCGCCGTCGCGCAATTCCAGGCGGGCGCACATTTTGATGCGATCATAGCTGATGTGCTGTGGGCCATATCCAGAATCGCTTGCGTGACGCTGCTGCCAGCGACAATTCAATGGGCCGCCGCCCTGGCTGGGCGCCAGGTGCGTACCGGAACCGTCGGACTCGGAGCCTTGCTACGTGCCGTGGCGCTTCCCGAGATTCGGCGCTGGTTCCACGAAACACAACCAGAGCCCGACCAACTCGAGGCTTTGGCAGGAGTGCTTGGTTGGGCCTTAGCTTTCCCGAGCGTGTTCGCCGTCAGCGAGGGGCCCAACCAGCTTGACTTGGAAGGTCTTCTGGGGTCTGGTGAGTCGGTCTGGCTGGAGTTCCCCTCCGACCATATGGAGGCGGCCGAACACGCCATTTGCGTGGCTCTGGTCCAGGCTCGCCTTGCTGACACACTGCTGCGCCTCCGTGACCACAAGCAGGTACCTGCCAACGCCCATCCGGCCAGCAAGCCGGGAGCAGCAGATTTGGGGATCGTTCATGTGTTCCCACAATACGGAGCCGCAGAGGCAATGCCTGAGTGGATAGGCCAGACTTCGGGCCTCGCCAAGCACGTCGCAGTCCACCGTCTGGACCCAAGCAAGCCACCCAGGCCCATTGAAAGGTGCTGGGCAGCACAAGCAGCCACGCTATGGTTGCTGCCTGTTGGCGCCCGTCTCTCCTCTAGCGTCCACGGTGGATGGCTATCCGAACACGAGTTGAAGAAGCTGGCCACCAAGGACGAGGGGGCTGTCGTTGTTAGGTGCAACACGACAAAGGAGAATATGACCGCCAGGAGGGCAGAGTGCAGCATCGTACTCTCTGACGCTGCTCTCCTGCGGGTAGCTGCGTCAAAGAACCGACGAGGAGTTCGCCAACGGCAGTTCTCCTCGGCCTTTTCTGACATGGGTGGGCAAACCGCCCAGGGAAGGGGTGTGTACGAGAAACTTTGCAACCCCGAATTCCTTCGTTTGGGCTGGGCCCGAGTCTCCGCAGCAGGCTCCACGGCGGCGGGTCTTGACAATGTCAATTGCGCTGCATTCAGGCTGCGCCTTGATGAAGAGCTCCAGCAACTCTCCACTGAGTTGTGCGCAAAGACCTATCGCTGCCGTCCCTTGAAGCGCTTCACCATCGCCAAACCAGACGGTGGCGAGCGCCAATTGAGCCTCCCCACCGTCCGCGACAAGGTCGTCCAGGCCACCTTCGCTCTGCTGCTCGAGCCCATCGTAGATCCCACGTTCAGTCCCTTCAGTTACGCCTATCGCAAGGGGCGAAACGCTCACCAAGCCGTGGCAATCGTTCGAGCGTTTATGGCAGGCGGGGACAAATGGATCGTAAGCACCGATATTCAGAGCTGCTTCGATTCAATAAACCATGACTTATTACTCCAGGCCCTCCTAAAATATATATCTGACGCCGACGCCCTTGGCCTTGTGGATGAGTGGATCAAAGCGGACGCGCTGTTCGGGGGAGAGCTGATTTCGAACGAGGTCGGCGTTCCACTTGGTGAGTCCATCTCGCCGATGCTGGCGAATATCTACCTTGACCGTCTTGATAAGCATCTGGAAAACTTGAAAATCCACTTTGTCAGGTATGCGGACGATATTACGCTGATTTGCAAAACAGAGGAGGAGGCCAAAATGGCGTTGGAGTCGGTCAGCACCTTCCTCTCCTCCGTGCTTCAACTCCACCTGAAGCCGTCCAAGACGGAGATCAGATCGGCTGATGATGGGTTCGACTTCCTCGGGTTTTTCATCTCCGCCAACGACATTTTGGTCGGAACCAAGGCTGTAGCAAGAGCGCAGAAGGCCGTGTCAGAAGCAATCCAATCGCTGGGCCCGATGGACTCGGCCTCGTTGCCAGCGTTCAAGCGGCTGGAGGCTCTCAACGGGCTTATCCGTGGATTCCGGAACTACTTCCTCCTGCCTGATGAGCAGGGGCTTCTCATGCGGCTTTGGGAACTGGACCAGCACCTAGACGTCCTTGTTCGAGAGCGACTCTCCCCTGAGTGGCAGGCCCATCCCTATTGGGTCACCCGCGAGCGCTTCTGTCCAACTGCTGGGGACTCGGCCCAGGTGACGGCGAACGATGAGTTACAGCAACTGCAGAAAGTGGTGCCGTACGCCAAGAGATCCGGGGCACCGGCTTTGCCCGCGATTCTCCGGTCAGATGGGACCAGGCCGAAGGAGATTCCCTCCGGGGAGAGGCAAGAGGTGGTCCGCAATGAACTCAAGCGGGACAAGAAGGTCGAAAACGTAGCGCTGTATGGCGACCGGCTGTACGTAATGGAGCACGGCTGCTACTTGGTGGACAAGGGCGACGATCTGGTGTTGCGGAAGAAGCACGAGGAGATCGCACGCTTTCCCATGTCGGCCCTCGGGATTGTATACATGCAGGGCATAGGGATGGGCGTGTCGTGTCAGGCCCAGGCCGCCTTGGCCGACAGGGACATACCCGTGATCGTTTCTTCGTCGGGGAGTATCCCCGCTGCGGTGCTCACGCCAGTGGCAACGGGCCGAGCGTCGCTTCGGCGCTTGCAGGCGATAAGAAGAGATGAGCCGGCGATGCGTGACGTGGGGTTGAGGATGCTTGCCGCCAAGGTGGGAAACCAGGCGGCTGTTCTCAAATACTTCATGAAGTACAGAAAACGTGACGAGAGATTGTACTCCAACACAAACACGGTTATTACCACGATTCACGAACTGCAGAACCGCATTCTGGACGTCCGATCGGACGGTTGTTCCTGGAGAGCCACCGCTATGGGCTTCGAAGGCAAGGCAGCCGCTGCCTACTGGCAACAAGTGAGGGAGCTTGTGCCGGGAGTCCTGGGGTTTGATGGACGTACTACCAGGGGAGCCACGGACCCGATGAACGTGTGCCTGAACTATGTGTACGGAATGCTATATGGCGAGGTATGGCGAAGTGTAGTTCGTGCAGGGCTGGACCCTTACTTTGGCTTGATGCATGGCAGTGAGCGGGACAACGGCAGCCTGGTGTTTGACATTATAGAGGAGTTCCGGGCACCCATGGCCGACAGGTTCGTTCTGGGCCTTCTGGGCCGAGGGTTCATGCCCGACGTGGCAGAGGAGGGGCGGCTGCGAGGGCAGTCCAGGCTTACGCTCGTGAGAGGCTTCCTGAGACACTGGCATAAGAAGATTACTTGGCGGTCCAAGGCCGTGTCGCCGGCAGAGATTCTGGAACTGCAAGTGGGGGCTCTGGTTCGAGCATTCCAGGGGGACAGTGCCTATCGGCCCTTCAAGATGCGGTGGTGAACTTCTTGTGTGTCCAGTTCCTCGGCAGGCTCTTTTCGATGATACGCCATGCAGTTTCAACGGCGATTCGAATCTCCTCCGGCGACGTTTGCACGTAAGGGCTACCGGTGCTCCTTTGGCGGTGGCCAAGAACCCGCTCCACCATGATAGCGTCCTTGGTGGCCCTGTAGAGCCGAGTGGCCAAACCCGCTCGCAATGAATGCAGCGAGTACTCCGTTGGAACGCTGGCGATGGAACACCAGTATCGGAAACGCAGATCCATCGCACGGCCGCTCATGGCCATGGTCCAAGTCCGCCCGGCGAAGAGCACCTCCTCAGGTCGAATCCCTCTTCCCGGGATGCCGGCGCAGATGTACCGCCCGACCAATCTGGCGACACTTTCTGGCATAGGCCGGAGGAACGAGGCGTTGCGCTTGTGGTCGATAATGCGCAGCAGAAAGGCATCCACATCGACATCTTGAACTCGAACGCCAAGCAACTCGTTTCTTCGCACACCCGTGGAAGCGTACAAGGCAAACGCAACGAGGTCGCGCCCGCTGAGCGGTTCGTTGGATTGCGAAATGGTCGCCAGTAGTCGCACCAGAGCGTCGTTTGGCATCGCCGGTACCGGCGATGCTTCGGCCCTGGCTGGTGCCGGAGTCCGCAACTGAGACCCTGGCACCAGCCCCCGATGGGCTGCCCACCGGAAGAACGCCAGGTATGTGGAGTGCAATTGGTTCACCGAAGTGGTCGACCGGGGCCGCTGTCCTGGCCATCCGCTGGCAAGCTGCGACAACACGAGCGCCAAGTCCGAGCCATCTATGGTGTTGATAGGCTTGTCCCCCAAAAGGCCTAGCAGCCAAGCCAGCTTCGTCCCATACGACTGCAAGGTTGCCGGCGCACGTCGCATACCTCGCAACTCTTCCAGGTAGTCCCGAATGACCTGGGCAAGGCTTGGCCCTAATAGCTTAGGTGGCACGGCCATTACTCGAACCTCACCACTCCCATCGCCGGAAAAAAATCGCAATGCAATCGAAGTACCCAATCCATCAAGTGCTCCTCCAGAAGTCGAAAGGCCTCTCGGGCAGCGCAAAACAGCCCTGGCTCTCGACAATGTGGTGGCGAAGCATATAGGTTCCGAGGGTGACATGCGAACTCCCAATCATCCTACCAAGCCCGCTTTCGACAATTGAGCCAAATCGTCTGCCAGCCCCCATCCCCAAGTCCAGCATCCACGGACCCAAGAAGAGTGTCGCAACCGAGGGGCGTAGAAATGTCGAAAATGGTGTTTCGATATCCGAGCGAACCCGCTCACATCCCGGTGGATGCGTGGCCAGCGAGACCGGCCCTCGCCTGGGGCCCAGGTTCTGCCGCTGTTCCCAGAATTCCCATTCTGGGAAGTGGCGAGCCCTTTTCATTGGGCGGGACAGGCGGCTAGGCCCCTCACCCAACGGACCCAGTGAAAACCGTTGTGGGCCGGCCCCACCCGTAACGCTCGGTCCCTGGCCGGCTCCCATCGAACGGACAGCCTTCGGCTCCGAGAATGCCAGGGGGATCGAGATACATGAGCAGCCGTGTAGAACATGACTTCATAGGTCCGTTTGCCTTGACTACACAACCCCCATTGAAGCATTGGCCTATTCGGCGGTATCCCGGTCTTGGGGTTCCCGTATGGCATGTACGTGCTATAGCGCTGCATCCTATGCGTGTCAAGCACAGTGTTCGATAAAGGTTGGGCGTCGCGGATGTTAGGGAGGTTTGCTTCGACCGGCGAAAGCGCTGCGCTGCTACTGGCGGGATCGAGATACTTGAGCAGTCGTGTGGGGAAGAGGGCGGAGCATCATGGCCTTTGCCTTCCTAAAGCACCGAACAGGCTAACTCCCGTCGCCTGCCGAACCCCCACCGCAGAGGACTTCGTCCATCGTCCTCGCCGTGCCGCCAGCACGACTCGTCCTCACTCCTTGCCCGCTGCAGCGCTGATTTCGGCGGGCTCGGTCCGCCAAACTGGTCGGCGCCCTACCGGAGGTTCTGGGCTTATTAGGAGCGGGTCAGGCGATCTCTGGCCGATTATTCTCGCTTTGGGTGATAGCGGATGGTAAAGGGGCCTTTTCGCCCGGGGATATGCGCCTTGGCCCCGGCTTCCCCGTGGAGAGACGATGCGGCTGTTTCTGCATGTGCTTGTGTTGCTTTCGGGCGTGGTGTCGCTTGGGGCCGAGCTTGGAGCTTCAAGGCTGCTTGCACCCTACTTCGGCACTTCGCTGGTTGTCTGGTCCAGTCTCATCGGGCTTATTCTTGTTGCGCTGGCCGTGGGCTATTGGCTTGGTGGCAAATGGGCCGACCGGTCGCCTAAATGGGAGTCGCTGCTCTCGGTTGAGCTTGGTGCCGGCACCATGCTGGCCCTGCTGCCCCTGGTGGCGGCCCCCGTGCTTGAGAGGGCGCTGCTTGACCTTGGCCATTTGCAGATTGGAATGTTGCTTGGCACCTTTGCCGGCGTGCTGGTGCTGCTTGGTGCCCCCATGGTGCTAATGGGTTGCATAACACCCTTTGCTATAAAGCTGGCTACCACTCAAATGGATGAGGCCGGGCGGGTTGCGGGGCGCCTCTTCGCCCTATCCACCATAGGCAGCTTTCTGGGGGCCTTCTTGCCTACGGTGTTTCTCATCCCGCTCATGGGCACCCGCTGGACCTTTACTACCTTTGCGCTGGTGCTGCTGACTCTCGCCCTGGTGGGTTACCTGCTGAGGTCCAATTGGAAGATGGCCGGCGTTACTCTTCTCAGCGTTGCCCTGGCCGTGGGGATTGGCCTCTTCATGAGTTCCAGGCCCATCAAGCCCGGGCCGGGAGTGGTCTTCGAGAAGGAGTCTCCTTACCAGTACATTCGCGTGGTTGAGCGTCCCAACGGATGGTTCTGGCTGCATCTCAACGAGGGACTGGTGGTGCACAGCAAGTACCATCCCGAGAAGATGCTCAGCTATGGTGAGTGGGACTACGTGGCCCTCTCTCCCTTCCTCGGGAAGGCCAAAAGCGACCCCTCGACCAAGGCCAAGAGCTGGGCGGTAATCGGCGCTGGAGCGGGCACTACGGCCAGAATCGTCTCCTACTTCTGGGGCAAGGATGCCTGGATTCACGGGGTGGAGCTGGACCCCGACGTTGTGGACGTGGGGAAGCGCTTCTTTGGGGCGGATCTTCCAAACTATCAGGTGGACGTCAACGACGGCAGAGCCTGGTTGAAGACCAACGATAACAGCTATGATGTGGTATCTATAGATGCATATAGGCAGCCATACATACCATTTGAGTTAACTACTGTTGAGTTCTTTCAAGAGGTTATGGATCACCTCAACGAAGATGGTGTGGCCGTCATCAACGTCTCCAGGCCGCCCAAGGATATGCGCCTGGTCAACGCCCTGGCCACGACCATGGCCGAAGTCTTTCCCTCGGTGCACCTGATGCACCTGCCGGACACCAGCATGGTTACGCTCATCTTCGGCACCAAAGCCGAGACGACGCTGGAGGACTATCGAGCCAATCTTGTAAAGGCCGACCGACGCTTCGCTCCTCTGCTGCGGAAGATCCGGGACAGGGTCGGTGACCACTATGACCGCAGCATCGTGCTGACCGACGACCATGCCCCCGTGGAGCGACTCATGGACCTCATGCTGGTGGCCCAGGCGCTGGACGGCCACTGGCTTGAGTAGCTACGAAGGGCACCCCTCTTGCCCCAGATCGAATTCTCGCAACGACCATCAATGCCCTACAGCCTCCCAGAGCGCCCCCCGTGCGCCAGAGCCCTATGTAATTAATCAATTGGGATATACTGGGGGACGAACAGTTAGGCCACGATTCTTTTCGTTCTTGAGAGATAGATCCAAAGTGGTATCACGACCAATACTATGACCACGGCAACGAACTGCGAGGTGGAGAGGGGCAGGCCCAGGGTCTCCGTGCCACGGATCTTGTCGCCCCTGACGATTTCGACCAGGAAGCGGACCACGGCGTACCAGGCGAGGAATACCAGCATCATCTGGCCCTGGAATCGGCGGTAGGGCATCCAGAGCATAATAAGTGCGAAGCCCGTGAAGCCCTTAAGCGACATCATGAGTTGGGTGGGCCAGAGCGCCGAGGTGTAGACCGGGGTTGTGGCATCCATGAGCTTGCCGAACTCCTGGGTGTAGGACGGCGCTGAGCCGAATATCCAGGGTCCCACCGATGCGATGTCCCACTCGGGGTAGTGCAGGGATATGGGGCTGTCCAAGGGCTGTCCGAAGTCGCAGCCGAAGAGGAAACAGCCGATTCTCGTTATACCAGTTGCCAGTAGCAGGCCCGGGGCCACGGCATCGGCAGCATTCCACCAGCCCAGTTTCTCTTTCATCGCCATGGGGATTGAGACGAGGATGCCGCCGAGGAACCCGCCGTAAGCAACCAGCCCGCCCTCTTCGAAGCGGAAGAAGGTGGCCAAGGAGAACTGCTCCGGGGAGCTGGCGATGAAGAAGAGGGCCCGGGCACCGATGATGGCTCCTACGAGGCTGGCGATGACCGTTCGTCGCAGCTTCAGGCGGTCGACGCCCAGCTTCTCAACCAGGAAGAAGGTCAGAATCCAGGCCATGACGATGCCGGTGCCCAGCATCATCCCGTAAGAGAAGAGCGGTTTGCCGCCCAGTTGGTTTCCGCCCAAGAGGGGGACCCAATCTGGTACCTGGCCCAGCCACTCGGGCAGTCTGAACAAGAATGGTCTCATAGTGTTTTCTCTGGATTCCTTGGCAACAGAAGGATGAAGCGGCTTCCCTTTTCTCCGGCGGGTTCGGCCCACACCTGTCCACCGTGGGATTGTGCCAGGCGCTTAACGAGGGTGAGGCCGATGCCGGCGCCGCCGTGGCGTCGGGTGAGGACCGGTTCTCCCTGGACGAAGGGTTCGAAGATTGACTCCCGCTGGGCCTCGGGGATTCCTTGGCCCTGGTCTTCGACGCAGATGCGGATACGTTCCGTGTCTGCCGATGCGTTGACGGTGACCGTGCTGCCTTCGGGGGAGTATCTGACTGCGTTGGAGAGCAGGGAGCGCACCGCTCTGCGAAGTGCGGCTCCGTCGGCGTGGAGCCCCGGAAGGTCAGGTTGCAGGTTGGTGACGATCTCGACGGACTTCTCTTTGGCAGCGAGCTGAGATGCAGTGACGGCATCTTCAACGACGTTGCGGAGGTTGCAAGCGTATTTCTGGCAGAAGCTCACCCTGTCATCGAGGCGGGTGATTGTAAGAAGGTCGTCGACCAGCTCCTGAAGCCTCTGAGCTCCGGCAGCGATTCGCTCGACCATGTCTCGGGCATCTTCGGGGAGCCTCTCCGCGGACTCGAGGAGGAGCTGCGTGAAACCGACGAGGGGGTGCAAGGGCGTGCGGAGTTCATGAGAGAGGAGGGCCACGAGGCTGCTGCGGGCCTCCTGAACAGCTTTCGACGAGCGGGAGGCGCTGGCCAGCTCTCGGGCAAGCAGGTTTCTGGCGTGGTAGAGGTGGACAATTTCCAGCAGCGACTCCAATAGCCGCAGATCGTCCCGTGATGGGCTCCAGCCCTTCTCGGGGGCCGCAACAACCAGAATAAGCCGCAGTTCGGCATCAACCCTGCGGCCCAGGCAGTAGAGGGAGGCCAGCCCCTGGTCGGCCAGCGCCTGGGCCACCGGCGAATTGAGCTGGTCCGACTCCACCGAGAGGACTTCGTAAGGCCGCTGCTGCTCCAGCAGGTTCCAGAGCAGCTCCGAGGCCAGAGAGTGCATCTCTGCCGTGTAGGCACCGCAGTGGGCCACGGCTCTGAGGCTTGGCTTCTGCTCCTCCGGGGGGTGGCAAGCATCGTCATGGTCGGTCAGTCGTTCGAGCACTGTGATGCAACTCAGGTTCATCTCCAGCGCAAGTCGATTGACCTGCGCTGCTGTCTGTTCGCTGTCGGCCGATTCGTCCAGCATCCTTGAGTAGTCCAGCAGCCACTGCCAACGCTGGCGCTGCTGCCTGAGCGACATACGGTATTCGAACTCGGCGGAAGCGACCTTGAAGGTCCAGAGGCGCCCACGGAATGTGCCGTTGGCATCCATGAGCGGAGTCGTTGACCGTTCTATGATTCGCTGCTCGGGCCTGAGCTGTTTGAGGAAGTCGTTGCGGCTCTCCCTGGAGTTGCCCCAGAAGCGCTCCAGGTCGTCTCGTACTGCCCACGGCGTGTCAAGGGTGGCCAGCAGACGCTCCATGAACTCAACGGCGCAATCCCCCGGAGCGGGCAGCTCGTCGAGGCCGAAGCAGCGCCGGAAGCCGGGACTGACGTAAGCAACAGTGTCGCCATCGGGGCCGGGGACCGTAATCAAGACGGCCTCGTCCAGCGCGGCCAGCGCGAGGCTTGTGAGCGCCCCTTCCCCGCCTTCCTGCAACGACTTGTCGGCTTCTCTCGCCATGCCTCGGTCCCGTCGATTAATATGGCAACCCGGCGCAACTATACGCCTCGCGCAATAGTTGGGCAAGCTAAACAGGGGCATGTCGACCAGCGGCCGTGTACCCTGAGCGAGGCCGATGCCGAGTCGAAGGGGGGCGAGAATGAAGGTCACTGGTTTTGCTGGCCGGCATGCCCCTGTTTTCTGGCCGTCACCGGACCCTCACCCGGCCCTCACCCGGCCCTGTCGGGCCGACCTCTCCCGGAGCGGGAGAGGTGATTTCGCGCCCTCCTTGCCCTGGACTGCTATGTGCGCTAGATTTGGGGCGGGTTTCTGCAAGACTGGACTACTTCTCGTCCCTTGAGGGAGTGGAAATGAGTGGATTGAGCGTTTGCGCTGCTTTGGCGATTTCTTTGTTGGGGGCTGAGCCCCTGTGGCCCGACCTGGGCAACTTGCCCTCTCCTGCGGGGGGTGGTGAGAAGGATGCTGCGGTGGTGGTGGCCGTGGAGGACTATGCCTATCTGCCTGATGTGGTGGGTGCGTCGGACCTTGGAGTGGCCTGGTTCATGTATCTGAAGAAGGTGCTGGATGTTCCGCTGGTGATGCTGCTGCAGGATGGGGATGCCACGCCCATCAAGATTCGCAATGCCGTCGAGCAGGCGGCGTCACGGGTGCAGCCCGGGGGCAGGGTCTGGTTCGTGTTTATCGGTCATGGGGCTCCTACGGCCGACGGTCAGGATGGGGCAATGGTGGGGGCTACGGCTCAGGCCGACCAGTATGATTTCTACCCGCATACGGTAGCGAGGGGAGAGCTTCTTGAGATCATAGGCAAGGGCAAGCCCGTTGGCGGCTTGCCGCCGGTGCTGGTCGTGGATGCCTGTTTCAGTGGTACGGACGTCTCCGGAAACACGCTCATCAAGGGGGCGCAGTTTGCTGTTAGCAGGGAGCTGGCCGTGGACAACAGCGCCACGTTCCTTACGGCTGGGCGGGCCAAGGACATTGCGGGGCAACTGCCTGGTGTGAGTCGCCCAGCGTTCAGCTATCTGGTGCTTGGGGCCTTGAGGGGCTGGGGGGACTTGAATCGAGACGGGGCGGTGACGGCCAGCGAGGCAGTGCAGTATGCCCAGGACGTGCTCATGACCCTTGATTCGGGGCGTCAGCAGAGGCCGCAGCACGGGGGCGACGACCAGAAACTGGTGATTCTTGGAGGAGGCGGAGAAGCGGGTCCGGACCTGACAGATATCAAGCTGCGACTGACCGGCAGCGATTCGGGAACGCTCATGGTGAAGGACGAGTTCAAGATGCAGCTTGCCGAACTGGAGAAGGCTCGGCGTGAGCGTGTGGAAGCCGAGCGGCGTGAAGCAGCGCTGCTGGAGGTGGCACGGCAGAGGCACGAGAACGAAGTGAACGAGACCTGGGCCCAGGTGAGGATGGTTGCCGAGGGCGGAGGGCCCGAAGGAAAGCGTGCCCTGGAACTCTTCCTGCAGCGCTACCAGGGCCACACCTTCGGCAATCCCAGGGAGGCCCAGGCAGTGGAGCTGCTTGCCCGGATTACGGACGCTGCTGCCACGGCACTCAAGGGGTTCGTGCTCATTGAGCCGGGCTGCTTCACCATGGGTTCTCCGGTAACCGAGAAGGGGCGCTACGAGTCTGAAATACAACACGAGGTGTGTCTTTCACGAAAATACTTCATGAAGGAGACTCTGGTTACACAGGGAGAATGGAAGTCGATAATGGGCTTCAATCCTTCATATTTCGTTGCTTGCGGCGACGCCTGTCCTGTGGAGAAAGTCTCCTGGTGGGATGCGCTGGCTTTCTGCAATGCGTGGTCAAGGAAGGAGGGGCTGCAGGAGTGCTACTCGTTGAGTGGCTGCACGGGCAAGCTTGGGGGAGATTTCCAGTGTACCGGGGCGAGCTTTGCCGGCCTTGGGTGCACAGGGTATCGACTTCCTACGGAGGCCGAGTGGGAGTACGCCGTCCGGGCCGGCACCAAGACGGCTACCTACGTGGGAGACCCCGTCATCGTTGGGGAACGAAACGCCCCCATGGTGGACATCATCGCCTGGTATTCCGGAAACAGCGGCGTCAGTTATGCCAACGGCTCACCTTGTGGCAACTGGGCCGAGAAACAGTATTCTTCGAGCTATTGTGGTACCCACCCAGTAAAGAAAAAGAAGCCGAATGCATGGGGATTGTACGATATGCTTGGAAATGTTTGGGAGTGGTGTTGGGATATTTATGAGCCGAATTACTACAAAGCCAGTCCTAAATATGACCCACTGGGCCCCGTGACCGGGAAGCTGAGGTCTGTGCGAGGCGGAACCTGGGACAAGAATCCCTGGATGTTCAGGTCTGCATTCAGGTACGGGTATGACCCGGCGGGACGTTTCTCCGACATGGGTCTGCGGGTTGCGAGGACTGTGGGGGCAGGGCGAGGGAGGTAGTAGGGGTTTGGCTCAGATGGGTTTGAAGCCTTCCCCCATGATCTCTCTGGTTTCCAGGACTGTCAGGAATGCTTTGGGGTCGATATCCCTCACGAATTCGTGAAGCATGGCAAGCTCTCTGCGATTCACGGCGCAGTAGATTACCTTCTTGGGGGATTCGCTGTACATCCCTTGTCCCAGTAGATAGGTGCCTCCGCGTTGCAGGTCTTGCATAATGCGCTGCTTTATTTTTTCATGGTGATCAGATACAATCAAAACCACTTTGTAGTAACTGACTCCGGCAACTACGGTGTCGATGACTTTGCCTGTAATGAAGATGGAGACCACGGCGTATAGCACCATTTCTGGGTTGCCGAAGAAGATGAGACCGGCCAGCACCACGGTGGCGTCGCACAGCATGAGGGCTTGTCCCACGGGGATGCTGCTCTTACTGGCGATAATGTTGGCAACAATGTCAGTGCCGCCGGTAGTGGCTTTGGCCCTGAAGATGAGGCCCAAGCCTATTCCCACGAAGACACCACCATATATTGCCGATAGCAGCGGATCTGCTGCCAGAGGCACATCGGGGGCTCCGTGGATGTGTGCTGAGAGCATGGCCAGCAGGTCGATGAAGGTCGAGGTTAGCACAAGGCCGACGATGGTCTTGAGGCCGAACTTCGGGCCGAGAACCTTAATGCCCCAGATAATTAGTGGGATGTTAAGAACAAGTGCTGTCATACCCGTTGGGGTGTCGATGAGATAGTGAATTAGCATTGCTATAGCATAAACACCGCCGTCAACAATCTTGTGAGGTACAATAAAAAATGAGTATCCTGCGGCGGCAATCAAAGGTCCAAGAATAATATAAATTAGATTGGAAATCCAGCTCTTGCTAAGCACAAATTTCTGAAAACTGGTCATTTTTAACTCTCACTGCTCAAGGTAAAATATAGTGGTAGGAATAGCGATGGTCAGGGCTGATGCCTGCGTGAGCATCCTCTGGCCCACCGCTTAACCACGGCACTCCTCTTTAGTTACCCGGCCCCCAGTTCCTGGCGCTCTTTGGCATCGGAGACGTCGCTGTGGATGGTCTGGGAGATGACCCGGGAGGTTACGTCGTCGAGGTAGTTGGTGAGGAGCTTGGAGTACTCCAGGTATTGCGGCCAGAGGGTCTCGTCCAGGAAGCGTTTCGGCACGCGGGCCATCACTGTCGTTCTGCGCTGGCCGTAATAGCGGAACGGTTCGAGGCCGTAGCGGCGCAGCAGTGCAGTGAAGAGCCTGCGGGACCAGAGGTCCGGCATGGAGAAGCGGTACTCCATGGGCGGGTCGCTCTTGCGCAGTTCTGCGAGCTTCTCTTTGATTCTTTTCGCAGCTTGAGCAGCGGCATCCTGTTCGCCCTGCATGTCGGTACCGGCGAAGAGGGCTTCAACTCGTCGAAGCCTTTCAAGCAGTTTCAGTTCCTCATCGGTCATAGCCACCCTCCCCAGGTTGGGTTGGGCTAGTTAGCACGACGCAATGCGGGAATCAAGGATAAGAGTCAGGGCACCGGAGGGGGGCCAATGGGGGGCTACTTCTTGCCGCAGTCCAGCAGCGACTCGGCGTATTTCCAGTTCACCACGTTCCAGAAGGCGTCGATGTAGGCCGCACGCTGGTTCTGGTAGTTGAGGTAGTAGGCGTGCTCCCAGACGTCCAGGGCCAGAATGGGCTTACCCCTGAGCTCCACCACATCCATGAGGGGGTTATCCTGATTCGCCGTACTGGTGATGACAAGCTTGCCTGATGCATCCACCACAAGCCACGCCCAACCGCTGCCAAACCTCGACGTGGCGGCCTTCTTGAACTCCTCTTTGAACTTGTCGAAGGAGCCGAAAGTCTCGTCGATCATCTTGGCCAGCTTGCCGCCGGGTTTGCCGCCACCGTCTGGGGCCATGAGCTTCCAGAAGAGGGTGTGGTTGAAGTGGCCGCCGGCGTTGTTGCGCAGTGCGGCGGGCCACTTGCTGATTTGGCCCATAACCTCCACCAGAGAGAGCTCTTTGAGGTTGGTCCCTTCAACGGCCTTGAGCATGTTGTCGAAGTAGGCCTTGTGGTGCCTGGAGTAGTGGATCTCCATGGTCTTGGCGTCGATGTGTGGCGCCAGGGCGTCGAAGGCGTAGGGCAGTGGCTCGTAGCTCCAGCCCGGCTTCTCCTGGGCGGTTACCTGTGTCGGCAGAAGCGACAGTACCAGCGCCGCAACAGACAGAATACGAATTGAGTTGATATTCATGATCTCCTCCTGGGGTGTGGGGGGCCTATAGATTGGTGCCCGGTATCATTTCGGTGGCGAACCTTAGTAACGGTACTAACCCCAGTCCAGTGGCCACAGGGTTCCCAGAGCCGTTTTCGGCGACGGCAGGGGTAACGGCGGGGTTCCGAATTGACTTCAAACGCATTTGCGCCACAAGGGGGGAAGAGGTATACTCCCGCCCCGGTCGGGTCTGCCTTACGGAGGGGCCTATGAGAGTTTTCGTTCCTGGCAGGTATCTGCTGCTTCTTCTGGCTTTCGGTCTGTTCTCGGGGTTCGTGGTTTTCGAGGAGAAGTTCGATTCCGATGAGGAGTACTTCCTGCCTTCGGATGTGTGGGTGGGAGCCTACTGCAGCGACGCCTGGCGGACGGATCTAAGCGGGGGGATTACCCCGAGGCTGGATGATGGCTGCGCCAACTGTGGCTGCAATACGGCCGTCTACAGCTCTGGCGGCAATGCCTGCGGTCAGTCGGATCCCTTCGATAACCATATCAAGGCCGGCAACCAGTTGTGGCAGAATTATATTTATACGGTGAAGATTCGAAACGATGATGACGACACATTTGGTGTCGTATTTCGTTATATTCGAAGCAATCAATTTTATCTGTTTATCGTAAGCGGGGATCAGGTTCCGGATCTTTCTACGGGCTGCAGCGGTACGAAGCCCGGTGGGCAGTTCATCAGGGTGGGGCCCGACGGGCAGACCAAAACCTTTAAACACGACTCCACGCTGAGGTTCACCCCGGGCAAGGTTCATCTGGTCAGGGTCACTGCCAACGGGACCAACATCAGAATCGAGTTTGACAAGAACGCCAACGGCTTCTTTGAGGCCGACGAGATCTTCTTCGACGGTCAGGACAGCGACGGCAACGCCATCCTTCGGGGTCGGGTTGGGCTCTACTCTTTCGAGAACGGTGCCGAGGAGTATGGTGAGCCAACTGGATGCGGAACGGGTGGCTGCTACTTCGACGACGTCTCGGTAGATCTGCTTTCTCCCAACAACGACAACTGCGGGGAGGTTCCGGCCGAGGGGATGTGTGAGGGCAACACCCTCAAGTATTGTGGTGGTGATGGCAAGCTGGTCTCCCAGTCTTGCGGCTTCACGGCCTGTTGCCGCTACAGCCCGGCGGATCTGCGTTACGACTGTATTTCGGGGCTGACATGTTTGTCTTGCGAGGATGACTGCACGCAGGGGTCCAAGGGCTGCTCGGCCAATCTCACCCACAGTTGGAGCTGCGTTGCTGCTGGCGACGACGACGATTGTTTGGAGCCCAAGTACACTGCGTGCCCTTCTGGGGTGCAGTGCGACCCGGCAACGGGGGAGTGTGCAGGCAACCCCTGCGTGCCTTCGTGTACGGGGAAGGAGTGTGGGCCCGATGGGTGCGGGGGCATCTGTGGGGCTTGCGGCGAGGGTTATATTTGCGAGGTGGGCGGCCAGTGCAAGCCCGACGGCGAGTGCACGCCCACGTGTGACGGTGCGGTGTGTGGGGGGGATGGATGTGGTGGTAGTTGTGGGGAGTGCGGCGAAGGCAAGGAGTGCATGAACGGGGCATGCTATGGTCAGGTGGGAGCAACCTGCACTCAGTCCACCCAGTGCCTCACGGGGCTATGCTTGCCTCTGGGTCAGGATTCGCTCTGCACCCTTGCTTGCTCCGCCGACAGCGCCTGTCCCGAGGGTTGGGAGTGCATTAACTGGCTTATGGGCCAACCGGCCAAGGTTTGTGCCCCGAAGACCAATCGAACTATAGACAACTGTCCCGACACGGCTGAGTGTGTGGGGCTCTGTGGTGGCAACGTCGCTTGCATAACGACATGCTACATGGCGGCCACGGACGGTGCGCAGGCCGATTACGCGCTGCTCTTCCAGTGCATGACGACCAAGTGCACCTATTGCACCGACGATGCCTGCCTGGGGCAGTGCTCTATGACAACCTGCTTCCAGGACTTTGCCAACTGCTTCCCTGGGCAACTGAATTGCCAAGAGTCGCTGGAGTGCATGCAGGAGTGCCCTTCTGCTCAGGAAGAGTGCAGTTCGGATTGTTACAGCGATGCTATGCCAGGTGCCAAGAAGCTGCTGGTCGATCTTTTTGCCTGTATCGAAGATGAGTGTGAAGACTCCTCAGACCCCTCGTGCGCCGGCAACTCTATCTCAGCGGGTGCCTGCAAGCCGCTCTTCGAGCAGTGTCTTGGTGGGTGTGTGGCCTTCTGCGAGGGCTACGAGTGTGGCCCTGACGGATGTGGCGGGAACTGCGGCTCGTGCGGTGCGGGTGAGCAGTGCAAGTCTGGGGCCTGCGTGGTGGTCTGCGTGCCGACTTGCGAAGGGAAGTCTTGTGGCAGCGATGGCTGCGGTGGTCAGTGCGGCACGTGCGGTGAGGGGTTTGTATGTGTGGATGGCGAGTGCAACGATGCGGGCGAGTGCAAACCCCGTGACGAGCTGCGTTGCGTGGGCTCCGACCTCTACTGGTTCGACTCTTGCGGGAAGAAGGGCACCCTGGCCAAGAGCTGCACCTACGGTTGCCAGGATGGTGACTGCATGGGACAGAATCCCATCGACAACGACATCTCCGAGGTGGACGTGGAAGGGGATGCAGCGGGGGGCGAAGAGGATCTGGGTCCCGTAGAGTTCGGTGGCGGCGGTGCTAAGTCGGGAGGCTGTGCCGTACAGAACCTGGCCACGGGATGGTCCGCTGCAAGCCTGCTGGCCCTGGCCCTGGCCCTGCTTGGGTTGGCCCGACTCTTTTGCCGACGGTCTGTCCCATAGCTTGGTGGAACTCCACAGGAGCGCCCCTTGCAGCAGGCCCTGCGTTGATGGTGACGCAGAAGCAGGCACCCAGAGGCCCTGGAACGGGCCCTTTGCCCGTCGAGTGGCGGTTTGCGGGCCATGGAGGCTGGTGCCGGCGCAGATGATAGTTAATGATGGTGCTGCAGCGCGTGGTGCCAAAGCCCCGTACAAAGCCCAGGAGGCGTGATGAGACTATACTTCGTCGCTTCGGTGTTGGTGGCCCTGCTTCTGGGCGCATGTGGCAGCGAGGCACCCAAGCTGGGTGAGGGCGAGTTCTGTACCGACTCGGGAGAGTGTGCAGCAGGACTGCTCTGCCTGGCCAACGTATGCGCCACGGGCGAGGGTGAGTCTGTTGCCTGCTTCACAAGCGCACAATGCAAAGAGAACCAGTTATGCTCCGGGGGCTTCTGCAGAACCGCCGACCAATGCACCAGCCAGGAGCAGTGCCCCGCTCACCTTCAATGCCGCAACGGTTACTGCCTCACGAAGGTGGCGTCGGATATTGTGGAGGATAAAGGAGGCCAGCCTGGCGACGTGGTTGAGGATGAGAAGGGGTCGGACGTTGGTGGAGATATGGACCTGACCGGGCAGGATATTCAGCCGGACCTGGAGCCCGATCTCCCCGTTGAGATTCCTTGCTCGACGCCTGCAGATTGTGATGATGCTAACAAGTGCACAACTGACAAGTGTGAGAATGGCTTTTGTGCCAACACTTTGAATCCCATAGCTGGTTGCTGTCAGGTGAAAGAGGACTGCACGGAGGGGGGGGCTTGCAAGACGCCGAAGTGCAGCCAGTTCAACTGCTTCTACATTGATAAGCCAGACTGCTGCGAAAGCGACGCAGAATGCAATGATAACAATAATGGAACTAAAGATACGTGTATTAATAACAAGTGCATTTATGAGCAATTAAAAACATGCATGACGCACCCTGACTGCGACGACGACAACCCATGCAGCATCGACACATGCGTGCAGAACCTTTGCACCTACTCACCCTCACAGGATCCGCTCTGCTGCAAGTTCGACACTGACTGCAACGACAACGACCCCTCGACTGAGGATATCTGCCTGGACTTCAGCTGCTTCTTCAAGCCCGAGGGCACCTGCCTCTATGCTGTGGAGTGTGACGATTTGAACAGTTGCACCTCGGACATCTGCCAGGCGGGGGAGTGCTACAACGTGCCCTACCTCAATACCGACTGCAACTGCACCAAGGACGCCGACTGTATGGGAGACAAGGGGGGAGCCTGCATCCCATACGAGTTGACCACTACCACGGCGGTGCTTGTCTGCCACAACAAAGTAGGCAGCAAGATGGCGGGGCAGTCGTGCGAGGTTGACGAGGATTGTGTGAGCGGGATCTGCAATCAGACCTCGTCGGGGAAGCTCTGCTACGGGCCTTGCACCAGCAACTCTCATTGCTATCCCGGGACGACGTGTGGGAAGTATCTTTTCCAGCTTTCTGGGGGCAAGTCACAGGAGCTGAGCGGCTGCATTCCGGCGGCCAAAGAGTGTGACGGGGACAACGACTGCCCGGTGGGGTCGGCGTGTGTTGCGGTTGAGGGCGATGTCATGAACACCCTCAAGACCGTCTGTGCGCCGGTTACTGGCAGCAAGGCCGCCGGCGCTACTTGTGGTGTGGATTCGGACTGCAAGAGCGGCATCTGCTATACCATGGTGGAGAAGAATCTGAAGATCTGCTGGGGCGCCTGCAAGCAAGCCAGCGACTGTCCGGCGGGGCTGCAGTGTTACCCCAACGCTTTCTACTTCGTGTTCGACCAGGCCACGCCCACCACCGTGGACGACTGGTACTACGCCAGCCCCGTCTGCCAACCGACCAAGGGCAGTTTCGTTCAGTGCTCGGGAGATGGTGACTGCATCACGGGAGAGTATTGCGAGCCCTACACCAACGTGAACCGGACGGCGCTGGACCCACGCTGCATCACAAAAGTGGGCAACACCAAGGGTGGCGGCGTCTGCGCCGGGGATGTGCAGTGCAAGTCTAACTACTGCGTGGACTCCTCCACGGACTTCTGCTTCGGTCTTTGTAAGTCCTCGGCGGACTGCCAGCTTCCCTCGACGAACAAGTGTGTAGCCATGAATAACTACATTGTTAACGACAAGGGCGACTCCGACCCCACCAACGATATTGTCACCACGGTGTCCATATGTTTTCCGAACTGACCGACCGCAGCAGTTTGCAGGTGGAGCGCCTGGTTGCCTCAACCAGGGAGCTATCGGGCCAGCTTGACGCCTTGAGCTTCTCTGCGCCTGTGACCCACGTATACAACCCGCTGGACTACGCCTTCGAGCCCTTCAGAAGGTATGTTGAGGCGTATGGTGGCGGGAAGAAGAGCTTCGTCATTCTGGGCATGAACCCCGGCCCCTGGGGCATGGCGCAGACGGGGGTGCCTTTTGGGGAGATTGAGGCCGTTGAGGATTGGCTTGCAATCAACGCCGCCGTTGGTCAGCCACGGCAACTGCACCCAAAGAGGCCCATAACCGGCTTTGCCACAACTCGTCGGGAGGTGAGCGGGCAGAGGGTGTGGGGATGGGCCAAGGAGAGGTTCGGCACTCCGGCGGCGTTCTTTGGGGTGGGCTTCGTGCTCAACTACTGTCCGCTTCTCTTCTTCGATGAAGATGGCACCAACATCACTCCGGACAAGCTCAAAACCCACGATAGGGCTGCGCTGTTCCAGTGCTGCGATCGGGCCTTTTCCCAGCAGGTGGAGCTGCTGGGGGCGTCGGTGGTCATAGCCCTGGGGCGCTTCGCCTTCGACAGGGCATCCCAGGCTCTGGCCGGCTCCGATGTATCCGTGCTGACCGCCCCGCACCCAAGCCCTGCCAACCCTGCGGCCAACGCCGGCTGGTTCGGCCTGATGGATTCCGTTTTCCGAACGGCCTTCCCGAATTTGCCTTGACAACTTTCGTGGAAGGCTGTCTGATACTGGCAACTCAGGCGTTATGTGACGTCTGAAGGTTGCTTTCTGATTTCAAGACTATAGCGCAGGGCCGGCCAAAACTCTGTTTTTGTCGGTAACAATGGGTTACTATCGCTTTTGTGGTAGTTCTTGCGCCTCTGGTGGGTAATGCGGGACCGCACGAAGCCACCCTCTGAGTCTTCCCTAATCACACAAACGGTGAAGGTATCCCCGAATGGCCAGAACAATCATTCGTGAACCCTCTCGGACCTTGATGGAGTACCGGCTGCTTCCAGGCCTGACTACTCCCGATTGCACCATTGACAAGGTATCGTTGAGGACGCCGCTGGTTTGCCCTGACCTTGGACGGCCTGTGCCCCATCTCAACATCCCCCTCATCTCCGCCGCTATGCAGGCGGTGTCGGGGACCCGGATGGCCATTGAGTTGGCCAAACTTGGGGGCTCTGCGGTGCTCTTCTGTTCGCAGACCGTGGAGAACGAGGCCAACATGGTGCGGCAGGTGAAGAGCTATCGCGCCGGCTTCGTAGACCCGAGAACCGTTGGGCCCGATGTCACTGTCTCCGAGGTGCACGGCATGAGGGAGGAGCTGGGCTACACCACCTTCCCTGTGGTTGATGACGACCGGCGCTTCCTGGGTCTCTTGACCCGCAACGACTACGACCTGGCCCTGCACTACAAGCTGCCTGTGCGAGAGCGAATGATGCCCCGGGAGAAGCTGGAAGTGGGGGTGGAGATCTCAGACCTGGCGGTAGCAGCGAGGCAGCTTGGCGAGTCGCACCAAGGTGTGCTGCCTATCGTCGACCGCAACGACAGGCTCATGCACCTGGTCTTCCGGAAGGACATTCACGACCACCTGGATAACCCAAATCAGGTGTTGGATTCCAAGGGGCGCCTCATGGTGCTGGGCGGCATCAACACCCACGACTACCGTGAGCGTGTGGCAGCGCTGGTCGAGGCCGAAGTGGACGGCGTGGTCATCGATTCGTCCGACGGCTTCTCCATGTATGAGGGCGAGGCGCTGTCGTGGATAGCTGCGAACTTCCCCGAGCTTCCGCTCATCGGCGGCAACGTCATCACGGCCGAGGGGTTCCGGTATCTGGTGGAGCACGGCGCCCAGGCGGTGAAGGTGGGCATGGGTGGCGGTTCCATTTGTATTACGCAGGAGCAGAAGGGGACGGGGCGTGGGTTGGCCACTACGGTGCTGGCCGTGGCCGAGGAGCGAGACGCCTACTTCGCCCAGACGGGGCGCTACATCCCTGTGATTGCCGACGGCGGCATCGAGACGGCCCGTGACGTCACCATCGCTCTGGCGCTGGGGGCAGACTACTGCATGATGGGCCGCTATTTTGCCCGAATGGATGAGTCGCCTACGGAGAAGGTGATCATCAACAACCGGGTCATGAAGCCTTACTGGGGCGAGGGGTCGGCTCGGGCCCGAACCTGGCGGGAGAACCGGTATCACCAGACCAAGTTCGTGGAGGGTGTCGAGGGGTTCGTTGAGTTCGCCGGTAAGCTGAGGGACAACCTTGAGGAGACCCTCTCCAAAATCAAGTCGTCCATGTCGAGCTGTGGGGTGAAGGACATACGTTCGCTGCACAGCGATGCGGTGCTGGAAGTGGTCTCGGCCCTCTCCATCAGGGAAGGGCAGGTTCACGATATCTACCTGCCGGGCAACGAGGGGCTGTACGGCGAAAGAAGTTGGGGTGGCTGATGCCCAACGTAATCGTACTTGGAGCCCAGTGGGGCGATGAAGGAAAGGGCAAGATCGTAGACCGGCTGGCGTCGGGCGCAGACCTGACTGTTCGCTACCAGGGCGGCGCCAACGCTGGCCATACGGTCATTGTGGATGGACAGAAGTTCGTACTGCATCTGATACCCTCGGGCATTCTGAATCCCGGATGCGTCAACTACATTGCCAACGGCTGCGTGGTGGATCCTGAGGTATTGCTGGAGGAGATGGACGAGCTGAGCGGCAAGGGCATCAGCGTTACTGCGGATCGCTTGAAGGTTGCGCAGAACACCCACGTGGTGACCCCCTACCACAAGTGGTGGGACAGGGCCACAGGCGGGGCCATCGGGACCACGGGTCGTGGCATCGGGCCCTGTTACGTTGACAAGGCCAGGCGCACGGGGCTGCGCATGGGCGATCTGCTGGAGAAGAGCAGCTACGAGGCCGCTTTGGCTCGCCAGGCCGAGGTCTACGCTCAGCTCTCGAAGACCGTGGAGAGTACCGAGCCGTTGCCCGATCTGGCAGATGTAAAGAGCCGGTTTGAGCGTGTTTCGCAACGGTTGGCGCCTCACGTTGCCGACCTTGTGCCGCTGCTTGCCGGGGCCGTGGCCAGCAACCGGAACATTCTTCTCGAGGGTGCCCAGGGTGCTCTTCTTGATGTGGACCATGGCACCTATCCCTTCGTCACCTCATCCAACACCACACTGGGCGGTGCGCTGACTGGAACCGGCGTATATATGGAGTTTTCCAGCCGAATCGCCGTGATGAAGGCGTACACCACCAGGGTTGGTCACGGCCCCTTCCCCACCGAACTGCTGGGCGGCCTGGGCGACGAGCTTCGCAGGCGTGGGCACGAATTCGGTGCAACCACGGGGCGCCCGCGCCGCTGCGGTTGGCTTGACCTGCCTCTGCTGAAGCGGGCGGCGTGGACCAACGGTTTCAACAGCATCGCGCTCATGAAGCTGGATGTGCTTTCGGGCATCGACCCCATCCGAGTGGCAGTGGAGAGGGACTCAGAGGGGGCTCCGGTCTACAGGGACTTTGAAGGTTTCCAGGAGGATGTTTGCGGGGTTGAGGCCGTGGAGGATTTGCCACAGGCCTGCCGCCGCTACGTAGCGTTCCTGGAAGCCGAGTTGGGAATACCGGTGAACCTGTTGTCTACAGGTCCCGAGCGCAGTCAGACTCTAATCAGGGAGTTACCATGGTAGGCTCCAAGTCCAGTGGCCTGGATATCGATCTGGGCAACCACTGCTCGGCCTTGGCTTACGGTTGGGCCCGCAGGACCTTCGACACTCGTCGAGGGTTGCCTGGGGAACCGTTGGCGGGCCTCGACGGGCAGTTCTCCAACGTGATGGATTTTGGTGGCGTGCGCCTTGCCCTCACATCGGACGGCATAGGCACGAAGACCGAAATCGCCGAGCGCGTTGGCGTATACAACACTCTTGGGTTCGACCTTGTGGCCATGGTGGTGGACGACCTTGCTGCCAACGGCATCGAGCCCGTGAACCTCACCAACATCCTGGACGTGGACCGTCTAGACGCCGAGGTCGTGGATGCCCTCATGCAGGGGCTGCACGATGCTGCCAAGGTAGCCAACGTCGCCGTGGTGGGTGGCGAAATAGCCGAATTGGGCTCCAGGGTAGGGGGGTGGGGCGACGGCATGCACTTCAACTGGTGCGCTGCGGCCCTGGGCATCCTGGCCCCTGGTCGTCCGGCCATCGACGGCTCGGCCATGAAGCCCGGAGATGCGGTCATTGCGTTGCGCTCCCGCGGCTTCCGCTCCAATGGCTTCTCCCTGGTGCGAAAGGTGCTTGAGGCCCAGCTTGGTCCCAGCTGGCACAACGAGAAATACGAAGATGGGCGCACCTGGGGAGAGGTAGCCCTGACCCCAAGCATCATCTATTCGCCCCTGGTAAGCCACCTTCGTGACCGAGGCTTCAACCTTCACGGCGTGTCCCACATCACTGGTGGCGGCGTGCCGGACAAGTTCGGCCGAATTCTCAAGGTAAACGGCCTTGGTGCCTTCCTTCCAAATCTTTTCGACCCTCATCCCTTCATGAAACACCTGCAAGGGCTTGGGCAACTGCCCGAGGAGCAGGTCTACCGCCTCTGGAACATGGGCAACGGCATGCTGCTGGTGGTTGACCCCGGCGACCTTGCCCCGGTTCTCATGGCCATACACGAGACCGGGTATCAGGCCATGCCCGCCGGAGAAATCACCCCAGACCCCGTGATTCGCATCATGGGCAAGGGTGCTGCTCCGGCAGAGCTGTCGTACGTTAGAGCGCCAAAAGCATAGTCGGGAGGTATCCCATGAGTAACTTCTCTACGCCCCGTGACCAGGGTCCGGGCGTCGAAGTCTCAACGATTCAGGTGCTGCTCAAAGAAGGGCAGCGTGATGTCAGAGGTGAATCGGTGAGGAGCCAGGCACGCAAGCTGCTTGGGGTGGAGACGGGCCGGGTGTGCTCCTCCACAGTGTTCTCGGTGTTGTACAAACTGGACCGGCCCCAGTTGGAGCTCTTTGCACGCAAGGGGCTGTGCGACGAGGTCATCGAGGATGCCTACGTCAACAGTTTCTTCACCAGCGACCGCTTCGCCAGCTACCTGCTCATCGCCCGGTTGCCCGGGGTCACCGATGACGAAGGTGTCTCGGCCCAGAAGAGCCTGTGCGACCTGCTCAACCTGGAGTTCGATACGGCCCAGCAGCACATCTTCACCCAGAACCTCTATCTCTTCGAGGAGGCCCTTCCCGACGAGGTGCTGGCCAGGCTGGGCCAGGATGTGCTTGGGAATCCGCTGGTGAACCACTTCGAGTACGGCCGCTTCACGGGGCGAATCGAGTATGTGCCCGAGGTTCGCATCGTGGCCGATGCCACCACCGAACTGGTAGACCTTGAAGTCTCTGAAGCCGAGCTGTTGGCCATCTCAAAGCAGAGGGTCCTCTCGCTCAACGTCGAAGAGATGCTTGCCATAAGGGACTACTATCGCCGGGATGATGTGCGCAGCACCCGAAGGGCACTGGGTCTGCCCATGATACCCACGGACTGCGAACTGGAGGTCTTTGCCCAGACCTGGTCTGAGCACTGCAAGCACAAAGAGTTCAACGCCCTCATAACCTACACCGACGAGACCACGGGAGAGACCCGGGTGGTGGACAGCCTCTTCAAGAGCTACATCAGAAGGTCCACCGACGTCATCGCCGCCAGACTGCAAGAGGCCGGCGCCCGCTGGCTGGTGAAGGTCTTCACCGACAACGCCGGGGTGGTTCGGGTGGACGACGAGCGGGTCTTCGTCTGGAAGGTTGAGACCCACAACTCGCCCTCGGCGCTGGACCCCTACGGCGGCGCGATCACGGGCATTCTTGGCAACAATCGTGACCCCTTGGGTACGGGCAAAGGTGGCGGCAGGCTGCTCTTCAATACCAACGTGCTCTGCTTTGGCCCGCCGGACTACAAGAAGCCGCTGCTCACAGGGCAGTTGCATCCGGCCAGGGTTTTTGCCGGGGTCCGGGAGGGCATCGAGCATGGCGGAAACAAGTCGGGCGTGCCCACGGTGAACGGCGCCGTGCTCTTCGACGACCGCTTCGCCGGCAAGCCGCTGGTCTATTGCGGCACCGGCTCTATCATGCCTGCCCGCTACGGCGACAAGAACAGTTGGGACAAGGAGATTGCGGCGTCGGACTGCATTCTAATGGCCGGCGGCCGTGTGGGGGCAGACGGCATCCACGGGGCGACCTTCTCCTCGGTGGAGATTGACAAGCACAGCCCACGTTCAGCGGTGCAGATAGGCAGTCCCATAACCCAGAAACTGCTGGCCGACTTCCTGGAAGAGGCCACTGCCAGGGGCTGGGTCTCCTGCACCACGGACAACGGCGCTGGCGGCCTCTCGTCAAGCGTCGGGGAGCTTGCTTCAATATCCGGTGGCGCCCGTGTGCTGCTGGACAAGGTTCCCCTCAAATACTCAGGGTTGCGGCCCTGGGAGATCTTCGTCTCCGAGAGCCAGGAGCGAATGACCCTGGTGGTGCCCAGAGAGCACCTGGAGAAGGTCATGGAGCTGGCCAAGGCCCGAGAGGTCGAGGTGAGCTGGATTGGAGAGTTCACGGACAACGGTACCCTGGAGGTATGTTACGCCGACCAGATAGTGGCCAGTCTGGACATCGAATTCCTCCACGATGGTGTTCCCAGAAAGCACCTTGAAGCCGTCTGGAGCCCACCGACGCTGGTTGAGCCCCAGGGGCTGGAAGTGGAAGACCACTCGGTCGAATTGTTGGCGCTTCTCTCCTCCAACAACATCTGCAGTCGAGAGGCGGTGATTCGCCAGTACGACCACGAGGTCAAGGGCAAGAGCATCGTGAAGCCCCTCATGGGCCGCAGAGGCAAGGCCCCCCAAGACGCTGCGGTGATGCGGGTTGGCTTCGACTCTTACCGTGGCGTGGCCGTGGCCAACGGTATCGCTCCGAAGTTCGGCGACATTGACGCCTGGCAGGCCTCGGCTTGCGCCTTTGACGAGGCCATCAGGTCGCTGGTCTCCGTGGGAGCACGGCTTCCCGACCCGACCAATACCCAGGACCTCTTCTGGTCGGCGTGCGACAACTTCTGCGTTCCGGACTCGGTCTTCGACCCCGTGGCCAACCCCGACGGCAAGTACAAGCTGGCGCAGCTTGTGCGCATGTGCGAGGCGCTCTACGAGCTCTCCACCTGGTTCAACGTGCCCATGACCTCGGGCAAAGACAGCATGAAGAACGACTTCCGCGCCGACGGCGTGAAGATCTCCGTTCCCCCCACCATTCTCTACTCGCTAGTCGCTGCCATGCCCGACGTGCGCAAGGCCATCACCTCGGAGTTCAAGGCAGTGGGTGACGCCATCTTCCTGGTGGGCACCACTTACGATGAGTTGGGAGGCAGTGAGTTCTACAGAAGGCGTGGCGAGGTTGGGGCCAACGTGCCCAGGGTTCGCAAGGAGGAGGCGCTGGAGCTCTACAGGGCCGTGAACAGGGCCCAGGCCCGGGGATTGATTCAGTCCAGCCACGACCTGAGCGACGGCGGTCTCGCCGTGGCCCTGGCCGAGAGCTGCTTTGGTGGCGCCCTTGGTGCCGAGGTGAAGCTTCCTTGCGGCGACCTCTCGACCAACGCCATGCTCTACTCGGAGAGTTGCAGCCGCTTCCTGGTCAGTGTGGCCCCGGAAGATGTGACTGCTTTCGAGCAGGAGCTGGGTGCCAGGGCAACCAGGCTTGGGCAGGTGGCCGACACGGGCCGACTCACCATTAACCGTTGCGGAAAGAGGCTGGTGGACGTGGCTGTTCAGGGGCTTCTCGAGGCATGGGATTCGGGGCTGGAGGGCTGAACCATGAAAGACGTAAGAGCACTGGTTGTTACCGGGTTCGGCATAAACTGCGAGGAGGAGACGGCCGCAGCGTACAGGCTGGCAGGCGCCCAGGCCCGAATAGCGCACCTCAACGACCTCTTCCTGGAGAAGCTGTGGTTGCACGACTATCAGATTCTGCACTTCCCCGGTGGCTTCTCTTTTGGTGACGACCTGGGGTCCGGCAAGGTTCTGGCGAACAAGATGCGCTACAAGCGGCTCAAGGGCGGCGAGCTTTTCTTCGACCACCTGGAGCGGTTTCTGGCCGATGGCAACTACATTCTGGGCATATGCAACGGCTTCCAGGCGCTGGTGAAGATGGGCTTGCTTCCCAACATCGCAGGCTCCTTCGAGCAGGAAGTAACCCTGACCCGGAACAACTCGGCGAAGTTCGAGGACCGCTGGGTGACATGCAGGGCCAGGCCCGATGCGACGCCTTTCTTGAAGGGCATCGAGCTCATCGACCTGCCCGTTCGCCACGGCGAGGGGAAGCTGGTTCTGCGGGATGCGGCGGTCCAGGCAGCGGTGTTGGAGCAGGGGCTCAACTGTCTTACCTATGTTGACCAGGCTGGTGAGGCCACTGAAGATTATCCCGCCAACCCCAACGGTTCGGCGCTCTGTTGTGCCGGATTGACAGACCCCAGCGGCCACGTCTTCGGGCTGATGCCGCATCCCGAGGCGTTTCTTTCAATCTACAACCACCCTGATTGGCCCCGTAAGGTACGAGAGGGTGGCACCAGGGCCCCGGCTGACGAGAGCGGTCAGGGGCTGCAGATATTCCGGAACATCGTGGACCACGTAGCGGGAAAGGGAGAGTGAAGATGCGCAAGGTGAAGAGGGCACTCATCAGCGTTTGGGACAAGAGCGGAGTTGTAGAGCTGGCCCTGGAGCTGCACCGCCATGGGGCGGAGATTGTCAGCACCGGAGGCACCGCTTCCAGGCTGCGTGAAGCGGGTATCCCCGTTGTCGATATAAGCGAAATCACTAAGAAACCAGAAGCCTTCGGCGGTCGGATGAAGACCATCTCATACGAGGTGGCCTCGGGGATTCTGTTCGACCGTGAGCGTGACGCCAAGGAGGCCGAGGCGCTGGGCATCGGCGCCATCGATATGGTGGTGTGCAACCTCTATCCCTTCGTGGAGTACCGGGACAAGGGGCTGGCCCTCGATGAGCTTATAGAGTACGTGGACATCGGCGGACCCACCATGATTCGTGCCGCTGCAAAGAACTTCCGGGGCGTTGCCGTGCTGACCAGGCCCCAGGATTACCAGGCAGTTGTTGAGGAGCTGGGTGCCAACCATGGGGCATTGAGCCTCGAGACCCGCACCCGCCTCATGCGCATTGCATTCTCCCAGACCGCTGCCTACGACAGCACCATCGCCGACCACATGGACCAGCTTGCGGGCCAGCCGTCGGTGCGGCTGCACTACTCGGGCGCCGAGCAGCTTCGATACGGGGAGAACCCGCACCAGGCCGCGCTCTATTTTGCTGGAAGCGCGGAGAATGGCGGTTTTGGGGGGATGGAGGTGCTTGGAGGGAAGGAGCTCTCGTACAACAATCTGGTTGACCTGGCCGGGGCGTTGGATGCTGTGGCCGACGTGGAAGAGCCCTGTGTTGCTATCATCAAGCACACCAACCCATGTGGCTTGGCCGCTGCGCCCAAGCTGGAGAGCGCTTTCGGCCTTGCCTGGGCCGGCGACCCGGTGTCGGCCTTCGGCTCGGTGATTGCTTTCAACCGGCCTCTTTCGATGGAGACTGCCCACTGCCTGGAGCTTGACCACGAAGAGAAGTCAAGGCGCAAGTTCGTCGAGATTGTGGCGGCACCGGAGTTTGAAGCCGGTGTGGTCGAGTATCTTCGTAAGCACAAGTCGCTGCGCATTCTCCGCATGGACCCAGGGGCCAATCGCCCTGCTCGAGACCTGAAGTTTGTGCGGGGCGCCCTGTTGGTGCAGGACAATGATGGGAAGCTCTACGACAAGTTGGAGCAGGTTACCCAATACGGAACGGGTCCTATCGATGAGCCGCTGCTGAAGTTCGGTATGGTAGCGGTGCGGCAGGTGAAGTCCAACGCCATAGTCGTTGTGCGCCGAACAGGGGATGCCATGCAGCTGCTGGGTATGGGCAGCGGGCAACCCAACCGTGTGAACTCTACAAGTCTGGCGCTGGAACGGGCCGTGGCCACTCTGGAGGCGGAGTATGATGGCGACCCTGCGGGACGAGACTTGTATGTGAAGCAGCAACTGGGCCTGGCCTACCTGGTTTCAGATGCTTTCTTCCCCTTCCCCGATTCGGTGCGCATGGCGGCTGCATACGGCATCCGTGCCATCTTCCAGCCGGGTGGTTCCATCAGGGACAAAGAGGTGGTGCAGGCGTGTGATGAGCTGCATGTGGCCATGGTGATGACCGGTATTCGGCATTTCAAGCATTAGGAGGAGCCTATGAACTGTTTGGACAGAGTCACGACCCCTCAACTGCAGAAGATCCATGAAGGGAAGGTGCGCGACAGCTTCCGTGTGGACGAGCATACAAGGCTTATTGTGGTCACCGACCGCATCTCGGCCTTCGATCTCAAGATGAAGACGCCCATACCGGACAAGGGCCAGGTGCTCAACAGGCTTGCCAACTGGTGGTTCCACGAGACCAGAGACATCGTGGGCAACCACGTAGTCTCCATGGTGGATGGCAACGCTACGCTGGTGAAGGAGGCCAAGCCGATCAAGGTTGAGATGATCGTGCGTGGATATCTCAGCGGTTCGGTTTGGCGTGGGTACCAGCAGGGGCGCCGGGAGTTCTCGGGGACCAGCGTGCCCGACGGGCTGACCAACAACGCCCGCCTTCCCCAGCCTATCGTCACGCCGACCACCAAGGACGAGTCCGACGAAGAGATCACCCCCGACGGTATCGTGGCCACGGGGCTGGCAACCAGGGATATGTACCGTCAGATGGAGAAGATCTCCCTGGCCCTCTTCGAGCGTGGCACCAAGGTGCTTGCCGAGAAGGGGCTGATTCTTGCCGACACCAAGTATGAGTTCGGTCTGGTGGACAGCGAGCTTGTGCTCATCGATGAGATTCACACGCCCGACTCTTCCCGTTTCTGGGAGCAGAAGCGGTACGATGAGAACCCCGACAAGGTGCCGCAGCTCGATAAGGAGTTTGTGCGCCAGTGGCTCATGGCAAACAGGGACAAGAAGAGCGGGGCCTATCCCCGGGTGCTTCCGGCCGACGTTGTTGAGGAGACGGCAAGGCGGTATCGAGAGATCTTCACGCTCATCACGGGAGAGACCATTGCTACGCCCGAGGATGTTCACGGGCGACTCTACTGGAGCCTGGTGCGCAAGGGGCTTATCAAAGAGGGCTACGTGGCTGTCATTATGGGGTCTCCTGCGGATATGGACCACTGCCGCAAGATCGCCGACATGGTGGAGCGATACGGAGTCAAAGTGGAGCTTCGAGTTGTCTCGGCGCACAAGAACGGCGAGCGAATAGAGGGCATAGCTGCCGAGTACAACAACTCCATCGAGCCTGGTGCCGTGGTGGCCGTTGCCGGTGAGTCCAACGGCCTTGGCGGTGCCTTGGCTTCGAATCTCAACATCCCGGTCATTAACTGTCCGCCCTTCAAAGACCGCACGGACATGCTTGTGAACCTCCACTCGAGCCTCATGATGCCCTCCAAGGTGCCGGCAAGCACCGTGGTGAGGCCCGACTGTGCGGCCCTTGCGGCGGTTCGCTCCCTGAACCTGCGCTCACTGCGGGGCAAGCTCTCCGAGGAGATTCACCAGATGAAGGAGGACCTCAAGAGGGCCGACTTCGAAGCCCGGGGGTGGTGATTATGAAGCGCGACGTGGAGCCCGCTACGGCCATTTCGCCCCTGGATGGGCGATACGCTGCTAGGCTTGAGCCGCTCAGAGAGCACTTCTCCGAGTTCGCACTCAACAGGGAGCGCTGCCGCGTGGAGATCCTCTACGTGCTGGCCCTGGACTCCACGGCGCTCTTTGAGCCCCTCAGCCCCGAAGAGAAGGGACGGTGTAATCACCTCCTTGAGCAGTTCAATCATGACCACTACCAGGAGATCAAGCAGCTTGAAGCCACTCTGAATCACGATGTGAAGAGCTGCGAGGTTTTCCTGCGAGGGGCGCTGGGTCTGACTAACCCCAATATGATCCATTTCGGATTGACCTCCGAGGATGTGAACAATCTGGCCTACTCCATGCTGCTCAAGGGGTATGTGGACAGGCTCCAGATACCTTTGTGGAGCAGGCTGCTTGAACAGCTTGCGGGGCGCATCGAGCAGTGGGCCGACGCCCCCCTGCCTGCCCGCACCCATGGCCAGCACGCCAGCCCCTCAACTGCAGGAAAAGAGGTTGCTGTGCTGGCCAATCGGGCTCTGGCCTATTTCGGCAAGCTCAAGGCCCACCAGTTCCGCGGCAAGCTCAACGGCGCTACGGGCAACTACTCTGCAATGAAAGCAGCGGCGCCGGGGGTGGACTGGAGGGCCTTTTCGGAGCGTTTTGTTGGGTCGCTGGGGCTGGAGTTCAATCCCCTGACCACCCAAATCGAGGACCACGACAGTTGGGCCGACTACTTCAACATCGTTCGTCAGTTCAACAACGTGGTCATGGACCTGGACCAGGACTTCTGGCTCTACATCAGCTACGGATACTTCGTGCAGGCGGTGAAGCAGGGCGAAGTTGGCTCTTCTACGATGCCACACAAGGTGAACCCTATCTCCTTCGAGAACTCCGAGGGCAATCTTCAGCTCTCGAACTCGCTGCTGAGCTTCGTGGCCGATAAGCTGTGCCGCAGCAGGATGCAGCGTGACCTCACGGACAGCACCGTCAGCCGGAATCTTGGGGTGGGTCTTGGCCACCACCACCTGGCCATCATGGAGACCATGCGTGGGCTGGACCGGGTGGCCGTGAATCGTGATGCCTGCATCGCAGAGCTTCGCAACTGCCCCGAGCTTCTTGCCGAGCCTATTCAGACGGTGTTGCGCCTTGTCAGTACCGATGACCCCTACACTGCCCTGAAGCTATTGACCCGGGGCGGGGGGATAACCCCGGAAAGACTGCGGCAGTTCGTTGATTCCCTTGATGTGGCCTCCGAAACCAAAGCCCGGCTTCTTGCCCTGAAACCCGAAGAGTACGTGGGTGCCGCAAGAGAGCTGGCCAGGGAGGTGGCCATGAGACTTAGGGAGGTGACCGGCTCATGAAGATTGCAGTCATAGGCTCGGGTGGCAGAGAACATGCCCTGGTTGGTCGCCTTGCGGCAGACGTGGGCATCCAGAACCTCATCTGCGTGCCCGGCAACGGTGGTATTCCTAACTCCGTCTCGGTGGAAGAGCTGGCTTTGGCCCACGGGATTCACCACGACGATCCGGAACAGCGCCTGGCCCTGCTGCTTGCCGAGGCCGGTTTTGAACTTGTGGTGGTGGGCCCTGAGGCTCCCTTGACAAAGGGGCTGGCCGACCATCTTCGCAGGCTTGGCGTTCCCGTATTCGGCCCTGGTAAGGACGGGGCCCGGCTTGAAGGCAGCAAGGTGTGGTCCAAAGAATTCATGTTACGCCACGGCGTGGCCACGGCCCGTTCGGCGTCGGCCTCCAGTTGTGACGAAGCCATGGTGGTTGCCCGAGAGTGGCAAGGTGGGCTGGTGGTGAAGTACGACGGCCTTGCGGGGGGCAAAGGCGTGTGGGTCTGTGATGAACCGCAGCAGGCCCTGGCGGCCATTGAAGAGGCCCGCCACCGATACGGCGACGACGCCACCTTCGTCATCGAGGAGAAACTCGAAGGGCAGGAGTTGTCCATTCTGGGGGTCACCGACGGTGTCACCGTACGTTTGCTGAGCCCGTCTCAAGACCACAAGCAGCTTCTGGATGGCGACCAGGGACCCAACACCGGCGGCATGGGCGCATTCACCCCGGTTCCGTGGGTTACGCCGCAGATGATGCAGGCCATCGAGGCCGAGGTAGTGAGCCCCACTCTTGCAGGGCTGGCGGCCGAGGGCATTGCCTATCGTGGCGTAATCTATTTTGGCCTCATGATGACTGCCCAGGGGCCCAAACTGCTTGAGTACAACGTCCGTTTCGGCGACCCCGAAGCCGAGGTGGTGCTGCCCAAACTTGCCGGCTCCCTGGCGCAACTGCTTCTGGCCTGTGCGCAGGGGAGGCTGGCCGAGGTTGATGTCTCGTTCTGCGACGGCTACTTCGTCGATGTGGTGATGGTATCCCACGGCTATCCCGACTCTTACGCAACGGGCTTTGCGGTGCAAGGCCTTGACGCCGTCTCCCAGGAGACCATCATCTTCCACTCGGGCACCCGCCGCGACGGCCAGAATCTGGTCACCGCCGGCGGCCGGGTGCTCAACGTTGTTTGCCGTGGAGATTCTCTTGAAGCGGCAATCGCCAAGGTATACCAAGAGGTAAAGAAGCTGTCATTCCAAGGAGCGTTCTACCGAACCGACATAGGTCAACGGAGGTGGCCTCAGTGAAGCCCCTGCCCGTTACATTTGATGCATGCTCCTCTTCCGGGCGCTCCACCCAGGGGTCCCAAGAGGGCAAGCAAGGTCGTCCGGTCAGAGTTGCCATTCTCTTCTCGGGAAGGGGCAGCAACATGGAGGCCATTTTGCGTGAGGTGAAGGGAGGAAAGCTTGGCGGCCTCTGCGAGGTGGTGCTGGCACTCTCCAACCGCCCCGACGCCCCGGGGTTGCAGCGGGCAGCGGAGTTCGGCGTCCCTACTGAGGTGCTGGAATCCGCAGGGCGCAAGCGCCGGGAGTATGACCGGGCGCTGGTAGAGAGATTGGAGCACTTGAACCTGGACTACATCGTTCTGGCCGGGTTCATGCGCATATTGACCGAGGTGCTGATTGATCGGTACCCCGACAGGATCATAAACATTCACCCGGCGGACACGGCGTGCCATCAGGGCCTCGGCGGCTATGAGTGGGCATTCTCGCAAGGTTTGTCCCAAACCTGGGTGACCGTTCACTACGTCGACGGAGGACTCGATACTGGTCGGGTCATCGCCAAGAGACGTGTCGACCTGGCCGGCGCCTCCAGCCTCCATGAGGTGGAGCACCGGGGGTTGGCCGTGGAACGTCAGTTCTATAGCGATTGCCTGCGCTCGCTCTTTTTGGGCGAGCCTGTGCCTCTGGAATCGTAGGGAAGGAGTTCAAAATGTGCGGAATTCTTGGTATTGGAGCGCAACATGAGGTGGCAGCGGAACTGGTCTACGGGCTGACTGCATTGCAGCACCGTGGACAGGATGCTGCCGGTGTGGTCACCTTCGGCAACCGCTTCCACATGAAGAAGGGGCTGGGGCTGGTCAACAACGTCTTCAAAGACCAGGACCTGGCCCTCCTGCCAGGCAACTGGGGACTGGGTCACGTCAGATACGCTACCCAAGGCTCGGTGAACATCCTCGATGCTCAGCCCTTCGCCCTCAACTATCCCTTCGGCATCGCCATGGTGCACAACGGCAACGTTACCAACTTCGATGAGCTGAAGAAGACCCTCTACGGCAGTCACCACAGGCTGCTGGAGACCAGCAACGACCTGGAACTGATCCTCTACACTCTGGCCTCGGAGCTTGAGAAGAAAGACCTTGGGCAGCTTGCCGTGCCCGACATTTTCGAGGCTGTGTCGGTGACCCAGCAGAAGATCGAGGGGGCCTACTCCACCATCACCATCATAGCCAACAAGGGCATGCTTGCTTTCACCGACCAGCACGGCATCCGGCCCCTCATTCTGGGGCGAAAGTACACATCCAGGGGCATGGCCTACTCGTTCGCCTCAGAGTCCACCTGCTTCGACTACCTGGGTTTTGAACCCATAAGAGACCTTCAGCCAGGTGAGGCCGTCTTCATCGACAACAACGGCAGGGTGCACAGCTCCTTGTGCTCCCAGAAAGAGCGGGCTTTCTGTGTCTTCGAGTACATCTACTTTGCCCGGGAAGATTCGGTGATCCACAGCCGCCTCGTAGCCAGCGAGCGGGTCCGCATGGGCAAGATGCTGGCCAAGAGCGTGCAGAAAGAGGGGCTGGAGCCCGACATCGTCATCGATGTGCCCTCGTCAGCCTATTTTGCGGCTTCGGGGCTTGCGGAAGCGTTGGGCGTGCCCTACCGCCGGGGACTCTCGAAGAACAACCACATCGGCAGAAGCTTCATCTCTCCCAGCCAGGTGGAGCGGGAGCGCATGGTCCGGCAGAAGCTCAACCCCATCCGAGATGTCCTCGAGGGCAAGAAAGTGGCCGTGGTGGACGACTCCATAGTACGTGGCACCACATCGAAGCACCTGGTTCACCTCATGCGGGAAAGTGGCGCCAAAGAGGTCTATTTCATCTCCGCTGCTCCCCCCATCCGCTTCCCCTGTGTCTACGGCATCGATATGTCAATTAAGAAAGAAATTATCGCTGCCCATTATGAAGTTAAGGAGCTTAGTAAGTATATTGAGGCCGATGCGGTTATATATCAGTCTCTGGAAGATCTAAGAGAAATGTATAACGACTTCCCATGTTGTTATGCATGTTTCTCTGGTAAGTATCCTACAAACATAAGCGATGATAACTTCAACTCTATTGAGCAGGAGCGGGTATGGCAGAAGAGATGCTGAGCAGGGGAGAGGGCCTTACCAGCAGCTTGGATGAGCATCTCGAGACCATCGTGGTGCTGGATTTCGGGGGGCAGTACGCCCATCTCATCGCCAGGCGACTACGGCAGATGGGGGTCTTTTCCAGGATAGCGGACCCTGAGCTATTCAGGCCCGAGGATGAGCCGGGTCTGGTGGGGCTGGTCTTCTCCGGCGGGCCCCGTTCGGTCTCGAGCAACCATCGCTTCGAGCTGAAGTTCAAGCTGGAGGAGGTGCGGGTGCCGTTGCTGGGTCTCTGTTACGGGCACCAGTTCATTGCCCAGACGCTGGGTGGCGAGGTTTCGCCCGGCGATCGGCGTGAATATGGCATGACAAGCCTGGAGTGCGACCCGGGCTCGGTGCTCATGGCGGGGTTGCCGCAGCGCCAGGCGGTCTGGATGAGTCACGGTGACCATGTGACGAAGGTTCCTCCGGGATTTCGCCGCACTGCCTGGTCGCCCACGATCCCAGTAGCGGGTTATGAGTCGCCCGACGGTCGCATTCTGGGGTTGCAGTTCCACCCTGAGGTTTCGCACACCGAGTATGGTGCTCAGATTCTGGAGAAGTTCGTTCGCATGTGTACAGCCCGGGCCACCTGGAATCCGGGAAGCATTAGAGAGCGGTTGGTTGAGCGGGTCAGGGTTGAGGCGGGGGACCGCCCGCTCTTCCTGCTAATCTCAGGCGGTGTGGACTCTTTGGTGACCCTGGCCTTGTGCATCGAGGCGGTGGGCAACCAGCGTGTAACCTCGCTGCACGTGGATACGGGCTTTATGCGGTGGAACGAATCCGATGCCGTGATGGAGTTCCTGCGTGGTCTTGGTTTCAACAAGCTGCACATCAACCGTGCGGGGGAGCGCTTTTTCAAGGCTCTTGAGGGTGTAGTGGAGCCCGAGACCAAGCGGAAGATCATCGGGCGCCTCTTCGTAGAGGAGTTATCACACTCGCTGCAGGAGATTGAGTTGGACGAGGGTTGGATGCTGGTTCAGGGCACCATCTATCCCGACACCATCGAGAGCGGTGGGACCAGAAACGCTGCCACCATCAAGACCCACCACAATCGGGTTGAAGAAATAGAGAAGATGATCCAGGCGGGGCGGGTCATCGAGCCCCTGAGCGAACTCTACAAAGACGAGGTTCGTGAGCTTGGGCGTGAGCTGGGGCTTCCGGGCGAGCTGGTAGACAGGCAGCCCTTCCCCGGGCCCGGGCTGGCCATTCGGATTCTGGCCCACGATGGCTCTATGCCCCCCGAGGGGTACCTCGATGAGGAGGAGCAGTTCAAGTCTATCTGCGCCTCGTACGGGATTTCGGGGGCAATCCTTCCTGTGCGCTCCGTGGGGGTGCAGGGCGACGAACGCACCTACGCCCACCCTGCGGCTATCTGGGTTGAAGGGCCCCTTGACTGGGATAAGGTGCTGACCGCTGCCACAACCGTTGTGAACACCCTGCGGACGGTTAACAGGGTTGTGCTCTCCCCTGTAGACCTGGACAAGGCTCCGCTGCGTCTCGAGGCCCACTACCTGATGGCCTCCAGCGTTGAGCAGTTGCAACGTGTAGACCATCTCTGCCGGGAGGCCACGGCCCACCTGGGGGAGATCTGGCAGATGCCCGTGGTAAGCCTGCCGTTGCTGGATAGTCAGGGAAAGCGGGCCTTCGTCTTGCGCCCAATCTGCTCCAGGGATGCCATGACCGCCTCGGTCTATCGCATGGAGCCGAATTTGCTGCAGGAGATGAGCTCGAAGGTGCTGGATGTTCCCGGCGTGGGGCCGCTGCTCTACGACCTGACCACCAAACCGCCTGCAACCATCGAGTGGGAGTAACAGATGTTCATAACCAACGCCAAGTGGGTTGCGCCCGACGGCTCTGTGGCCACGGGCGTCATCGAGGTGGACAAGGGGCGCCTGGTTCTTCATCAGGGCGTCTGCAGCGCACCGGAACTGCCAGCGGACCCGGAGTTGCTCTTCAACGCCAGGTCGCACCTCATCCTGCCGGGCTTCATCGATAGCCACGTGCACTTCCGTGAGCCGGGACAGGTTGCCAAAGAGGGCATCGTGAGCGGTTCCAGGGCAGCGCTGGCCGGTGGGGTCACTACGGTGTTGGACATGCCCAACAACGTGCCGCCGTGCTCCACGCCGGGCAGGCTCTCTATCAAGCGGGCCCTATTTTCGGGCAAGTGCCTGACCAACTGGGGCGTCCACTATCAGGCCCGCTCCCCCTCACGCCAACTGCCCCACGAACCCTATCCCGCAGCAAAACTCTACATGGCCAAATCCAGCGCCGAGGACCCCATCCACGGTGTTGAGGCAATCGCCCACATCCTGGGGCGGTTCAAGAGGGTCTGCGTCCACGCTGAAGATGACACCCTCATTGTGAGCGGTGACCCCAGTCTCAAACACCACGTGGCCCGACCCAGGGAAGCGGTTGTATCGGCCCTGGCCAAACTCTCCATGGCGCTGCACAAGCTGCCACGTGACCGCCGTGCCCGAATAGTCCTGTGCCACATCGCAACGGTCAACGAGGTTGAGTGGCTTCGCCAGATGAAAAGCGATGGGTTCGATGTATGGGGCGAGACCTGCCCCCACTACCTGCTGCTGACCCAGGACGACTACCTGCGCCGGGGCGACCTGCTCAAGGTCAACCCACCGCTGCGGGAAGAAGAGGATCGCCAGGCCGTGCTCGAAGCGGTGAGGGACGGGACCATCGATATTCTTTCTACCGACCACGCCCCACACCTGCCCGAAGAGAAGGCAACAGCAGGCAAAGCCCCGTCGGGAATCGCCTCGGTGGAGGTGCTTGCCCCGCTGGCAATGTACCTGGTGGACAAGGGCGAGATTTCGTTGACCAGGCTGCTGCAGCTGTCATGCATCAATCCCGCCCGCTGCTTCGGCCTCGAGGGTCGAGACGGCATCAAGGATGGCAATTGGGCCGACCTTACTGTTCTATCCACTACAGCCGGAGGTGCGGCCATTACCTCCACCTTCACCAGGGCCAAGGTCCACCCGTATATGGAGTTCCCGTTCACCCGCTACGTGACCGCAACGGTGGTCAGCGGGGTGCTCAAATACAACGAAGGCGTTTTCACATCCAGTGAACCAGGAAAGGAGGCAGTGTCGTGAGCAGAAGCAAGAGAGACTTCGTGCAGTTCCTCGTGGATTCGGGTGCGCTCAAGTTCGGAGACTTCGTCCTGAAGTCCGGCGACCGCTCTCCCTTCTTTATCAACCTGGGAAATGTAGATACGGGCAAGAAGCTCCACCTGCTTGGTGAGTTCCTGGCCGACGCCATGGAGCAATACTTCCCCGACGCCGACACCCTCTTTGGACCCGCCTACAAAGGCATCTCCATGGCCACCGCCGCTGCCGCCGAGATGGCCCGCCGCGGCAGAGACTCGGGTGTCTTCCACGACCGCAAAGAGGCCAAGGACCACGGCGAGGGAGGCAACTTCATCGGCGTGGCCCCCACCGCACAAAGCCGCATCGTAATCATCGACGACGTGATGAGCTCGGGGGGCACCAAGCTGCAGGCCATCGAGGCCATCGAGAAGGTCTTCCACGTTCGCCCCGTAGGCGTACTGGTTACCGTGGACCGAACCAGAAAGGATGCCGACATTGACAAGAAGGCCATGAATCTCAAGGCTATCATAACTCTGAAGGATATCGCTGATTTCCTGCAGGATAAGGGCGATGAAAGATATATAACGGTGCTCAAATTCTATGGAGAGGAGGTGTAGGTATGGCCAAGCAGTTCTATCTGATGCCGGCGCTTGACACGACGGACCTTGTGAAGCTCAGCAGCGTCATCGAGAAGGTTGGGAATCACCCTCTCATCAGCGGCTTCAAGGTGGGCTTCTCACTGGGGCTCACCCACGGTCTGCCCAGGGCCGTGGAGGTCATCCGCAGGTACAGCAACAAGACCATAGTCTACGACCACCAGAAGGCCGCAACGGACATTCCGGACACGGGCAAGCTGTTTGCCCAGACGCTCAAAGCAGCAGGGGTGAACCAGGCAATTCTCTTCCCCCAGGCGGGCCCTGCAACGCTCAAGGCTTGGGCCGAGGCGCTGCGTGAGGCTGACATAGAGCCCATCGTCGGTGGGCTCATGACCCATCCGCAGTACGTGGTCTCCGAGGGGGGCTTCCTCACGGACGAGGGGGTGGTGGAGATGTACCGCTTTGCCCGCAGCGTGGGTGTGAGGCGCTTTGTAGTGCCTCTGACCAAGCCCGAGGCCGTAGAGCGCCTTGTGGATCAGGCCGACCTGGGCGGTGACAACGAGTTCTATTCGCCGGGTTTCGGGGCCCAGGGCGGCGACGCCTCGGCCTTCCCTCGCCTCAAGGTGCACCACCTCATAGTGGGCCGTGCCCTGCTGGGCGCCCCCAACCCCGTTGAGTACCTGGACAAGACCAAAGCTGACCTGGAGGTGCTGTCATGACCAAAGACCTTATCTCCATCAACGACCTGACCACGGACGAGATCCACGGCCTGCTGGACCTCTCTGCAAAAGTCGAGGCGATGCCCCTGGCAGAGAGGGTGCAGATGCTCAGGGGCAATGTCCTGGGAGTGATGTTCTTTGAACCCAGCACCAGAACCAGGCTCTCCTTCGAGGCCGCCATGGCTCGGTTGGGAGGCAGCGTTGTGGGCTTCTCGGAGACGGGGAGCACGTCGGTGGTCAAGGGCGAATCCCTTGCCGATACGGTCCGTACGCTGGAGTGCTACAGCGACGTCATGGTCATCCGCCACCCCTGGGAAGGGGCCGCCAGGCTTGCTGCCAGCGTCTCCAAGGTTCCGGTCATCAATGCTGGAGATGGCTCCAACCAGCACCCCACCCAAACCCTCCTGGACCTCTACACACTTCGGAAGTTCTTCGGCAAGATCGGTGGGCTCAAGGTGGCCTTCGTCGGCGACCTCAAGTACGGTCGAACGGTTCACTCTCTGGTTCACGCCCTTATGATGTTCGGGGACGTCCAGATGACCCTCGTCTCTCCCGAGGCCCTGCAACTGCCCGATTACCTCAAGATCGAAGCGGCTAACAGGGGAGTGGTGCTCAACGAGACCACCGACCTGGCCGAGGCCGTTCGCTCTTGCGACGCGGTCTATATGACCCGCATCCAGAAAGAGCGCTTCGCCGACCTGGTTGAATACGAGAAGGTCAAGAACAGCTTCTGCCTCACGGCCAAGGCCCTTGAGGAGGCCCAGGAGCACATGAAGGTGCTGCACCCGCTGCCACGAGTCACCGAAATTGCCAGCGACGTGGACTCCACCAGGCATGCCGGATACTTCGAGCAGGTGCGAAACGGCGTTGTAATGCGTCAGGCGATTCTTCTGACCTTGTTGGGGGTGCGGCCATGAGCGAGAAGGTTCTTCTGATACCCAAAATCGAAAACGGCATTGTTATCGACCACATCCCCGCAGGTCTGGGCGCTCCCATTCTGCGGGCCATTGTTGCGCACCCCGATGCCAGGCACGTGGTGCTGACCTTGGGGCTCAACTACAAGAGCAACAAGCTGGGTCATAAGGACCTCATCAAGCTTGACATCGATGATCTGCCTGCGTCGGTGCTGGAGCAGATAGCTCTTATTGCACCCGGGGTTACCGTTAAACGTATCGTGGATTTTGACGTAGATAAAAAATATGTTATGCAGACTCCGGAGCTGCTTGTTAATCTGGTCAAGTGCAGAAATCCAAACTGTGTAACAAACCATGAAGCTGGCATAGCTACAGAGTATCGTGCAATCAATCAGCGACGAGTGCAGTACAAGTGCTCCCACTGCGAGCGAATCTTCTTCCTCAATGAGTTGGAGCGGCTTGCTGCTGCTGCTGAGTCGGTTGTTTCAAGGTAGCTTCGGCGGCAGCGGAGCGGTTGGCCACAATGCTGCCCGTTCTGTGGGCCCGCCTCTTGGAGAACATCTATGTTGAAAACCAACCTTGCGGGCGTGCAGTTGGAGACGCCACTGGTGCTGGCTTCGGGAGTGCTGGGGCTGACGGCATCGGGGATGAAGCGTGTCATCGACTTCGGTGCCGGGGCAGTGACCACCAAGTCCACGGGAATCGAGCCCAGGGCGGGGCACAAGGCGCCCTCTATCCTGCCTTTTCCCCACGGGATGCTCAATGCGGTGGGGCTTTCTAATCCGGGGATGGAGTGGATGGCCCAGGAGATTTCCGAGTTTCGCAGCGTGAGCCGAGGCAAGCTGATTGCGTCGGTATTCGGCAGGACGCCCGAGGAGTTCGCTCTGGTAGCAGACAGGCTCATGGAGGCACGCCCCGACATGATTGAGGCCAACGTCTCGTGCCCCAACGTCCGCTCGGAGTTCGGCGAGCCCTTTGGCGCCAACGTGGAGGCCACGGTGGAGATCACCAGGCTGTTGAAGCGGGTCTGCATAGGGGTGCCGCTCTCTATCAAGCTGACGGTGAACTGTCCCAGCATCGCCAGGATGGCGTTGGCCGTGGAAGAGGCTGGCGCCGATTGCGTGACGGCCATCAACACTGCTGGCCCGGGCATGCTCATCGACATCAACACTCGGCGACCCATCCTATCCAACAAGACGGGCGGGGTTTCGGGGCCGGCAATGTTCCCCATTGCCCTGCGGGCGGTCTACCAGATTCGGGCGGTCTCCAAGATTCCAATTATTGCTACCGGCGGGGTTAGAACTGCCGAGGATGCCCTGCAACTCTTCATGGCGGGTGCTACTGCTATTGGCGTGGGAACTGCGGTTTACAGCGACGGCATCGAGGTCTTCCAGAAGATCAACCAGGGCCTTGAGCAGTGGATGAGCCATGGTGGCATTGCCGACCTTGATGAGATTAGGGGGGTAGCCCATGTCTGAGTTCATGAAGACGTTCCCTCTTCTGGACGTTGTGCACCATGCCCACGACCTGAAGTCACTCTACTTTCCCAAGCTGCCTGAGCCAGTTTCCCCGGGGCAGTTCTACATGCTCTGGTTGCCGGGCGTGGATGAGAAGCCATTCTCGGTCTCCGACGTTCTGGAAGACCGGGTGGAGATTACCGTTCGTGGCATCGGACCATTCACGAACAAGGTACTGGAGTGTCAGCCGGGGACCTACTTCGGCCTGAGGGGGCCCTTCGGCAACGGTTTCCAGCTCTGTGACAACATGTTGGTGGTGGGCGGTGGGTGCGGTGTTGCCCCGGTGCGCTATCTTGCAAAGCAGCTTGAGGCTCAGGGCCTTCGGTACACCTTGGCCGTAGGGACCCGCTCTGCCGACGACCTGCTCTTTGCCGACGAATATGAGGCAGCGGGGGTCGCAATTGCGACCGAGGATGGCTCTCTGGGGCACCAGGGGCTGGTCACCGACCTGGTGCGGCCCATGCTGGAGAGCGGCAGTTACTCGTGTCTGGCGGCCTCGGGACCCGAGCCAATGCTGCTGGCCCTGAGGCAGCTTGCCCTGGAGCACAAGGTGCCGGTGCAACTCTCGTTTGAACGCTACATGAAGTGTGGTGTAGGGGTGTGCGGTCAGTGCTGCATGGACGGCTCGGGCATTCGGCTGTGCGTCGAAGGGCCGGTGCTTGACGAAGCCCAGATGGCGGGCATCTCGGAACTGGGGCGCCCGCACCGGGATGCTACAGGCCAGCGCCACACCGAATCCCGGGTGTGCAAGGCGTGACCCCGGCGCTGGCCACGTCAAGGCCTTAGCACACACCAGAGGCTCAACCCCAGGCTCGGGTGCGGATCCGTTGCCGGCGAGGGGGACTTCCAACGAGCGCCCTTCGTGGCCGTAGTCCCGCCAAAGGTGGGTTGACGTCGCCGTCGCCGTCGCCGAACTGTCCAGCAACGTGACTGAGCCCATCTGCTCCCCGGTTCGTGAACCGCAACCCCAGGCTCCTGCGACCTTGACAAGGTTAGGGCTGACGTGTTAGTAAAACCACACCGAATTGGACGGCATCCATATCATTTAGACTCGGTTGTCAGCCGGTAACACGGAGTCTAGATATAAGAGATTTCCAACTATGGGCAGGATTAGCAATGAAGCGTGGTTGTATAGTGATTGTGAATTACAATCAGGAACGAGAGATTGGGCGCTTCCTTGCGGCACTGCGGGCACAGAACGTTGGGCTGCCTGCCTTTGTGGTTGACGATGGCTCCTCTGATGGATCTGCGGAGATTGCGGAGCAGAACGGCTTCCAGGTGCTTCGGCACGGCAGGAACTTGGGGATTGGAGCGGCCATAAGAACTGGGATAGAACACGCCCGGAGAGAGCTTGGGGTCCAGTTCGTGGTGATCATGTCGTCCAACGGGAAGATGCGCCCTGCGGAGATAGGGCGGGTTGCGGGCCCAGTGGAGCGTGGCGAGGCCGACTATGTCCAGGGCAGCCGTTTCCTGGCTGAGGGGGCCAGTGAGTCGTTGACACCCTTCAGGCGCATAGCAATTCCGGCATTCAGCATAACGACCAGCGTGCTATTCCACCGTCGTTTCACCGACATAACGTGTGGATTCAGGGCCTATACTCTGGATTGGCTGGAACGCCCAGAGATCAATCTCAATCAGGAGTGGTTGGAACGATATGAGTTGGAGTACTATATTCACTATTGGGCGGTCCGTTCAGGTATCAGAATAGTTGAGGTTCCGGTTACGATCGACTACTCACATCTGGAGGCCGGAAGAAAGTCGAAGATCAAGCCGCTTACTGGTTGGTGGTCGATGATTAGACCCTTTGTGTTTCTATTCACAGGGTTGAAGAAATAGCAGTATCATTGGAAAGGATTAGCCACATGAAAGTGCCCTTTATTGATCTAAAACGTGTTGCATCGAGTATCTCTGAGACGGTGAGAGCGAGGTGGGAGGGGATTCTGGAGAACACGGAGTTTGTGGGTGGGCCAAGTGTGGCCCAGCTTGAGAAGAGGCTCTGCGAAGATCTGGGGGTGGCGAATACTATCTGCTGCGCCAACGGTACGGACGCTCTTCTTGTGGCTCTGCAGGCTATGGGGGTTTCAAGGGGCGATATCGTCGCCATGCCGAACCTCACCTTCTGGGCGACATATGAGGCAGCGGCGCAGTTGGGGGCAGTGCCGCTGTTGTTGGACGTGGATGCCAACCTTCAGATGGATTTCAAGGGGTTCAAGGCGGCTCACCGGGCTCACGGTTTTCGCTTTGCAGTTGTGGTCCATTTGATGGGGTGGGCGACGCCTCGACTTGCGGAGCTGAGAGAGTATTGCAGTTCAAACGGCATCGAGCTTCTGGAGGATGGGGCTCAGGCCTACGGCGTGCGCTTGGGCGACCAGAGCGTGTTCAAAGGGGCCAGGGCCTCTACGCTCAGCTTCTACCCGGCCAAGGTGTTTGGGGGCTGCATGGACGGCGGGGCGGTCTTCACCGACGACGCCGACCTGGCCGACCGGGTTCGGCGCCTCTGCAACCACGGGCGCAGCGCTCACTACGGCTATTCGGATACGGGTTGGAACTCCCGCATGGGGGGGCTTCAGGCGGCATGGTTGCTTGAGCTTCACAATCGCATGCCGGCCATTCTGGACGAGAGAAGGGCCACAGAGGCGGCCTACGCCGAGAGGCTGGCCCACATAGCGGACCGCATTCTGGTTCATCTGCCGCCGGCAGGCATTGTTGGCAACGGCTACCTCTCTGTTTGCGAGGTTCTGGTGAGCGATCCGGATGCGCTGGCGGCAGAGTTACGCACGTTGGGCATCGGCACGGGGAGGGTCTATCCGCAGCCGCTGCACGTTCAGCCGCCGGCTGTGAATGCGCTTGTTTTTGGGGATCAGGTGAACAGCACCAGATTCTGCACCAGAGTGATTAATCTTCCGATTTTTGCTGGTATGACAGATGAAGAATTAAGTTATGTAGTATCCATGGTGGAGAAGACACTCAAGGAGGCTCAGGCATGATTTTTCGGGCGTTGATGGTAGGTTTGGGAAAGATGGGCAGGAATCATCTCAGGGTCCTCCGAGAAGATCCCCGATTCGAGGTTGTGGCACTGGTGGACCCTTCGCCGCAGGCCGCAGTTGAAGCCAAAGCCTTGGGCCTCAAGGTGCTGCCTTCCCTTGATGAGGCCGGCGGCATGGAGTGGGATTGTGCGGTGGTTGCGACCCCCACGGTTACGCACTACGAGATGGCCTCCAAGTTGCTGGACATTGGCAGGCCGTTTCTCATCGAGAAGCCGCTGTGCCAAACCCCGGAACAGTGCCGAGAGATTCTGGAGAGGGCGGGCAAGGCCGGGGTCGCTGTTGGCGTCGGGCACCTGGAAAGGTTCAACCCCGCGGTTCGTAAGCTTAAAGAATTGCTGGATGCGAACTGGATAGGGCGTCCCATCCACTTCTCCTTCACCCGGGTCGGCGGTTACCCAGAGACATTGCCCAAGGGGAACAACGTTCTGCTCGACCTTGCGGTGCACGACCTGGACGTTCTTCGCCACATGGTTGGTGACCTGCGCCTTCTCTCCTGCGTGTCGCACAGTACGTGGAGCGCTGGAGTCCAGGACACGGCCGAGATCGTTGTGAAGGCCGAGTCTGGTCCAAGTGCGTCGCTGCACGTCAACTGGGTCACCCCTACCAAGATCAGAACGGTGCGTGTGACGGGAACCCAGGGGGTCTGCTTCGTGGACTACATACTGCAGTCCTGTGTGCTCATGGGTGGAAACCTGTTGCGGAGGGCTCCGACCACCGTCTTCGATTTCCACTCCCTCATGGAGGAATATAAGTCTACGGATCGTGTGGAATTCGGAATCACAAAGGTGGAGCCCCTCAAGGCGCAACTAACTGAATTCTATAAACTTCTCAGCGGTCAGCCTTCAGAGATCTGCTCGCTTGAAGACGCGGCAGCGGCTGTTACCCTGGCGGATTCTGCTCTAAACTTGTCTGTTTCTTCCGAGAGGAAATGATATGAGCACATTTATACATCCGACCGCTATCGTCGAAGATGGTGCGGTAATTGGGGCGGGAACAAAAATATGGCATTTTGTTCATGTGCGCCGTGGTGCCAGGATTGGCGATAATTGTGTTTTCGGCAAGAATGTCTATATAGACGCCGATGTGTCTGTTGGGTCTGCTGTTAAGATACAAAATAATGTTTCGGTCTACCATGGCGTTGAGGTTGGAGACGGTGTGTTCCTGGGTCCGCACGTCTGTTTCACCAATGACCTGAACCCAAGGGCAGTCAACCCGGACATGACTCTGAGGAGTGAGAGCGACTGGGTATTGGCCTCTACGAAGCTGAGCAGAGGCGTGAGCGTGGGAGCCAACTCGGTCATCGTGGCCGGCATCACCATCGGCGAGTGGGCTCTTATCGGGGCCGGCTCTGTGGTTACTCGCACCGTACCGGCCTACGCCCTTGTTTACGGCAATCCTGGCAGGATTCGGGGCGTGGTGGCCCCCACGGGAGAGATTGTCTCCAAGAAGTACGAGTTCGGGGCAGAGTATGTCACGGCGGACGGCAAGGTCCGATTCCGCACCCCGGACGCGCCGTGAGCGTGGGCTCGTGAAGGGACCAGGGGCGCAGCGCCTGTGAACCGGGAGGTTTAGAATGAGACCATGGCTTCAACGACTGGGGGCGCTGCTGGATGCGATCTCGGGTCGGCTGGTGAGGGCGCTCCTGGTCATCGATAACTGGCTCCATCGCTGGTATGTTGCAGTAATAGTGTTTCTGCTGTTTATCGCTGCTTCGTTCGTAATCACCGACATGCGGCGCGCTCCGGACTATGCTGGAGCTTATGTTCCCGCTGCCCGCGGCATCCTTGATGGTTCGGGGCCTGGGAGCTTCGTGCCGCCGCTCTTTCCGGCCGTTATTGCTCTGGTTTACTTCATCTTTGGCGTCGGGGTAGTTAAGCCAGTCGTTTTTGCAGTAGGAGCTATCTATTTTTGGGGGTGTTGGTATTTCTATATTAGATTAAGAAAAACTCTAGCAGAACCCTATGAAAAGGCAGCACTGGTGGTGGTTCCTGGGGTGCTGCTGCTCTTTCCTCCCTACCTCGCACTGGCGGGCACGCTGCTCTCGGAGGCGCTCTTTCTAGGGTTGTCGCTGGTGGCTTTCGCTCTCATCATCGCGGCCATGAGAGAGAACTCCACCCGTCGCCTGCTGCTTGGGTCGGTCTTTCTGGGTATAGCGAACTACGCCAGGGCTGTCTGGTTCCTTTTCCCGTTGTTCTACCTGTTGTGGAACCTGCTTCTCAGGAAGCCTGCTCAACTTAAGCAAAGCCTCCTTATGCTGTTGGTAATGGCAGCAATGCAAGTGCCGGTAGTGGCAATGAACTACTACTACACTGGCAACGCAAGGCTGGTTCAGTCAAGAGTTGGGCTGAATCTGATGTATGGTTCTTTCCCGCCCCTGGTGAGGGATGCGGGCACCATCGACCTCTTCACGCCCAACAAGGATGCCATCATCGCCTCCTGGTCACAATCCGAGCAGGCGAGGTGGACCCACCTGAATTCGGTGCATGGTGACGAATTGACGGCAGCGATGGTTCGAGACCTTCTCGATCATCCGATGGAGTATGCTGCAATGGTGCCTGGCAAACTGTCGAAGCTGTTGTTGTCGGCGCCGGGTGAAGCACTGACCGAGGGGCGGGGAGGTCTCTGGGCTGGGGCATGGCAGTTCATGAGGGCCCTACATCTGGTGATGTTGTCCCTCTTCTTCCTGGCCGTTTGGAAGAGTCGTTTGAGAGACCCGCTGGTAGCCTTCGTTTTCGCTGCCTTTGTCTTCACCGTTGCCCAGGTGCTGCCTATCGTGAGCATCCCACGATACGTGATGCCCGTGGCGCCGCTGGCTTATTGGGTGGGAGTGCGCTTCTTCCTCTCACGGCGTGCTTGACCCTGTTTTCGTGCTGAGTGCGCGTTAGGCTACGGCCGAGCCGGCGGACCCTGCTTTCGTGATCGATAAGAACGTCAGCCCGGGTGCGGTTACTTGGCCAGCAGTTTGAGCCATTTCAGCTCGCCCGATGTCTCCAGGGTCGATTCGCCGAGGCGTACCAGGTCAAGGACGTCCTTGTAGCCAACGCAGCTTGTCTCACCCTCCTTGCCAACCCGAATGTCCTCAGAGCCGAAGGTATCGTCGTCGAACAGGCAGAACCATATCGCTCTATTGCCCTCTTTGATCTCCACCGTGAAACTCTGCTGCCAAGCCGGATCCAGGGTATTGTCGGCGATCTTGGTCTTGAACCGCTTCTCTTTGTCGGGGTAATAGACCACGACCACGGGGTCGGGTTTGCTGCTGCTGTCCCATTCTGCGCCGTCACGCTGTTTCTCGGTGATAGCTGCTGAGTGCACGGTGACTTCGACGGTCCGGCCCAAGAAATCCGCGCACTGGCCCTGGAGGCAAATCTCGGTGCCTTGGCACCCCGCCTGATTCTCGCAGGCCGTCCCATCCGCTGCCAGAGCCTGTGCGACAAAGCCCAGACTTGCCAGGATAACCGTTACTGATGCTGCCGAATCTCTCTTCATGAGGAAGCCTCCAAAGCAAAGATCGCTGAGGATGATAGTCCTCGGTGGGTCGTCAGGCAACGTCCAAGTGATGTTATTCGGGGAGCCAGACTATGCCAGTGCAATGGCAGGATGTGCCACTGAGGGGGGAAAGAGCGCACGTATCCATGCAGACCTGGGCCGCCGGGTCGTTCGTTGCCGCTGCGAGATGTCCGCAAAACAATCCCACGCAGCTACGAGAACCGAGTTGTGCCCGCACCGCTGAATTCTATTCCATCAAAGGCGCCTTGGAAGAACCAGGCGGCTGGTCAGGAACCTATCTTCTGTTTCCTCGGCCGCCACGGTCATCGCCGTAACCGCCACGGTCGCCACCGTAGCCACCGCGGTCACCACCGCCGTAACCACCACGGTCGCCGCCGCCGTAGCCACCACGTCCGCCGCCGCCGCCGCCGTAACCACCACGGTCGCCACCGCCGCCGCCGTAACCACCACGGTCACCACCGCCGTAGCCGCCGCGTCCGCCGCCGCCGCCGCCGCCGCTGCCGGGCTCACGATCCCTGGGGAAGTCAACCTTCAGAGCTCTGCCGTCAAGCTCCATTCCGTCCATCTCACCCTTCGCACGCATCGCAGCATCTTCGCTGACGAAAGTCACGAATCCGAATCCCTTCGACCGACCTGTGTCACGATCCTTGATGATCCGAACGTCCTCAACTTCGCCGTACTTCTCGCACTCTGCCTGCAGCGCTGCTTCAGTTGTGCCCCAAGCCAGCCCACCAATGAACAACTTGTTCTTCTGCATGAAACGCTCTCCTGAACACCGAGTAGACTCTCACCCCGAACACCCTACGAAGAACCTGACCCCCTCAAGCGCCCCCCCGTGGGCACTCCACGGGCACTACCAAAGCACAAGAATCGGGCCAGAACCCCCGCATCTCCACATGGTTCGATTCGTCCGGGAACGACCGCCACTCAATCCGAACCTCACAAATACCGCACTCCAAACCCGATGTAAAGTGCAAAACAATTGCGCCATCGCCCGGACCCTCGGGCCCCTCCAAATCGTCCGAGCCCTCCGTACCATTTCCCCTGACAACTCCCCCGTGAATCAATATATTGCTCCCCGTCCTCGGTAACGCCAGGCAAGGGCCCACCGAGCTTCAACCCAGATCGAGGTGCCTCATGAAACGCTCCCTGAACAACTCCACAACAGCCAAACCACTGCTAACCATTCTCGCCCCCCCTTCGACTCGGCCCTGGCCTCGCTCAGGGTACACGGCTGCTGGGGGGATCGAGATATCTGAGCGGCCGTGCAGGCCTCTATATGCCGCCGTGTTTCCGTCGAGACGTGCAGCTGCTATGTCGCTCTGCGTCATGATCACGGCCGCATTGCCGGGGTGCGTTTTTCCTCAGGATGACTCCAATGAGGAGTACGAAGAGTACGATGCCTGGGAGTCCGATGACGACGCCAACGGGACCATCAACGACCCGGGCCCATGGTCGCCAGACAATCACTACTCGTCCAAGCCCGCTATCGACTCGTGCAAGGCCGGAGCCGTCTCCGATTTCGCCCGCAACGCTGCCTTGGATGCCGTGAATGAGGTACGCTCTCTCAGCGGCCTGCCACCCGTGCAGTACATCCGGGCCGGCGATAGTGAGACTCAGGCAGCGGCGTTGGTCATGGCGGCAAATGGGGCCCTGGATCACTTCCCGCCGGAGAGTTGGGACTGCTGGAGTCAGGCGGCCTTGGACGGAGCCTCAACCTCCAACCTCCACATGGGGTGGTCTACCGCCGAATCGGACATCAGCCACCCAGCTCAGGCCGTTGTGGCCTTCCTCATCGATAGCGGAGTAGAAACCCTTGGACACCGGCGCTGGATCCTGGACCCCTTCCTCCCTGGTATCTCCTTCGGCTCAGTAAATGGGAAAACCTCCAACGACCCCACCTTCCCCTACGTGGAAGCTGCGGCCCTCCAGGTCATCCACGACCAGAGCGCCGACATCTCCAACACCGACATCTCCTACGTCGCCTATCCGCACAACGACTATCCCACCGAGTACTTCGACAAAAACTGGTATCTCTCCTTCAGCGCCCTGCCCGATCGTACGTCGGCTTGGGCGAACAACAACGTGGACTTCAACTCTGCCTCCATCAAGGTCACGGGACCATCGGGACAACTTGGGGTCACCTCCGTATCGCACTCCAACGAGGGCTTCGGAGTGCCCAACCACCTCCAGTGGAAGGTGACCGGGTTGCAGAACGGAGCGAAATATACAGTTGAAATATCTAACGTGAAGGTGGGTGGAACATCGAATAACTACAGTTACTGGTTCCGGATCAACTAAGCCACGAAAGCCCTCCGGCACAGCCCTCAGGCCCCCCGGCGATCCACCCGCTCAGGGCTTGCAGAGTTCCCGGATAACCGTGCCGGCTAATGGCTGGCCCCTCGCTCCTGAGAACCGGCGAACCAGCGCCCAGAAGAACTACCCCGGATTCTTCTGGATCCATCGGTTGTACGTCCAAAGACCCGCCGCACTGGCAAGTCCGAATCCCATAAGAATCAGCCACCCCTGGATATTGGCCGTGGGGTCCAGGTCCAGCAGCCCGTCGGGGCGCTTCACTGCTCCTCGGCACATCACATCATTGAAGATGTAGGCCCCTACGGGACCACCCACCAGGGCGCCGATGGCCATGGGAAGATTGGCGTACCCAAGGAAGAGCCCCTCCTGCCCTTTGGGCGCCAGTGCTCCGATGTACTCGAAGGTGCGGGCCGAAGAGAAGAGCTCGCCGAAGGCTACCAGCGAGACCGTCATTACCACCATCAGCGAACCGATAGGCAGCAGGTCCATGAAATCGGCCCGAGGATTGCCAAGCAGCACTGGCACGATGTTTACGGCCATGCTGCCTGCGATTATTACCGTGCCGATAACGATGGACTTGATAGGCTTCATGCGACCGAACAGCTTCGTGATCAATAGCTGGAAGAAGACGATGGTGAATGGGTTGGCCATGGTATAGATGTCCATGGGAGGATCTCTCTCCAGGACGTTCTTGGTGTACAGTGGTATTACGTTGTAGACTTGGTTGTACAGGAAATTGAAGCCGCTGGTCACCACCAGGAAGAGTGCAAATCTCCCGTTCTTCAGCACCAGCACCATGTCGGCCAGAATCCTGCCGATGCTCTTCTTTGGCTTCTTCGCCGTCACGCCCATCACCGAGTCGGGATCTTTGTACCAGAAAAGCACTATCAATCCCGCTACTATCGCTGCTGCCATTGCAACCATAAATATGAAGCTGAGATTGAAGTTGGTGCGGACGACATAAGCCACGCCTCGACCCACAAGCGAACCAATATTGATGACCATGTAGAAGATGGCGAAGGCCAGGGTCGCCCGCTGTCCCGCTGTCTTCTGAACCGTGCCGGAAATACATGGCTTTATGATCGAGCCACCAACGCCAATAAGTAAAATACCAGCAATAATGGGAGCCACCACGTCCCACTGGAAGAGCAGCGGCTCGGCCACATCCTTGGCATCCAGAAGTTCATTGCCCCCGAACCAGACCGGAAACCCCATGAAGAAGTAGCCGCCGGCAAGGAGGGCGCAGGCAGCAAGGAGGGCTCGCTTGAAGCCCACCTGGTCGGCTATGGTTCCGCTTAGAATGGGTAAGAAATAGACCAGTGTCCAGAGTATTCCATTGATGTTGCTTGGCCAATACTTACCTAACCCAAGCTGACCGAGATATATCACCACAAAACTTGCCATGCTGTAGTATGCTGCCCGCTCAAACAGCTCCACTACGTTGGCTGACCAGAATGGACCAGGGAAGCTCTCCTTCAATTGCCCATCGGCGGGCCGTTCGTCCCTCTGCATGTCGTCTCCTCACCTTCTATCGACCGGATGTGGCCCGGGTCCCGAAGAACTCCATCGGGTAGGGTAAGCGCTCATCATCCACGGATCGTGTGGCAGTGCAACAACTGTCGCAGGGTGCGAATCCGCTGCCTTGTACCGCAACGTCCCCCGGGGCGCGCAGCAGCGTGTAGGGAATAGAGTCTCTTCCATTCCGTGCCCGTTCTCCCGTAGTGCGTCTGTTCCTTCGTGGCCGTTGCCTTCGCCGTCGACGTCGCCGAAGCCTTGGCGAAGTAAGGTGCCCAACTGCTTGGCGCTGACTGACTGGTGGGGGTGCCCCGCCTCACTCTCCGCAGGGCTCTTCCATGCTGCAATATGCGCGGAAGAGCTCCCCGGCCATGTAGCGAACACAATCACGATCACGTTTCTTCTGCACTCTTATGGCATCATTATAGCGTTTACCATTTTTTGCTGCACCTACCGATGGCTTGTTCAGGTTGATGCGTCCCTCTTTGGCGCCGCCTCGGCCCCAGTGGACGAAGTGAACGGTGCCGTCTCTCTGCACCTTCACCACCACGCCGATGTGGGAGAGCCAGTCGTCGCACTTGCCGTTGCCGTTGCGGTCGTAGGTATTGTCGAAGAAAACCAGATCGCCGGGCTTGGGCAACCTCGATGTGCTGAAGAGTCGGTCCTGGGCCCTGCACAGCTCAAATGCTGCCGAAGTCCCTCCCGCCCCAACCGTGGAGTTGCCAGAGTAGCAGCCGGCTTTGGTGTATATGGCCATGACCAGACCGCTGCAATCTTTCCGGAACGACATTCCCCCCGCCTTCGGCTTCTTGGTTCCCACCATACTCGACGCCGCTTTGGCCAGCCGGCGACCGAACGACACAGACCCCTGCTCCTTGCTCTCGCCGAATGCCGGTGCCGGGCTGTCGGCCTCGGCCCCTTTGCCCGTAGCCGGCTGTAGTTCCACAGCCTCCCCATCCGTCGTACCCTCGGGGTCCTCCTCGGTGCCATCTACCACCGTTCCGCTGCCTGGCAGCTCCAACAACTGGTCCTCTTCGTCGCCGTCGGGAAGAGGCGTGCCTGGTGGCCGGGGTTCATCATCATCTTCGTGTTGTTCGTCCGTGGGCAGTTCGTCCGTAGGCAGTTCGTCCGTAGGCAACTCATCCTTGGGCCTCTCCTCACCGTCGGGAAGAGGAGTTCCGGGATGTTGGGTGCCGGGCGGGCCAGGTTGGTCATCCTTATCTGCGCTATGGGAGTTCTCGGCAGCGGGTGTGCCCCTTCGGTCCCCTTGTCGGCCAGAGGGAACACCACGTGCTTCTGGCGATTCCACAAGCCGTTCAACACCGGTCTCATCGGCTTCAACGCCCGCCACGGGCTCTACGGCAGGTCGAAGCGGTGCAGCAGAACAGCCCCCGAGCAGGAGCAGCACCACAGCGGCACAAGCCCACCCGACTCCACCCCCATCACTTAGTGTTCTCTTCGCCACCGGGATCATCTGCTCAAGGCCTCCCAAGTTCCTGGCAGCGGCCAATGCTGCCAGGGTTCCGGTCAACAATCAAGCCGGCCCGGTGCATACCGAGCGGTTCTTTGGCGAAGGTAGGTGTGCGGACGAAAGGGTGGGGAGCCCATGGAGTCTCAGTTCATGCCACTGCAGCAGATAGGCGGGGCGGTCGGATTACACAGAATTCCACTCGCTTAGAAATAGTCCGGCTCGTTGCCTGCCCGCCACTTGATATTGCACCCCATGGAGGGCACCTGGTTCTGGGGTACCGGCTTTCCGGCCACCAGGGCGTCCAGCGCTGCCCGAAGGTCCTCCCCTGTGACGGGGATGCTGCTTCCCGGCCGAGAGGAGTCAAGCTGGCCGCGGTAGACCAGACGGTGTTCGGCATCATAGAGGAAGTAGTCGGGCGTGCAGGCGGCTCGATAGGCCTTGGCTGTCTCTTGAGACTCATCGAACAGGATAGGGAATTCGATGCCATGGGTACGGGCCATCTCGGCCAGCTTAGCGGGCGAGTCATCGGGGTAGCCCACGATGTCATTGGATGAGATGCCAACCACGCCCACTCCACGCTTGGAGTAGTCATGGCCCAGGGATGCAAGTTGACCGACCACGTGCTTGACGTAGGGGCAGTGGCGGCTCAAGAAGATCACAAGCAGAGGGCGTCCCCGGAAAGCGGCCAAAGAGACGGTCTTTCCGGTAGAGACCTCAGGAAGCGAGAAGTCAGGGGCCAGGCTGCCCAGGGCCCTCATAGTGGATGGTGTAACTGCCATAGAAACCTCCATAAGTCAGCCGAAGTGGACAATGTTCCGGTGGATAGGATGTGCCCATCCGCCCCCGTTTCAAGCCCCACGCCACATCAATGAAGCGGCTCAACCCCCAAAATCAGCCTTGACATCAGGCCCACAGATGCTGTATTTGCCCATGTGTTGACAGTTTGCGGGTGTAACTCAGTGGTAGAGTGTCAGCTTCCCAAGCTGAACGTCGCGGGTTCAAATCCCGTCGCCCGCTCATTAGAAACCCGGCCTAACAGCCGGGTTTCGTCGTTTAAGGGCGAACAGGAAGATCCGGTTGGGTTACAGCAGCAGGGCAGGGTTGCAGCGGTGGGTTACAGCAGTGGGGGCGGGAGGAAGGGGGAGCAGAGTAAGGGGCAACGGTGGTCCAAGCGTTCCAAAGGCCAATATCATTGCTTCAACCTGTGGAAAGCATAGAATGACCAGCGGGGCCACTGGCACCAGGAGGGAGCTTACGATGACGCTGCAAGACACGAGGCTCGGTGAGCAGACATCTGGGACATTGCGCCTTCAGAGACTGGTCTTGAAGAACTTCAAGGCGATCGACTACCTTGAACTGGACTTCCCTGACCGTATACTCCCCACTGACCCAGATGTGTTGGTTCTGGGTAGCCGGAATGGAGTTGGGAAAACCTCCGTGTTGGAGGCCTGTGCAGCTCTGTGCATTGCTCACATCCTGAGAGCGTTGCCTGGCAACATTCCGATGGAGTTTCTGCCGGTCAGCCTAGCAGAGCTCTTTGTTCGTTCTGGGGCAGACCAGGCTGTGATCGAGGGCACGTTTCTTCAGGGCACAGAGCAGAGGACTGCAAGTCTCACGATCTCGCAGAAGTCCTTCAAGTTGGAGCCCCAGGATTTCAACCTGCGGTCTCGAAGTGGGAAACGTCTTAAGACCGAGAATGATCCAGATCTGTTGCCGGGGACAGTACTATCTTTGGCGGGAATGCGCCCCGAGCCGCTCCTCAGCCCACCTCTCTTGTACTTCCACAGCCACAGAAAGGTGCAGGAAGGCAGTTCTGAACTGGGAATGGTGGCTGAAGGGCGATGGACTGCGAGGCGGAGGCGGTTCCCAACTGAGTCCTTTCCGTCGAGCGCTTTCAAGTTGGAGCTCCTTCGGGCCCTCATGAGCCGTGGGGGGCTATTTGAGTTCCGCGACGAGGGCGGTGCGAGAAGCGTGCTTGACTTGGCGAACAAACTGATGAAACGGTTCGCAGGGGGAAGTGTAGAGAAGTTGCGACCGTTACCAGATAACACGGTCGAGTTTCGAGTTGTTCCCGAGCATGGGAACGGGGCTTCCTTCCCCTTCGATGGCCTTAGTTCCGGTCAGAAAGAGGTCATATCAACTTTGTTTCTTGTCTGGAGATATACACGAGAGTTCCCTGGGATTGTCCTTATTGATGAACCAGAGCTTCATCTCAATCCGGAATGGCACAAAAGCTTCATTCGTACTCTGTTTGAAATAGCGCCCAATAATCAATATCTGATCGCCACTCACTCTGAGGATGTGTTCGCTTCAGTGCTGCCAGAACAGACCCGTCTTCTGCGTGCGTCCGAGGGGGGCTTCAATGGCCAGAATTGAGTCTGGAGCCCGACCTAGTGATGTGCGCCATGGCGCAGGCCATGTCCTCTTCGTGGAGGGGTCTACTCCGGAGACAATCGACCCCGTTGTGTTGTCTGGACTGCTTACAAAGCTCTCGATTCTCGTGGAGCCACTAGGACCTGCGCGGAGTCTTGAGAACGTTGCATCGGCCATGCATGCCAGGCATCCCAACTACTACTTCCTAATTGATCGAGACCACCGCACCACCGAAGTTGTAGAGCAGAGCTGGAGAGAGTTCCCTAACGAACGAACGAGCAACCTTTTGATTTGGCGGCGCAGGCATCTTGAAAACTACTTTCTGGATGTTGACTATTTGGCACTAAGCCAGTTCGTTACGTGCGGGAAAGATCAGCTCATTGAACGTATCGAGCGTGCAGCAGCGAAGCGAATATACATGGAGGCTGCTAATCTCGTGATCATCGGAATTAGAGAGACGCAGAAGAAGTCATGGATTGAGAAGTTCGATTCCTGCGCCGGCTTCGAGTCCCGGGACAGTGGCCGGTCAATGCTGGTTGGGCGACCAGAGTTCAATATTCGATTGGCTAATGTTGGCGTGACTCTTGAGCCCGAAGCCATTGCAGCCTCATATGATTCGGAGGTCTGCGATCTGCTTGGAGGTGAAAGCGTGCCCGTGTACGGAAAAGGCACTTGGCTTCATAGGATGAGCGGAAAGGATATTCTGAGTGAGGCGTTGAATGGATGCCTGAAAGTGTGGACGGTAAACAAGACGCCTATCCAGGGGCCAGATGCGATTAAGACTATGGCGAGAGAGTTGGTGGGAAAAGGACACGACGATCAGCCCAATGATTTCAGGGAACTCATTCGTCTACTGACTAAAGTGGTGCAGCCCATCTAGAGTTAGGTGGCCTGAAGTGCCCGCCATCATCCGCCCGGGTCTACTGTAGGAAACACCTTCAGAATCGCCGCCTTCTTGTCGCTGCTGTCGACCCCGGCATACCACTACGTCATTTCCTCCTAACAGTGCCCCATCATCGAGCCGAGAACGATGCGGTCTACCCCGGCCCGCAGCAGCATCCTGTTATCGTCCTAAGGAGTACTTGTGGCGACACTCGTTGCTCAATCTTGGCGGCTTCCCTCCGTGGGGAGAAGGCCTTGTTGAGGGACTGGGGCAGTCTCGACCTGCCCTTGTCCGTGCAGAACACCCAGTTGTCCGCCAGACCCGGGTGCTGGTTTACCATCATCGTCTTCCGATGCTCCTTCAATGCCTCGACCAGTTCCGTGGGCATTGGCACCGCAGGGCCTGCGACGATCTGTGCCATCGGGCTCTCATGTCCCCGCCGCTGATGGTTCTGGCGCCCCGGATTCCTTCGGTCGATTGGTCCTGCGGAGCTTCTGGGGACAGCGCTCTGCCAGGCTGCCAGATGCCCGCAGTTGGCCCAATCGCCAACATCTGGACGCTGCAGGCCATCTCGCCGGCCGCGCTGCCAGCAGCCAGATGTGCTCGCATGTGGGCGGAAGCAATTCCATGTCTTCTTGAGCACCCCGAGGTCATGCAGAGAAGTTGCTGCCTCCACGCCGCTGGCAATGAACACTTCGGGGCTCAGGCAGAGGAGCTGCCTTTCAAGCACTGGAACGCAGCAACTCCTGGCCACTGGCAGGTTGGCACCAGTCGAGCCATGCAGTGCGGCATTGGTCCAGTAGTGGCCGCACAAGTGGCGCATCCCTCCGTCCCCATCCCAAGCACTTTGCCTTCATAGCAACGTGAAAAGTGGTATATAGGAAGGGATGGGGCCCCACAATTCCAGCAAGGGCCAGCTAACGGGGGTGCTGGTTCTGGAACGGGAAGCATGTCATTGACGCTACTGGCCAAAAACGTGAAGGAGGTCTGACAATGACTACATCGAGTGTAGGTAAGGCAACGTTGGCAGGTTTGTCGCATCAGCCGCTGAAGAGCTCCAGCTTGGACCTATTTGGGTACAAACCGTTTCTTGAACGCCTCGTCGATGACTTGAGTAGGAACTCTGAACGCAAGCTTGTCGGCCTATTCGCACCCTGGGGGTGTGGCAAGACCTCGGCTCTGAACATGTGCCTGGAGTTGGCCAACGATTCGGTGGAGGATACTGGTAGTCCAACCGGCAACGACAGGGCGGAGCGGTTACTGTGGATTACACCTTTCGAGTGTTGGCGCTACGAGCGTGTCGCCGACCTCGAGATTGCCCTGCTGTGGCATATCAGAAGATCCATTCCACATGTTCGCCCGAGAGCCGGCAAGGTGGCCTCGGGATTTGCCCGAGTCATGAAGGCGGCTTCGCTGGCTTGTCTGAGTGTGGGCAGCCAGGCAATCCTAAGCCGGGATCTGGTTGGTGATGCGAAACAGATTCTTGAGGCTCTGGATGCGAACGAGCGCGAGCAGTCACCATCCCTCATCGCAGCGTTTGCCCAGTGTCAGGCGGTGGACGATGTGGCGAAAGAGTTCCAGCGTCTTGGCGAGATCCTGTGCAAACAACTCGGTTGCGACCGAATCGTTGTACCGGTAGATGACATGGACCGTTGTAGTCCAGAAATGGGTACGAGACTGCTGTTTTCTCTGAAGCATCTTCTGGTTTCCGACAAGTTCACGTTCGTGGTGGCCGTTGACCGGGGCGCTATGGCCAAATTCCTTGGCCTCACCTACCGCCAGAGCCTCTCTATGGAGGACTGTCACTGGTTTCTCGAGAAGGTGTTCGATGAGTGGGTGGAGCTTCCTGAACCCAATGTGCTCAGGATGTTCGATTGGCTGTGCGAGCGAGAGAGTGTTACACAACTTAACAATGGTAACTTCAGAAGCATGGTATTGGCTGGGAATCTGGCTGAGATCATGCGGAACCCCCGGAAGTTCGTTAGGGCCTGCGAGCGTTTCCTTCGGCTGGTTGACCTGCCCTCCCAACTGACCTCTGGCGAGGGAGCTTGGTACTTGAAATTCGCATTGTGCGTGTTATATACAGAGTCACCACAAGTTTTCGATGAACTGTGCAACTGGAGCGCTGGAAATAGAGGTGACTTAAAAAAAGACGATGTGTTTATGCAATGTCGATCTTTTTTAAGTAAGATCGAAGAGCAATTACTGTCGCGTCCATCATCAAGGCGAGACAGTGACTCTGGAACAGCCATTGAGGTTAGCAGGCGAGCTCTTCCACCAAGGATCAGCGAGGCTCTGCAGGCCCGGTCGTCTTGCCTCAGGTCTATAGTGATGTGGCTCTACTCGGATGTCGCCCAGAAAATCAGGCTGCGCAACGAGGAAATGGCACAATGCCTTGTCGATGTCCGAAAGGCCTTGTAGCGTCACACACTGCCACGACAGTAGGCCTAGTCCCGACACCACATTCAGGGTTCTGAGCTTCCAATGCAGACGGGGCAGGGAGCCGGCCGCCCGCTGCTATGCAGCCATATCCACTGAACACAATCTGACTCGGTCAAGAACCACTGCGGCACTGCAGGCAGGAGGTGGCAACCTGGGCGATGGTAGATGCTGCTGAATTGGCCTGCCCCGAATCCAAGTCTGTGAGCGTGGAGCGGAATTCGGCGAAACGGCGCTGCTGGATCAAGACGCATCCTTAAGCTGCTTACCAAGTTAACTATGACTTGAGGTTCCGTGGGTCTGAGCGGGTCGCCGCTTGGCGCAACGTCGAGGTTCTCCACGGAGCTGATCGTCCAAATGGGCTCATTGTACTGGAACCCAACAGATGTGGTGGAACCCACAAGTATGTACGGCTTCTGCTGACAACTCCAAAGTAACACCGATGCTTCACTTATCGCCCCAATCTGCAAGCGAGAGCGATGGGGCTGCTGCGCAGGCGAAGATGACCTATCCAGCGTAAGCCAGCTGACCACGGCTTCCCTCCCGAAGAGGATGACCACCGGCTTACCGCCTGCGGCCCTGACCGCCAGGATTGCTTCATCGACGGCGGAAGCAACTTCAAGGCCATTCCTTGGCGCCACGTCAACCACAGTAGCTGCACTAGCCAATTTGCTTCCGACGGCTTCGTGATCCCACCTACAAGGTTCCACAACCCTGGGGTCTAGGTCACGATGGGAGGTGCCCACTGGCATACTAGTGAGGTTCTCCTTGTCGAGATGGAGCCAGAAAGCGATCGTCAGGGCATCGGTTCCTTCCTCGCTGTCTACCGTCATGGGCCCGAACAGGTTCAGAACTTCAAAACCATTCTTGTAGTATTCGTTCCACTCAGCGCAAATTGCTTTCAATCTCAACGGACTTATTGCTGCCGTTATAAGGTCATTATGGCGCTGACTTGCGCATAATATAGCGTAATCCCGAAGTGCCGTCTCTATGACACCAATGCGTCTATTCCATTCATCACCAGATATATCTAAGAAAACCCTTGCGCCATCTGCTTCCCTCATCTCAGATAGATCCTGCATAACCTGTTCCAAATGATATGGCGAAAGATTACCTATTTGTCCAGTATCCAGGCAGCTCCTCTCTCCCAATAGGCTTATCGCCAGTACGAGTCCACCCCTAATTGCCCATGTGGGCTCTGGAAGTGAGTACGCCCTTCCGGTTGGGCGATCAAAGTCCGGCGTGAACCAACGCGCCAAGCCCCAGTTCGTCGGGGATCTATCGTTCCCCATCCGTTGCCGCGTCAGTTCGCAGATGCTGGCCAGCAAATCACCGACCGACGGCTCCAACTGCATCAGCTTGTCGCACAGCTTGCTCAATGATTGTGCGGCCAAGGGGGCTTTGCTCTCACCTTTGCCCAGATCACTTAGATGCAGGGCCCAGCCTAGGGTTATAACCACCATTTCAACTAGACGACTATGATAAATATTGTTTAGTAACACATCATGGGAATCATTGGCGTCCCCACCGGTTGCCCGATGATACGCCTTCGCATTTGCCAGTGACCAGAGCTGTTCCAGCAAAATACTGGGTGTCTGAAAATCGCTGCGTTCAATAGCATGCTTGATTCCTTGCATTGTCTCTGCCTGTAAAATCGTAAGCATCTCAGAACGAGCAATACTATCCAATTCTTCTGTTAGCATGGGATTGGAGTCTCCGACGGTCAGCCATCCCCACCAAGTCGACAACAAGTCCCGAACAGATTTCGGCCAGTCAAATGCGGCGGAGCTGGGATTATCGGCTGGCTGGGAGTACATCCAGCGAATACTCCTGTAGAAGTGTTGGAAAATATGTTTATTACGGTGCCGAATAGCAATAGTGCAGATACTGCCAAAGGTATGAAACACTTCCTGCCGTGTTAACTCGCTGGCATGCGCCACGGAATGGGCAAGTGACCAGAGTTCATCCGAGACTCTCAATCCACAAAACGGAATGTGATCGAGTTTGTCAATATAATTGGGGTCGCTGCCGCGTACTTGAGCACTTAGTGATAGAACTCGGTCAAGATATTTTCGAAGCAGATCCAGATTAGTTCCCAGTAAAGAAAACCGTCCTTCCGTCAAGTTCTCGTTCACGACAGCCAATCGCACTTCCAGCGGGTCTCGCACGGACTCAAGCTGCTTGACGACGTGGATGGCGTGGGCCCTCTTTAGGGCGTTCATGCGAACTACGCCGGCTTCGGCCGCTGCACCTTCCGGTACTTTCAGCGGGGATGCCCATGACCCGGTGCATCCTATGAGATGGTCCGTTATCACGATTTGATGAGTGGTCCCATTGATGGACGTTGCTCCGCCACGGATGAGTTCGCTCAATTCCGGTATGGCCCGCAGATCTAGATCAGCGATCACCTCGCCGGGCTCCAGTTGCAGGGCTCCTGATTCATACGAAGATGCTACTTCCGAAGTACGCATCACCCCTGAATGGACCGACCCTCGTAGCAGGCCCGACAACTCGACGTTGATGAGCCTGAGCTCAACGTCCCGTGCAAAGCGGGCCACGTCAACGTCGACCAGAAGTTTGCGCAAGTGCGCCGGACCCATATCCAGGATGAATCGTTGCAGGGCACCCAGTACCCAGAGAGAGAGCATCGCAAGTGCGACCAGCCAAATCCCCCTAAAAGTTGCCGACCCATCAGAGTTCAACAGTGGCGAGGCGAGTGTTGCCAGAACGCCGGCAAGGGCAAGCCCCATCATAACAAGCCAGCCCTCACGCAGCGTGATGGTGGAGTCTTCACGCCCGAGCTTCTCGATTTGCATCTGCCTGTGTGGAACAGCAAATACCATGACGCTGACGGTCAATCCGACGAAGGCCAGCAGTAGGCTCAACAAGGTTGCTTGCTGCGGCCACCAGTCTGGCAGCGGCACTAGGCCCGAGCAGGCTTGGGCCACAACCAAGGAAAGCACGGAGGCGCCAAGGCACAGGAGCAGCAGCCTGCTCCTTAAAGACGAAACCCACTCCAGCTTCGGTCCAAAGCCGCGCTGGCGCAGTGCCTTCTCCAGGCCCGGAACCCGGCGGTGAACCCTGCCGGCGGCCTGTCGCCTGCCGGAGTACCACCAGCGTAGAGGTCCGGAGTACTTAATAGTATGCCATAATCTTACCGATAGCTTCTCTGTGCTGACCTGCTCTTCTGTTCTGCAATTATCCATACTTGGGTCATACCATAATCCAGAGTGGTTGGCAACCTCGTTCCGCATGTGGCTGTCTCTCTCCCAATTCCGACATCTGCACCCAGACTCGGGCATGGTCTCTGGGCACGTTCCTGTTGGAGGCAGCGAGGGGAACCTATGGATTCAGGCATGGTTAACCGGAGACAAGCAGACCACATAACGCCAAGCAGTCCGTGCCCTACAGGTTTAATAGTGCACTAAACAGGCCTTCTATGGTACGCTCACTAAACACTAATATGTGACATGTCTTGTCAAGCCCGCGTCTAATTATTCTTCTGAGCGATCTATCATCGACAAGAATATAGTGGCAGTACGGCAATGCCGTCGAAATATGGTGTAGATCGTAAGCATCACCTTGTTCCACCCTCGCCCCGGTGAGAAGATCTGCGTACAGGGTGGAGTAGATCTGGCCGATCGGGGTCGCCTTTCCGTGGGCGCTGCCAAGAAACTGATTGAACAGACTCCTATGTCCCCCCGCTCTCTCCCAAGCCGCTACTAGTCGCGCCAGATAGTCACATAGGGCCCTATCTCGTTGAGAGGGGGCCTCGCCAGGTGTCAGGGCGTCCAGCCTTTGCTGGATCTCTTCTCGCAGTGGCAGAAGGTGACAGAGTTCGACCTCCTTCTGCCTTTCAAAGGAGATCACTCTGCCCACTATCGCCCGTCGAACTTGCTCCAGGTCGCTGCAGAGCTTAGCTCTGGCTGCATGCGTTCGGACCTCAACTTCGACTGGAACAACATGGTTAGTCCAGGTTGCGCAGAAGGCGTCACTCCAAGGAAGGGTCACACAGTTCTGGCCCTTCAAGAAAGCACCCGACAACCGATAGATCTGCTCTGCCTCCACCTCATATCTGTGTTTGAGCCGATACCTCGGTGCTGATTGGGCAAGAATCCGGCGCGCCTCAAGGCCGGCGGTCTGACCGCAATCAATCTCCTCCTCCTGCTCTCCCTGGACGCACAGGAGACGGTTATCACGGACCTTGTCCTCAACCAATGCTAGAAGTCTGACCATTCTGCACCGGTCAACATCAGGGAGGTCCTCGCCCAGGTTGAGCTTGGCACTCTTGATGAATGCGAAGCTGTCCAGCCAAATCGCCGGGATCGGGGGCTTCTCCACCTCTACTGTTATCCCACCATATTCGAAGACGGCTTTCGCCAGTGTCGTTCCCGGCATCTGATGCCTCTTCGGGTAGCTCGGGACATCTTTCAAGACAGCGCAGTAGGCCGGAGTGAGGTCGTTGCCGCCAAGCAGCTTCTGCCTACTCCTCCTCGAACGCCGCCGTCTGGAACTTCAGCGTATGGGCGTTCTCGGACACGGTCCTCACTACATCATCCGACACGCCGCCGGGCACGCGAATCTGGATCTCCAGGCGGACGTCGACTTCCGCTCCAGGCAGGGTGGTCAGGTGCTGGAGCACCTCCTCGGCGATTCTGCCCGCATCTCGGCCCACACGATTGCCGTCCAGTTTCACCGAGCCGATGAATAAGGGGGGCTTGGGGCGAGGAGGAGGAGAGAGGGGAGAGGAGTGAGGAGTGAGAGGGGGAAGGGGGGGTGGTGTCCCGGGGGCTTGTTGCCGGGGCGTTGGCGTCCCTGGGGGCGTCGTTTCCGTATTGGTGGCGGTGGCGCTTTGCTCAGGCGATGAGATGACCTGCGAGGACGATAGGCGGACTCGCTCCGCTTCATCCGCCTGTAGCTGGGCCTTGGCCACAGCAGGCTTCACCAGCAGCGAGGTGCTTTGCAGAATTGCGTTGTTTGGTCGAAGTTGGAGGCCACGATACCGACAGGTGACTTCGTCGAAGCCCGAGGCCAGGGCGAAGGTCTCGTCTGGGTCTTGCTGTGATAGGCCATCTTTGATTGCTCCAAAGAGAGTCTCCTGGTTCACCAGGCGGGAGAGGTAGAGATACCTGGGGAACCATTGGGCAAGGTCCCCAACGGATACGTGGTTTCTCTCTTTCCACAGGTGCTTGTCCAGCATGTCTCGCAGATTCAGCCCCCCCAGCACTGGCACAAGGGCCCCTTCGTTCTTCAGCTTCGTGCTTGTCCTCTTGGCCAGTGGATCGCTGCCCGAGACCCTTATCTCGTCAAGGCCGATTAGTTCATCGGGGCGCAGTTGCTCTCCGGGCTTGGCCATGCGCGGCATGGGCACGAGGGCCATGGTCCAGCTCTCCCGAATTCTGGCGTCAACGGTGTCGTTGCTGTCCTTAGTACGTGCATCAGCCTGCCGCCTCTGGAATTCGTCAAGATTCAAGGTGGCCTTATCTTCGAACACACTCCTCCACGCCAGATGCTGGGCTACCCCCTGCATCAGTTCAGCAAGCCGTACCTCTTCGGCCGCCAAGAAGACCAGCGTGTTACGGTTCAACCTGGGCGAATTGCCACGATGGTCAAGTAGCAGCCGAGCCTGCTTCATGGCCGGGCTATCCGCCTGTCCCTTTCTGTGGGCGAACTGCGGACCGAGAATGACAAGCCTGGCTTCCGACTCGTCGGCAACGTCTGAACTGGCCTCCGGGCATGGGTGAACACCTGCAAAATCGCCGCGGTTGGCCCTGTGCCTGCACTCTTCTCTGATTCGCCGGGAAATCTCAGCGTGTAACTCTTCGGGTCTGCTCATGAAGGAACTGGCCCGGTCATCGGCCAGACGATTAAGATTGGGCTTAGTGGAGATCCAGTAACGGTTGCCGTCCTGATGGATGTGCTTGGCCCTGTCCGAGATTCGCCTTAGGGCATCGCCATACGTGGAAGTACTCTCCCCGGGCTGCGTACACCCCAACCGCACCCGACGGTCGTCGATGCCCGGGTTCTTCCCCGCTGCCCCCGGTGCCGTCCCAAGGTACAACGTTCGGGCTACCCTCAAACAGGCCTTGACCCTCCCCAAGTTGGGGTTAGCTCGGTCCAATTCGTTGGGCAGGGCGTTGGGGCCGTCAACGTCCTCAGAGATGATGGGCTCCCACACATCCTCCAGATAGCGGGTCAACTCTGACTTAACGGCCGCATCGCCCATGGGGATGCTGGCGGGCAGAATCAGCAGCCCCAAATCGCCGGACTCCCAAAGGTGGTGGATTACTTTCGCCAGCAACCGAAGCACCCCTCGTGTCCGTTGGAATTTGTCCAGCGTGCTCCACTCACCATAGAGCTGGTCGAACACATCCGGATGCAACGGAAATGCGGCCTCCAATTTGCGCTTGTACGCTCCTTCGGCGACGCCTGGAGGGAATTCGGCCCTGTTCTGTTCGTACATCCTTGAGAACGCCTCAATGGTGGCATCCCTGTTGGCGAACGTCTCTCTACCCGTAATGGGTTGGAAGAGGCGTCGTCGCACAATCTCAAACCCCTCTTCGGGGCTGGCCGGGCGCCAGGTTTTTCCCACCCTCTCAAAGATGTTCTTCAATACGGCCAGGGCGTGTTTACCATTGGAGCCGCCCACCTCAATATCGCTGGAGGGTATGGATGCTACCACCAGGGCTCTATCCGCTGCCTTGGCGGCCTCGGTGATTGCCTGAGCGAAGGTTGCTTGTGCCTCGAAGTCGCCCGAGGGCAGGTCCCTGCGGTCTACGGTGTTTCGGCTGTAGGCTACCCACTCATCGATAAGCACCAGGCATGGGCCAAAGCGGTTGAACAGGTCTGTCAGCACCTTGGCCCCAGGGCTTACCCCCTTAGCATCGGAGTCGGCCACCATGGCGAATCCGGCCCCGCCTCCCAGTTGCCACGCCAATTCGCCCCAAAGCGTACGTACCCTTGTGCCGTCAGGCTTCTTGGTGACCTCACCGACAGATAGGTGAGTTCCAACCAGCACAGCCCTCTTTGCCAGCGGCGCTTTTTCCATACCCACTTGAGTCAAGATAGGCTCAAGTCCGGGCAGGCGAGTGGTCTGCACGCTACCAAAAAGGTGATAGAGAGAGAGCATCGCATGGGTCTTGCCCCCTCCGAAGTTGGTCTGCAACTCCACCACAGGGTCTCCGCCCTTGCCGCCCAGCCTCTCAAGGGCACCCACCAGCAGTTCACGGATGCCTTCGGTGATGAAGGTGCGCCGGAAGAACTCCTCAGGGTCCGTATATTCGGGGCCGCCAATGCCGTAGTGGACGTTGTGCAGGTCGGCAGCAAACTCGGCCTGCACATAACGCCCGGAGATGACATCCTCGTGGGGGGTGACCAGTTCTCGCCAGGGCTTCAGGCCTGCTGCGGGGGCACCTTCGATGAGTGGCTTGTAGCGAACCTTGTTGCGCGCCTGCTCGGCGTAAACAGCTCGTTGAAGCTCCTGCCAGCTTGCGTCAACCTGCTCGGCCTCACGTACGGCCCCGATCTCTGCAAGCATGAGGCGGATGGTGTCCAGCGCCCGGGCTGTCTGGTCGTTGGTGAAGGCCTCATCGTGGGCGTGTCTGTTGCGCACCTCAACCAGTTCGCCGGCAAAGCTGCGAGCATTGCGGCTGAGCACAGGCTCCAGCATCTGTCGCCATACCTCGGGGTGCAGGAAGAGCTTCAGCAACGTTGCATTGTCCAGATGAAGCGTCCCCTCGGCTTTCCGAATGTCGAACCGTACCAGCACAATCTCCCGCCACCCATCTCCCAAATGCCGCTGGAACTGTGCCTCCATGAACGGAAGTAGTGCACTACGAAGCAGCTCAAGGGCCTTACCTACTCGGTCACGATTGGATATTGACATCGTCTCCTCCGGGAAACCAGCGAACAAGATAAGATGCGATTCGGGCCGCAGCATTGGTGGCAGTGGGTGGAGGAGAGCAGGCTGGCTGGGCCCCTCCTCCCTTAAGCACCGGAATGGACAGCTCGTTCCCCAGTTCGGCATACAGATGAGGGGTACGGCGCAACTGCAGATGCTCTACAAGACCTTCCAGGATCTCCTTCGGGTGGGCGAGCATCTCCCTCTTGGCGTCGTCGGACAATAGGGGCCTGTTGCGGCCAATTCCCAACTTCGCCCTCGCTGCCTGGCTCACCTCTGAGTCGGTTGGTAGCGGCCGTTGCCGCCTATCTGCCAGCGCTTTTTTAACGCGGTCCCAGGTTGGCTCCAACAGCACCTCAAGCTCTGGCGCTATGGCAATTGCCGCCAGGTCGGCAATTGGCCATCCCGATGCGATCAGGGCCGTTGTTACATGAGCCTCGACAGCGGACGGCGACTCCGATTCCCTGCCCGAACCGACGTGGTCCCATAAGACCATCAGGCGGGGCTTGGGGCAGAGACCCCTGAATGGCTCCGTAACGCGCCCGGGATTCGCAATAAGTGAGTCTCTCCGAGTATCCCTGTGGCTGCGCCAGGACAACGGTGCGAGGCACCGTCGCTCCTGCCCCCGCTCAACCAAGCGCTCTACAAACCGCTGGGTATCGGCGTCAGCGAAGACAATGACCAAATCATACGGCGGCCTTTCCACGATCACGACAGAACCCCCAGAGCCAGGAGGTCATCCATTCGCACGCGGCCTGACCAAGAGGCCAGCTCCGGAATCTCTCGGATTCGTTTGATAGTACTCCAGCCACCAGGGTCACGACGAAATATCAGGGCTTGCTCCATCTCGACATTAGCGAGGAACACAGGGGAGTGGGACGCACACACCCACTGATATCCCGTTCCCGGGCTGGTGAGAGCTTCGAAGACTGCCTGGACCACCTGGGGATGAAGCCCGTTCTCAGGCTCTTCGATCAGGTAGACTCCGTGTTGGTCGGGCCTACCCGCGTAAGAAAGCGCAGTCAGGGCCATGAGACGAAGGGTCCCATCTGAAAGCAGCCAACTTGGCACCGGTTGCGGGTGGGATCCAGAGAAGGTGGCCTGCAAAATCGCATGCTTATCCTCCTCTCGCTCCCACACGCTAAAGTCGGCCAAGCCTTTGACCACATCTCTCAATTGGGCAACCCACTCGTTGAAGAGCACGGGATCCCTGTTTTGCAGCTCTCGGACAAGGCGAGGCAGGTTCGCTCCTTCCCTTCCCAAGGTGGAACTCCTGCCGGGCGGGCTGGATGCCCGCAACACCCTGGGTTCCAGAGCCAGATGCGTGATCCCGTCTCGAAGCAGGTCTCGAACGGCAAGGGAGCGGGGGAAGCGTGTGGGGTCGTCCGGCATGGAGCCGAGCGCCGACTTGTCCCACCCAAATCGAAACATATTGTTCCAGCTCGTCTTTTCATCCCTGAAGTAGTCTTGCCCCTTTTCTGTCTTACTAACGACTTTCTTCCACCCTCTTGGAACCGAGTGGTGCATCAAGCCGGCTTCGGTCCCCACGGGGTGGGAAGAACGAACGAGGTTTCCATGGCCCCCGGGCAGCATGAACAGGTTTTCCTGAAGCACGCGAAGCGCCTGGTCGTCATCCCCAATTCCAACTGAGATCTCGTACCGCAAGCAGGCGTAGTCAGTGAAGGAGAATTCGTTTGGTGATTCAACCCAGGCATGGGCAGGGATCTCCACTTCAACACCGATGCTCACGGGTTTAGTAGGATCAAAGCACAAATCATAAAAATTCGACGTCCTGCTGCTAACCGCCGACTGGACCCCATCTTTAATGATATCCGAAATAAAGCAGAGCACGTCGAGGAACGTAGTCTTACCACTGGCATTTGGACCAATCAGTACATTAAACCGTTCCAATTCGACTCGAACAGATTTCAGCATCCGATAGTTTTCCGCTTCAACTGCCAAAATCATTTGCTTACCTCTTGCTCATCGAACCACAACGGTGTCCTCAGCCTAACACGTTCAACAGCTTCTTGCACGGTGCTTTCCCGCTGCCGAATCACAACAACCGCCCAGTCTTTTCCTTCTTCACGCCCACCTGCAACGCCAGCTTCTCCAATTCGGGCCAGGCGATGACCAGGCCGTTGTAAGCCCGAGCCTCTTCGGCCCACTTCTTACGTTCGCAGGTGGTGTACAGCCGGTAGGCCAGGTCTCTGGCCGGTGCTGCCCGGCCTCCCAACGCCACCAGCAGTTCCGCTGCCCCCTGCTCGCCCTTTGTTTCGAGGCGCTTGATGAGGTGCTGGGTGGCTTCCCAGACCGTAGGGCGTTTGTCCTTGGTGGGGTCCCAGTCGTCGGGCAGTTCTTCTCTTCTGAGCAGTCGCACCTTCCCGACGCCGGACTGCAGGAACCCCGCCTCCACCACCCCAGCCACGGAGACATTCCGGGCCTTCGCCAACGTCTCAGCTTCACCAAACGCCCCGGCGTCAAACATCCGAGTCTCGAACCAGGTAATGGCAAACCGTGTGTCCCCGTCAAACTCCCCTTCCTGCTCGGTCAAGTACTCATCAAGGGCCTGATTGATGAGTTGCAGTGCCGTTCGGACCGACATCGGCGTGCCGTCGGACTCCAGTACTCTGGAGTGCCGTGAAAAGATGGCCATGCCCGGGCCGATGGAGGCCTGCGCCATATCTACGGGGGCGATGTTGCCCTTCTGAAGGAGCCGAAGGGCCTCGGGAAGTTCCTGTCGGAGAAGGCGTCGGAATTCGGTGCGGTCCGTGGTTGGCGCGTCGTCGGGGCGTTTGCGACAGACTAGGACTATGGAGGAGGCGAGGGCGTTGGAACCGGTATCCCGGAGGCGCCCCGGACGCTCAGTACGGACAGGCCAAGTACCGCCAACCAAGAACCCCGCAACCATTACCGCTTGGAGAAAGGTTTCCCAGCCGGTCGACGAGGTTACCTCCTCAGTCCCCTCGGCTTGCTTGAAGGCATAGTAGATTGCCGCCGGAAACTCTTGGGGTTGCGCAAAATACATCTGACGGATAGCTTCAGTCATCCCGTCAAGGAAGAACACTTCTGCGGCCTCCTTCCCACCCTGCCGAAAGGGTTCAGCGATGAGTTCGGGGGCCTTCGGAACAAGCATTGTTGTGAATAACGAAGGCAAAATCTGGTGGAGTGACCGACGCAGCCAAACATAAAAGAAGTCTGAAAGATCAGCATATGGGACGTTGTCATAGTAAGGAGGATCCGTCGAGATAATGCGCTGGGGAATGTCGACCGGCAGCGCCGCATCCATTTGAAAAGCCCTTCCGATTGGATTTGCAGGTAGGTTCTGCAGGGCTAGTGCGACCCATTCTACAGCTCCTAACCAGTTGCCAGAAGACTCACTGAAAGGATTCGATTCGGCAAAGTCGGCGTTCATCGTCAAGCCCTGGCGGCCAAACACGTGCATGATAACTTCGTTCTTAGGTGCGGGACTCCAAACGCAGAGCGAAGCGCTGAAATCCGCCAATCGGCTGATACAACACCCTGCTGTCACACTAATGGCCTCGCCATAGGCTTTGGCAGCGCCTCCAACTTCCCCTAGCCCGACGCCCGCTCCTAACCCAGCCGCACAAGCATCCACCAAAACACGCTCTCTGGTCGCCCCAATTAATTCACTAAAAATGTTCATGATTGTAAGCTGGCGTGGAGTGAAGAGCTTTGCGAACGTATCAAGTCCGTACACCCATGGCGTCATGTGGCGAGAGTTCTTGGCGAATTCGAAATCGGGCGTCCAGTCAGGAAGCGGCACTCGAGCGGTCGCTTCGTGTTCCTGGGTTGGCGGCAGGTAGAGCCGTGTTCGCTGACCCTCAGCCACAACGGCCATCAGCCTGTCCTTCATCTGTCCAGCCTTGCCTTCGGCCTGGATGTGACCCGGTGCCATCGGTTCTCCGGACAGGATGCACTGGAAGGTGCCTCTCCCAGTCTTGGTCCCCGCATCTACCGCCGCAGTGTCCTTCGGCTTCCCAACCCTGACCTCGAATCGCCACGTGTTGGTCTCCCGATCGACAACCGGCTCAATCCAAGCCTCTTTGCCCGGCTTCTTGCTCAGCCAGAAGCTTGACACAAGCGGCACATGGACGCCGTTGCAGGCCGGATTGGGGCTGGCCACGGTGCGGGCCCAGAGCCAGGCTATTACGGTTAGTTCTTTGTTTTTGTAAGGCTTGAGGTCTGGACGATCTTCGCACATCTCCTCGGTGATCTTCACCGGCGGGTAGAGATGTCCGATGCGCTTGAAGGCTTCGTCCCTCATCCATTTGCCATAGTACCGAACATCCTCGGCCAGGCCTTGGGCACCTTTCCAGGTACGCATTCCGGCACTCTTCCTGGATTCGGGGTTCACGGGTGGCATCCCTGCGAACTTCGGGGGGATCTCGATTAGGGCCTTGTTTATCAGGACTGCAACGGGATTGAGGTCCGTGGCGATGGCTCGAAGGCCCAGGCGCTGGGCTTCCAGGGGGATGGAGCCGCCACCGGCGAAGGGGTCGTGGACCGGGGGTGCTACTTCGGCCAGATAGCTGTTGACCGTGGCAGCGTCGGACTTGTCGGGAGCTTGGGCGAGGTAGTGGCCTTCGCCTGTGCAGAAGGGTGGAATTCTGAGGACGGCGTCGTCTCGGTGGTCGGCTTCACCGTTGGCCTTGCGGCCCCTGGCCATACTTCGGGCGATTTCCAGTCGGGCAGCGTGGATGACCTTATCGCTGTTGGAGTTTTCCCACTGCACCAGGTCAGTGATAAGTCCGAACAATCGTTGGCGCTCGGTTTCTTGGGCAGCATCGGTGGGGTAGTGGTCGGGCCAGGCCGAGGGGTCGTCCACCAACTGGCTGAACAACACGGCCCGGCATGCTGCCAACGGTCGCCTTGCCCACCACAGGTGCAAGGTGGACGGATGGCCGTGCCGTATAGACTTCTCCCGTGCCGACGCCACGTTGATGGCTTCCAGGGGTAGGGCGACTTCGATTAGTTTCTTGCGGATGGGGGTCATTCGTGCGGACCTCGTTTCGTGGGTTTGGCGGCCGTCCCGGCCGCCGTCTCGATTTCGTTGCTTACCCCTTCGTGGGGGTCGTTGTGGAGTGCGGCCGTCCCGGCCGCCGTGGGGCGTGCGGAGTTCGTGACGCCATGGTTCGTGGTGGTAGGCACGGTCGTGGGAGTGACGCGTTGCGAAGGGGACGAATGGACCCCCGGCGGGACGCCGGGGCTCCACGGTGGGCCTCCTTCCTTCGAGGGGGAAGAGCCTCCCCGGCGGGACGCCGGGGCCACCGTGCGGGACGCCGGGGCCGCCGTCTCGATTTCGTTGCTTACCCCTTCGTGGGGGTCGTTGTGGAGTGCGGCCGTCCCGGCCGCCGTGGGGCGTGCGGAGTTCGTGACGCCATGGTTCGTGGTGGTAGGCACGGTCGTGGGAGTGACGCGTTGCGAAGGGGACGAATGGACCCCCGGCGGGACGCCGGGGCTCCACGGTGGGCCTCCTTCCTTCGAGGGGGAAGAGCCTCCCCGGCGGGACGCCGGGGCCACCGTGCGGGACGCCGGGGCCGCCAAGCGGGATGATGCGCTACCATACGGCCAAAGCTCAGGGGACGGCACGAGCCCCGCTTTCACGGGATTCTCTTCGATGTAGCGGACAGTTGCTTGGAAGTGCCGAGAATTCCTGATGCGTCGGTCGAAGTAGTCCTCCTGCCAGAACGGACCACTCCTTCCGAGTATTCGGTTGGCTTGGTGCGATGTGAATGATTTCCACGAATGGACTATTGATGAGAGTGAATACTCGTTACCAATCGACACGAGGATGTGGACATGATTGGGCATGATGACCCATGCGTGAAGACGATACCTGGCTCCGTCGAAGTGGAGCAGCGCATTCTCGACAGTGACCGCTATTGCCGGGTCCTTGAGCCAACAGCCACCATGCCCGGCGTCCAGCGCCATCTGAATCCGGCGGACACGCTCATCGTTGACGTTTGCACTGTCGACCGAACGCAACTCCTCATGCCAATCAGCCAGCACGTCCGTGGGGAGGCTATCTTTCAGTCGAACGACCACATGTTGCGTTGTACTCTTTGCACTCCAGTGTTCTATGTGCTTGTAGCGGGACGCACGAAGGCTTGATTCTCCGCCTTCCCGAAGGGGTTCGGTTTCCTTTCCGGGGTTCTTGCTCGATTCCCGGCTCTCTTCGTGGGCCCCGTTCAGCCTCTCTACGGATTCGCTACCCGGTGAGTATCTGTTGATTCCCAAATTGGCACATAATTGGCGGACTGGGTAATCCCGAATTGACTGTAATTGACTGGGATTGACTGGGATTGACTGGGATTGATGCTTCATATGGATTTCGCCCTACTAAGAACTGCCATCAGAACGGTTCTTCCACAACGGGAAGCTCCGGGCTGTGAACCAGGTCCACCCAGCCAAGCATGTTCAGGTTGCGAATGCTTGACGCAAAATCCTCTGGTTCCAGGATGGAGCTGGAGGGTCACTCGTGGAGTTCCTCCCCAAGTCCGCCCATAGATTTGACCGGCTACGGCCTTGGCGCCGAGGCATCTCACTTTTGAACTGGATTTGCCGAGATTGCACTGAACGGGCTGGGTTTGTCTGGAAGCAATTGGGCAGGTTTGCGCACGGGTTTTGCGCAGTACCCAGACAAAGCTGCGCAAAACAATACAGCAATTCCGGGCTGTTCCGAGATGCGCATGAGCAATCATTTGCGCATTTCTCCCTCGTCGACGGGCAAATTGGCTTCGGGTTCAGGCCCAGCTTGCCATGCCGCTCCTCGTCTAATGCCCCGCATGTGGACTCGCCCCTCCCTTCTGAGTTCGACCAGGAGATGGCCCACGTCATGGCGAGACTTGGCGGGAAGGACCTGCAGAAGCTCTGCCATCTTCGCCCCAGAAACCCCGGCGGCCGTGATGTGCCTCACCAACAGCTCCTTGTTTGTCTCGCGGTCCAGGCCTCGACGACGCGTATACTCACCTGGCCTCCCCGCCATCTCGTAGAACTTCCTGGCAAGTACCAACTTGTTTCTGGAGACCCGCTCAATGGCCCCACAGGCCACGAGGGATGTGACCTCCTGCTCCAGCGCCCGGCCCGGGGTTCGCTCATCGTGAATGGCGGACAGAACCAACAACTCCCGTACACCGAATGAGCGCCCGGTCTTCTTGGAGATTCCCTCCAAGTATCTGATAAACTGAGGATCCTTGATGCTGCCATGAAGCCGCAGGTTGACCCAGTGCTTGTCGGTGCCTGAGTAGTCAGGGAGGCCCTTCCCCTGTTCGATACATCGCCGGAACATAAGGTCGGCACCCTGACCGGCACGCTCGACGAATCCGCATTTCGCCAGAGAGTCGGCCAGCAAGCGGTTCCTGGCCGACTGCCTGAATAGAAGATTCTCCTGGTCAACCCCATCTGGAAACCCACCAGGACTCTCGATTAGCATGTGCCTGGGAAACTGCTGGACACTTACGGAAGCCCCCGAGCGGTAGTCCCGGTGGCTGATGGCATTCAATATGGCTTCACGGCAGACCCTCTCGTCAAAGGTCTCGACATAACGCATCAGGAGCCCATCCTGATAAGATTGCTTGTCGTTGCGGAGGTTGATCAGATTCCATAATTCATCAAAGAAAGTAAGAAACCCCTGCCGAAACTCGACCCGCTGATTCGCCGGGCCGGGCATTTCATCGGACCGATACTCGAAGATGACTTCGGCCTGCCCCAGCAGCCTAGCCATTGGCTTCGCCTTTCCAAGCAGGACTATCGCCGCATGGGTGACGGCACCGGACACTAGCAGCCCAGCATCTTCCAGAAGTTGAATGTCGGAGAGCGCGTCCAGAGATGGATTGTTCGATCTTTGCCTCCACAGCAGACGAAACCGAGCGATCGCCACTGGGTCCAGGTCTTCAATCGTTGCCGACTTCGAAACCTCGGCCGAGAAGTCGGCAACGGCCTCATCAAAGATGGACTTCAGCCTCTCGGGTGTCATGGCGACCAGACTCTCTCCGGCCCTCATCCAGTAAGCACCATCCAGCGCCACCGGCGTACCGATACTCCTCCCCGGAACCTTGAAAACCAGAACTCGGCCATCCGGATGCTGCACCTCCGCCACATCGACACGAAGATGCGTCCTCTGAAGGATTTCGTGAGCTTTCGACGAGAAATCCGGCCAAACGCCGGAGCCCACCACCCTCCTCGGCACTTTGGGCGATACACCAAACACGATGTAGCCACCACCCTCATTGGCGATGGCTGTCACGTACTTCGCTAGACTCTCGAAGCTGAAGCTCCCTTTTGCCTCCTTGAACTCAATCGTCTCTCCCTCTTCCACCAACAGCCATTTCTGAACCTGTTCAAGGGAAATCAGCATGGTTCTCCCCCCTGTGCCAGCAGGCTCCCCAACGAATAGGTGGAACTGGTCTGGGCGAATCCTGGCTGGCCCCAGTCGAAGCCTCGCACGTAGACCGGAGGCTGAGCAACACCGTTTTCCACCACTACTAGCGCCAGCCGGAACTTCTCGGGCTCATTCAGGCCACACAGAATCTCGGTGCGGGTAAGTGTCACGTTATCTTGTCCGGCAGCACGGCCTTTGACTTCGATGAAGTGGAGTTGCCCCGTAGCTGGGTCTTTGGACTCGATGTCGTAGCCGATGCCCTTCTGCTGGTGCACATCCCGAGGCTCACGCCCAAGTTCTCTTTCGGCGGCCATAACCGCTTCCATAGCAAGCCTCTCAACTGCAGCCCGGGATTCGGCCGTGGAGTGGTCGTCGGGCTGGGCTTCTTTAGCGCCCAGTCGCTTGCGAAGCAGCCCCAGCGGCACCACCAGCACACCGCCCAAGACTTCGGGGGTGTGAGGTGCGAAGGTACGCTCTCGGTTCAGATTGGACAGACGGCGCTGCAATCGGTCGGCCAAACGCTCTGCCCTCTCTGTTGCCACGTAGGCAGGCAGCCTCGTGGACTTCCCGGCCCGCTCCTGAGCCTTCAAGTCCTCCGCCCGATGATCCCAGAAGTTGATCTCCTTTTGGAGCCTGGCCTTGACCTCACGCTCAATCTTCTCGATGAGGGGAAGCCTCTGAATCTTCACCTGCTCAATGTGACCCGGAACTATGCTTTGGATGGCAAATGAGAGGCAGCGGCCCTCCCAGTTTTCTGCCCGAAGCCAACCAGCATCAAGGTCGCCACGAAGTCTCTCCAATTCCGCACTGGATGGTGCCCGATAATCCAGATATGGCGCTGCTCCGGCATCCCGGAATTGGCCCTCGGGTCCAACTTCGAGGAAGGCCAGCCGCCCGGACACCACATGATGCTCACGTCGATTGGTGAGTCGCCCGTCCACAACGTCATGCTGCAAATAGAAGAGCAGGCGAGGAGTCTGTGTGAGGTCGTTCTCGTCCACCAACACAGCACCCTGTTTCAGGATGTCCCGATGCCGCTCCAACACCAGGTCGATAGTGGAATCCAACAGCGGGCTTCCCGGGCAAACCAGGCAGGCCCGAGGCTGTTCGGCCACTTTGCCCTTCTCGAAAGTCACCCGTTCATAACGCTGAAGTACGGGTGCTCCGCTGCCCAGTTGCCGGTCTCGTTCCCGGATGGGTGCGGGGACGTGATATACCTCGAAGCGCCCCTTCTCCCGCCGACTTATCTTGCCGCCCATCAGGGCAAACGCCTCGGAAAAGAAGGCCTGGATGTAGTTGGGTTGAAGGCGATGGGCGTGGGCCCGCTCCATCTCATCCCTGATGGCTTCGATGTGGCTCCAGTCCATGGAGTTGTGCACCAACGCCCGCACTTCCAGGAGGCGGCGCAGGTGGTCCCGGTCAACGGCCTGTTCAACGGCTTGGTGCACACGGGCGCGGACCACTGGGTCGTCGCCATATCGGATTGCCTCCTGCAACAGGTCCCGAAGCGCCCGCTGGTCAAAGAGCTGGCCAAGTACATCGAAGACCTTGCCGCCCAGGGCCATGCGTTCCCGCTCAAGCTTCTCAAGGAGCTGGTAATACACGTCGCCCTCACGGGTCTCCTTGGCTACGAGGTTCCAGAGGTGGCAGACCTCCTCCTGGCCAATTCGGTGGATGCGCCCGAAGCGCTGCTCCAGGCGGTTGGGATTCCAGGGCAGGTCGTAGTTGACCATAAGGTGGGCCCGCTGAAGGTTCACCCCTTCGCCTGCGGCATCATTGGCCACCAGCACCAGCACGGCGGGATCATTCATGAAGGCGTGAATGTGCATGCGACGCTCTTCCCGAGAGACACCGCCGTGTATCTCCACCACGGACTCGGGGCGGCCCAGCCTTGTGCGGATGCGCCCGGCCAGGTAGGTGAGGGTATCTCGGAACTCGGTGAACACCACCAGCTTGCGGCGGGACCCCTGTTCATCACACATGAGTGGATTGTCGAGGATGGAGTTCAACTGGTTCCACTTGGTATCCTGGCAGGAAAGCCGCACCTTCTGGGCCTTCCCTTCCAAATCCAGCAGTCGGCATATTTCCGTGTCCAGTTCCTCCACCGTGCGGGCAGCGGTAGCAAGGTCCAGCAGGGACTCTTCGACCTTCTCTTGCTCCTCGGCGGGGGCATCGTCATAGAGGTTGTCGAGGTCGTCTGCGGAATAGCGCAGTTTCTCTTCGTCGGCATCTATGGGCAGCGCACCTGCTCTCAGTTGAAGTCGAGCTTCCCGAAGTCTCTTCTCCAGCCGTTCCCGACGTCGCTTGATGCTGGTGTAGATGGCCTCGGGCGACGATGCCAGCCGCCTTTGCAGGGTCATCAAGGCGAATCCCACGTTGACCCGTCTTTGGTTTTCCGCGTCGGCAAAGCGTTCGGCACGGTTCATTTCGTCCCGGACGTACTGGGTCACGTCGGCATACAGAGCGGCCTCCGGGTCGGACAACTCATATTGGGCGGTGTAGGAGCGGCGTTCTGGGAAGAGGGGACGTCCGTCGAAGCGCTTCAGGTCCTCTTTGACCAGGCGACGCATCAAATCGGAGGGGTCGGCCAAGTGGACGCCGTCTCTGAATTTGCCCTCGAAACGGTCGCCGTCCAGCAGCGCCATGAAGACCTGAAAATCCTCTTCTTTGCCGTTGTGGGGAGTTGCGGTCATCAACAACAAGTTGCGGCAGTGTTCGGCCACCACCTGTCCCAACCGGTATCTCTTTGTCAGCTTGAGGTCCGTGCCTTCATAGTGTCCGCTCATCCGGTGAGCTTCGTCCACGATAATCAGGTCCCATTCCGGGGCCTGCTTGAAGACCGCCTGCAGATCCTCGTTCCGGCTCATCTGATCCAGCCGGGCAATGAGCAGATTCTTCTGCCCAAATGGATTTCCCGTGCGAGCTGCACGGATCATGTCCCCGGTTAGGATGTCGAATTCCAGCCCGAACTTCTCGGCCAACTCATCCTGCCACTGTTCCGTTATGCTGCCAGGTGCCACTATGAGGCATCGTTCCAGCTCTCCCCGGACCAGAAGTTCCCGAACCAACAGGCCTGCCATGATGGTCTTTCCGGCACCGGGGTCGTCGGCAAGCAAGAACCGCATGGGTTGGCGAGGCAGCATCTCGTCATAGACGGCACTGATCTGATGGGGCAATGGCTCAATGATGGAGGTCGTAACGGCCAAATATGGGTCAAACAGCCAGGCCAGGCGAATGCGCATGGCTTCCGAGACCAGCCGCAGCAAGTTCCCATCCCCGTCAAAGGACCACGGGCGGCCGGATGCCACCAGTTCCAGAGACGGCTCGTCGTTTCGGTAGACAAGACGGTTCCCAAGCCCCTTCCCGGTTTCGAAGATCAGCTCAACAACGCTGTCGCCGAACCAATTGACGGCCTTGACCGTAGCGGCACCTTCCGGCACAAGTCCACGCACCCTCGTTCCGACCGTAAGTTCTTCCAGCCTGACCATGATCCCGGCACTCCTACCAATCTGGCTTCTCAAACTCCTCTCATGGGGCAACGACGGAAGGGATATTAGAACAGCAAAGGTGGATCGTACAAAGGGTTTGTGAGGGGGCAGGGCAGATTGAGGAGGGCTGTTCGCCCGATTCATCGAAGGAAGGAGAAGGCCTCCCGGCCATTTCGCCCTATCGCTCTGAACGCCGCACCCGTTGCTCCAACCGTTGGTTCTACACGGCTGCTCACATATCTCGATCCACCCAGCAGCCGTGTACCCCGAGCCGGCCGGAGGCCGAGTCGAGGGGGGGGACGAGAATGGTGAGCAATGGTTGAGAAGGATATTGCCCCCGACTGCCGCGACTGTATAGGCGCACCGGCGCCTATTCGCTTGTTCTTGTGAGCGAGGACGTGCTTGAGCCATCCGCGCTGTCGCAGGTAGGCCCAGTGGCGTGGGAAGGCAGTGAGGG
>CAZQHM010000002.1:0-174402 GCA_964593355.1 uncultured Myxococcales bacterium
CGAGTAGCCGAACACCGAGTAGCCGAATTGAGTTGCCCACCTGGCGCCTTGGGCTTACGAAGCCTTGGCGACGTAGTCTCGGCTTCCTGGTCAGGCCCTTTTGGCGGTGGCACCCTGCGTTGCTGTTTCTGCGGCGGGATGTTCTGCTACTCACTTGCACTGAGATGGGGCGGAGATTGTGCAGAGCTTGTCCGCCCGAATCTGGGCGCCGGCCCTTATCTCTTTCACCCAGTCCCAGGCCAGGGGCATGGCGCTCAGGGCCGTGTCGAAATGGCCCATACCTGCACACTCCACGTGTTCGATTTTGTAGCCCTGCTGGCACAGCCGCTCCACATCAGGCCGCTGCACTTCGGTAATGGAGATGTCGTCAAGTTCACCCGTGATGTATAGCACCGGGGCATGGCGAACCAGAGGCACGGCGCTGAGAGCCAGCGTGTTTTCGGCGAAGTAGCAGTACCACGGTTCCATCTTGTCGAAGGTGCCCACAGCCACTGCCTGGATGAGCTGCGCCGAGAAGACGTCGGTGAGTGCGGTGACTTCGGGAGGCAGCTCTGCCTTGGGGCACTGTGTATCTATGATGTTGCGCACGAACACCACTGCCTCGGGGGTCAGCACCTCCTCCAGCGAGGCAGTTCCCGAATACCAGTCCTTCGCCAGCATGAGGGTCATGGCCATGCCTATTCCTCCTACCGAGAGTTGCTTCGTCCCGCTCTCCAGCATCCCAAGCAGATTGGTTGCCGGGGCTATGGCCACCACGGCCTCCACATCTGCTTCAGGCAGGTACACATCCACGTAACGCTGAGCCCACATCGCCACACTGCCTCCCTGGGATCCCCCCGCAAGCACCACCTTGTGCGACGGCAGGCCAGTGACCAGCGCTGCATCGTCGGACTTCGCAAAGGCCCACAGCGCCCTCAGCGAATCCAGTGTCGCCAAAGCAGAAGGCTCTCCGATGAAGTAGGGATGGTACTGCTCGGACTCGTCTCCGAATCCATTCTGCCCCAGGTAGTCCGGGGCCACCACGGCCTGCCCCAGCGACGCCAGGATAATGGCCGGCATGGCCCACAACAGCCCACGCCCCGATGGAGCACAGAAGTCCTCCATCCCCGTGGTCTGGTGCATCCACGCCACAGTCGGTATCTCTGCCTTCTCTGAAAGCTTCGGAAAGGCCATAAGTGCGGTTGCCTCCACCTCTTTGCCCCGATCCTGCGTCGTGTATCTGAACCGGAATACCTCCACATCATAGGGCACTGGAGAGAATGCCGTCACCCCCGCTGCCGCGGCCATGGTGTCAATCTGCGGCCCCTTGATGCTTAGGCTGGGCATGTGCTCTACTACAACTACCTTGCCAAGCCCCGATGGAGGCAGCAGTTCATAGGCTGGCGCTCCGCATCCGGCCGTGGCAACGACCTCCAGTCCGGGAAGAGCCGGATTAGAATCCCGGGCAGTGTCCGAGGATGTCTCGCCTCGGGCCATATCGGAGTCCCTGGTCTCCTGCGCAGAGTCCACGGCTCGAAGATCCAGTTCCCCTGCAGAATCGACACCAATAGAATCGCCGCTCTTTGAGCCGTTACCACATGAAAAGAGCGAAACAACAACAACAACCAAACAAATACAGAGTTGCAACCTCAAAGACATCACCGGCCTCAATAGAAAAATCTTCACACATACAGTAGATTCTACGATAAATACCGTAGAAGACGCTGCCTGAATGAGGGAAGACCCTTGTTCAAGGGGCGTTTACCACTGTCAGGCGGGCATGTCAAAGAGGCTTCCGGGCTGGAGTGCCTATGGGACGTCATTGGACTCCTGTGGAACCAAGCCCCTACAATCGCCCAGCCGCTCCGGCTGTACTAACGCTCTTTGGACGCCCTTCGGTAGAAGCTGCCAGTGTCTCCCTCCTCGGAGCTCTCTTCCAGGGCTTTGAGCAGGGCCAGTGCGTCGTGCCCGATGCCGGGGTACTCGGTGTAGGTGTGGGCGACGCCCAGGTCCGTGAGGCGCTGGTGGAAGAGTTGTTTCAGTGCGCGAGTCTCGTCCAGTTCACCAACCACAAGCCGCATGAGTGGCCTTTTGTCCTGCGGGGTGCGGGCCATTGACTCTGCGATTGTGATTGGGCTGATGGACCTGAAGTACTCCAGGTCGTCGCTGCATACCTCCCGGAGTATTTCTGCCCTCAGGCCGGCGTTGTTCCTGGTCTTGGGCCCCCGCAGTTCCAGATCCAGAGGCCCCCCCGCAAGCACCGAGATGCTGCCGAACAGTTCGGGGTATTTCATGCCCAATCTGGCAGCACCGTATCCACCCATGCTGAAACCTTCGAGGATGCGGCCACTTCTCTTGGGTATGGTTCGATAGAGTCGTTCCACCATGGGGATCACTTCGGTGATGAAGAGGGTCTCAACGGGCGATGAGCCGCTCTTGGAATCGGCCCAGAGCCGCTTTGGCAGGCCATTGACGAAGACCACCAGCATGGGCGGAACGGTCCCGGCCCTCATGGCCCCATCGAAGTGGTTTGCCAGCGGTGCGATGCCCTTCAATCCCCCCGATGTGCCGTGCAGCCAGTACAGAACGGGCAGATGCTCGGACCCATCGTGGTACTGAGGGGGGACGTATAGGTGAAAGCTGACCGTGGTTCCCGTGGTCCGGCTTTGGAACTGGTGGTACTCAACCCCGGGAGCCTCAACCTTGGATGTTACCCAAGGAAGCGAAGGGTCCGCCAGAATAGTGGTGGCGCCGGTGCACGCGCCAAGAGGCAAGAGCAAGATCGGAATTAGTATGGTGCACAGTCTCAACGCAAGGCTCCGCATGTTTCACCTCGTGACGACCCTACTTCAGGCAGGCTCGGTGCCCTTGCCCGAACGGCGCCCTGAGGCCTGACGGCGTCTCTCCAGGGGGTCGCATCGGTAGAACTGCTTGAGAGTCTCGTACAGTTCGGGGGTCTCCCGGTGCATCCTTATGGGCTTCTCGAAGAACGATTCAGTTGCCACAGCGAAGAACTCCGCCTCGTTGGTGGCGCCGTAAGATCTCATGACTCTCCGCTCGGGTCGGTTGCCCTCCTGGAGCCTCTCGAAGTGGTGACTCATGACACTTGCCCAGGGTCGGTAGTCCTGCAAGGCGTGCAGCAAGGGGGTGCCGTCGAAGGCCCCTCCGGCCCGGTCCAGCACATGGGCAAACTCGTGGGTTGCGGTATCGTGGCCATCGCTGTGGTTGGCAAGGCCGTGGAGCACTGCCTCGTAGGACAACACAACGGTTCCCCAATGGTGAGCCTCACCAAATACCACAAAATCGCCATCATCGTCGGGATGCCGGTAGTGTCCAGGATAGACCACTATCTCCGTCAACCTGTCGTAGTAGCTCAGCCCAAGGTTCAGAACCAGCCTCACCGCCGCTGCCGAGATCACCACCTTCACTTCGTCGGTAATCTCCATGCCGCCAGCAGCGATGAAGTGTTTCTCCCAGGCAAAGACCTTGAGCTTGCGGAGGAATCGCTGGCGTGCGGCCTCAGAGAGAAACTCGTAGAAGGCCACATGCTTCGTGACATAGGCCATCCACTCTTCCGGGAAAGGCCTCTTGGCTAACCTCTTTCGCTTCCATGAGCGAACCAGACCAAACATCAGTCACCGCCGTGGGGCATTGGGGAGAGCATCATCGGCACCGGTTCAGAACAACGTTGGCTTGACCGACTCATGCGGGGCTGGAATGACCTCGTGTCGAATCAGCAGGCCGCTTCCGATGGACTTCACCGCGGCTTCCATTGCTGCCTCTACCTCGTGCTGCTCCCCCGTCAGGGTCATGTAAGCCTTACCACCCAGACCATTTGCCAGGCGGACTTCGATGAGTGTTATGGCCGCTGCTTTGCAGGCCGCATCGGCAGCGATGACGCATGATGGGACGGCCCAGGTTTCCAGGAGGCCCACGGCCTTGATTTCGGGTACGGGGTTGGCCCCCTGGATTGCCGGCAGCACCTGCTTGTCCAGGTTCTCGATGATGGTGCTGTCGGTCATGGTATATCCGGCGTAGTGCCTGCCCACCTGCATGGCTTCGTTAATCTCGTCGACCATCCCGGCAACGATGATGAGGAACTTCCCGGGGCAGATGGTGTGGCTTTCCAGCACCCTTACAGGGGAGCGCTTTGCCATGACGTCGGTGACCACGGTGCCCAGGGCGAGGCTGTTTAGTTCGATGATTCCGATTGCCGGCTCTTTCATGATTTAGCCCTCTATAACAATGCGTTGATCATTTACTGAGACAACCATGCCGGAGATAGATGCATGTATATTTGCCCCCATCTTGCCATCTGGAATTGCCGCAATGAGCTGCCCTCTGTTGACGGCATCGCCTTTACGCACGCAGGGGATGGAGGGGGCGCCGATATGTTGGCTCGTGGGGATTTCCACTCGCCGCACACTGGCAATCTCGCCCTCGTAGTGGAGGTGCTTGTAGTAGTCGGTCATCTGGCAGCGGGCAAGAACTCTCTCCTTGGGGATCTTGGTGTGCGGGTATGCGAAGCGGACCTCCGAGGGGGCTCTGTGGTGGGGGTTGGGTACGCCTTTGGCCTTGAGCTCCTGGCGAACCTGGGCAAAGACGTTGCGTGGCGACAGCCCAAGAGGACAGGCCACGGTCTCGCAGATACCGCAAAGGCAGCAGATGTGGGCCTGCGTCAGTTGCGACGGAGGCACCTCGGAGCGGGTAATGACTGCCCGCATGACCTTGTGAGGTTCCAGGTCGTGGCCCAACTGGTATCTCGGGCAGAGGTCGGTGCACTCTCGGCACTGGCAGCACATGGAGATGGTTCGGATGAGCTCCATATTGACCGGCAGGGTTCGACGGACCACGTGTGGGTGGTCCTTTGGCGTCACGATGAGGGCAGAAGTTGTCTTCCTGATAACCCCGTCGGTATTGAACGAGATTGCCCCCATCATGGGACCACCGTCGATGACGGCGACCTCGTCCAGTGCCGTACCGCCCGCCGCTTCTATGGCGTCGGAGACCTTGGTGCCGATGGGGAAGCGCCAGACGCCGGGCCTGCGGACCTCGCCAACCACGGTAACGGTTCTGTGGGTCACAGCAGCGCCGGACCAGGCCTTGGCCACATTGAAGAGGGTCTCGACGTTGTCGCAGACCACTCCCACATTCAGAGGGATGCCCCCTTCGGGCACTATTCTGCCTGTGGCCTCATACACTATGGATTGTTCATCGCCGGAGGGATAGAAACTACCCAGCGTATGAATGCGTATTTCAGGGTATTTGGGCAGAAGCCTGTTAAATTCGGCAATTGCCTCAGTGTAGATCTCTTTGAGAGCGACTATTCCCTGGGTTGCGCCTGTGCACTCCATGACCAGCTGAAGGCCTCGGAGAATCTCAGCGGCGTGGTGAACCATGAGGCTCTGGTCCGATTGCAGCAGGGGCTCACATTCGGAGCCATTGGCAATAACAATCTCGACCTTCGCCTGGGCCTTGACGTGGGTTGGAAACCCAGCCCCACCAGCCCCAACGACACCCGCCTCACGAATGGCATCCAATATGGCTTGCGACATCTCAACCTCCCCGGAGGCTTATATGATCTTTGGGCACCGAGGGCAAGATGAACGTAGGGGTGCCATGGATCGATGGAGCTTGCACTTCGTGAGGCCCGACCCCCTCGAGCCAGCGCGGTGTCGGATGTCTACAGAATCCGCTCTTTGCCTCTGTTGTCATCCGGCGGCATAGGGGGCCACTCCAGAGGGAAAAGCTCTTCGAACCCACTGTTGACATGACGTTCGAATCGTTCATACTGGCTGACGTAAAGGGAATGAAAGTTCAGAAGAGCCGGGGCCGGAGAGCTTGCGGATCTCCTCGGTGGTGTTCTGTTGCGTCGCTCTGAGTGGAAGTGCGTTCACCCACCCGGCGGCGCCAGGCACTAATGGACAACCTTTACAAATTGGTTATTGTTGTGTTGATTATTTTTTGAGTGTTTCCTGCTTTGGGCCGCAAGTAGGCCATCTGGAGGTACTACATGGATTTGGGTGAAGATTCTCGACATGGGACCGTGGAAGGCGACTCGTCCGATGGTGAAGGGGGCTTCAGCGTCACCAGGGCCGTATTGGACAGCATGGATGCTTTGGCATACGTTGCCGACATGGATACATATGAACTACTTTTCCTAAATAAGCTGGGTCGTGATATATTCGGCACCTTTGTTCCTGGTGTGAAATGTTATGAGTTCCTGCAGGTGGGTCAGACCCGGCCCTGCGAGTTCTGCACAAACCATCTCCTGGTGAACCCCGACGGTACGCCCCGTGATACTCATCGCTGGGAGTTCCAGAACACGAAGAATGGTGGCTGGTTCGATTGCAGGGACCGGGCCATCCAGTGGACGGGAAACCAACTTGTACGCCTTGAGGTTGCCACGGATATCTCGAGGCTCAAGAAGGCAGAAGAGGAGCTGCGCTCCCACAGGGACCACCTCGATCAGCTTGTCCGAGAGAAGACTGATGAGCTTAGAATGCTCAACGCTTACAATCGCAGCCTGTTTGAAGCAAGCATAGATCCATTGGTGACCATTTCTTCCGATGGAAAGATTACCGATGTCAATGACAGCATGTCTAGGGTTACTGGCAAAACCAGAGACGAACTGCTCAACTCTGATTTCTCATCCTGTTTCGCTGACCCAGAAATGGCCAAAGCCGGCTATCTTATCGTGTTCAATGAAGGACACGTGCGGGACTATCGCCTTGATATTTTGCATGTAAGTGGCAAATCTATACCTGTTGAATTTAATGCCTCAGTGTATCGCGGTCATACCGGACAAGTTGAGGGGGTCTTCGCAGCCGCCAGGGATATTTCGGCCCTTCTTGGGGCCCAGGAAGAACAACGTCGAACTGCCGAAGAGCTTAAGATTATCATAGATAGCATTCCAGGACTGGTGTTCTATAAGGATAAGAACAACAAATATATCAGGGTAAACAAATTCGTGGCCGATGCGCATGGATTGACTAACGAGGAAATAGAAGGGCGGAGCCTCTTTGAGCTCTACCCGAAAGATCAGGCGCAGGCGTACTGGGAAGACGACCTGGAGGTGATCAGGAACAAGAAGGCCAAGCTGGGCATTGACGAGCCGTGGCAGACCCAAAGCGGTGTTCGTTGGGTCAACACCTCGAAGATTCCCTACGTCGACGGGTCGGGCAGCGTGTTGGGCGTTATCGGCGTGGCCCTGGATATTACCGAGCGGAAGCAGGCCGAGGAGTCGCTGCGAAGGCAGCATTGGGTGAAGGCGGGCCAGGCTGATCTGGCCGAGGCTGTGCGTGCGGAGGATACTCTGCGAGGACAGGCATCGGCAGCGCTTGCCTCGGTGGCACTGCACGTGGATGCCGGCATGGGAGCCATCTACCTTGCGGAGCCAAATGGACGTCTGGAGCTTGCTGCATTGCACGGCCATCAGGGCGAGGTGGGTACTCTCAGAGGCAGCTTCTCCATGGGCCAGGGGCCTGTGGGCCTGGCGGCCAGCAAGGGGGAGATTATTCGGTACAGAGATATTCCGGCGGGCTCCGTCAGGCTGGTATCGGGCCTGGTTGAGGTGGTTCCCCGGGAGTTGCTGTACGTTCCGCTGGTTGATGGCGGTGAGGCGCTATTCTTGCACCGGGTGGTGGCCAAAATGCCCGAGACTAAGCAGCAAATAATTCGAAGTCTCTACGAGACTGATGAGCTGCTTAAGAACAAGAAGGTGCTTCTTGTTGATGATGACATGCGTACAACATTTGCCGTGGCAAGACTTCTCATGGACCACGGGATGGTGCCCATCAAGGCCGCAAATGGAGAGCAGGCTCTTCGATTGCTCAGCGCCGAACCCGACATCGATCTTGTGCTCATGGACATCATGATGCCCGTGATGGACGGGTACGAGACCATGAAGAGGATCAGGGCGCAGGAGGGGTTCCGCAAACTGCCTATCATCGCTTTGACGGCCAAGGCAATGCCCGAAGACCGTCAGAAGTGCCTGGATGCCGGTGCCAGTGACTACTTGACTAAGCCACTGGATACTGACAGGCTCATTTCTTTGATGCGTGTCTGGCTATATAGGTAGATTGTGATGGAGAAGTTCGCGCTGGAAGCTCTGGAGATCGAGTTGCTGTTGGAGGCGGTATACTGACGCTACGGCTACGACTTTCGCAGCTACGCCAGGGCTTCCGTTGAGCGGCGAGTCCGGCAGTTCATCTCGGGTAACGGCTCCATCAATGACACATGGGATCTCTCACGCCAGCTAATGAGGAATGAAGAGCTCTTCTCTCGCCTTGTACAGTACATTTCCGTGACGGTGACGGAGATGTTCCGTGACCCCCAGGTCTACCGCTCCATCCGTTCGGAGGTGGTGCCTATGCTTCGAACGTGGCCCCACGTCCGAGTCTGGTGTGCCGGCTGCGCCACGGGTGAAGAGCTCTACTCGCTGGCCATTCTGTTCGGAGAGGAGGGGCTCTACCACAAGACCACCTTCTACGCCACGGACCTCAATGATGCGTCGCTGGAGAGGGCCCGCTCGGGGGTCTACCCACTCAAGAGTTTCCGGGAAGCGACACGCAACTATCAGGCAGCGGGAGGCACAGCTTCATTTGGGGAGTACTACCATGCCAGGTACGATGCTGCGGTTATGGATTCCGATCTAAGAAGCAGGGTTACTTTTGCTAACCATAATCTTGTAATGGACCAGGTGTTCGGTGAAATGCACCTCATATTTTGCAGAAATGTAATGATATATTTCAACAGAGAGCTGCAAAACCGTGTTTTGAAATTGTTTACTGACAGCCTTGTGCCCGGTGGGTTTCTCTGTGTGGGCACCATGGAATCCCTTCAGTTCACCGAGGCAGCGGAACAGTACGAGAGCGTTGCCGGAGCGGGGGGAGTCTTTCGGCGCCGAGTAGACTCCGGAGTAAGGAGAAAGGGGGAACGCTGATCATGGAGGCTTCTCGAGGCGGTGGTTTTCGGGCTGTGGTAATGGGTGCTTCGGCTGGTGGGCACGAGGTGATCGGGGCGATTCTTGGTGCTCTCCCTGCCCGGTATCCGCTACCGATTCTGATTGCCCAGCACCTCCCCCCTGACGACTGCGGTGCTTTCGCCCAAGGGCTATCCAGGCATAGTGGGCCTGCAGTGACCACTCCCATGGACAAGACCAGGATCCTCAGTGGCACCGTCTATGTGGCCCCAGCCAACTACCACATGTTGTGTGAGAGGGAGGGTTGGATCTCCTTGTCTGTTGAGCCCAAGGTGAACTGGTCGCGGCCATCCATCGATGTTCTCTTCGAAAGTGCAGCACAAGCCTGGGGACACAGGGTCATTGGCATCCTGCTCACTGGCTCCAATGGAGACGGCGCCGTTGGGCTGCTGCGGATCATGGAGGCTGGAGGGGTGGCGCTGGTCCAGGACCCGGTGACGGCGCCTCGGCCCGAGATGCCCCGGGCGGCAATAGAGATGGGAGCGGCACAGCAGGTTCTGCCACCGGACCAGATCGCACGGTGGCTTGCGAAAATGGAAGTGTGAGACTCGGCCCCTGGCCGGGTTGGAAGCAGCGGGGCCGGGGGAAGTGACGATGAGAGGCAGCAGCGAGAGGGTAACGATGATCGCAAGGCCAAAGATTCTGACTGTGGACGACAAGCGTGAGAACCTCTTTGCCCTCAGAAAGGTCTTGTCGGATCTCGACGTGGAGATTTTCGAGGCCGGGAACGGCAACGAGGCTTTGACGGCATCGTTGACGAACGATTTTGCCGTGGCGATCCTCGACGTACACATGCCGGAGATGGATGGCTTCGAGTTGGCCGAACTGCTGCGGAGTGACCCCAAGACGGCAAGTCTACCCATCGTGTTTGTAACAGCAGATTATGGTGAGGTTGAGCATGTGTTCAGGGGTTATGAATCGGGAGCTGTCGACTATATTGTAAAGCCTTATAACCCGGTGATTCTGCGTTCCAAGATTGGCGTCTTTGTGGAATTACACCGAAGGAGCGCCTGGCTGGCTGAAAAGGTTGATGCACTCGCTGCCTCTGAAGAGCGCTTCAGAAGTCTGGTGATGACGGTTCCAGACATCGTTTATCGAATCGATTCGGAGGGCAGATTCACCTTTCTCAACGATGCGGTTCAAAGGCTTGGGTACAGTCGAGAGGATCTGTTGGGCCAACACTTTTCGGAGATTATGCTGCCTGGTGAGGCAGCGAGGGTGAGCCGAGAAGCGGTCTTGCCTGGGCTGCTGGGCAAGGAGGGCAACGGTGCGGCATCGCCCAAGTTATTTGACGAGCGCAGGACGGGGGAGAGACGAACGACGGAGCTGGAGGTGCGGCTGCTTCCCAAGCAAGGTTCCAGTCCACTTCGAGGGGTGCTAAGGAGCCTTAGCGATTCCACGGTCGTGGCCGAGGTCAGCAGTTCTGGGCTCTACTCTTCGCCCACGGGGCGTGGGACTCCGGTGTTTCTTGGAAGCGTCGGGGTAATCCGAGACATTACCGAGCGCAAGGCCGCACAAATGGAACTGGAGAGGCACCGGGAGGAACTGGAGAGGCTGGTAAACGAGCGAGTACGAGAGCAGAGCTGCCTCTATGCTGTGAGCCAGCGAACGGTTCAGGGGTTCGGCTCGGTGCAGGAGTTGCTTGAAGCAGTGGTCCCAATGGTTGAGGAGGGGCTGAAATCCTCGGCTCCGGTGGCGGTTAGAATCGGAGTGGGAATGGCGGAGGCGAAGTCCGGAGTGTTCGCCGAGTCCGAGGGTTCGGTCAGCCAGATAATTGAAGTTGCCGGCGAGAATGCTGGACGGTTGGATGTTGTGCGCTTGGGAGGCTTTGGGGAGCCCTCGGTGCCAGCATCGCTGGAGGAGACCAGGCTAATCGCCGCTGTGGCCGAGGTTCTGGGGCAGGCGGTAGAGAAGCACCGTGCCGTGACGAGGCAGCGGCTCTCTTCGCAGGTGTTGGGGCTGTTGAATCGCCGATTCGATTCGGAATCGCTGGTCCCGGACCTTCTTGATGAGATTCACCGCTGGTCGGGATTCGAGGCGTCGCTGATTCGGGTGGAGGATGGCGAAGATTACCCGCTGGCGGTAACACGTGGGCTCCATGGCGATCTTCGGGAGGCCATGGCGTCCCTGATATGCAAGGATGACGCCGGGGAGGTTCTGCGGGATGAGTCCGGAAGGGCGCTACTGAGCGGTTTCTGTGGAATTGTTGCTCGGGGTGAGACATCACCTGACACCCCTTGGTTCTCAAAGAACGGGAGCTTCTGGACCAATTCCCTGACCAAGACATGGGTGGATGCTCGAAAGACCAAGGGCGGGGCATGTAAGGCCTTGAACCACTTCGAATCCGTCGCCCTGGTGCCAATCAGAGCCAAGGACAAGATCGTAGGGTTGCTCGAACTCTTCGATCGAAGAATCGGGAAGCTCTCCCTGGATCTGGTGCACTTCCTTGAGGACCTGGGGTCCAGCATCGGCGTGGCTCTGGAGAGGCGGCGAGCGCACCAAAGCGTAGCCAAGGCGCAGAAGAATCTGGAGTCAATCCTGGACTCGGTGCTCTTCGGCGTGGCCATAGTCGACATGAACACGAAGTTGAGGGCACTCAACGGCACGGCCCTGGGAATGCTTGGTTATGAAAACGCAGACGAGCTGCTTGGGCGCACCTGCCACAGCAGTATCTGCCCCTCCGAGCAAGACAAGTGCCCTATTCTCGACCTTGGGGAGCGAATCGACAGCTCGGTGCGGACCATGGTTCGCAAGGACGGCACTAGGGTGCCGATTATGAAGAGCGTTACCCCCATAGTGCTGGGTGGGGAGGAGTTGCTGCTCGAGAGTTTCATGGATATTACGGAGAACGTGCGGGCAGAAGAAGAAATGAATCGTATGCGTGCTCAAATGATTCAATCTCAGCGGCTTGAGTCCATTGGAACCCTGGCAAGTGGTGTTGCGCATGAAATAAACAATCCACTGAACATCGTCATGAACTTCGCACAGATGATTCTTGACGATGATACATCGGGTGAGCCTTGCTTAGAATACGCGAAACGAATCGTTGGTGAAAGCGAACGAATGGCCCAGATTGTCAAGAATCTTCTGGCTTTTTCAAGAAATCAGAAGGAGATCGACGTGGCCGTCGACATGGCGAGTCTGGTGCAGACCACGCTCTCGTTGGTTCGGGCATCCTTCCGGAGGGACCAGATTGATATTGCCTGCGACTTTGGGACAGCTCTGCCCCAGGTGCAGTGCCGAAAACAGCAGATCCAGCAGGTGCTTATGAATCTGCTTACCAACGCCAGGGACGCGGTCAATGAGCGCTTCGGCCCGAACTCCGAGGAGAAGCGCATCGTCGTGCGTACCTCTGTTGTGGATGAGGGGGCCCTGCGGTGGATACGGCTCCAGGTGGAGGACAACGGGGGCGGCATCAGTGCGGAGTGCGCCGACCGCCTGTTTGACCCCTTCTTCACCACCAAGCCCAAGGATAAGGGCACCGGCCTGGGGCTCTCCATAAGCTACGGCATTGTGAAAGAGCACGATGGGCGGCTCCATTTCGACTCAACGTTGGGTGTGGGGACCACCTTTATGGTGGACCTGAAAGTTGACCCCGGGCTGTGACAATACCCCATGGCAATCGCCTCAGAACGTGGTATTAGAAACTCAACGAAACGGAGGCGACATGAGAATTGAGGCCGATGACTGCGTTCCTGCGAAGGCTCTGGCCGTGGCAATGCTGATGCTGTTGGTGGGCTGTGGCGGCGGTGGAGATTCGGGCTCGGGAACCGTAGGAGATACGGGCGCAGACCTGTCAGCATCTGATCTGGCAGCGGGCGACGCTGCACATGCTGATTCGGACCTGGAAGATGGAGCTGCAGACGGGGACTCTGCCCAGGATGTGCCGCCGACTCCCCAAAGCCGCTTGCTGAGCCTGACAGGCTGTACCGGCTTCTATGGGGCCCCCAACGAGAGCACCGGCACCGCTGAAGGCCTTTGTGGTGGCGAGTGTATCTGCGAAAACGGGGTCTTCGCACCAGAATACGATGCCGCATTCTTAGCCGAGCTGAAGCAGTGGAAGCTGCTGAATCCACCTGAAGAACTTGCCGAAGACCCATACCAGGTACCCGAAAAATACCCCCGCCTCGATGACCACTTCTGCGGTGTGGTGGTGGTGGACCGAGCGGCCAAGAGCTATCGGCTGGAGACCTTCCCAACCATGGAGGCGCTGGAAGAGGCGGGGGCCATTGTCACCCACACCACGGCGTGCGGCGTCTGCTCGTCGTTGAACAGCCTGGCGTTTCTCATAGAGATGCCCGATCAGACAGGGCCAATCCGTAATTGCGGCATGATGGGACTTACCGGTGATATTGACAAAGTAATCCAATGTCTCGTAGACCTTGGTTTCGAGCTGCCTTGTGCCCAAATAAACGCCTATAATACGACAAACACCAGGGATAAGTGCGGCTCTGTATGTATGAAGCTTCTTAATGATCCTTATCAAGCCGAGAACGGAGACCTCAACGAATGCATCCAGTGCGACGAAGATATGTCCGGGGACATCTTCAGGGCTGTTGCTGGACGTGCCCGCCGCAACTCGGGGGTGCCCGCCGCATTGTGCAGACCATGTCAGAGCATGACACATATTATTCATGCGTATTGATGGATGTAGTGAGAAGACTCCCGGGCCTGGCCCCGGGCGGAAGCCGCTATCGGTCTTTGGACATGGGTGTCACAAAGCGGCCCCACTGCTCTTCCTGCTTGTCACCGCCCTGATCCTGGCGCTGCTCTCCGTTCGGCCGCCGGACCCGCCCAGAACGACGCCAGACTCTACCGCCCACGCCCTCATAGCCGACGCCTGCCTCTCTCATCAGTCGTGCTGGACCGACCTGCTGCTGGTCTCTACGCTCGGTATTCCACATGGACCTGTCTGGACCCACATCCTTTCTGCATGGCAATACCTGGGGCTCTCCCAATTTGCGCTTGCCATGGCTGTAGCGCTCTTCTGCGCCCTGCTGCTTGGGGCGATGGCAGTGTTGGCGGCCCGCTACCTTGGGGTGGCCTGGGCCGTGGCCGCTGCCGTAGCGGCGGTGACACTCTTTCCTGGGCCCTACAGGCTGGACGAGCTCTGGAACCCCACCCTCATCCCCAACCTCTCCATAATGCTGCTGCTGCTCGGGTGGAGATGGGCCGCTGCCACTGAAGGTAAGATCCTGTGGCCGCTGCTCTATGGGGCAGTTACCGCCCTGGCGGTTGCAACCCATCTTATCTTCCTGCTCTTCTCACCAGTGCCCATGGTGTTGGCTCTCGGGAGGTCACAGTCCAGCTCCCGGCGCTTCGTAGAGTTGCTCATGGTGACCGCAGGGCAAGTGGCAACCCTCACGCTGGTGACACCCACGATGTTTCTCGCCCCTACAATCCTGGAAAGCCTCGCTGGCGGCGCCACTCTGGCGCTTCTGGTTGGGCCGGTGATGCTTGGGGGCGTTGTTGCATACAGCGACGCTGTGTCAGGCCTGATTGGGCGTTTGCTGCAATGGCTGGAAACCAACGTGGGAAGAGTCCTCGGGATTGAATCTGTGCCCCGTTGCCAATTGGGGCATCTGGTTGCAGTTCTCCTCCTCTGGAGCGGTTTGGGTGCGGTGCTGGCACTCATGGCGTCGGGCGGAGGTTACTACTGGCACGTGGCGACCCCCGGGGGAGCGCTGCTTGCTGCGCTGGCAGGACGAATGGTTGCTATCTCGGTTTTTAAGAGAAGGGCATGGGGAACGGTCATGGCCGTGGCCGCTGCTTTGCTCTGCCTCGCCTTGGGGGCCAGGGCTACCAAGCAGACTCCTCAGGAGCCTTTGGCCAAGGGGCAGGTGGCCGATCTGGTTCGGAGTTTCGTTGACAACCATAGCGGTGGACCCGACGACCTGCTGCGCAGCGTTGCACTGGGCCCCAATACCCTGGACACATGGTTCAAAGCCTTGGCCATCTGGCCGCCCGACTCTGCCGACCGTGGAGGCAAACCGGCTCTTCAACCAAGGGTCTTGATTGGCGACGAACTCCTGGATGCCACTTGGTTATCCGACCCCGCAGAAACGGCCCTGTGCGCTGCCACAACATCCGGAGACACTTGCCGCTGCGCACCGGCCAAACGCCCGCCATGCCGGCTCTCCGCCATACGTCCAACAGCAAGCGCCCTTGCCTGCATCTATAGCAGCAGCGACGCTGCCCAGGCGCTCTCCAGCTTGTTACAGGAGAATCCCGATGCAGACCTCTTTGTAGTCGGCAACCGACTTCTCTCTCCGGGGCAAGGAAGTGGTAGCGGGCATCAAAGGCAACACTACGCCGGAGCCGCCAGAACAGGCCATTCTGGGGGGTCTCTTGTGGTACCGCCCGTTGCCACCCTCTCGGGCTCCTATTGTCAGGGTGCCACCATGGATAAGGCGGCCCCCATTGTCTGGTATCCCCAACGAACGGGTGGTTGCAGCGGACTTGGTGAGATCCTGGCCAGCGCCCTGTTCCCCATGCCCGTTGAGGTCGACTTCCCCCAGAAGCTGGAACAAGCCTGGGGCGTAGTCTCGCCCCAAGAAGAGTCACCGGGCTCTTTGCCGGCCAGTTGTCATGCACAGCTGAAAGAGTTGCTTGATCAGCCCATGGACAAGGCCGTCAGTAACGGTGCCGAGGATGTGATGGCCCTAGACGATTTCGCCGGGGAGCGGTACTCCAAGGTAATGGTTCGGAAGCCCGTCTGGCTTATTTCGCTGGCTGCGACTCTGCTGCTGCTCCTTGCCGGGACCGTGGTGGTGGTTCTCGTGCCCTTCAGGGTTTGGAGACAACAAAGGGGCCCACAACCAGGTCGTCGATGCCCGTTGTCATGAAGCATCGCACTGCGTCACGAGGTGAGCAGACTATGGGTTCACCAGCCACATTGAACGAGGTATTCAGGATAACCGGGATGCCGGTTCTGGCCCCGAATCGGTCAAGCAGATCATAGAAGATCGGATTTGAGTCTCGGGCTACGGTTTGCAGCCTGGCGGTTCCATCCACATGGGTAATTGAGGGCAGCAGTTCCCTGGCCTCGGGCCTTACGGGTACCACGAAAAGCATGTAGGGCGAGGGGCGGTCAATCTCGAACCATCGTGATGCGGCTTCTTCCGGGGCCGCTGGGGCAAAGGGACGGAAAGACTCACGATGCTTAACCCTGTCGTTGAGTCGGTCCTTCATCTCCGGGTTGCGTGGGTCGGCAAGGATAGACCGGGCCCCAAGCGCCCGTGGCCCCATCTCCATGCGCCCCTGAAACCACCCCACCACCCTGCCGGCCATAAGCAGTTGCGCACTCTTCTCCAGAAGGGCGTCTGGGGCAAACTCCTGGGCCGGAAGCCCGGCTTCCAATAGAGCCGCCTTACACTCCTGGGCAGAATAATCGGGGCCAAGCAGGGCATTACGAGGTTCTCCTGGCCGCTCAACGCCGAACTTCTCCACTTGAAGGGCAAGGGCCGCACCCATGCAGCACCCGGCATCGTTGGCGGCGGGTGTGATGGTGATGTCGTCAAAGGGCCCTTCACGAAGCAGCCGGCCGTTCATCACGCTGTTCAGGGCCACCCCGCCCGCCATACAGAGATACTTCGAGCCAGTGACCTTTCGAAGGTGCACCGCCATGTGCATCACCGTCTCTTCAAGCACCGTTTGAAGAGCAAGAGCGATGTCGGCATGTCGTTGGTCAAGTTTGGAACCAGGCAGCCTCACCGGCCCGAACTCCTCCACAAAGCGGCGGGACACCCATGGGTCCCGGCCACCCAAATGGTAGTCGAAGTACCCTAGGTCCATTTCAAACCCGCCATCACTCTTCAGCCTAACCAGCTTACGAAATCTCTCAGTATACTTGTGCTCCCCGAATGACGCCAACGACATAAGTTTATATTCATCGGACTCCGGTTTGAACCCAAGATAGTGCGTTAATGCCACAAATAGATATCCCAACGAATGTGGATAATCGACATGCTGAAACAGTTTTATCTTATTACCAGACCCAATGCCCATAGATGTGGAAGCTATCTCTCCATTACCGTCGATGACCAGAATAGCGGAATCGGGGTATCGGGACTGATAGTAGACCAGGGCCGCATGGCTAAGGTGGTGCTTGACCCGGAAGAACGGGATGTGCTTGCCGAATCCCGGGTCGAACTTCTGTCGCCACGTATGTCCAGCCAGCAGAATGTCTCTCCACGTCCCACCGTGGTTGGTGATGAGGCTTCGGCCTCGGGCCCCTGCCGAGAGCACAGAGAGCACTCTCTTGTGGAAGCCAACCCACGGCTCCCAGTGAAAAGCGACGTTGTCCAGGTCCCTGGCTGCAACGCCGGCCCGGTCCAGGCAGAAGCGGATGGCCCCTTCCGGAAAGCGGCCATCGTTCTTCACTCGGGAGAAGCGCTCCTCGGCGCCCGCTGCCAGCACCACTCCATCCTTGACGATGCAGGCGGCCGAGTGATGTGCGTATGCGTTGAACCCCAGTGTCAGCATTGTACCCCCTCGGATTTCTGGACCGATGATGCTGGTCTACGGGAGGAATTTGACCGGTGTTTGTGGCCGGGTCAAGGGGAAGCATTCAGGCAGGGCTCGTTCAGGGGGGCAACAGAGCGAAGCCTTGGCCTGTGCGGCGGTTGTTTCCGCTCAATGTCGTTGAGAGAGCGGGGGGGCCGGGCTATAGTGACAGCGGTTCAGGGCCGTTGAGCTTGGGTTGGGGGCCACCGGGGGGGGCCCGGGGGGCAACAAGAACGAGGTCGGCATAATCGGATGAATAGTGGTATTGACAGCTATTTGAGACATTCATCACAATGTAAGGCAGCCCTTTTACTGTTTGTATTGACCATATCTTATAGCAACAACGCTTTTTCAGGGCTATCTGCCCCCGGTCCGGAGTTGGCACCTGGCGTGCACCAGTTGGTCGACGAGTTCGGAGGTACCAGGCTCTCCGACCTGGGGTTTGAAGTCGAGACAGTGAGGGTAATGCCAGGAGAGCTCACTCTGGTTTTGTCGACGGAGACGGGAAATCTGTGCCGATTCAGCCTGACAGAGGGTTCGACCGGGCCGTTGGTGGAACAGACCAAGGCTGACAAGTGGCGAGGGTTGACCGTCTGGTTTGGGTGCGACGAGGCATTAGAAGCGGGTCGCAAGGCCCTGCTGTACGAGGTGCTTGGAGAAATCCTGCTTGTTTCCAGGCTGGAGCGGCTTCTGGTGGAGAGCGACTCCGTGGATGTGGTGGGGCAAGGAGCTGAAGTTGGTCCACGACCTTGCGAGAGCACCTGCCCGCCGTGGTACACAACGGCGGCGATTGTGCTTGCCCTTCTACTGTTGCTGGCGATGTCAGGTTGGATCGTTGTGGCCGGATCAAGCAGCAGAGAGGCCGCTTTGCGGCTGCTTGGGGCTATTGCGGGAGGCGTTGCAGCTCTGGCCATCCCAAGGGCTGGGCATCCTGTTTGGACCCAGGTGCTTCTCTCCGCTGGTTGCCCGGGCAAGGAGACCTTCCCCGCCGGGTCCACGGTGCTCCAGGCAGTGCCACCCTGGTTGAGCGGGGTCGGGGAGGTCCCTGTGCTGGTTCACTGGGGCTCCATGGTGTTCGCCCTTGCCTTTGTGGGCTATGCCGTCTCGGGAAGCAGGCCGGGGCGAGGGAGTCTCACGGCCTTTCTATCATCGATGGTCGTTGGACTTGTTCTGCCCATGAATCTCCTGTGGCATGGTGGGGCATGGGTGCCCGTGCTGGGCCTCAGTCTGGCAGCGGCGTTTGTTGAGGTGGCCAGCAGCGAACGAGATAGGCGTGGGATTGGCAAGTGGTCCATTGGGGTCACCTCTCTGGTCGGTCTGGTCTCTTTCGGCTGGGGGTTGGGCGGCCCCGTGGCGGCGCTGGTCTCCCTGGGGGCCGGCCTTGTCGGCCACCTTCCCCGCATCCGTGACCGTTGGCGACCATGGGTGGGGCTCACAGTGGGGGCCACCATAACTGCTTTGGGGGCTTTCTATTATCGAGACGCATGGCGACCATGGACGGAACAGAATCTGTCGGTGGCCGTCACGGATGCCATTTTCGACGGCGTGCCACTTCCGGTGGTGCTGCTGCTGGCGGGTCTTGGCCTGGCGGCCCTTCTGATGAGGGCGCCCAAGCTGGCCTCGGCCACAATGATCTTGGGATACGTTGTGCTGCTCGCCACCTTTGCTGTGCGAACTCCGGAGATACCTCGGGAGCCCTCACTGCTCTTCGTCCTGCTGCCTGCCTCTGCGGCCCTGGCCGCCGGAGGTCTGTCGATGATAGCTAAAGAAGTTGAGGAGAGGAGCGTGGTACAGGCGTTCCTGGTTATGATTGCGTGTGTGTGCCTGTTTCATCATGCGGTTCAGCTTGCAGGGCGTGCGTGACCTTCATGCGTTGTGCGGCGCCTCCGGTGAAGATGGAGGGTGTTGGCGGCGCCCAGGATCCGTTGTGGATTGACGCGGTGCTGAATAGTGGGGGATACTCGACAGGTACCATGTCCAGTGAAGCTGTATCGCTTCAACGGCGGTGACGTGGGTTTGGGGCCGGTTACCGCCCGAGGGGAGAGCAATGGCCCGAGAGCGAGAACAGAGCGGGGTCATCGGGACAACTCGTGGTTGCACCAGATGCCTGATGGACGACTCCGTCCCCGGAATCAGGTACGACGACCTGGGTGTTTGCCATCTTTGCCACGTCCACGACCGACTTGAGCTCTCGTTCGGAGCCACATCGGCGGGGTCAGACGACAACTTGGCCAGATTGGTAGACCGTGTTCGGTCAGATGGCAGGGGGAAGAAATTCGATTGTATCGTGCCCCTGAGCGGCGGGGCCGATTCGAGCTACTCGCTCTACACGGTGGTTAAGGCTGGTCTTCGGCCGCTTGCTGTACATTTTGATAACGGGTGGGTTTCCGACATCGCGCTGACCAACATGACCGCTGTGACAAGCTCGCTTGGAGTTCCTCTGAAGGTGGTTCGCTACCCCAGAGAAGCTATGATGGATGCCTATGCCGCATCGCTCAGGGGTTCTGTTCCCGAGGTTTGCCTGCCCTGCCTCATCGGTATCTGGTCGCTTCCCTACAAAGCCGCTGCCGAAGAGGGTGTGCGGTGGGTTTTTCACGGCTCCTCGCCCTTGACCGAGGGAATCACCCCTCTTTCGTGGAGTTACGGCGAGGGTCGCTACCTGATGGATCTGGTCAGGCGCTTCGGGAAGCCCGAGACCGTAGAGGTAGTGCGGGCATACAGTGGGCTCAGTATTGCCGCTGTGGCCTGGAGCAGTCTGATTAGACGGACCAAAATTGTTATGTTACCTCTATACATGAACTGGGACGAGCAGATAATCAAGACTGAGCTTTCAGAGCATTTGGGATGGCTTGATGGTGGCAAGCACTCAGACTGTATTTATAGTAAGTTCCGGACACATCACGTCTTGCGAAAGTTCGGATATAATCTGGCATCGTTGGGGCCTTCGGCTCTGATGCGAAGCGGAAAGCTCTCTCGGAAAGAGGCTCAGGAGCTGGCACAAAAGAAGAGTGCGGCACCCGCGCCCGAGGTTGAGGCCGAGGTTCTTGGTCGCCTGGGAATGACCACGGCTCAGTATGAAGAGATAATGAGTTTACCGCCAAAGAGCTTCCGTGATTATAACACATACTATCCTTTTATTAAAGCAATGGGGCCAGCCATATGGATAGCTGGTAGATATGGTTTGATTTCCGAATTTGTTTTCGAAAAGTATTTTGTTTGCTAAAGTTGATATATGGCATACGTTTGATTGTTCAGGCGGTTCCGGAGGTGCCTAGGACATGTATATTTTGGGCTTCAATTGCAATGTTTATAATTCCGCTGCTTGCCTCATAAAAGATGGGGAGATTATCGCGGCGGCACAAGAAGAGCGGTTCACTCGTGAGAAGAACACTGGGGACTTCCCGAAATACTCCATTGAGTATTGCCTCAGGGAGGCCGGCATCGGCCTTGGTGAAGTTGACCACGTCTCGTTCCACTGGCGTCCATTTCACCACTTTCCGCGAAGATTGTTGCAGATTGCCTCGGGGTTGCCGGACTCTGTGCGCTTTCTGAACAGCCACGGCGGGAGATTCATGCAGATGGTTACGGCCCCTCAGATTCTGGCCCGCCATTTTCCGGTGCCCGTCGGGCAGCGTAAGTATCGTTTTCACCGGGTTCACCATCATGTGTGCCACGGTTCCAGCGCCTTCTTCTGTTCGCCCTACGATGAGGCGGCCATCTTGACGGTGGATGGCTCCGGGGAGATGGCTTCGAGCACGCTTGGCATCGGCCGGGGTCAGTCGGTGCGGCTGATTCAGGAGACCTTCTTTCCCCATTCGCTGGGCTACCTCTACGTGGCCATGACGCACTATCTGGGGTTCCGCCCTGACAGCGACGAGTACAAGGTGATGGCTCTGGCCAGCTACGGTACGCCGGATCTCTATGACAGGTTTTCGCGGCTCGTCAGGCTGGAGAAGGGTGGCCAGTACTCTTTGGATTTGTCGTACATGGCCTATCAAAAGGGTATTCGAGACCCGTGGGTTTCCAAGCGGTTTGTGGATGAGTTTGGTCCTCCTCGCCGTGCCGGGGAGCCCATGGAGAAGCGGCACGAAGATATTGCCTGGGCTTTGCAGAGAAGGTTCGAGGAGACCGTTCTGCACATGGCAGCGGAGTTGTACCGGAAGACCGGGATTAAGAATCTCTGCTATGCGGGGGGATCTGCATTGAACTCGGTGCTGAACCGGCGCCTCCAGACAGAGACCGAATTCACATCGGTTTTTGTTCAGCCGGCGGCTAACGATGCGGGCACGGCTATTGGCAGTGCTCTCTTCACCTACAACCAGGTATGTCGCTCTCCCCGGCGGGTGCCAATGAAGCATGCCTATTTGGGGCCGGCCTACAACGAGGCCCAGTGCAAAGAGGCCCTTGACCGCGCCGGCGTCGCCTATGCTCGACTGGAGGGGAAAGAGCTTCTGAGCAAGACGGTGAAGCTTATTGCTCAGGGGGCTGTTGTGGGCTGGATGCAGGGGAGGATGGAGATGGGCCCCAGGGCCCTTGGCAACCGCAGCATTCTGGCCGATGCTCGTCGAGCGGACATGAAAGATATCATCAACGAGAAGGTCAAGCATCGTGAGGGATTCAGGCCCTTTGCTCCGGCCGTACTTGAAGAGCGGGCACAGGAGTTCTTCGAGATGCCCGTGGCCTCCAGTCCCTACATGCTCTTCGTGTATGGGATTAAGGCCGGTGCCATGGGTTCTGTGCCGGCGGTGGCCCACGTGGACGGAACCGCCAGGGTTCAGACCGTGAAGCGTGACGTCAACCCGATTTTCTACGACTTGATTGATGCATTTGGTAAAGAGACGGGGGTTCCGGTTCTGCTTAACACATCGTTCAACGTCATGGGAGAGCCCATCGTATGTTCACCCGAGGACGCTGTCCGCTGCTACCTCTCCACTGGAATCGACGCTCTTGTTCTTGGGCCCTTCGTGGTGGTCAAGCGGTGAACTTCTTCTACTGAGCCATTGTTGCCATAGAGAGACCCCTTAAAAGCAAAAACCCTCCCCTGGTCCGAAGATCCAGGAGAGGGTTCCCTCTACTTGCTGCGCTGACCTGAACGGCGGATCAGAGCGCCGATCAGGTTCGGTGCTTTAGTAGTCCATACCGCCCATGCCGCCCATGCCGCCCATGCCGCCCATACCGCCGGGCATACCGCCGCCGGCCTTCTCATCCTTGGGCTTCTCAGCCACGAGGCACTGGGTGGTGATCATGAGTGAGGCTACGGAGGCAGCATTCTGGAGAGCCGAGCGGGTGACCTTGGTGGGGTCGATAACGCCCGCTTCCAGCATGTCTTCGTAGACGTCGGTGAGGGCATTGAAGCCGAAGGAGCCTTCCCCGCCCACGACCTTCTGAACGACAACGGAGCCTTCATGGCCGGCGTTGTTAGCAATCCAGCGAAGGGGAGCTTCGATAGCACGGCCGATGATCTGAGCGCCAACCAGTTCGGCACCCACGAGGTTCTCCTGAAGCTTCTGGACCACGGGGACGCAGCGCACCAGGGCAACGCCGCCGCCGGGCACGACGCCCTCTTCCACTGCGGCGCGGGTGGCATTGAGAGCGTCTTCCACTCTGGCCTTCTTCTCCTTCATCTCGGTTTCCGTGGCAGCACCAACGTTGATCACTGCAACGCCGCCGTGCAGCTTGGCCAGTCTCTCCTGGAGCTTCTCACGGTCATAGTCCGAGGTGGTCTCGGCAATCTGGGCCCGGATCTGGTTGACGCGAGCCTTGATGTCTTCACGCTTGCCTTCGCCGTCGACGATGGTGGTGTTCTCTTTGGTGATAGAGACGCGCTTGGCGCGGCCCAGGTCAGCCAAGGTCACCTTGTCAAGCTTGAGGCCGAGGTCTTCGGTGACCAGCTTGCCGCCGGTAAGAATGGCGATGTCTTCGAGCATTGCCTTCCTGCGGTCGCCAAAGCCAGGGGCCTTCACGGCGGCCACCTTGAGGGTGCCGCGGAGTCTGTTCACCACGAGGGTGGCCAGCGCTTCGCCTTCCACGTCCTCGGCGATGATGAGCAACGGCCGGTCGTTCCGGGCTATCTGCTCCAGCAGAGGCAGCATCTCCTTCATGTTGGAGATCTTCTTCTCGTAAAGCAGAAGGAAGGGATTCTCGAGGTTGGTCTCCATGCGGTCGGGGTCGGTAACGAAGTAGGGAGAGAGGTAGCCGCGGTCGAACTGCATACCCTCGACCACTTCCAGGGTGGTCTCCATGCTCTTGGCCTCTTCCACCGTGATGACGCCTTCTTTGCCAACCTTGTCCATGGCCTCGGCGAGGATCTTGCCGATGCTGGGATCGTTGTTGGCCGAGATGGTGCCGACCTGCTCGATTTCGCGGTAGTCCTTGACCTCTTTGGAGAGCTCTTTCAGGTTGCCGATGATGGCCTCAACGGCCTTCTCGATGCCACGCTTGATGCCCATGGGGTCGTGACCGGCAGAGACCATCTTCACGCCTTCGGTGAAGATCGCCTGGGCCAGAACCGTGGCCGTGGTGGTGCCGTCACCAGCGATGTCCGACGTCTTCGACGCTACTTCGCGGACCATCTGGGCACCCATGTTCTCGAACTTGTCCTCAAGCTCGATCTCTTTGGCAACGGTGACGCCGTCTTTCGTAACGTTGGGCGAACCAAAGGTCTTCTCGAGGACCACGTTGCGGCCCTTGGGACCAAGGGTGGCCTTCACTGCATCGGCAAGAACGTTTACGCCACGAAGAAGCTTCTGTCTTGCGGCTTCATCAAAAATGATCTGCTTTGCGCTCATGGTATATCCTCCAATCAGGGTTGTATGGCTTACTCTTCAACGATGGCCTGGATGTCGTCTTCTCTCAGAAGCAGGTGGTCTTCGCCGTCAATCTTGACCTCGTTCCCGCCGTATTTCGAAAACAGCACCTTCTGGCCAACCTTGACGTCCAGAGCGATTCTCTCACCCTTGTCGTTGCGCTTGCCATCGCCAACAGCCACGATGACCCCCTGGCTGGGCTTCTCTTTGGCGCTGTCAGGGATGATAATCCCACCAGCGGTGCGCTCTTCTCCCTCGAGTCTCTTGACCAGAATTCTGTCATGCAACGGTCTCAACTTCATCTCTTTCCTCCGTTATGCGCTAAATTTAACGAACCGGTCTGAACCGGTTCTCTCAAACCAAATTGCCACTGACCCTTGTCCAAGCGGCTTGCTCCGGGCCACAGCCCCAGAGAGCGACGGTAAAATAATGGGCCGCTTCTCGAATGCAACCCGGTTTTTGAGGAAACGGAGGGATTAGTCGAAGAGCACGGACCAAGCCTCGGGATTGAGGGACTTTAGCTCCTGCCTGGGGTTGTTCAGCCTGTGGAAGGCATGAGAGTAGACAACCTTGCCCCGGACGCGCTTCAGATAGTAGTGGGGACGCCGGAATACAGGCTGCGCCGTCCAGGTCACGTCATCATCGGGGTTCCAGTAAAGCGAGGCAACCCGCACCCGGTTGACGTCGAGGTTGCGCCGCAACACCTCCTTCATCCTCGTGAGAGCCTCGTTCACCAGCCGACCGCTCTTAAACGTGGAGTCAATAATGAGGACGTTGTCATCCCTGTTGAGACGATCTGCCAGATAGTCCAGACCTATGACGCTGCTCTGGTAGCTGAGCCTCGTGGGCACGGTATTAAGACTGATGTGGTCAGGAGTCGGTCGCTTCTCCCGGGATATTTTCGTCTTGTACTTATAAACCTCATGGAGAGGAAGCCCAAGATTCACGCCACCGGGCCACAGTGCTATAATGAAGTTGGGCTGAAATGCTTTATCGTTAAAAATATTAATCCCCAGCTTCAGGGAATCATAAAGCATGTCTTCCGGTGTGACGTATTTATAGGGGCCATCGATAGTCTCTTCCGTCGGCTCGAAGTGGTCCTGTCTGAGAATTTCCCAGATCTTTGGGTCCTTCTCTCTAATCAGCGGGTCGTCTGGGTCATCGGTGATAAGATCGGCCAGTTCGTGCGGGTAATCAATCCACGTTGTCCCCGCAATATCTTCAAGGCACTGCACCTCAATATTCTTAAATGCTGCCTTATCCGGCTTCCTGTGGATTGTGCCAACCATTATTCGTTCCGGAGTATTAGCACGAGCCTTTTTCTTAAGCGTTTCAACAATTGCCCGAATGGTATTGCCAGTTTCGAACACGTCATCAAGAATAAGCAAGCCGTCTTCTCGGCAGGCAGACTGAATTACATGTTCCAGGCCCTTGACTACCACTTCTTCCTGCTTACCAATACCAGTATAGGATTCTGTGGCAATTGTGGTGTGATTTATGGAGAGCCCCTGCATCCGGAAATATGCGTCCACGTGGAGCCCCACGGCAGTGCCACCGCGCCAGATCGATATGGCGTGTTTCGGGCGGAAGCCCGTATCATACAGACGTTTGCCCAGGGCGAGGGCCTGAACCATTAGATCGCTTGGTGTTACATGCAGAATCTGCGGCATTGCGTCTCCCGTAGCTCCCACCACCGCACTGCACTCCGGGGCCCGCCGGTGCCACGGCACCTTGTTCAGGGCACCTACTCAACGGGAGTTGCAGGTGTGCTGGATGTCACCGGCTTCAGAGCGGAGCCTTGAACGTGACATTGGCCAGAAGGGCCTCCAGAGTCAAATGAAAACGCACCACGAGGTCGGCCGCAAGAGAGAGATCCACGGCCGTTGCCTCCCCGGAGAGATAGAACTGCATAGTCAGCAGCGACCCGTTGAACTGCACCTGTTGCAGCGACACGGCCCTCCTGCATCCATCTCGAAGCTCCCTCCGCAGCTCGGCATCCACTATCTCCGTCAGCAGGTCCGGAAGGTTCCCCGCTGCCTCCATCCCCGACCCCAGATCCACCCTCTTGAGTTCGTACTCGAAGCTGGTGCGAGGAATTCGGGAGTTCTCAACCAAGTCCGCTTCCCGTACGACCTGCTGAGAAGAACGGATAACGAAACAGAAAGGAACCTGCGCCGGCATTGCCGTCGAGAGTGACAGAAGCTCCACAGAGTGTGTTTCGGGGCCGAAGAAACCTCCTCGAACATGAACCCAGACATCCCGCCAGATCACACGAAAGCTGGTCAGGTGGCTCCTGCTCGTTCCATATCCCATCCACCGAGCGGCCTTGGCCACCACCTGGGGAAGGGCCTTTTCCTGCCCCGACCTCCCTCTGATATAAGGGGTTAGCCAAGCGGCCCCAGCCAGGAACGCCACTACGGGAAATACCTGCCGGTCGTACAGCCAGGCCGCCGCCATGATTGCCAAGAGTAACAGCGTCCGAAATACCATCACGGCTCCTGTTCAAAACGCCGGGCCCTGGCCATGGCTCTGGCTGTGGCTGTCGCCGACATCCGATTCTATCTAACAGTAGGTGCATGTTGGTGCTCTTGCAACCGGCCAGTCTCCCTTCACCGGTCCGGCTGGCCGCATAGTTCCGGTGCACCCCCCACGCCTTGCCCGTTCACCCGCTCTCCTCTGATCGCTATCTTTTTGCGGGCTGTGGCCTGCTGTGGTAGCATCGCCCCCTGAGTGAGGTTTGCGATGACTTCGATGCAGAGTATCCCGTCGTTCCTTCTGGCCCTGCTGGTGTCAGTCCTAAGCCATGGTGTCGCTGCTTCTCCCATGGATGGAGACCTCTCCAGTGGGTACGGTGCCGTGGACTCCCAGGATGGCTCGGGTAAGACCCCGAAGGTCAAGAAAAAGGGCGGGCCCGATGCCGACAAGGACAAAGAAGAGGCGGCCAAGAAGAAAGAGACCAGCCTTCGTGTGGCGACCAGAGACAGCTATAGTATCTATTCCACAGGGTTGTTCCAGGAAGTATACATAGATGACAACCTTAACCTGTACAAAACCAGGCAGTACGGCGGCATAGTTCCTTCCCTGGAAGAGAAGCGGGGAAGCGATCTTACTGTCCCGGTGGGCGAACCCGGCGATAAGCTGACGATCAGTCGAATAGGTTTCGAGCAGCGGGAGCTCTTCTCCCGAATGTTCGTGCTTGGCACCGGGGCCATGAGCCCATGGATATACGACAATTTTGCCCAGGCCCAGGGCAACCCCGAGATCGACTATCAGATCATAGTAGAGATCCCCACAGCCAGGATTCCAAAGTACAACGACCGCCGACCCCTGGTAACAAGCGCCTTCAACAGCCCCGTGGCCTCCATAGAAGGCCGGCCCATGAAAGGCGGCGGCGTCAAAGTGGTGCTAACCCTAAAGAAAGAGGCCCGCTACCTACCGGTGCAAGTAGGCCGACTACTATTCATAGATGTAGAGAGATAGCCCCCAAAAGGTCCGAAAGGTCCCAATCGTCCGAGTCCCAAAGGTCCCAATCGTCCGAGTCCGAACCCCCAGCCCCCGGTTCTACCACTTATCCGGAGTGCGGTACTCGGTAACGAAGGCATCTCGTTCAACGACTAACGCTACGCCGGTACCTGGGCCGTCGGGGCAGTAGCCGTTGTGGGGTGCTGTTACCAAGATGGGCTTGAGGGGTTCCAGGGGGATCTCCTTCACGACGCCATCTTCTTTGATGACCAGGGTCAAGCGGCCCGAGAGCAGCAGGAAGAGTTCGGGACAATCGTGGGATTCTAGTTCCAGCATATGTTCTGGAGCGGTCTCCGACGGCGAGTAAATTCCAACGCGCCAGTGTCCAGAATCGCCACAGAGGACCTGCCATCTCTCCGAAGGCACGAAGGAGAGGAGTTTGTTGAGTTCCGCCTGGGGGAAAGAGGGTGGTTCGGTTTTCTCGAACCTCATGGACTACCTCCCGCCTCTTGGGCCGCTGCGCTGACCGGAGTTACCACGGCGGTCCGGGCCTCCGAAGCGGTCATTGCGGCCTCGTCCACCGAAGCGGTCGCCTCCGCGGTCACCGCCTCGATCACGGCCACGGGAGTCGGGCCGGCTTCCATAACGGCCGCCATCGCGTCGGTCTCCTCCGCCGCCGAATCTGTTACCGTCTCTGCGGAATCCACCAGAACGGCCGTCATCTTCGTGAACGGACCAGCGATCCTCGTTTCCGAGGGCTATGGCCCAGAAGTCGCCCGTCCTGAGTTCGTCCACCAGTTGCTCTTGCGATGCGATGGTAGTTACGAAGAGAGTGGCGCAGCGTCCTTCCGGCGAGTTGGTACCGGATCCGCCCGCTGCTGGGGCGCCCACGGCCTCAAGGGCTTCAATGGCCATATCGTTGGCGTGGGTGGGGCTCTGGGCCGTGACCACCACTACCGCGTCGAAGCCCCGGTGCTGGAAGACCCTGTCTCCCATGGCAGCGGTGGAGTCTTTGTGGTAGGGGTGGCAGGCCACCACGGCGCAGCCTGCGGAGCGGCACTGGGAGATGATTTCGTCATCTTCCAGTGGCTTGTCGATAAGCGCATCGAGGGTCACGACCGGGTCTTGGGGGAAGGCGAGGATGTGTCCCTTGCTCAGTGGAAGCTCAAGGCCCACGAAGGTGACGATTCCGGCCTCCCTAACCGCCTGAACCAGATCGGCATCGGGCAGTTTCTTGAAACCCACGAGGCAGATGGCATCCAGGGACGTCTGCTTGAAATCATTGACGATCTTTTCGGCGTCGACATTGGCGACGAGCACATGCAGATCAACCAGCACTTTGAACCTCCTAAGCGGAAACGCTCCCTCAGCTGTGCCCCCCAGGGGTTACAGCCGGGCGCCTGATTTGGTAAAGGTCACACTCTCCTGCAGGGGCGCCCGAGCCCGGCGGGGCTTGGGCAACTGACGCCTACTCTTCTGCGAAGCGCTTCTCCTGCTCCAATCTGGCACGCTGAGCCAGCGCAAGAAGCTCCTCCATTCCCATTGTGCTGCCTGCCTCTCTGAGGGAGACACCCACGGCCAGCGCCACTGGTATGCGGGGGGAACTATCATTGTATTCAGAGACTATCTTGACCAGGCGCTCCAGCGCTCTGGCGGCTCCATCTCTTTTGGTTTCAAGCAGCATCACTCCGAACTCAGCGTCGGCTACCCTAGCTATGACATCCGATGATCGGAAGGTTCGCTGAATGAGCTTCGAAGCCGCTGCCACCAGGTTACTGGCCTCCAGCTCTCCAAGCTGCTCCGCCACGGCTTCCGTGCCGCCCAGAGCGATGCTCATAATGGCCAGCTCTCTCTTGTAGCGGGCAGCGGTTCTGAAGTGCTGTTCGCAGAGGAGGTTGAACCCCCGGCGATTGTACAGCCCGGTGTTCTCGTCGGTAACTGCAAGATCTTTGAGGTATTCCCGGAGCTGGACATGCTGCGTGATAACACGGAGGGTAACGAGGGTTGCGCGCTCCCCTTCCCACACCGTGGGGGCGCCCAAAGACTCAACGACAAGTCCTGTCCCGCCCTCTCGGTGGAACTCGATCTCCACGGTACGCATGTCCGAGATTGGGAAAGGCCAGGGCTCTCCCGCGTGTTCGTCGACGCTGCTGCCGATTATGGCCTCGGCGGCCGGGTTCATGAAGCGAATGGTCGAGTCTGCGCCAAGGATGACCACGCCGTCAGGACTCGACATGATCATGCGTCGGAACCGGGCCTCACTGGCTTCCAGTTCCCGAGCTCTATCTTCGAGGTCGCTGAGGAGGCTCTGGCGCTCCACAGCGTACCTGATTGCGCGAAGCAGCGCTCGCTTGTCGAAGCTGCCTTTGAGAACGTAGTCTTGGGCGCCGTTCTGGAGGGCCTGCAGTGCAGCCTTCTCGTCGTCGTGGGAGGTAAGGACAACGACGGGGATTCCCGGGCTGTGGTCTTGCAGTTGCAGGAAGGTGTTGATGCCCTGGCTGTCACCAAGGAACAGGTCAAGCAGAATGACGTCGGGTCGGAGGGTCTGCATCTGCTGGGTTGCAGCATTGAGACAGTCAACCGTAACGCACTCGAACGCCCCCGGATCCGCTGCTAGCATGGACTCCACTATAGCGGCATCCATGCGACTATCTTCGATGAGCAGCAACCTCATGGTACCCTCACAGCCACACCGGGGATGCTAGCACGAACTCTCCACAATGGAAACGATAATTGGGCGCTAAAACGCGTTCGGGGCAGCGATTGACACATGGCCGGTGGAGGCCCTAATATCCCGGCCGTTCAAGAGCCGGACCGACCGCCCGGCTGAATCAATCTGGAGGAAGTTGCCCATGGCAAAGAGAATCGGAGTTTTGACGGGTGGCGGGGACTGTCCCGGCCTGAACCCGGCGATAAAGGGGCTGGTGAACGGGGCCTGGTTCGGGGGCAAGGAGCAGTACGAGGTTATTGGGCTGAGAGACGGCTGGAAGTCCCTGGTACAGCCTGACCTGGTTGCGGCGGGCCCCATGAAGGGTCACTATTTCGGGCCGGGCGAATACTGGCGCACGCTGACACCCACGGATGTGGAATACTGGGATACCGAGGGCGGGACCAACTTGGGTTCTTCGCGGACCAATCCCTACGATCCGAAGCATCTCGCCGAAGAGAGGGTGCTCAAGAACATCGAGGCCATGAAGCTTGACGCCCTGGTTGCCATTGGTGGCGAGGACACCTTGGGGGTAGCGGCGAAGCTGGACAAGGCCGGGGTACCGGTGGTGGGAATTCCCAAGACTATCGACCGGGATCTTCCTGGCACGGACTACACCTTGGGGTTCGAGACTGCGCTGCAGATAGTGACCGAGGAGGTTGACCGGCTGAGGACCACGGCGGGTTCGCACAGCAGGGTTTTCATAATCGAGACCATGGGACGACACGCCGGGCATCTGGCGCTCCAGGGCGGCGCCGCGTCGGGGGCCTACGTGGTGCTGATTCCCGAGCACTCGTTCAACTTGTCGAGGGTGGTCAGACTGCTTGTCGAGCGCAAGATGGGTGGGATCCGGTACAGCATCGTGATTATCTCCGAGGGGGCCTACCCCGATACGCAGGATGGCCCCATGGCTTCTGGACACCTCAGGGATTCGGGCTTCAACCACATCCCGCTTGGGGGTGTTGGCGAGTGGCTGCGTGGTGAAGTGGAGCGGGCCACGGACTGGGACGTGAGGGCCGTAAGTCTCTCCCACGTTCAGCGGGGCGGCGCTCCGTGCGCCTTCGACCGAAGAATCGGACGGCTCTTCGGGCAGGCAGCGGCGGACCTCATTCGGCGTGGAAAGTCGGGGGACATGGTCTCCCTCCGTGAGGGTCGAATTACTCATGTGCCCATCGCTGTTGTGGATGGGTCGATCCAGACGGTGGATGTAGAAAAAGAGTACGACGTGCTTCGCTACAATGCGAAACGCTCCGGGCTTCTGTGAGTGACGGAGGAAGATCATGGTTGTTAGAAGAATAGGCGTATTGACCGGTGGTGGCGACTGCCCGGGGCTCAACCCGGCGGTGAAATGGGTCGTCAAGACTGCCATGGATACAGAGCTTGCCAACAAGCGTGGTTACCAGTTCGAGGTTGTGGGCATCAAGGACGGCTGGAAGGGGCTGGTTGAGTTCGACCGCAGGGGCACGGTGCTGCCTCCCCGCACCGAGTTCGGGCCCAACGATCACGCCAGGATTCTTGTGCCCGAAGAGACCAGAACGTGGGACCGAATGGGCGGCACCAGGTTGGGCACATCCAGGACAAACCCCTTCAACCACAAGCGGCCAACCTACCCCCAGGTGTTGGAGAACATAGAGGCCCTCGGGCTTCATGCGCTGGTGGCTATCGGCGGCGAAGACACCCTCTCCATCGCCAGCAGGCTCTCGGAGATGGGGGTGAACATCGTGGCCATCCCAAAGACAATTGACCGGGATCTGCAAGGCACGGACTACAGCCTGGGCTTCGAGACTGCGGTCAACGTCATTGTGGAGGAGATAGACCGCATCAGGACTACGGCCCGATCGCACAGCAGGACCTTCGTCGTTGAGGCCATGGGGCGGTATGCCGGCCACCTGGCCCTCTCTGGCGGAATCGCTGCCGGAGCCTCCATGATTCTGATCCCCGAGGTTCCTTACAGAGTGGAACGCGTCGTGGAGCTGCTTCGCAAGCGCCAGGAGGATGGTCACCGGTTCAGTATCATCGTGGTTGCCGAAGGAGCGCAGGAGGATGGCGGAACTCGAATAGAGCGGGCCGCTTCTCAGGACGACCAGTACGCCCACCCCACCCTTGGCGGCGTTGGCCAGGTGCTCTCAGACAAGATCGAAGCGGCCATGAAGCTTGAGACCAGAGCCGTGAACCTCTCGCACCTGCAGCGGGGCGGCGTGCCCTGTGCCTACGACCGGCGTATGGGGCGCCTCTTTGGAATCGGAGCCCTTGACCTCATCGTTCAGGAGAACTTCGGTCGCATGGTGGCTATCCGCCAAGGTAAACTTGACTCCATTCCCATTCCCCGAGATCTGAAGAACGTGCGACTTGTGGATGTGCCCGCACGGTACGACAGCGAACGCTACACGGCCAAGTACTCGGTGCTGGTTGACTGATCCTCCCTGACGTCCACTGGACCCTGTCCCGGAACCGCCCGTCTTCATTAGACTCTCTCACTCTACGCTCCAAAAGCCGCCAGCAACCCGGCAGGCCAACACTGGCACTCGCTGCGGCCCGTGAACCATGCAAGAGCCGGGCCACGCTCTCTGCAAGGCTTGCTTCCTGGGCTCAACGTGCTAGATTGGTAGCCGGACGAAGAGGCACCCATGGAACTGCGGCAGACATTACAGACTAAGCTTGAACAGAGGCTGACGCTGACTCTTCAGCTGCAGCAGGCTATCAAGCTGCTGCAGCTCACAAGGCTTGAGCTTGCCAACGTGATCCAGCAGGAGCTTGCCGAGAACCCCGTGCTCGAAGAGATCCCGGCGCCCAGCGCCGAGGAAATCCCGGTCTCGAACCTGGACTACAACGGCGCCTCTGACGAACAGGGTGAAGCCGGTGTGGTTCAGCAAGACCACGAACAGGACTGGCGCAAGGTCATTGAAGAGTTCGGCGAGGCCGGACCGCTGCCCTCTACCATCGTGCGCCGCGACGAAGAACTGCCCCCCATGGAGGCAAATCTCACCCGAAAAGACGACCTCCAGGACCATCTGCTCTGGCAACTCAAGATGTCCTCAATGGATGAGCAGAGCCAGCGTATTGCCTACGAGATCATCGGCGACGTGGACTCCAACGGCTATGTGCCCGAGGATGAGGCGCAGGCCCTTGCCGATCGCCTCAGAGTCTCCCCCGACGAGGTCGAGCGTGTGCTTGGGGTGGTTCAACTCTTTGACCCGCTGGGTGTGGCCGCTCGAACTCTGGTTGAGTGCCTCACTATTCAGGCAAGGGTGCTCTATCCAGGCGACGATATTGTGATGAGGGTCATCAGGGACCACCTTAACGACCTTGTGGGCAGGGCAGTGCTCTCTTTACCGCAGAAGCTGGGAGTCAATGCCGATGAGGTTGACGAGATCCGGATGTTGATAGCAGCGCTTGACCCCAAGCCTGGCCGGAACTTCACAGGGGATGAAGTTCAGTACGTAACACCCGACGTATATGTTCTTAAAAGGGGCGATGAGTACTATTGCTCGCTGAACGAAGATGGACTTCCTAAGCTGAAGCTAAGTCCATACTACAAGAACCTCATAAATCGACCAATAAATAACGAGACAAAGGACTACCTCAAGAAGAAGGTCCAGTCAGCAGTATGGTTTATGAAGTCTATTCATCAAAGGCAGTCCACGGTATTATTGGTAGCCGAAAGTATTGTTAAGTTTCAAAAAGACTTCCTTGACAATGGCATATCTCATCTTAAGCCTCTGATATTAAGAGATGTTGCTGATGAAATCGGCATGCATGAATGCACGGTCAGTCGTGTTACATCTAACAAGTATATACATACACCTCAGGGGCTATATTCCTTGAAGTTTTTCTTCAACTCAAGGATAGAAACTTCGGACGGCGAAGACGTGGCCTCCCAGGCCGTGAGAGACCGGATCAAGCAGATCGTAGAAGGCGAGGATCCTTCCAAGCCCGTGAGCGATCAGCAACTGGTTGAGCTGCTCGAGAAAGAGGGGATTCATATTGCCCGAAGGACCGTTGCCAAGTATCGGACTCAGTTGGGGATCCTCTCCTCGTCCCAGAGAGTGCGTATCCCTCAGGGTTGACACACTGGCAGAAAGAGGTGCCTCATCGGCCGCTGAGTTTTGGCAGGTGGCCCACCTTTGAATGGCTGGGCCGGCACGTATTTCAGCAGTTGGAGGGTGTGATGGTTGAGCTTCAGTCCCAAGAGCGTGCTCTTCACATCGTGCTGGTGACAGGCATGTCCGGCGCAGGAAAGACGCTGGCGCTAAAGACCCTGGAGGACATGGGGTTTTTCAGCATCGATAACCTGCCCATTTCGCTCATGGAGCCGTTGCTGCGCCTGCTGGAGAACAACCCCGAGGTTTCCAGGGCCGCTCTGGCCATGGACGTGCGCGATCCAGGCTTCGTAAGCCAGGCATCGGAGATGGTTCAGACCCTTCGACAGCGGGGTCACACGGTCTCGCTACTCTTCCTTGATGCATCGCCCGAGGTCTTGGTAAGGCGTTTCGCAGAGACGAGGCGTCCTCACCCCCTGGCCCGCAACATTCCGGTGCGGGATGCGGTAGAAAGGGAGTGGGAGATGCTCACCCCGCTGCGTTCCGGCGCCGATATGGTGGTGGATACCACCCAGTTCACGGTCCACACTCTCAGACAGACGCTGCAGCGGATGCTGGGCAGCCCCTCCAGCCCCAAGCTCTCGGTTGTGGTCCAGAGCTTCGGGTTCAAGTATGGCGTCCCTATGGATGCGGCCTATGTCTTCGACGTGAGATTTCTACGTAACCCCTACTTCGTCGAAGCGATGCAGGATCTCACAGGGTTGGCCAGCGAGGTGCGAGAGTACGTCATGGCCGACCCCTCTGCCTCCACTATCCTGGGACTGGCCTTCGACCTGCTGGACACGGCGTTGCCCCTCCTCACGAGAGAGGGACGCTCCATGGTCACCGTGGCCATTGGCTGTACCGGCGGGCACCACCGCTCCGTCGTCCTCTCTGAAGAGTTGGGCCGGCGACTGGCGGATCGTGGCTACCACGTCTCGGTAGTCCACAGAGACATCACGGGGTAGCAGAACTCTTCATGGAACCGACGGGGCGCTACTGCCGTTGCCCCGCAGAGCCTCCCGGTGCATAATGGCGACCTGACCTCGGAGGTTGCCATGGCTTTTCGATCCCGCATCATCGCGTCAATTTGCTCTCTGCTGGCGCTTACTTTCTCTCTCTCCTCGTGCAAGTCCGACGATAACCGGAAGGCTGAAGCCGCCAAGGCTCAAAGCGAAAAGGTCGCTATTCCCGGTTCCGAATCTGCAGCAGCAGCGGACCTCTCACAAGAGGCCGCCAAAGATGCCCTCCCCGAAACCGCACCTGAGCCACAGCCCAAGCTGGCTGACGACGAGGCCCAATGGGAAGCATACGCTGAGAGCTTACAACGTTGCCCAGGTGGACCGCCCACGGCCTCCGGCGGCCTTGGCGCTCCGCTGGTGCCTGCCGAGGTTCCAGACAGCGCTCTTCTGGACAAGAGCCTTATCGGTTCGCTGGCGGGACTCTCAAAGACGCTGTGGCAGCATCGACCGGGCTTCGTCGTCATTCCTCGAAGTGGGATGCTGGTAGCCTCGGCTCTGGATGCCAGCTTCATGGTGGGCGGGCTGGAATTCGCCCTGGAGCGCACCCTCTCTGGACCCACGAAACCCGGCGAACTCCCCGGCGGAGGCTGGAACTACGGGTACGGGCCAGGTTCCCCATTGTGCGGTAACCCCGGGGTTGGTTGCGATAGTCTCGGTCGAGTCCGTGCCATGGCATGGGGCGAGTCTCTCCTGGAGTTTCGTTGGCAAGACGGCCGCCTGCTCTGGCTGGGCGAATCCACGGGAACAGGGGTGACCTTCGAATTCGCCGGCGATGGAACGCTGGCAGCGGCGAAACTTCCAGGCGGCACAAGCGTGAAGTACAGCTTCGGCCCCGCAGGGCTTATCTCCGCCGTCGCTGCTCCCCTTGGCCACAAACAGTACGAATATGGTCAAGGAGGAAGGCTGGCAGCGGCGGCCTCTGGAGAAATGAAGACCATCATTACCTACGACGATCGGGGCCGAGTCAACTACATCGCCTCCTTCGCCGGAAGCTCCCAGTCACCTGAACCCCTGAAAGCTGGAGATGTCGCCACAATTGCGTATAAAGAGGCAAGTGATAATAATATAACAGAAATAATGTCTACCCATAATGGTAAAGTTGCCTTCGCATACTCTAAAGATGGTAAAAGCATAGGTGTCACAGACCAGAACGGTCTGGTGACAACAAAACTCCTCGATGACAAGGGGCGCGTGAAGGAGCTGAGCAAGCCTGGGGGCGGCACGCTCCGCATAGTCTGGAATGCCGACGGGACTCCGGGCATGGTGGTGCTGCCTGGCGGTGCCATGAGGCAGTACGAATACGGCCCATCCGGGCTCACTTCCGTGGGTGACGGCGTGCGCAAAGCCACCCTTACCTATGGGGAGTCTGGTCGTTTGGAGCGATTCAACGACGAGCAGGGCAGGGTCTGGGCCTGGAAACGCAACGAATGTGGAGCCGTCGTATCCAGGAGTTTTCCTACTGGGAGAGAACTTACCTACGGCTATGACGACAAAGGACGCCTTGTATCGGTAACCGACCCCAGCGGCAAGGGGCAGAGACGCAAGTTCGACGAGGCCGGCCGGGTAGTTGAACTGCAAGAGGATGAAGTAGGATCCTGGCGCTTCACCTACAACGAGCGTGGCGATCTTGTGGCGCGCCTTGACCCCGAGGGGCGAAAGAGCGCCTTCGCCTGGGACGAGAAGGGCTTGCTGTTGGAGCTTCTGGACCCCATGGGAAGGAAGACAGTTAACAAATATGATTACGAAGGTCGCGTGATTGAGTCTGTGCGAGACGGCGTGACGCTGTTCCAGGCTGAGTACGATGGGGTTGGACGCCCAGTCTGGGCCACAAGCGTTGGAGAGAAGAGCAACTACTCGTGGCGCCCCGACGGCCTTCTTGAAGGCCTCGTTGATGGGGGCGGCATCCAATGGAGTTATGAGTATGACTCTTTGGGGCGCTTGGCCCGCGTAGCTCGGGGCGGGACCTCGGTGTGGCAGGGAACGTGGACGATAGCTGGTTTGCTGGCTTCGGAGGTTGGTGAGGACGGGGTCACCAGGAAGTACGAATACGACGACTTGGGTCGGCTGACCAAAGAGTCCGACGGAGCCTCCTGGCGGGCGGTGAAGTGGGGCGACGGTGGTACGGCGGAGGTGTCGCACTCGGATGGGACTTGGGCGCTGCTGCAGCCTGTGGGAATCGGTGAGGAGTTGCGGGTTGTTGAGGAGGCATCGGCAGCGGGAGAGCGGAGGCTCTACTCGTGGACCAACCAGGGTCTGCTGGCGGGCACCAGGGGCGCCGGTTCCGGGTCGGTGAAGTACGGCTACGATGCGCTGGGGCGTGTGAAGTGGGTAGAATCGGGCGTTGGTGGGCGTAGCGACTACCAGTGGGATGGTGCCGGGCGACTTGTGGAGGCGAAGCATGTTTCTGGCCTGGTTCGCAAGATGGAATACGACGTCAACGGGCATCTGGCCGCTGCTGAGGTCGGCATGGCTCGCTACTTGTTGAAGTGGGATGAAGATGGTCGGCTTCTGGAGCTGAAGGATCCCATGGGGGGCAAGGCTCGCTTCACCTATGATGAAAAGGGGAGATTGACCGGGGGAACGGGGTTGGACGGGGTCTCCTACGAGGCTCGGCTCGACGACCGTGGCAGGACCCTCTTCTGGCGCAGAGGTACCGGTGCCGAGGAGCGCTACAGCTACGACAGAGGTGGGCGTCTTGGGGAGTTGAGAGCCGGTGCGGTGCTCATGCGGGGTCTGGTATACAACGAGTACGGCGCCACTATCTCTGATACGGGGCCGGATCATGCCACCCATTACACGTGGGACAGCCAGGGTCGCCTTGTCTCGGTCTCCGACGGCCGGACCAAGGCAAAGCTCGACTTCATGCGAGACGCTGCGGGGCGCCTGTCACAGATCGTTGGGCTGGGCCGCACCCTCTCCTCGTTCCAATACGGCACCGATGGCAAGTTAGATACCCTGAACGGCCCCGAGAAGTTCGAGGTTAAGTACAGTTTCGACGATTCTGGCAGGGTTGTTCAGCGCACCCTTCACGGAGGGGTGGAAGTTAAGCTGGCCTATGATAAGGGCGGCAGGCTTGAATCGGAGCGCTGGCAGCGGGCCGATGGCGCTGCGATCTTTCTGCTGCGCTACCAATATGATGAGGCAGGCCGCCTCCTTCGAAAGAGCGTTGACGGCCAGGCCCACGAATACTCCTACGATGACTCGGGGCGACTCGCTTCAGCCGTTCTTCCTTCAGGCGAAAAGGTCCGCCTCGAGTACGATGCTGCCGGCGGCGTAACGAAGCTTGGGACGAACAAGCTGCTGCGTGACAAGGGACAGAGGGTGATTGAGGGGCTCAACCTGACCTGGAAATACGACGATTCGGGGCGGCTGTCAGAACTCTCGTCTGCTGGCGCCCGGCTTCGCCTGGAGCGTGATCCCCTTGGACGACTCTCCAGATTGGTTGCGATTCCAAAGGGAGGTGCCGCGGATAGCAGCGGAGCCGCGGCTGGACCGCTGCCCGCTTCCGCAGCGGGTGCCCCCGCCATTCCCGCGGAAGCCAAGACAACACCATGGCACGAGGGCGGTTCGAAAGGGGTGGTGGCAGCATTCCGGTACGATGGCGAGGGGAACCTGGTGCAGTACGAGGGTGAAGCCGGCGAAGTGAGTTTTGTCACTATCAGGGGAAGAGTCTTCGCAGAGATGGAGGGAGGAAAGACCGTCAGAACTTACATCTATGAGCCCTACGGAGACCATGCACTTGGCTTCACTCAGGATCGCAAGAGCTACTATTATGTTCGGGACAGGCAGGGAACGGTGCTGGCCGTGGTGGACGAGGAAGGTCGAGTGGTCAACAGGTACGGATACGACCTCTTCGGGTCGGTGACCAGGCGTGAGGAGGGGGTGCGAAACTACTTTGGCTTCTCTGGCCGGTTTACCGAGCCGGTCACCGGATTCACGCACTACCCCGCCCGTTGGGCCGCCCCCGATGCTGCCACCTGGCTCTCTCCGGATCCCCATCCAGGACAACTCGCATTCCCCGAGACATGGCACCGATACGCCATGTTCGAGAACGACCCGATTAACAACGTCGACCCCATAGGAACTTCGGCCTTTGAGTGGCAGGCCGGCGCCACCACCCTGGAGAACGTCTGTGGTCTCTTCCAGCAGGGTAAGATCCAGGCCACCCAGGCCTTCGGAAATACCTTGGATGGGTACAAGTACGTTGGGGCCATAGATAAGGGTGGGTGGGTTCACGACGTCTGGGTCAAGAACGTCCCGGGAACCAATCGAGTCATGACGATCTTCAGAGACCTTAATGAGAAGGCCCACGGTTACTATGGAAAGCCGAATTTCACAGGCAACATGATGGTTCCCCAGGGGGCACCGGCCACTCAGGGGGCGCAGAGTGCCACGGCCAACAGCGGCGGGTCCCTGGGGCAGTCCGTTCGAAGCGGCTACGAGATGCTCAAGGCCGGAGCGTCGAACTACGGGAAAGAGGTAACGACCACTGTAGCCGGACTTGGCGGAGTGTCGGGCACTCTGGGCACTTCGGTTACGACGCTGGCGGCGTTGCCTGGAGGGGGGCTCATAATCGGTACAGGTATTGCTGTGGCGGCGGGAGGTGGCGTCTTGATAGGCACCGGGCTGAATCAGATCCCGGCGGTGCAGAACGGTGCCCAGGCGCTCATCGGAAAGGCCACGGGGTACAGCGAACCTCAGGATCTGGTGGATGCCAAGAAGGAGCTGGAACTGAAAGGGCCCAAGATGATCGAGAAGGATAACCAGAAGATCAAAGAGTTCCTGGCCAAGGTGGAGGCATCGGGGCTTCCCGAGGCCACGGAGCCTGGGGTGGCAGAAGGAACGCCCGATTTGGGCGCCACTCCTCCCGGAGGTGGCTCACGAGGAAAGGCAACCAAGGGCGGTTCTGCGGACTTGCCGCATGGCAATGTGGTTGCCCAGGGCGAGGAGACCGAGGAGACCGAGGAGACCGAGGACAAGTCCGACGAGGAGGGTGAGGAGACCCCGGAGCAGCCAGATGACGAACCCGAAGAGGAGCCAGCGGCAGAGTCCAAGGAGGAGCCCGACCCCAGCGACGAGAGCGTGGAAATCCCCGACCAGATGCCTAGAGGGTTGGAGGATGTGGTTCCTGTAAGAATAAGTATTGCATTCAAGCATGATGTTGACGCTAGTCACAAGGAATATAGAAACATCGTTACCTGCCAAGGCACCTTGAACTTCTGGAACGTAGGCAGCTTGGTGCCCGGAATGGGCGGGGTGACCATGCCTGTCAGGTGCCGAGCCTCCATCAATGGGTCGGAGGACTCCTTCACCAACTACGGGACCTTCTCCGGTGGGCCTAATGGAACCTTCGTGGTTGAGGGGGAGCATTCGAGCGGAACGTTCAGAATGAATGGCGGTGCGTCGGTGACCATGCCGGGCATGGGCACCTTCGGCAACCCGAATCCAGGGGCCTTCGAGAACTGGCCCAAGTGACGTAACTAACGCTCCTATGGGGCGTCGTTGGTGCAGGCGCTATACTGGGAGTAGCAGGGACCCATGAAAGCCATGTAGAGGCAGGCGTTATCTGGCGGCAATCCACACTCATTACTTGCGCAGGTGAAGAGTTCCATAAATGCTGCCTGGCCTTCGGGAGTACCTTGGTTGTAGCATGACATGGTGCAGTTCCAGTCTGAGCCGCACTCCGTGGAGCACTGGAGCACCTCGGAGCAAGAGAGTCCGCCGCTGTCTGGGGTGCACTGGCCTGCGGTGCTGCACTTGAAGCCCGGGGGACAGGTGCCGCACGAGCCGCCGCACCCATCGCCGCCGCACATCTTGTTATTGCAGTTGGGGACGCAGCCACAGGGGCCGCAGTCAATCTCGCAGGATTCGCAGGATTCGTCGGCAGAGCAGAGGCCATCGCCACAGGTCACAATGATCTGGCAGGAGCCGCATCCGAAGCCTTCCACGGCCTCGACACACTCAGGCCCCCATGTTTTGAGACAACACTCGGGCAGCACCGAGCAAACACAGGCTTCCACGGCCTCGTTGTCGGCGCCGGGATTGTCGTGGGGCTCGCAGGCTGGCCCGGCGCAACTGCCGCAGTTGTCCGCGGAGGAGGCGCAATAGCTATCCCAGTAGTCGGAGCAACAGAATGGGTCTTGGGCGCAGACGCACTCTTGGACCTGGGGATCAAGGCAGCCTGGAGACTGGTGCTCCACGCAGCAGGATTCCCCGCAGGATCCACAGTCGGTGGGGCAGGATGAGCACGATTCGGAGTCGGCACAGGTGCCATCGCCACAGGTTGGGAAGCAGGGTCCGCAGTCGGCCTGGCAGTTTGAGCAGGTCTCTCCACGATCTTCTTCGCAGAGGCCATCGCCGCATTTGGCCGGACAGAGGCCGCAGTCTTGCGGGCACGAGTCGCATGTTTCGGCAAATGCGGGTTCGCAGAAGCCGTTGCCGCAGCACTCACCACAGTCTTTGGGGCAAGAGCTGCATGTTTCGAGGAAGGCCCCCTCGCACTGACCGTTACCGCAGCACTGACCACAGTCTTGTGGACAGGAGTCGCAGGTCTCTTGGAGCCAGCCGCTGCAGTTGCCGTCGCCACACAGAGGGGTAACCCAGGAGCACTGTCCGGACTCCGAGCAGGTTTGCCACTGGCCGCAGGTGCCGCAGGTGCCGCCGCAGCCATCAGAGCCGCACTCTTTGCCGGCGCAGTTAGGCAGACAGACGCAGGTTCCCTGGGCGGTGCAGGCCGTTCCCGGCTCGCACGTACCGCAGGTGCCGCCGCAGCCGTCAGGTCCACACTGCTTGCCAGAGCACTGGGGTTTGCAGTTGGGGATGCACAGCCCCTGGCTGTTGCAGGTTGAGTCCGAGGGGCAGGTGCCACAAGAGCCCCCGCACCCATTAGGTCCGCACTGTTTGCCGGAGCAGTTGGGGATGCAGCTGTTCACGCACTGGCCAAGGGCGTTGCATGAGGTTCCAGCGGGGCATGTTCCGCAGGAGCCGCCGCACCCATCGGAGCCGCACTGTTTTCCTGAGCATTGGGGCTGGCAGCCACATGTACCGCAGCCGAAGTCGGTGACGTTGGCCACACAGATATCGTCCCAATAGGCGTCGCAGCAGAAGGGGTCACTCTTGCAGACGCAGGCTGTTATTGCCGGGTCTTGGCACCCCGGGCTCTCGTGTACCTTGCAGCAGTCGCCGGTGCATTGTCCACAATCAGCGGGGCATGTGGCGCAGCTCTCCCCGTTTCCTGTCTCGCACTTCTTGTCTCCACAGACAGGACCTACGGTTACGCACTGCCCCTGGGCCGAGCATGTGAGTCCTGGCGGGCAATAGCCGCACTGGCCGCCGCAGCCGTCGGAACCGCACTGTTTTCCGAAGCAGTTGGGGGTACATTGGGGTACGCACTGCTTGTTCTGGCAGGTGTATCCCGGCTGGCAGGTGCCACAGACTCCGCCGCATCCATCGGAACCGCACTGAGCGCCGTCACACTTGGGCAGGCAGGCGCATGTTCCGTAGTTGGTGCAAAGGTAGCCGGGACTGCATTCGCCGCAGCTACCACTACAGCCGTCGTTGCCGCACTCCTTGCCGGTGCAGTTGGGCGTGCAGTCACAATATCCGAATGGGTCGCACTGATAGCCCTGGGGGCACTTGCCGCACTCTCCACCGCAGCCGTCGGGGCCACACTGTTTGCCCGTGCAGGCAGGGGTGCAATCGAGGCACTGGTTGAAGATGGTCTTGCATGCGCCGAAGTAGACGGCGTTGCCTACGCACTCGTCGGGCGGTGGATTGCCGCACTCGTCGATGGCGCATTGCCAGACGGCTATGAACTGGGCCTGGGCCTCAGGGCTGGCGTTCTGCCAGCAGGCGTTCCAGCAGGCGTCGTCGTCCTGCGGACAGTCCCATGAACAGTTGAGCAGTTCACCGCAGTCCCACGCCGTCTTGCAGACTCCCGAGAGGCATGCTTCGTCGGGACCGCAGAGGCCGCACAAACCGTTACAGCCGTCGGGGCCGCACTCTTTGCCGTTGCAGTTGGGCACGCAGCTTGGCGTACAGGAGCCCTGGGCATTACAGACGAAGCCCTGGGGGCAGGTGCCGCAAGAGCCGCCGCAGCCGTTACTGCCGCACTGTTTACCAACACAATTGGGTACACAGGAGTTGACGCAGGTGCCGTTCTGGCAGGTTGTGCCCACGGGGCAGGTGCCGCAGGAGCCACCACAGCCATCGGAGCCGCACTTCTTGCCCGTGCAGTTGGGCGTGCAGCCGCAACCGCCACACTCGATGCAGGCGTTCACGCACAGGTCGTCCCATGCCACCTGACAGCAGTATGGATCCTGGCTGCAGACGCAGTTCTGGCAGGAGCAGCCTCCGCACGTTGGCGACTGAGTAGGAACGCAGCCGTTACCGCACTGCCCGCAGTCTTTGGGGCAATTGGAGCAGGTCTCGTTGGGGCTGGAGCAGGTTCCGTCGCCGCACACGGGGCCCGAGGGTATGCAGAGGTTGTTGAGGGAGCAGACGAAGCCATCGGGACAGCTCCCGCACGAGCCGCCGCAGCCATCGCTGCCGCACTGCTTCCCTGTGCAGTTGGGGATGCAAGAGGGTTTGCACTGTCCAGCAGGGGTGCAGGAATAGCCCGAGGGGCAGGTGCCGCAGGTTCCGCTGCAGCCATCAGTGCCACACTGTTTGCCCTGACATTGAGGAATGCATGAGCCGACGCACTGGTAGTTCTCGCAGGAGGTTCCAGCGGGGCAGGTGCCGCAGGAGCCGCCGCAGCCGTCGGGCCCGCACTTCTTTCCGGAGCATGAGGGCGTACAGTTGGTGCACGCATAGTACTGGTTGACACATGGGCCCTTCATGGCGTCTATGTAGCACTCTTCCGATATGGATGTGCCACAGACCTGGATAATGCACTGGGCCAGAGACATAAATTTGGATTTACCATCGCTTGTGCCCTGGTCCATGCAGTCGTAGACGCAATCGAGGCCCGAACTGGAGACACACTCCAGCGAGCAGTCGACGATGCCGGCACAAGAGAGGCCTTCAAAGCACTGGAAGTCCAGGCAGGTTGTTCCTGCAGGGCAGGTGCCGCAGGAGCCGCCGCAGCCATTGCTGCCACACTCCTTGCCGGTGCAGCTGGGCACGCAGGAGGGGATGCACTGACCGTTGGTGCAGGAGGTACCCGATGGGCAGGTTCCGCAGGAGCCGCCGCAGCCGTCGGGGCCGCACTGGAGTCCGGAGCAGTTGGGGAGACAGCCGCAGCCGCCACATTTCTTGCAGGCTTCGACGCAGGCTGGGCCCCAGGATGATGTGCAGCATTCGGGCATCATGTCGCAGACGCAGGCCTGGCACGAGCAGTTGAAGCATCCTGGGTAGGGCGAAGTGGCGCAACCATTGGTGCAGGAGCCACAATCAAGGGGACAGGAGTTGCAGCTCTCCGAAGTGAGGTCACAGAGGCCGTCACCACAAAGCGCCACGGGAATGCAGAGACCATCGGGGGTGCAGCTGCTTCCGGGAGGGCAAGTGCCGCAAGAGCCGCCGCAGCCGTCGGAACCGCACTGTTTGCCCGTGCAGAGAGGCAGGCAGGGCCACTGGCACTTTCCGTTGACGCACTCATAGCCAGTCTGGCAAACGCCGCAGACCCCGCCGCAGCCGTTGCTTCCACACTCTTTGCCGGAGCAGTTGGGGGTGCAGATGGGGATGCAGGCGCCATCGGTGCAGAGCTCGTCGGGAGCACAGATGCCACATGAACCGCCGCATCCGTCAGGTCCGCACTCCTGGTTTGCACAAGAGGGTGAGCAGCTTATGCAGGTCAGGTATTGTGGGTAACAGGGGCCCATCACAGCCTGATCGAAGCACCCCTGGTTGGCCCCCGCAGGGCAAACATCCTGAACGCAAGCGGCCAACTCTTCGAACTGTCCGATTTCAGCCTCGGAGCCTTCTTGGGCACACTTGTTCCAGCACTGAGCGCCCAGGCTCAGGCATCCACGGGCACAAACAGCCATGTCGCCGCATGTTTTCGGTTTGATGCACACGCCGTTGGAGCACTGCTCTGTGGGCGGGCAGATGCCGCAAATGCCCCCGCACCCATCGGAGCCGCAGCTCTTTCCGGCGCACTGAGGGGTGCAGAGGGGGATACATGCGCCATCCTCGCAGGTCCAGCCGATGGAGCAGACGCCGCACGATCCGCCGCAGCCATCACCGCCACACTGCTTTGCCTCGCAGTCGGGCGTGCAGGTGCCGGGGCAGGCCAGGGGGAAGGCACCGCTTGGATCCGGGCCTACGCCGCCGCAACCGTAATAGCCTGCGTCGAGCCATCCGCATCCCGCCGTGCCGCAGTCCGTTACAACCACCGTACCTCCCAAACATACTGCGCTCTTGCTGCCATCGCAGCACCCGGCACCGGGGATGTCGCCGCAGCCTGAGCTGGGTATGCAGAGACCGCTCTGGCACGTGGTGCCCGAGGGACAGAGGACGGGGGGCAACCATCCGGCGCCGTTGTCGGCGCACTGCGAAACGCCGTTTCCTTCGCAGCGCAGCTCACCTGGGTTGCACGTCCATGGCTTGCAGAGCCCGTTGACGCACCACGTACCGTAGCCGCACTCTCCCAGTTTGACCCATCCACCTCCCGTATCGGGGCAGATCAGCCGCATATTCCCATCGCATTCGAGGTCACCGGGGTTGCAGATCATGGGAAGGCAGGAGCCGTTGGGGGTGCACTGTGAGTTAGGGGGACACGTGCCGCAAGTACCGCCGCAACCATTAGGGCCGCACTCTTTGCCCACACAGTCAGCGCTACAGGTGCATTGGCCCTGACTGGAGCAGGTGAAGCCATTCTGGCATATGCCGCAGAGGCCGCCGCAGCCGTCGGGGCCGCACTCTTTCCCATCACAGGAGGGCTGGCAAACGCAGGTGAAGTTCTGGCAGCTCCAACCTCCGGGACAGGATCCACAGGAGCCGCCGCAGCCGTCGGGGCCGCACTGTTTGCCGAAGCAGCTTGGGTTGCAGGAGGTGCAGTCAACATATTGCGGGAAGCACGTGGTGTTGATCGCGTTATTATAGCAATCGCTATCAACCACGAAAGCATTACACTGTGACATGACACAATTGTAGAGTTTATAGAAGATCGCCTGGCTTTCGGGGGATGCCTGTTCGATGCACCAGGAGACGGGGATAGACTCGCCGGGCAGTTGGCTCATGCATCCGATGACTGAAGAGCAGGTGCCATTGCCCACGCAGATGCCTTCGACACAGGAGTAGCCTGTGACGCACTCTCCGCAGAGACTGCCGCAACCGTCATCGCCGCAATTCTTACCGATGCAGTCGGGCTGGCAGAAGATGCAGGAGTCGTGTTGGGCCTTGCATGAGGTGGCCACAACCTGGCCGATGCAGGCAAGGTCTGCGGGGTTTGGACAATTGGTGAAGATGCAGGAGAGAAGGTCGATTAGTTTGCCCTGTTCTTCAGGGCGGGTGGCGTCGATGCATGACTGGAGGCACTGCTGGGAGAACTGGCCGGAGGAGCTTACGTAGGCACAGCCCATGATGCAGTCCCAGGATTCGGCGCATGAGGTGCCCTGGTGAACGCAGACGCCGGCTTGGCACTCTTTGCCCGCGGGGCATGTTCCACAGGAGTTGCCACAACCGTCATCACCGCACTGCTTTCCGACACACGAGCAGGCGGGGATGCAGGGCAGGTAGGCAACACCGCTGAGGTCAAGGACTTTGGGGTCGCAGGAGAGGCCATCGGTGCAGTTGTTGCAGATGCCGCCACATCCATCGGGTCCACAAGAATCTACGGGGAGGTCTTCGCACCAGGTCTGGCAACTGGTCTGACAGACGGCGCGGTTATCGCCCAGGTCGACGCAGACCTCAGCGGGGGCACACTGGATGGTGAGCCACGAGTAGCCATCTTCGGCGCAGAGCTTGAGCGCCATGGTGCTCAGGCAGACCGAGTCTCCGGGCATGCAAACCTCGATGGGCAGGCACTGGCCGTCCTGGCAATATGTGCCTTCTGGGCATGGCACATAGTTCTCGAAACCGGAGCCATTCTCCGTGCAGGTCATGAAGCCGCCCGAGACACAGTCTCTCTGGCCGGGCATGCAGAGGTCTGCCATGCAGATGCCGCTGTCGATTTCGCACCACTGGTCGAGGGTGCAGTGGGTATCGTTGGTGCACTGGACGCAGAATCCGAGGTGGGGGCTGCAGACCGTCCCCTCGGGGCAATCCTCGTCGGAGGAGCATGGGGGTCTTGGGACGCACTCATGATCGAGGCAGACCTCTCCCTCGGCGCAATGCTCATCGAGAATGCACTGGACACATATCCAGAGCGATTCCAGGCAATATCCCTCGAGGCAGGGCTGGTCCGGCCCACAGGCAGGCATTTCGACGCACTGGCCTGCTTTGCAGATCTCACCGGGTCGACAGTGCTCCTGGAGGTAGCACTGGACGCACACAGCGGACTTGGGATCGCAAAAGAGCCCCTCGGGACAGTCATCGTTGGAAAGGCATGCGTTGGGGCCCACGCCGTCGGTGTCGCCCACGTCGACCTGGTCAAGGGAGTCCACGTCGCTCACGGGGGCATCCATGCGATCAATGTCTTTCGGGGGGAATCGGTAACCATCCCAGGCCATGGGGTCTCTTCCCGAAATGGAAGAATCGGGACACCCCGTGGTTGCAACCATCAATACCGCCAGCAGCAACAAACCAAGCCTGTTCATGAAATCCTCCGCCCGTAGGCTGCGCACCAGGCCCGTGATGGGCCCGCGCATATTCAGGTGCCAAGACCGCGCACTATACTCTGCGCGCACGCGTCGATCAAACTTATCGGCAAGGAGGGGCAAATGCTGGTTCCAGACTCGGTTCGTGCACCCCGCTTGCCGGGGCTGTTGGGAGGGGCGATCAGCGGCGCTACTTTTTCAGGAGATCTCGAATTTCCCGCAGCAGCACCACATCTTCCGGCGTGGGGGCAGGAGCGGGGGCGGGAGCAGCGGCCTCTTCTTTCTTCTTCAGCCTGTTGACCTGCTTCACGACAATAAAGACCGAGAATGCTACGAGTACGAAATTGATTATATTGTTCACGAAAATGCCGTACCTGACCACCACGGCACCAGCCTTGGTGGCCGCTTCCGGGGTCAAATAGGGCCCCGCTGTGGCTCCCTCCCTCAAAACAACAAAGAGGCTGGCAAAGTCCACTTTGCCCAGAAGCAGCCCAACGGGGGGCATGATGACGTCATCCACAAGGCTCTTTACAATTGTTGTAAATGCCGCTCCAATAATAATACCAACCGCCAAATCAATAACATTGCCCTTAACCGCAAACGCCTTGAACTCTTTCCACATTTTGGCCTCTCAACTTGGTTTGTCTACTGCTGCTTTGCTAACATATTATCAACGATTGCGAGTGCATATTCTGAGGCTTTGAGAACCTTGGCACCGGGGATCCTCTCGGCCAGATCGTAGGTCACCATCCCCTCAGCCACGCTCCTCGCAACGCCGTACTCTATCAGATCCGCTGCCTTATTCCAGCCCATAGTTTCCAACATCATTCGAGCCGAAAGGATAAGGCTGGAGGGGTTGGCCATGTCCAGCCCTGCCCGTTTTGGTGCCGTGCCATGGGTGGCCTCGAATAGGGCGTACTGTTCACCGATATTTGCTCCAGGGGCGATACCAAGGCCTCCGACCTGGGCCGCTGCTGCGTCGGAGAGATAGTCGCCGTTCAGGTTGGAGGTAAGTATTACGCTGTGGTCCTTGGGGCGCAGAAGAATCTCCTGAAACATGGCGTCGGCGATGCGGTCTCGAATCACGATTCTGCCCGCGGCGTCGGACTCACCCATGGCCGTAAGTTCGGCCTCCGTTATGACGTGTTCACGGTACTCCCTGGTCAAGAGCTCCACAGCCCAGTTGCGGAAGGCTCCCTCAGTGAACTTCATGATATTACCCTTGTGCACTATCGTTACTGAGGGCAACTTATGCTTTATCGCATACTCAATGGCCGAACGGGTAATCCTGTTGGTTGCCTCCCGCGTAATGGGCTTGATGCCGACGCCGGCCTCCATGGGCAGTTTGGTGTTGGAGAGGCGGTTGGCCACTTCAATGATCTGGTGAGCTTCCGGCGATCCCGCTACGAACTCCACCCCAAGGTAGAGGTCTTCCATGTTCTCCCTGAAGATGACCACGTTGAGGTCCTCGGCTCGGCACACCGGCGAGGGTACCCCTTCGTACCACTTCACAGGCCTGATGCAGGCGAAGAGCTCCAGGGTCTGTCGGAGCTGCACGTTCACAGAACGGAACCCCTCGCCCACAGGCGTCGTCAGGGGCCCCTTGATGGCCACCCTGGCCTTCCTGATGGCGTTCAGCGTCGCCTCTGGGAGGTAACTTCCAACCTTTGTGTAAGCACTCTGTCCCGCCTCCACCTGCCACCAGACTATGCCCTTACTGCTGCCGTAGGCCTTGTTCACTGCGGCGTCAACCACCGCTATCATTGCAGGAGTGATGTCAACGCCGATTCCGTCGCCAGTAATTACGGGAATCACTGGAAAATCCGGCACTTCAGGAGCGTGCATCGGCCCGGTTATCCACTGCGAGTTCGTGCTGTTTTCGTCATATGTTCTCATAGTTATCCTCGTGTGCGTCATAGCTTTAGAGCGCGGGCAATTTAGGAACGCCGAGCCCCTCTGGAAAGGGGATCGAAGAGGAGAGCTACTGAGCGTAGGTCAGGTCGATGAAGTATATCCTGGTTCCCTGCGGATGCACCTGGCCCTCAAGCCAGTTGAGCTCGGTGAGGTGCATTAGTCCCCTTGGACGCACGGCAGCTCTGGGTAGGCTCCCTCGGGGGCATCCGAGCGCAGAGCGAGGAAATACGCCTGGTTCCAGACGTCGGCGGCGGCTTCCAGAAGAACGGCGCAGCGGGCGGTTCGTTCTTCCTACTGAGAGAATCCAACTAATAGTCTCCATTCGGCCCCCCGGTGGCACCCAGGCCCGGGGGAAACCAGAATACCAGGCGAAGTATTGCAGGCCAGTGGTGGCCCACCGTCGAGGTTCATCCAACCTGGCCGATGTTACGTGCGGCCCAATTTCGAGACAACACAAATCGTGCCCAGCGGCCCCGACCGGCGGGCAGGGAGAGGATGGCTCCGGGAAGGTCACAAATCGGGCCGCTCAACTTGTCTTGAGCGAAAGCCTGGCTGGCCCAGCACCACGAATACCGCCGTTGACACCGCTATGCCGAAGAGCGTTGGGTCTAGCCCCAGCGGAAGTGGCATCCCTGAGAAGATCAGTGCCAGAGTGAGCGTTCCGCCCGACATCATGGACCAGAATGCAGCTCTGGGCCCGGCAGCAGGCCAGAAGTAGGCGCCGAGGGTGGGGATGAAGAGCCCTGACACAAGGAACGAGTAGGCGTGCAGGATGACTCCGAGCACCTCTTCGGAGAGTGCCGCAAGGCCCACCGCCAGAACTCCCAAAAGGCCCGTGGCCACCTGCGAGATGCGCATGATTCTCTTGTGGCCACTCTTTTTCATCAATGTTCTTTGCAATATATCATTAACCAAGTTTCCTGATGATGCAATAAGACAGCTATCTGCGGTAGACATAATGGCCGAAAAATACGCTGCAACCACGATTCCGGTAAACCCTATTGGAAGGACGGTTTTGATCAATAAGGGTAAGCCCATCTCCGGCTCCGCCGTTGGGAAAAGCACTCTAGCACACATTCCAAGAAAGACTCCCATAAATGCCATTATTGGATACTCAAAGAGCCCAGCCATGAACCACGCTTTCTTTGCCTCCTTCTCGTTGCGGCAGGCGAAGATTCTCTGATAGAGGGTCATTGCAACGATCCATATCGGAATTATAGTCACAAACCAATTAATAATCGTGATAGAATCAATCGCCGTAATATCAAAATATCGATCGGGCAATGCCTCTCTAAGACCTTCCAAACCTCCGACTCTGATAAGAGCAAATGGAATAGCGAAGAAGATCAGCCCAACGAGCAGGACAATCCACTGTACAGTATCGGTATAAATTACAGCCTTTAGCCCACCAAGCATAGTATAAAGGATGATTATGGTCCCAATTATCAGCAGGGAGAATTCATGGGGCCCAAGGCCCAGGATTGGCTGGTGGAAGAGCGTCCCCGCTGCGAGTTTAGCGCCGGCCAGAATCTGGCCGCTGGTAAAGCCCAGGTAACCGATTCCCGATATCACCGCTGCCAGCATGGCCACTCTATTGCCGTAGGTGTGCCTGAGCAGATCGGGGTATGTGAGCATTCCGTGTTTGGCGTCGATGCGTTTCACCCTTGGAATGATGAACACGGCAGAGAGCCAGGCCCCCACAAGGCCGGTGAAGAGCAGCCAGCTTCCAGAAAGGCCCATGACAAATCCTACCCCGCCCAGTCCAATGGAGAAGCCTCCGCCCACATCCGTGGCAACCACAGAGAGACCCACGTGAGTAGCCGATACCGAGCGGCCCCCGACGAAATAGTCCTCAGCGTCCTTGTTTCGACGAAAGAAGTAGGCGCCAACGGCCAGAACGGCGAGCATATAAATGCCGAAAACTATATAATCCAATATTGTCATAACACCTCGTTTCAGCCACAATTAGTTGGCCGCTCTCTGATGACACAGGGAATCAGCTGACTCGGTCGGCTCTTGTCGGCAGCGAGGTCACGGGAAGGGTTCAGCGCCAAGCCATAGGGCTTTGGCGTTTCTGGCGACTCTGCAAGGCCCGAACGATGGGGCACACTCTGTACAATTCTCGCTCATCCGGTGGTAGTTCCTAACATATCCGAGCCCATGCGTCAAACCGGCGGCCTCCCCAGACCCGAACGACGCCTCTGGAATCGATAGGGCAACATTCCGGGGCCCTATTGAGCCGTGCGCTGCAACACAACGCATTCCACCGGTATGAAGCTGTTGGCCGAGCATTTTGTTGTGCCGTCGCCAGAACCGTTGTAGAACGAAAGGCGCTGGAATATTGAAGGTCTTGTCGGGATAAAGCGTGGGCAAGCCCATCAGCGGTGAGGTTCATGGACGTACGCACATCAATGGTTGCGTTTGCGGGGACGTCGGTCGTGTCGGCACTGGTCGCTGTGCTGCTATGGCGTCAGAACAGGCGGAGATACCCCGAAACACTCTTCTGGGCAATCGGTCTGTCGCTGATAGGCGCCGGAGCACTGCTGGTCTCCCTCCGCCACTTCGTGTCGGATTTCTCCTCCATGGTCGTCGGCAACAGCATCGCCCTCGTCGGGCTAATGTTGTGCTTGGTGGCTGTTCTCAAGTTCCTTGGCCGGAAGGATACAATTATTCCGGAAATAACGGTAATAGCAGCCTTTTTTGGCATACAATACTACTATGGAATGGTAGAACCTGATTTGCAGGCACGAAATGTCGCTTTGTCTACAGCATCGCTCTGGATTTCATTGAGATTTGTCTATGTGATCTTCTCCGCCCAGGGTACCTTCAGAGGCAAGGAGGCAAGGGGGGTGGCGCTTGCCTTCTTGGCCTATGCCCTCTTTTTCGCGCTTCGGATAGCGCTCTTGGGCCAATACCTGGAGTCAGATGATTTCCTGGAAGCCGGAACCGTCCAAGCTGCGGTTATCCTTGTTTACGTGGTTCTATCAGTTGTTCTAGTATATGCTCTTGTTCTTATGTATAACAAGGTCCTTCTTGATGATGTCGCAACCAGCGAAGCGACATTCGCCAGAGCTTTTAGCTTATCTCCCGTAGCTGTCATGATGACCAGGTCCGACAATGGCACAATTCTGGCGGTTAACGACAGGTTTTCTGAAATATTTGGCCACAAAAGCGAAGCCCTAGTGGGTAAGACAACAGCAGAAATCGGGCTCTATGCTGATGATGGCCTTAGAAGTGGTATTGTTGCCACTCTGGCATCAAAAGGAAGAGTAGATGTTTTTGAGGCAGAATTCAGAGACGCGGAGGGAAAAATTGTCGTGGGTATGTTCTCATCCCATACTATTTATATAGGTGGAAGGCTGTGCAATCTGTCCAGCATCATCGACATTACGGACTGGCGAAGATCGCTCGAGGAGAAGAACCTCCTGAAGGCCAAGCTGGCCCAGTCTCAGAGGCTGGAGTCCGTGGGGATGCTTGCGGGGGGAGTTGCGCATGAGATAAACAACCCACTGAATATTGTATTGAATTATGCACAAATAATACACGATGAAGTATCATCAGAACATGTCAAAGATGCCGCTAAAAGCATTATTGTTGAGACAGAGAGAATGGCCAATATTGTAAAAAGCCTCCTCTCCTTCGCCAAAACCACTTACGAAGAAGTCACTCTGGAAGAACCCGCTGCGCTGATCCGGTCAACTCTGGCCATCATGCAGGCGGGGCTACGAAAGGACGGGGTTTCCGTCGAGGCACAGCTTCCGGCAGATCTGCCGCTCATTCGTTGTCGCAAGCGAAAGATTCAGCAGGCCATAATGAACGTTGTCTGGAATGCTCGGGATGCTGCCAAGGCCTCGAACCAGGCAGGAGCGGCCGTGCGAACGGTGAAGGTGGCCGCGTCGGTTGTCAGTGCACCCGAAACGTTGCTGCGTGTTTCGGTTGAAGACAGAGGGGATGGCATTGCCCCGGATATCGCCTCAAAGGTGTTCGACCCGTTCTTCTCCACCAAGTCCCGCACGGACGGTACGGGGCTGGGGCTCTCCATTGCTTATGGCATAGTAACGGAACACGGTGGCCAGATACACTTCACAAGTTCGGACAAAGGCACGACCTTTTTCATTGACCTTCCCGTAATAAACGAGTGAGCAAACCTGGCGCCGAATCGACGGGGTGGGACGAGAGTCACCTCCGATGGTTCACTGCAGAAGGGGATCCAGCCCTCCCCAACTACCCGTTGAAGCCACAGCGCTGGCTCTGCAACCACCCATGCAGATGGAAGCATCCGGGCAGCGGAGGCAGAGTTCTGGCAGGGTCGAGGCTTGGGGCAGGAAGTTCGCTCGAGCATCAGCGTCGATTTCAGCCATCGATATCTGGTTAAGATTTCCCAGGAGCACATTTGAGACACTACATGCCCTGACGTTGCCCCATGGATCCACCGTGTATCCAGGTTTCCCAGCGCTCATGGCACAGGGTCCGAAGTGGAGCGCCTGAGTGTGTGCCGCTGTGGCAACGCACCGTGGAGTGCCTATGGCCACCATGACGTTCATCTTGAGAGTGTTTCTGGCCCAGAGAGCCGTGTCGAGGTTGTCCCTCACCATCGCACTGTCTGGCATCAGGCTCTTGTGGTTGTGCAGCGCCGTGCCCACGCTGCAGAGGCGGCTCCAGGCGACCCTGCGAACCCCAAGGGCGAAACAGAGTTCGATGGTCTCCTTGAAGTAGTTGTAGTTCATGGCAGTGCAGACGAAGGAGACCGACACCGGCACTTGCGCTCGCAGCAGCATCTGAATTGCCACCACCGTGCTGTCGAAAGAGGCAGAGCCCTTGATTTCGTCGTGGGTCTTCCTGTTTGCTGCCAGCAGTGTGGGTTGCACTGGAGCGATGCGCAGTTCGGCCAGCGCAGTAGCCATTTGTGTGGTGATGAGCCCTCCGTCGGTGAGCAACGAGAGCTGCTGGCCGTGAGAGGCGATACGACGGGTTACCTCAAGGAAGTCGGGCCTGAGCAGGGGCTCTCCTCCCGATATCTGGAAGTGGCAAGGCGAGCAGAAGCGGGTGAGGGATTCAGCAATCCTGTCCCAGGCATCGGCATCAAGCAGCGGGCCGTTGGTCGTGGATGGCCGCCTGTCGCAGCCGTTGTAGCAATAGAGACAGCGTCTATTGCACTGGTGGGTCAGCTCAAGGACGAAGGTTTGCTTCGGGGTAACCGGGCGGCCTCGGCTGTGTCCCTTGCCGTTTTGGGACCCGGCTGGAACCCTATCCTTATCCTTATCCTTGTCGAAAAGCTCAGCCACGAATTGGGACTCCGGCTTCAATGAACCTCTTCCTCAACGATTGAGCCAGCAGCTGCAACTCATAGTCGTCGTGGAGGTTCATCGCAGCGTCGTTGGAGCTGCATGCGTCGCCTACGCCGTCGCCGTTCTTGTCCCACTGGTTCGAGTTAGGGGTTGTGGGGCAGTTGTCACAAGCATCTCCTACGCCGTCCAGATCGGAATCTTTCTGGTCCGAATTGGGGGTGTATGGGCAGTTGTCCTGCGACTCTATCGGGCAAGAGTGTGGGCCCGGGTAGCGGTTTCCGCCCAGCACCCCGTCGCCGTCGGCATCGTAGCAGCAGTAGTCACCACACGGGGTCAGGCACTGGGAACCTTCACACAGGTCGCACGCGTCGCCCAGCCCGTTACACTCCTCGTCACCGTCCCTGTTGGCCTGATCGGTGTTGTGAACCCGGGGACAGTTGTCAACAGCATCCTCCACGCCGTCGCCGTCGGCATCCAGCGAGTCGTCACAGATGTCCCCGATGCCGTCTCCGTCGCTGTCGAGATTGGACTCAATTCCCTGGGGATTCGGTGTGAACGGACAGAGGTCAACCAGATCGGGAATCGAGTCACCGTCGGAGTCAAGCAGACAATCGTCGCCAGGGCAGCACGCAGCGTAGGATTCAAGCTGGCAGGCATCCCCATAACCATCTTTGTTGCTGTCCAACTGGTCCGGATTGGGAACCAGGGGGCAGTTGTCCAAGCCGTTGGCGACTCCGTCCCCGTCCTGGTCCTGGGTAGGAGATATCTGTTCGGGCTGGGTGGTCTGGTCCCCCGGGGTCGACGTGTCGGGAGCGACGTCTGCCGTTACGTCCTTTGTCGTCGAATCGATGCCCAACCCGTCATTGGCCAGATCGAAGCCAGGGTCAACCCGATCGCTGCCCGGCTCGTTATCCGGGATGGGGGTGTAATCCAGGGTCCCGTTGTTATCGGGAGCGGCGTTATCGAGGCAGCAGACATCGGGCTTCTCTGCACCGGGGCTCGAACACCTGGACGAGACCAACAGCAGGGCCAGGGCCGCCAGGGAGAGCAGGGGCGCAACCAGAGAGAGAAGCGAACCGGCCACGGTGCAGCCTGCGATGGAGGTTACCAGCAGGAACAGAGCAGCGATGTTCCGGGAGGTAGAGCGTGGGTTGAGAACCCTGCGTTCGTGGGCAGCCATAACGGACCTCCGGTGCACATATTGGATTGTGCAGGCAACAGTGTGAGCAGACGCCTGAGCGATTGTGCAGAAATGCGCCGAACTTATCAACGGCAGATTCGGGCGGGATCGGGTTCGCACACAGAGCACTATCCGTTCTCTTTCGAGCGCCATAGCGCAGCGGGCTTGGAATTTGTATCGGAATGGACATGATCTTGACTTTGACGGGGGTGAATAGCGCTACACAGCTGCTCAGACATCTCGTTCCCCCCAGCAGCCGTGTATCCCGAGCGAGGCCAAGGCCGAGTCGAATGGGAGCGAGAATGATGAGCAGTAGATCAGGAGGGAGCATGAAGGGTTACGTTGGATTTGAAGACAAAGCCAAGACTTGGGAAGCCGAGGGGCGGAGAGAGGGGTTGGCTAGGGCAGTGAGTTCGGCGATGCTCGAGGCGGTGCCGCTGCATGAGGAGAGCCGGGTGCTCGATCTTGGGGCTGGAACCGGGCTGATCTCCAGGGCGCTGGCCCGGCGGGTGGGGAGTGTTGTGGCACTGGATGGTGCCTCGGCCATGGTGGCGGAGCTTCGCGCAAGGGCCGATGCAGAGGAGATCCGCAATATTGAGGCTCTGGTGGCCGATGTGGAAGAGCCGTGGCCGGTGAAGGGAGAGTTCGACCTCGTGTGCGGGAGCATGATGCTGCACCACGTGGCAGAGACGTCGGCTCTGTTTGAAAGAGCCCGCAGGGTTCTTGTTTCTGGGGGATGGATAGCCATGGCCGACCTGGAGCCCGAAGATGGCGATTTCCACGAGGGGAACCATGGCGTGCATCACTTCGGCTTCGAGCAGGGGGCGCTCAGGGCGAAGTTGGAGGCCGGCGGCTTCACAGACATTGCCTTCAAGAGTGTAACCACGATGGAGAAAGAGCGAGGCGGGATGACGAAGAGCTACCGCATCTTTCTGGTCACGGCCAGGACGTCTGCGGGGTTTCGGGACTGAGACCCACTACGAAGCGTTGCCTTGAGGTACAAGGCCCGTTGGGGAACTGCTTAGCGTAGGAACGAGAGCACCATGTTGAGCTTGTTCACGTCCCTGCTGGTGCCGAAGTACATCAGCGGCGAATCCTTGCCCAGAACCTCCCGTGCTATCCTGGCCGGCTCCAAACCCTGATCGTTGAGCCTGAGCACCTCATCTCTGGTCTTCTCCAAGAATTCGAGTTTCGCAGTGAGGATTGGGATTGGATCCTCGACGACCCCCTTGTGCGTGCAGATCAACTGTCTGGGTTTCAATTCCAGGACCCGCTTGATTGAGTCGATGGTTTGGATGTTGTTCTCCTGGGGTCGCGCCACCCGTACCTTCACCGAAAGGAAGATGTCGCCGCCAAATACGCGGCGCTGCTCTTCGTGGAAAAAGACAACGTGGTCGGGGGAGTGGCCGGGGGTTTCTATGGTGTGCAGAAGGGCATTGCCCACTTCGATGGTTGGGGGGAGCGCCAGCACCTTTCGGACGCCCCTAGGGATTCCCCACATTATTTTTTCATAGAAGAAATAGCTGAGTTTCTCTGGCTCAGCAACCTCGTTTATTGCGTCTTTCTTGACATATAACTCTGTATTAAATCGGCTCTGTAATACGAAATCATTACCTATATGATCCTCATGTGAGTGAGTGTGGACAATTCGCCGAATGGGCTGAGATCCAAGCGCTTTGAGCAGCGACTCTTCTGCGCGGGGAAAGCCACTGTCCACCATGCCATCGCCCAGCAGCGGCACCCACGTAGAAAAGCCGAAGGCCGCACTGGTCCTGGTCCAGAGGTGGATCAACTTCACCTGGTCGTCGAGTTCAAGGAGTCTAAACATGCGCTCTCCCGATTCGCCTGCGTGAACCGTAATCAGGTAACGGAAGATAGGATGTGGCAGCGCCACGGTAAAGGGAACAAGGAAAATCCTTCGGAAATCAGGCCCCCCGTTCCACCAACGCCTTGCCGAATGGGCGGCCCCTGGCCACCTCCACGCGTCCCCGAACTACTATTGATTGCCAGTGATGGTGAAGGTGGCTAAACTAACGCGCCTGTGGGCATCGGGGTTCTGCTCCTTGTGCTCGGGTGTTCAGGAGGGTTCATGGGTTTCAGAAACGACCGCAGGCGAAGGAATTTTAGTGGGGGCTACGACGGCAACTCTCTGGACCGTCCTCCGGTCTCGGAGACTCCGATCAGCGTGATCGCCGAAGAGCCGGGGGTACAGCGGACGACTTCTGTCGCCGGTGAGTCACAGACCGAGCCTACGGTTCGTCCCCGACAACGGAGCTACGGGCCTGGCTACGGAGGTGGTGGTGGCAGGTCGTCCCGGGAGATGTTCTTCAGGACATCAGCGCAGGTGACCGTGGTGGTTCTGACACACCAGGCTGAGCCATTTCTTGAGCCGCTGCTTCAGAACCTATCGGGTCAGGTGATGCCTTACAGCAGCGAGGTCCTTGTGCTGGATCACGGCTCCACGGACAGAACGCATCTTATTCTGAGGTCCAGGGGCATCAGGAACTACCCCATAACTGGGAAGAAAGGGGTTCGTGAGACCGCCGCCCGGCTTGCCGAGGGCGAGGCTGTGGTCTTCATCACCCAGGATACCCTGCCCATGGACAGGCAGTGGCTTGGGCGACTGGTAGCTCCCATACTTGAGAAACGCAAGGTGGGCATAGTGCACGGCCGGTTGATGGCCGACACGTCGGTGCCCCCATACCAGCGTGGCCTGATCCAGGCCAGGCCGTACGTTTCGGGCTCAGCGATGCTCTACTTCTCGGGGTTCGAGTCCGGGCCCGGCGCCGAGGTCATACCGCACACCAACGTTGCCATCTCTGCGGCCCTGTTGCAGAAGGCGGGTTCCGACGTCGACGACGACTCAGCGCTTCTGAAGATGCTCTACGGGCGCGGCGAGGGGAAACTCTACGTCCCGGCACCTGTGGCCGCTGTGCGTCGTGGGGAGTTACCAAGGGCCTTCCTGGCGCCTGGGGCAAGCCGTGACGTGGGCACCATTGCAGGAGCTCTTGGGGCCCACGGCAAGCACCTCATCTCGGAGCTTCGGGAGTTGGGGCAGCGGGGCGAGTTGCCAACGGGCGAACGTGGGGAAGCCTATGCTGTAGCCATTGCCATTCGGGCGGCGCAAGCAGCGTCGCTGGTGGCTGACAGATGCCCTCTGCTGGTCTCCGGGGTGGGTAAGCTGGCACCCAGGGTTAAGAGGCTCTTGCAGATCGGACAACGATCTTAGAGATACGCTGTACTGGGCCGATTCTGCCGGATCGTTTTTTTTGATCTGGTGCTGAACCCCCCGTATAGTCGAGCCCTGGTCGGGGCCTTTGAGCCCAAGGAGGTTTCGTCGTGATGCACAACAACAGTAACGTTACAACGGTAGAACTGGAGCTCACCAGGGATCAGATCCGTGAGGCTCTGTCCAAGTGCAAGCTCTCTTATGAGCAAGAGGCCGTAATCCGTATGAGATATGGCGTCAGCCTTAAGCCCTCAGACAAAATAGTATACCGGAATCCCGAGGACGAAGAGTTGCAGGCTAAGATTGCAATTATAACGATGGCGATTATGGATTATCTGGATGAAGCAGCACAGCAGAATTCCGATCCTGCCACCATGGATGACCTCAAGAATATCTAATTCTTAACAAGACAACATTCAGTCAAGGGCCGAAGAAAGCAGCGCCGAGGCGATTATTGCCCCTATCATAGCCGCTGCCATGATGTAGTTGTTTCGCTTTGCCCCTTGGACCACTCCTGCCAGGTCTCCTCCAGCTTTGGATACAACGTCGTTGAGTCGTTGAACACGCTTCATCACCGACGGGTGGGTGAGAGAAGAGACCTTTCTTGAGGAAGCCGAGTCGCCGCCCAGCTTGAGCAGGGCGCTGGAGAGTTGCTCGTGGGAACCAACAAGCCAAGCTGCGTAGATATCGGATTGGTACTCAAAGCGTTGCGCCATGGGGCGGAAGACCAGCGCCAGGTATACAAACTGAAGTAGTATCACCACTGCCCCCAGCCCCTCTCCCAGCCAAGTCAGGTTCTCCAGGAAATAGAGGCCCCAAAGCACAAAAACGCTGGAGAGCAGGGCAATGGGCAGCATTAGAAGGAGATGGCGATGGTGCGCGTGGCCCAGCTCGTGGGCAACCACCGCCTTAATCTCAGCGGGAGTAAGAACCTCCAGGATTCTGTCCGTGAGAAACACCGTTCGCTGGTTCTTGAAGGCACCACTCACCGCGGCGTTGGCCACAGCCGCCGACCCCGTCAACCAGACGAAAACCCGGTCCAGAGCAACCCCGGACTTGGCCGAGAGTTCTTGAAAAGCCTCTTTGTAGTGCTCCGATGCCGGGTGGCTGGCAAAGGGAACCCGCCGATAGAGCACCCTTACGAAGTAGGGCGAGTAGGTCAGCAGAAGAAAGATCAGCAGGCCAACTACCACGAAAGAGAGCCACGGATTCTCCTGAATCAGCACCGCCGAAGGCTCGAACCCTACCACCAGCCACGCATACGTGTTCAGATAGAGCAACTGCGGTCCAAGCAGCACCACAGTAGACCTCAGCTGGTTGTCCAGCGATGCCTTGAGCGGCGCCGAAAGCCCCCTCGCCAGCAGCGTCCGATGAGCCAGTGTCGTACGGAAGACCAGAAATGGAATCAGGAAGGGCAGAAGCAGCAGCAGGTCGGCGACAAGAAACGTATCGGGAGGGAAAAAGAGCGCCCCGAAGGTCTCAATCCAATCGAAAACCTCCACCAGACCAGCGAAGAGAAACACGAGCATTATGGTGAACAGATAGGCAAACCAAGGATTTCTTGATATATTCTTGCCCACTGCCGCTCTAGGCCTACGAACAATAATGGGAACAACCAAAACAACTGCAGTGAGCAGCATGGTGGAGAGGATAACCCACATCAGATTACTACCAGCCGACGATACCGAGAACAACTCATTGGGTGTATAGGTATACAGAAGAATAAGAGGGGCAAATAGTATAAAAAACGACGCTATATCCATCAACGCCCTCCCGAGGCCGCTCCCACTGTATCACGCACCCCACGGAAACTGTCGGGGTTTCGAATGAGCCTTGCGGAAAGCTCTTAGTGGCCCTTCTGATACGCAGCTCAGGCGATGACAGAATTCGGGGCACCATCGTATGCTGGGCAGAGCCGCTCTCCTGGCAGTAATGTAGGACCAACCGACGGCCTGTGCAAGCCGAGAACGGCGGGGGTTGCCGTTCTTGTCTATCATTGAGTAGCGGCATGGAATATACTCCCGGGCCGTCGTTCCCGGCCTTGTCGGCTGGCAGGAAAAATGGATCCGTGGTTCAGGAGTGGAGATGAGCGAAGCGGATAGGAAGCTGGTGGTGGCTCTGGATGGCCCGGCCGGGGCAGGAAAGAGCAGCGTTGCTCTGGCTTTGGCCAGCAGGCTTGGCCTCACCTACGTTGAGACCGGAGCAATATATCGGGCCGTGGCGCTGGAGGCGATGCGACGAGGGGTCGCCCTGGATGATGGGGCTGGATTGGGCAAGCTGGCTCAAGGGCTGGAGATTCGCTTCAGCCTGGAGGCCGACATTAACCGAGTCTGGGTTGGAGGTGAGGAGGTAACCGAAGAGCTGCGGCAGAATGATGTGAGCATGGGTGCCAGCAAGGTGTCGGCTTTTCCCGAGGTTCGGGCCGCACTGCTGGAGTTGCAGCGGCGCTTGGGGTTGCAGGGCAGCGGATCTGTGTTGGAGGGGCGTGACATTGGCACGGTGGTTTTTCCCGATGCCACACATAAGTACTTCGTAACGGCTTCCGTTGAAGCCCGAGCACTTCGAAGGCATAGGCAGTTGGCCGCCCACGGAAGGCAGATTGATCTTTCACAGCTCATGGAGGACATCGCCAGGCGTGACGAGGCCGATTCCAACCGGGCCGTTGCGCCCATGAAGCCGGCGGCCGATGCCGTGGTGGTTGATACAACGGGGCTGACTTTGGCAGAGGTGGTTGAGCACCTGGCAGGCCTCATCGAGGGACGAAATGAGTGAAATCAGCGGGTTCAAATCGGGCTCCATTACAATCGTGGGCAGGCCAAACGTCGGGAAATCGACGTTGCTGAACGCCTTCCTGGGCCAGAAGCTGGCCATTGTGACGCCCAAGCCGCAAACCACCAGAGACCGAATCATGGGTATCGGCACCTGGCCCGACAGTCAGGTCATCTTCCTGGACACCCCGGGGATTCACGAGCCCAAGGGTCTTCTGCACAAGCGAATGGTTGAGAATGCCCTGGCCTCGCTGGAGGAGGCCGATGCTGCCATTCTGGTTGTTGACGCTGCTCAGGTCCTTGAAACGACGCCCAAGCAGGAGCGAAGAATCATTGAACAGATCGAGGCCTCTGCTCTGCCCTGCCTGCTTGTCATCAACAAGGTCGACACCGTTGCCAAAGGGGCACTGCTGCCTGTCTTGGAGCGTCTGGGCCAGGCCGCTAAGTTCGTGGCCATGGTCCCCGTAAGCGCCTTGAAGGGCGACGGTGTAGAACAGCTTCTGGCAGAGTGCAAGAAGCTGCTTCCCGAGGCCCAACCACTCTTCCCCGCCGGAGAGCTCACCGACCGTGGCCTCAACTTCGTGGTTCGTGAATTCGTGCGTGAGCAGGTCTTCATGCTGACTCAGCAGGAGGTGCCCTACAGCACCGCCGTGACCGTGGACGTCATGGAGCCCCGGCCTGCAGCCACTCCGCTGCTCTACATCGCAGCGACCATCCATGTGGAGCGTAACAGCCAGAAAGGGATACTCATTGGAAAACGTGGGCAGCTGCTCAAAAGCATCGGTCAGGGTGCCAGGGAGAGCATAGAGACCTTCTGCGGTCAGAGGGTGTTTCTTGAGCTGCATGTGAGAGTCGAAGAAGAATGGACCCGCTCTGCGAGAGGGGTTCGGAGGGTCGGTTACGACATATGAGCAGAATGATAGCGATTGTTGGGCGGCCCAACGTTGGTAAGTCGACATTGTTCAACCGTCTGGTAGGGCAGAGGAAGTCCATTGTGGAGGACATGCCCGGAGTTACCAGGGATCGAATCTACGGCAGGGCGCTTCACGAGGGGCGCACCTTCGACGTCGTGGATACGGGCGGGTTTGACCCATCGCCCACTGACCCCCTTGTCCAGACCATGAAGGAGCAGGCGGAGATGGCCCTGGACGAGGCCGACGTCATCTTCATGGTGATGGATGCCGCTTCGGGTGTCACACCGGTGGATGAGGAGATAGTCCGCATGCTCCGGCGGCGGACCAAGCCAATCTTCTACCTGATCAACAAGTGTGATGGGTATCAGCGGGAGGTGGCCGCCTCGGAGTTCTACAGCCTGGGGGTGGAGCCTCTGCACTTCATATCGTCGGCGCACGGTCGAAATGTGGCCGACCTGATGGATGCTGTGTGCGAAGTGGTCCCCAAGGAAGAAGTTCAAGAAGAAGAGGAGCTTGCCAGCATACCCCACATCGCCGTTATCGGCAGACCCAACGTCGGCAAATCCACCCTCGTCAACCGGCTGCTCGGCGCTGCCAGACTCCTGACCTCGGACCAGCCAGGGACCACCCGTGACTCCGTTGACACCCTGTGGGAGGGGCCCGACGGTGATCAGATGATCATCGTGGACACGGCCGGCATGCGCCGCAAACGCCAGATCCACGACTCGGTGGAGTATTACAGCGTCATCCGTGCGGTTCGTGCCATGGAGCGGGCCCACGTTGCCGTACTGGTCGTTGATGCCGTGGAGGGGATGGCCGACCAGGACCTGCGAATTGCCAACCTCGTCGAGGACCGCGGGCGGGCCATGCTCGTCGTTTTCAACAAGTGGGATGCCGTGGACAAGGACGACAAGACCGCCGACAAGATGATCAAGTCGTTGCGCAGCCGTCACCCCTTCCTGAACCACATTCCGCTGCTCTTCATGTCCGGGCTTCAAGGAAAGAACGTCCACAAGCTCCTGCCGATGGTCCAATCCGTGAAGCAGGAGTGGGAGAAGAGAATCTCTACCGGTGAGCTCAACAGGTTCATCAGAGATCTTGTGGCCAGAACTCCGCCGCCCGTGGAGCAGCAGCGCCCGGCCCGCTTCTACTTCGTCTCACAGGTGGCAGTGGCGCCTCCTACAATAGTGCTTTGCGTCAACAACCCCGACCTTGTGCCGCTGACCTACCGACGCTTCATTCTCAACAAGCTGAGAGAGCGTTACCAGTTCGCCGGCTCTCCAGTAAAGGTTTTCTACAGGCCAAGGAAGACCCGGGGAGAGGGCGCCCGAAAGGCTCCGCCAAAAGAGCTGGGAGCCATGAGCGAGGCCGAACTGGATGCCATGATCAACGGAGGCGAGACCCCCATGGAGGTTGATGTCCCACAGTTCGAAGAGCTGCCCGAAGAGGACTGGCTGGGCGCAGAAGAAGAATAGGCATCCGGACTCTACACGGCCGGTCATCTATCTGAGCCCGCCTTCGCCCAATCGATCCGGATTGCGTGGGCTTCTACGGCCCAGAGGGGCTGGGCCCGAAATACCTCTCAACGGAGTGACTACTCTGTCTCCTGGTCCACGAAGTACTCACCCCCGATTACCAGCACATTCTTGGCCTTTGGGCCGGAATCGGAATCGGTCACGGGCCTCGTCGACACGGTCCGACGGAACGTAGACTCCACACCATCGCAATCGAGGTCTCCATAAGCCGATAGCTCCGCCTTGGCCTCGGACCCGGTGCCTTGGCTCTTGAATTCATAGCGATAGTATCTCTGCTCATCCAAAGAAAACTTGAGCTCCTTCCAAGGCGAACCATCCCACTTGGCAGGATCTGATGGGCAACGGTTGTCGGGGTACTCACAGCAACGCTTCTCGTCGGATATGGCCGACGGGGGAAACGCAAAGGGGGCTGTATCGCCTTGAGTTGCCATGCGGGTTTCGGCGTAGTCCATGGTTCCGTAGTAGAGACGCTGAAGCGAATCCAGCGCTTCCGTGCTCTTGGAACGGCGGGTGTACTTGATGAAGGCCGGAATGGCGATTGCCGACATTACCCCGGTCAGGGGCATGATGGCCGCATGAAGTCCCTCCAGGCGCACTACAATGTGGCCCCCCTCCTCTTTGGGTAGTAGCTGCTTGTTGATGGTCTCCCACTGATGGTAAGCCACGACTATAGCCGCTGCCTGGACCAACTCCAGATCCCCCCGCTGCTCGTAAGCCTTGTTCAGTGCGGCCCGAGCCTCGGCCATGGTCTTCTCCATGAAGTCGAGCAGGAGCTTTCGTGAGGCGTCAGGGGCCTTGACCATTAGCTTGAACCCTTCGGACCTTGAGTAGACCAAGCCCAGGCTGTGCAGTTCTACGCCTGGCAGCTCCTGCTGAAGGGCCGGGGTCACCATTCTGAGGTCGCCAGTTGCAAGCAGCAGACCCTGCCCCAACTCCATGGCAGCGGCCATATGAAGAGCAGCAGTTTCGGCGGCCATCTTGGCCTTCTCCCCGGCCTTGGCCCCCAACAGGTGCTTCAGCGTAGAGCGCTCTCCTACGATGAGCAGCCCGTCGATGTGTGTGGCCCAGAGCGGATCAATCTCAACCAGCTTGTACCCGAAGAGCTCCTTGACGTCGGCTTGGGCCGGGAAGTTCGGGGCATCCTTCATGGGCACAATGAAGATTGGTCCCTTGGGCAGCACCATCATGCCGCACCGCTCCAGGGCCAGAAGAGAGATTCCAAGTTTGGCCAGGAAGAGTTGGTCCAAATCCTTCAGAGTCTCGCCCCAGGAAAGCTTGACGCCGGCCAGCAGGTCAACCAGGGCCGCAATCTCGGTCACCATGCCTGTGACGTCCGCTGCAGCAAAGCCCACTGCTTCTTGAGGCGCCATGGCGATCATCGTCGAAAGCATCTCTGAAGCCACCGTAGAATCGGCCCGGGGGTTGCCACCGTCCGCCGGTTCTGCCTGGGCTTTCTCAGCCTCACCTGTCGGCGACGCGGTGCCGGCTTGGGCTTCGGCCTCACCCGACGGCGCTCCCTTCACGGCCGCCTTTTCGGTGCCTGGCAAGTCCCGAGCCATGGCCGAGAGCTCACCTTCGGGCACCGCCTGGGCCGGAGCAGCTTGCTCGGCCCCTGCCGTGGGGTTTTCGGCCTCTGCCTTGGGTTGCTCCGCAGACTGCTTCCCAGGTTGCGGATCCGCTGGTTTCGACTCCTGCCCGCAGGCTAGCGCCAGGGTGACAACGAACGTGATGGCGATGGTATTGAACAGCTGTTTCATGGCACTCCCCATGTGACGGTAGGCCACGAGTATGGTTCCGTCGGCAAGAAGCGTCAACGGCGAAAATCGCTGTGCCAAATCACCTCTCCCGCCCCGGGAGAGGTCGGCCCGAAAGGGCCGGGTGAGGGCCGCGTGCCGGCAGCGTGGGCTCAGGCCGCGCCGGCCGCTTCGTCCTTTGGCAGGCAGCACTGCTTGTATTTCTTGCCCGAGCCGCAGGGACATGGATCGTTGCGACCCACCTTAGGCTTATCCCTGCGCAGGGTCTGGGGTTTCACCGGTTGGCGAGCCTGAGCGCTCTCTCCGTGGACGAAGTTCATCTGCTGCTGCTGTTTCTGCTGCTGAGCCCGCCACTGGCGCAGCCGTTCAATTTCCTTGTCGTCCCGTACTTCCACACGGAAGAGGTGTTCAACGAGGTTCTGGCGAATACGCTGCATCATATCGGAGAAGATATTATAACCTTCTCTCTTATAAATAAGTTTGGGGTCTTTCTGGGCATAAGAATTCAGATAAACGCCCTCTTTGAAGTGTTCCATCTCCACGAGGTGCTGGCGCCACTGTTTGTCCAGCTCCCGCATGTAGCGTTCACGCTCGTAGAAGTCCCACTGGCGCTGGGCCCGCTCTCGGGCCCCTTCCTCGCTGCCGTCCTTAAGAACTCTGATCTCGGTGAGGTTATCCACAATGGCCGAGCAGCGGGCTTCGTAAGCCTGTCGGGCAGTGGAGATTGCATGGTCGGCCAGCTTATCGAAGTTGAGCTCGATCCCTTTGAAGGAGAACTCGGCACCTGCAAGGGTCTTGAGGGCTGTGGCCAGGGCGTTGAGGTCCCACTCCTCGGGGACAATGCCTTCGGGGCAGAAGTCGCCGCAGGTCTTCTCCACCACATCGTCGATGGCCTCGAGGACCATTTCGTGAGTCCTGAGGTTACCCATGACTCGCCGGCGCAGGTCGTAGATGCTCATTCGCTGCTGGTTGAGCACGTCGTCGAACTCGATGAGGTTCTTTCTGGTGCCGAAGTTCATCTCTTCGACCCGTTTCTGGGCCTTTTCCAGGGCCTTGGTAACCCAACGGTGGATGATGGGTTCATCCTCGGGCACCTTGAGCATGTCCATGAAGTTCTGGAGCCTGTCGCCACCAAAGATGCGCAGCAGGTCATCCTCAAGGCTGAGATAGAACCGTGAACTGCCCGGGTCACCCTGGCGACCGGCTCGTCCACGGAGCTGGTTGTCCACTCGTCGGCTCTCGTGGCGCTCGGTGCCGATGATATGAAGTCCGCCCGCTGCGACCACTTCCAGTCTCTCGGCCTTGCACTGATCCCGGTACTTCTCCAACTCTCCCGACAGCTCCTCCATGGGAACTCCGGGGTTGTTGGATTTGGTCAGGTTATCGGGGTTTCCGCCCAAAAGAATGTCCGTTCCACGGCCGGCCATATTGGTGGAGATGGTCACGGCCCCTTTTCGTCCCGCCTGTGCGATGATGTCGGCTTCTCGGGCATGGTTCTTTGCGTTGAGGACGTTGTGGGGAACCTTCTCTCTCGTGAGAATCTTCGATACCAGCTCGGATTTTTCCACCGACACAGTACCAACGAGGACTGGTTGCCCCTTCAGGTTGCACTCTTTGATTTCGGCACAGACAGCATTGAATTTGGCCCGTTCTGATTTGTATACCACATCCTCAGAGTCTTTTCTGACCATATCTCTATGGGTAGGAATAACCGAACATTCAAGGTCATAGATCTTCTGGAACTCTTCGGCCTCGGTGTCGGCGGTGCCCGTCATGCCCGAGAGCTTTTTGTACATTCTGAAGAGGTTCTGGAAGGTGATGGTGGCCATGGTCTGGTTCTCTTCCTCGACCTCCAGCCCCTCTTTAGCCTCGATGGCCTGGTGCAGACCGTCGCTCCAGCGTCTGCCTGGCATCTTACGGCCCGTGAACTCGTCCACGATTATGACCTTGCCGCCCTCCACCAGGTAGTTGACGTCACGCTTGAAGAGGGTGTGGGCACGCAGCGACTGGTTCACATGGTGCAGCCACTCGATGTTCTGGGGATCGTAGAGGTTGCCCACTCCCAGCCGGCGTTCGATACGGTCCACGCCCGTATCCGTCAGTGAAACGGTCTGGCTCTTCTCGTCTACTACATAGTCCATGTCCTTCTTGAGGAAGGGGATCTGAGCGTTGACCTTGACGTATTTGTCCGTTGACTCATCAGAGGAGCCACTGATGATAAGCGGGGTTCTTGCCTCGTCGATGAGGATGGAGTCGACCTCGTCCACGATGGCGTAGTTAAAGACCTTGTATCGTTGGCGCAGTTCAAGATTGTCAGTATTCTCGGGCCAATAATATCTATGCACCATGTCAGCAAGCTCAAACTTCATATTATCACGTAGATAATCGAAGCCGAACTCGTTGTTGGTGCCATAAGTAATATCACAGGCATAGGCAGCACGGCGCTCGTCGTCGGAGAGTCCGTGGACGATTATTCCAACGGATAGTCCCAGGAAATTGTAGAGTTGCCCCATCCATTCGGCGTCACGACGGGCGAGGTAATCGTTGACGGTGACCACGTGGACGCCCTTACCCGAGAGGGCGTTGAGATAGGCGGAGAGGGTGGCAACGAGGGTCTTTCCTTCACCGGTCTTCATTTCGGCGATTCTACCCCGGTGAAGGACGATGCCGCCGATGAGCTGGACGTCATAGTGGCGCATTCCCAGTCTCCGAACGCCGCCCTCTCGCACCACGGCGAAAGCTTCCGGGAGCAGATCGTCCAGGGTCTCACCTTTCTCCAGGCGAGCTCTGAACTCCACCGTCTTGGCCGCCAGTTGCTCATCGGAGAGGGCCTTCATGGCAGGTTCAAAGGAGTTTATGCTGTCCACCAGCGGGTTGATGGTCTTGAGGTATCGCAGGTTCCTGGTTCCGAAGAGCCTCTTGAAGAAGGTGCCGAAAGATCCCATAGGTATCGCCCCTGTCAGATTAGCGTTGCGGCCCTGTGCCGGGCTCAATGTATGTGGTTTGTCGTGGAAGTCAACGTATGATGGGCTCCGCTGGCATTCATCCCAACGTCCATGGACCAGCCCCTGGTTGCTGCCACAACAATCTACACCGCTCTGGCGCTCCCCTTTGGCCTGTGCCAGACTACAAGCGGACCAGCTACCTGAGGAGCAGCAGTGTTACCACCATTCAGAGAAAGCGTGCCAACGGCACGGTCAGGGCCACGGATAAGCTCCGAGGGTGCGGTAATTCGTCAGGGGAGGGCAGTTATCCTCGTCGGTGTTCTGGCCATGGCCTGTGCCGCGGCCGCCACCAGCTGCAAAGAACCCAGGCAGGTCGCCCAACCGCAGGAGCAACAAGAGGGAGCCACCAGAACTCAGAGCATTACCACAAGAGCTAACGCCGGAAACCTTCCAGGCTCGAACCCCGCTGTCAATCCAATGCCCTCTGGAGCCGGCGGCATCTCGGCGTCGGCCGAAGACCTACCAGCCACCCCCGAGCCGCAATGCCTGCTCTCACTCACTCTTGAATCGATGCTCCTGGACTGCAGCTTCCCCACATGCCCCCGAGAAGAGCTGGCCCTCATCGTTGCGGCCCAAGAGATCTCGCTGAGGCGAGATGCCACGGCGTGGCGAATCACCGGCCTGAGACCGACGCCTCCACAGTCCATTGAGAGCAACCTGACCCTCAGCAGGCTTGGTCCTAATCACTGGATCGTTCAGTTGGGCCAACAAAAAGAGGCTGCAGGCACCTGCTCCGCTGCTGGAAAAGACGTGCTGGTTCAAGCCCCGGCTCACGCCATCGTCAAGGTCTCCGCCGTCGCCGTGCGGTCCATCCTGGCCGACGACTGAAAGGGTCAGTTCGGCCTGGCTACCAGTCCGAAACAGACCATGTACGCCAACGCATCCATGGCCTTGTGAACCGTCTCAGTCTCCTGCCCCAAAACGTAGTCCAACATCACGCCCTTGCTGCCTGCAATGAGCACCTGAGCCATCTGGCCAGTATCCACGGGTCTGAAGAGGCCGCTGGCTACCCCCGAGTCCAGAATCTCCTTCACCAACATCTGCTCCTCCCCCGCCAGGCGCTGCAAACCCTTCTCGAAGTGAGGCTGCAACGGCCCCGGGGCCTGACTGATGTCGTACAGATTGGCCAGCGCCTTGATGGTCTCAAAACGGGTCTTGGAGTAGAGCATTATCCTCGCTACCGGATCCGGCTCGGCTTCGGTCTGCTCCCTCAGTCTGGCCAGCAGCGCATCACCCTCACGCTCCAAAACAGCGCTGAAAATGGCCTCTTTGCTTTGAAAGTAGTGGTACAATGCTGCCTTGGTCAACCCACATGCCGAGGATATGTCCTCGATAGTACACTTGCGGTACCCGAACCTGGCAAACAGCTCCCCGGCCCGCTCTACTATGAGCTGTCGCCGCTGATCGCCCTGCTCACTGAGCACTCTCCCGCTTGCAGCTAACGGTCCTGAATCCGTCTCGGTTTTGATGTCATTTCGAGCCATGGTTTCGCCTTCCAACCAGCCGGGCCGCCCCCTTACCGAAGGAGAGCAGCATGGGTAACAGAGTGAGTGCAGCAAATGCGCTGATGAGCATGGTCGTCGCCGTCATCCAGCCGAAGTTCTGCAACGGAACCAGATTGGCGAACACCAGAATGAAGAACCCTGCGGCAACGCTGGCAGCATTGATGGCAATGGCTACCCCCGTGGTGCGGGAAGTAGCCGATATGGCCTCCAACGTTCCGGGATTCCGCTCCGCCTCGATCTTCAGCCTCGACATGTAGTGGATTGTATAGTCGATTCCAATTCCCACCGCCAGCGATGCAATTAGCACCGTAGCAGTGTCCAGAGCTACCCCGGCAAATGCCATGAGCCCGAACTCCCCCGCTACAGTGAATACAATGGGCACCACGGCAATGGCACCCGCTCCCAACGACCGGAACTGAATGGTCAACAGAATGAAAGTCAGCAGCAACGCTATCAGCAGGCTCTGAAGCTGGCTGCTGATAAGGTTGTTATCCATCTCCTCATAAATCCTGGGCATTCCCGTCGCCGAAAACATCGATGCGCTGGCCGGAACCGCCTTATCCGCCAGTGCCGCAACCGCCGCTGAATAGGCTTCCACGGCCTCGCCGTCACCCAGATTCTTGCTGTCGATTCTCTGCTCTATAAGCCTGGAAGCTCTTGTGTCACGCTCTCTTCTAACCAGCTTCTCGTACTCCGCAACCACCTCGCCTGCATCCTTCCACGCCTCTGTCAGAGGCTTCCCCCGCACCAGCCACATCAACTCGTCAGCGACCATCCGACGACTGAACGCCCCCGACTCCAAAGCCTCACGTATGCTCTCGTTCAGCTTCGAAAGAGTACCCTCAGTCAGGCCGCCAATCCCCTTCAAAACAACCGAAAGGGCCTGAGAAACCCTCTCCAGCTCGGCCACCTCACCCTTCTGAAACGGCGTCAACAAAGCCTCAGCCATTACCGCCTCAGCATCGGCCTTGAATGGCGACGTAACTCCGAACCCGCCGGCAGACTCGGGATCCGTTGCCTGAGCCAACTGCACCATCTCGGCGAGGAACCCGCTGCTGTTACCGGCCACCTCGTCGCTGAACCAATAACCATCCATCAGCTCCCATAGATTCCCGCTGATATCACGCTTAACCCATTCATTTCCGGCGAGATCCTCAGGAAGTTTCTCCAACAGCGCTGCCGTGGCTTTAGATACGACCACACCGCACGCATAATTGTTGTATTGTTTAAAAATATCTCTGATGGTTTTTCTTACCATGCGCTCGTCGGCGCTGTTCTCCTCGCCTAGAATGCCCGTAATCAGCTCGGTCAGCTTCACCTCGGTCAAATAGAAGACATCGGGTTTCCCAACAGCCTGCTCGAACTTCTCAAGCTCCTCGGAGGTGGGCTCGATAACAGCCTCGTCAGCAAAGTAGTCCGACAGCAGCGTGGTCAGTCCAGCCACCACCTCGGCGTCGTTCGAGTAGTCTGCGGACATGGCCCCCAGAATCAACTGCTCCACATCGGGAAGCTCAACCTCACTGCCGTCGGCCAGGCGCTTGACAAGATCGAACCGAATAAGCTGTGCGGCCCGGGCCACCCGCTCTTTCTGCAGCCCCGAGAGCCCCGGCCCAAACCTGGTGCCCTGTTCAACAAGCTGCAAATCCCACTGCGCAAAGGAATTCTTGCTCAGGTACTCCCGAACTGTGGCCGACGTAGAGACCAGCATCGCCGAATCAGCCGTGCTCATGAACGCCTGGATCAACGCCATGGTGGGCCGCTCTACCCCCGTGGGATAGACCAGCCGCTCCAACACATCGTCCTGCTCCAGGTTGAAATAGAGGTTGGCTACCCCCTCGGCCGTGTCGGGAATGGCATATCGATCGTAAAGCTGATAGTTCACCTCGGCCAGCATCGAGGCCACCGACGTCGCCCCCGAGACCTTGGGCAGCGAATCAAGATACTTCTCCACCTCCAGCATCTTCTTGAGCACGAAGGGATCCTTGATGTCCCCACGCACCAGAATCTGTATGGGCGCCACCCCCCCGAAGTGGGCATCTATCACCCTGTCACTCTTCCGAATATAATGGTCGTCCTGGAAATACTCCGACAGATTCACGCTGCGGTGCACTAAACTGCCTCCCCAAACCAACAACCCGCCCAGTACTACGAAGATTGGCCCCCACACCAGGCGGTGGCTGGCAGCACTCCGGCCTATGGCAGTAAGAGCCCTGCGCACAAGAGGAAGCTCGGGGCCCGCAGAAGCCGTTTGCTTCCTGGCAGGGAGAAACGAGAGGATGGCCGGTATCATCGTCAGCGCCAGCACGAAGGAAAACACAACGCCCATGGCACTCAAAATACCAAACTCCTTAAATAAGGAGAGATATGATGTTACAAATGATATAAATCCAGCAAACGTGGTCAGTGCCGCCATGACGATTGGAACACCGATTCGGGCCGTCACCTTGGGCAGCCGGTCACGAGGAAGCTCACCTGGCTGAAGGTCCTCGTTATAAGCATTAATAAAATGAATTCCATATGCACTTCCAATTGCCATCAGAAGCACCGGAATCACGTCGGAAATCATGGTCAGCCGCATCTCCAGCAACGACATCACCCCCAACACCCAGACCACCGCCACACCCACATTGAGTAGAGGCAACACCACACCCCGTATTGAACGGAACGAGAGCAGCAGAATTATTATGAGCACCAGCGCCACAACAGGCACCAGGAAGACGATATCCTCAAGGATGATCTCCGACAAGGCGGCCGTCCAGATGGGAAGGCCACCGAAATAGGCGTTGTACCCAGCCCCCGCTGAACTCTCCCGGCCGTGCTCCTCAAGCACCTGGCCAACGTTCTTCTTCAGCTCAAAGGCCAGCACCCCACGGTCCGCCCCCTCGGACATCCTCACCACCACAATGGCACGCTTGCCGTCACCCGACACAAGCTTCCCATTGTACATGTCTTTTGAAAGGGCCTTGGCCTGCAACTCCGCAAGCTCATCAGCATCAGTGGGAATCTCGTCGCCGATGAGCTTCGTCACGTCAATGCCGTCTTCGGTCTTCCTGATGTCCAGAATGTTGGAAATAGAGACCGTGTTGTGAACCCCCTCCAACTTCTCAACAGACCGGGCCACCTTCCGCACCAGCGACAAACCGTCCGTGGTGAAGATGCTCTCCCCCTCGCTCTCCAGAACTACCAGCACCATGGAGTTGCCCCCAAAGGTGTTGCCAACCTTCTTGAAGAGCAGCACTGCCTCTTCATCGGGGGGCAGGTAGGTCACAACGTCGCTGTTGACCTTGAGGTCCAATGCCTTGTAGCCGAAGAAAACAGTGAGCCCGGCTATCAGCACCAATAATGGTATACGGAACCTGACAACAAACTGACCAAACTTCAGCATGTTTACACCCCAGCGCTTAGAACGTGGCCTTGGCACGGAAATAGAGCTGGTCAGCAGCGTCCAGACTGGAGAAGAGGCTCTCGGCCCCCTCACCCTCCACCACCTGCAGACCAGCAATCAGCTCGAACGCATCAAAAGGTTTATATGAAAACTCTGGATTAATCAGAAATCCGTATTGATCTGCTGCTTGACTCCACTCAGGAACAGCGTATCCACCATTCAAAGCCAACTGGATCTTATCGTTTAGAAATTTCTTATGGAACCGACCTACGATATATTCACCAACGCTCTCTGCGTCAATCTCATGAGCTAGCCCATGCGCATACTGTATGTTTGTATAGAATCCGCCCGGAAATGTGTAGTCGGCCCCCACCGTGAACTTCACAAAGGGCGAGTCAGAGACCGTCTGAACCGCCACGGGACCCTCGGCCAGCGGAGAGCAGACCTTCGTCTTCACACCCTCGGGTATCACAACGGCCGCCTCGGCCCAAAAACCAACCCCCCAAAGATCCGTGGCCATATCGAATCCCACCTGCTGAACAGCCATGAACCCCATCACCGTGTCCACGCTGACCTCGGATCCAAGCTGAACCATTACCTCCTTGACCACAGGTATATCTTCATATCCATTAAAATACGAGACGGAAAGGTCCACTCCGAAGAAAGATCCATCTAGTTTCACTGCCTGCATCGAGTGGCGAACATCGAACAAAGGCATATTCACCTTGTTAATACCTGGAGCAAGCTCTATGGGCATGGACGAAGAGCCCGGGGGCATCAGAGCACCCTCCAGCATCTTCTGCTGTTGCCCCGTTACCATGGACTCAACTTGCGGATAGGCATACGAAGTCATAACCGGACGCACCGACGGCAACCAGACCCCCGTTATGCTCATATCGTTCTCAAACGTGTAAGAGGCCACCGCCGCCGTCGAAGGAACGTGCGCCCCGAAATCAAAGATGTCCGAGAAGTCGTCGGGATTCAGCACATCCGTGGGATTCAGCTTGTCAGCACGACCCCAGGCTATCCGCTGCTTCCCCATCTTCAAATCCAACCCGTCAACAAAGACCCCGTGGGCCTCGATAAACACCTCCCAAGGCAGAAACTCGAACTCCGACTGCGCCTCGGCCCTGAACAGGTCGTCCGACTCCTTCACACCAGAGTAGTCGTAGAACCTCAACTGCCCCGATACCACCACCCGAAGGTCGTCGTAACGACGCTGCAGCTTCAAATCGGCCTTGCTGAAAAAACCCACCTGCGGTGTATCCGCCGATGGCTCCGATGCCCACCAGTCGCTCACCAGAAACCGCTTGTCCAACACCACCGACCCCGATACCTCCGTCCCCTCCTCCTGTGCCACCGCCGGTCCGGCACAAAGGGTCAGAGCCCCAACAAGAACAACTCCACAGACAGCGCAAAATGGCCTATTCCTCTGCATCCGACACCTCGTCTCACAGCTCGGAACCCGTAACGAAACTCTTCCTGCACCATCGCCGTATGCCCATCATCACGCATGACGGCGCCAAGCCACAAGTCACTTCTCACTCTTCAGGTCGCTTTCGTCTTCTCAAAAAAGGCGTTCCGTGGGCCCGGGGGGCAAGGGCAAGTGGGGGGAGCCCCCCGGACCCAGTCTCCGAAGCAGCGGAGTTTAGTGGAATTTTTTCAAGTTTCTCTTTGAGAAGGACGAATCCGGAACGTCTGCGTCATGCTTCAACTCAATCATCTCCATCTCCGTGGAGTGACTTTTCTTCTTGTCTTCCATTGTCATTTTCTTAGTGGTCCAGTACCCATCTATCTTCTCTATCTTCCCACTGGTAAGAACCTTGTGGAGTTTCTTTGCTTTATCGTACATCACCACCTTGACCGGCATAAAACTCGCCTTGTCTACCTCCATCTCCACCTTCCCATAGTCCGACTCCGACCCCGGTTTAGGCGTGCACTCGATGTGGTATACATTGGCGTCTTCTTTTACCAACTTGCCACTGTATTTCTTCGGATAGTCACCCTTCGAAAGGTCACTGTAGGAGAAATCCGTGCCCATGAAATCTTCGTTCTTCGCCGAAGATGCGATACGCCTGATCTTATCGAATTCTGGAGTGTAAAGATATGTTTCGTCATCCGACAACACAAGGAACGCAACACCCTTCACGTCTGCCGGTGAAATGAATGCAAATAAACGCTTGTCCTTTCCCTTCTGAAGGATCTTCATCTCCCGCGTCTTCGTCGCCCCACTCTTGTCCTTCAACGTCAGCTTCACGTGCGCCGTCCTCGTCTTGGCAGCATCCATGGCATCCTCTACCTTCTGGAGGATCTGGTCGCCGTCCAACGCCAAAACCGGGAGACTCCACATCACAAACGTCACCGCAACAGCCGCCATCACGTATCTTCCAACATGCAGACCTGGCTTCATGGTCCCTCCGTATGGGCCGAGGGCCAGACGGTCACCTCCACTTGGGCAACCGACCGACCGAACAAATCGGTCAAATGTTTAGTGAGAAGAGGCCCCCCTGTCAAGGGCTTTTCGAAAAAACGAAGAGCTTGCCCACCGTCACCGACAACGCCAGAGGCAACCCGTTAGACCTCGTCAAGTCCAGGTCGCTTACAACCACCCTCATCACATCGATCCTCTTGGGCTTCTGAGCGGGGGCCACCAACGGCGCCCCTGCCTCGCCCGCATACCCCCTGGCCCCAGGCCCAGCCCCATACGCCGCCAGAGCGTGCAGCACATAATGACGGCCCGAACGCTTCCCCAAATAGAGCATCACGTGCCCTTTGAGATGCAGACTGGCCCCCGCCGGTACCCTCGACAACGCAACGTCCAACTCCTCCAGGCTGCCCGAAGCCAGAGGCCAGAACCTCCCGGGAACCTGCTCCTGGTACCAGGAGTTCCGAGGCAAGAACATGCCGAAACAGCGGTAGACCATGGCCACCAGATAGCTGCAATCCTCACCGCCGTGAAGCCCACCCCAACCGTAAGGCTCGCCCAGCATCCGGAATGCCAGCCTGAGCACGTTGCGACGAGTGTAAGGCAGGTAACCCTCCGTCACCCCCGCCGATACGGGTACGGAGTGCGGATGAACCTCAAGAGCACCATCGGCACTACGGGAGGGTAGAGCAACCACCCAGGTCCCCGCCGTGGAGCGCAGCCCAAGCCGCTCGGGCCATGGCTCGAGCCACAAGGGTAATCGGGCCCCCATCCGGTACTGCAAGGGCCCCACCGTCCGGCTCTGCTCAGTAGTCAACCTGCTGGTCGTCACCACAAGAAAGCGCCCCGGGGCCGCAAACTGATTCCATACCTCCCTGCTGGTAACCCCCACGCTCTCTGCCGCCACCCAGCCATCAGAGTGCCCTGCCCGAACAAACCACCACCCTCCGTCAGCCGACGGGTGCAGCAGCGCCAGGGGTTCACCCGGGTCCAAAACGCTTCCCTGCATGATGTCAAACTCGTCATCCCCAGGAGCGTCGAACCAGCCCTCGGTCACAGGCCATCCCCTCAGAGGCGCTGCCCTGGTTACAACCCCCCACCTCACAACAACGGTCTCCGGCACCGCCGCGGCATTCAGATTCCGGCGTGTACCTTCAATGGCCTCGGGCCCCAGTTCAACACCTTGCGAATAGAGTTTTGGGGGCTTGGGGTGCCAATCCTCGATGTGGCGCCGCACCTCGGAGCCAGGAACCTCCACGGGATAGTTCGCCATGTCAACCAGCGAACCCCGAGAGCCTTTCCTAAGCTCCTCCTGATAGGCTCCCATCTCTTCTGAAGCGATGAGCAGATCGTCGGCCCCATCGTCGCCCATAAGCCAGTAGTCCGCCTGCAGCATCTCCAGGCCAACCCCTTCCATGGTGGGCACAACGGGGCCATGCGCCGGTGCTGCCGAAACAGGCACCAGCGCTCGCTCAATACAATACTCTGGAGAGTTTCTGCAGCACCCACCCGGCATCACCAGCCACAAAAGGCCCGCCAGGATGAGCGCTGCAACTTGGCACGATCCGGGCTTCACGGCTCCACAATTACCTTCTCGGTAGAACTGCGCCCGAAGGTCTCGGGTTCGTACATCTCCTCGGCCCTCAGCGGCGGCACTACGAAGGTGCCAATGGTCGTCGCCCTGGCAACGTAGGTGTACTCAAACACTCCGCCGTACATCCGGTCCTGGAAGAGCTGAACCCTGTCGTCGCGCTTCTCCTTGAAATCCCAGGGATCCCAGTACCACCAGTAGCGCCACGAGTACCTTCCGCCCGTGTGCCAATCAGAGCTGGTGCTGCCTCCCGGCCTGGTCCTTGCGCTCGTGGCGAAGTTCTCGTTGACCGACTCGAAGCCCGCCGGCATGGGGTCAACCACGGCAACGTAGTACCTCACGTCGGGAGCAACCACACGCAGCTTCACCCTGACGTTGGTGCCTGCCTTGACGATGTACTCGCCGTCGGGCCCACGTCGCAGATTGTCACCGCCATCAACCTCGGGCAGGTAGATTCGCTCAACTGTGAAGCCACGGTCGTCCGCTGCAAGATTCAGGTTCGACGGGGCATACTTGAGCCCCAACCGGTAGTAGAGCCGCCCCGGCCCCTTCTTGGCCAGCAGCAGATCTCCTGCCTCCTGCTTAAGGATCTCCTTCATAGGAATGGTGCTCTTCACAATCTCCATGGAGCGTCCCTTGAAGGTGCGCCCAAGCAGCCCAACCTTCCCAAGCCACAAGCCGGCCTGGAAATTCGGAGTCTCGTTCTCGAACATCCGGTAGTACTCGCTCATGGCCATGAGAGCATAGGCGTTGGACTGAGTCGTAGACCACCGCCCCTGGACTCGGGCCCTCATCATCCCCCGAACCACCTTGTCTATGAGCGGATCCTTCGGGTTGGTCACCAGCAACGTGCCCAGGATGATAGCGTTGGTGCGGTCCTCGGAGTACATCATCAGCCTTGCGTACTCGGTTACCCCCTCGGCGAAGGTGATGGAGCTGGCCTTCTCGATGGCAGCGTTGTTGATCTGGCGGTGCAGCTCCTTGATCCTGGAATCACGCTCGTTGACCCTGAAGATGGCCTCCATGAGCCATGCCCTGGAGTAGAGCGGCAGCACCGTGAAGTTGCTCCCCTTGTCCTTGTCGGCCATCTTGTAAAGACGGTCGATGTGCGATTTGGGGGCCTTGCCAAGCCTGGTGAGAATCAGCGCCGAGAAGACCTGCGTCTCGTAAGCGTATCGCTCCCACTCATGAGGATTGTCCAGCCTGCGGTTCAAAAACTCCGCAGCCCTCCGCATCGATGCTTCATCCACCGTGAAGCCACGCTGACGGGCGAAATCCAGGGTCATCAGAGCGTAGGCCGTGATGTACATCCAGCTCTCTCGGCTGTCCGTCCACGACCCGAAGCCACCGTCGCTGCGCTGGTGCAACAGGATCTTTTTGATACCGCCCTCAACCAGTGCCTTGGCCTTCTCCGGCGAGTCGGCCTTCCCGATCTTGAAGTCCTTGATAATCTCGCCCAACGAAATGATGGGCAGAATCCGGCTGCAAACCTGCTCGGTACACTCGTAGGGATACTCAAACAGGTAGTTCATCGCATCCTGCAGACCCGTCATGGCCGTGGAGGACAACGACACCTCCAGTCCACCATAGTCGGGCAGAGCATCCTTGGGCGGAGAGAGCGGCTGGGTCATGGCCTTCTCTACCACTCCGTAAGTGGCAAAAGCCTCGCTGGTAGCAGGAATCAGCGTCGGAATGATCAGCTTGGCCGCATCGGTCCTTCGCTGCTTCGTCAACGACACAGCGGCAAACTGGAACGTCGCAGGCCCAGGCTGCCCGGCCTTGACCTTGAACCGAAGCTCACGAGCATCGCCGTTGGGAACCTCGATGCTCTTCACAGGCTGCTCTTCCACCGTGGCGTTGTCCGCCACCAGCTTCACCATCACCTCGGTGTCGTAACCAGTCTCGTTGTTGACCATCACCGCTGCTTCAAACTGATCCCCGAAGTTCAAGAACCGGGGCAGAGCCGGACGAACCATCAACGGAAGTCTGGTCTTGACCTGAGTGTCGGCGGAGCCGAACTTGAACCCCTCGTTAGCTGCAACAGCCATCACCCTGAACTCAGTCAGGTTGTCCGGCATCTTGATCTCGACATAGAGCTTGCCCTCGGCGTCGGTCTTCAACTCGCCGTTGAAATAGGCAGTGGACTTGAACAGCTCACGGGTAGCAAACATCGGCGCTGACTCGTCATCCATGCCGCCAGAACCCATCCCATCAGCCATGGCCGCCGGCGAAGGCGGAGCCATCTTGGCCGATCGGGCCCGCTCACCCTTGGCACCGCCCATGGCACGGCCAGGTGCGGACTCGGCCGACTTCATCACCACGCCCTCAGACTCCTCGGCCAACTGCGCCATCTCCTGCATGTCGACCTTGGGCTTCACACGGGGAACTACCATGGGGCGCAAATCCGACGTGGCCACGCCAGAGCTTCTGCCCGGATACATGAAGTAGATGGGCTGAGGCGTCGAGTAGGAGATGAGGCTCAAGACTCCCTCATCAACAACCATCAAGGCGATGTTGGCCGAAACCGGTGCGCCCTTGGCGTCCTTAGCTTCCAGCGCCAGCTTCAACGTCTCCCCAGGGGCCACCCCGGCCGATTCGGGCTTCAGCTCGATGTTTATCCGCCTCGCCTCACGGGCAACGCTCAGGCTCACCCGCCCCGCAGCATGCTGCGGCCTGCCCCGGTCGTCCTTCGTCAAACCAGGCTTCTCCGTCCTGCCCTTGACCAGCACCACACCAACGGTAATCGAAGGCATGTAACGCTCTTCGATAGGAACGTCGATGGTGGTGTTGCCGGCCTTGACAACCAGCGGCTTCACGTCGACGAAGCCCTCACGGGCCACGTAAGCAAACCCCGTTGCATCCTGGAATGGAGACTGAATCAACACCCTCGCCACATCACCGGCATTATACTCTTTCTTGTCAGAGATCAGCTCTACTTTGTTCTGGCTGTTGCTGGTCCAACCCGCTCCCTCTTCACCAGAAGCATAGAGTCGAAGCGCCGAACGTACCAGCCTATCCCCCTTGTCCTTCGTCTTTCCACGTACTACAAAGCTGCCTGCCTTCGGCACAGTAAGGACGCACTTACCGGCAACCGAACCGGGCTTGAACTTGCATCCTCCAACTCTTGTTTCTGAATACTTGTACTCGTAGTTGATGTCGCCAGAGTCGCCAACGACCTCAACGGACTCCCAATTGGACTGCATCAGGTCAATCTCTACCTCGCCATCGTCCAATCTGGAGCCGTCAAGCCTGGTTATGATGCCGCTGATCTCCACCGTCTCGCCGGCCTTCACAAGATACCGGTCCTGAGAAAGACCCAGATAACGCTCGGCTCGATGGGCTATGAGCGACGCCCGGCCAGCAATTACCTGACGATTCTGGTCGAAAACCTCGGCCTCCAATGTGAAGGTGACTGCGCTGTTCTTGACGTTGCCCGGATCCAGCTTGATAGGAACCACCAGCGTTCCATCGCTTCCAAGAGTCCCGGAGCCGCTCATGGCCGGCGGTTCGTTGCCAAGGCCGCTGTAACGCCGATGTCCACCATAATCATATTCATCATAATAGTAATAGCGACCAAAGGAGCTGTTTTCCTCAATATCACTAAAACTAAAGCCCGGGTTGCCGGGAGGCGAGTAGTACGACCGGCTCTGAGTCACCCGCCACTCCACCTGTGCATTGGGCATGGGGGAGCCAAAGTAGTAGTTGGCCGAGATCTTGGCCTGAACGTCACGGTAGACCAGAAGATTGGAGCCATCCAGCAGCCACTCCACGGTAGTCTTGAACTCCGGCGTTCGGAACTCCTCCACCTGGAAGCTGCCATAGAGCGTACCCGCGCGGCAGTTGGCCTGGATGCTGTAGTAACCCAGGGGGGCATCCTTCTTTGTGGTGAAGGTCATGTTTCCGGTGCCGAAGGGGGAGAGCGTCAGGGTCCCCTTGGCCAGCTCGGTGCCCCTGGGGTCTGTTACCCTGTAGCTGCAGCTTCTCTCCGATTCGCCCAGCATCTCCACGTCGCCCTTGGGACCACGGGTCTGCTTTCGAACCATAACGTGGGCAAAGATCTCTTCCGCTGGACGGTAAAGCCCACGCTCGGTGAAGACCTGACCCAGCACCGTGGGGGTATCCACCACCATGCGCTGGTAGTTGTAGCTGCTGAGATAGTCACCCTCGCCCGAACCGGTTACGTATACAAAAGATGTGTCGCCATCAAGAGTTGCTATCAGAACGTATGGACCAGAACCACCCTTCCCAGATGCTGCCGGAGACTTTAGCCTGGCGATACCCTCCCCGTCGGTTACCCCTTCGGAGACGATGGACCAATCCCTGTCTCTCATCTTCAACGAGGCGCCCTTCACGGGCTTCCCGCTGTCCAGGTAGGCCACATAAGCCAGGGTCTCTCGCTCTGACATGCCCACGGAGATACCCAGATTGGTGACCTGGATGAGTGCACGCTGAGCCACCTCCTCGGACCTGAGGAATCCGGTGGGGATTCTTCCCTTGGCCTCAAGGAATACCAGCCCATAGCCCTTTGGTCCCAGGGGAGGCGCAATGGAGAGCTCGGTTCTGGTGTACTTGTTTCTGTTTGCGGAGAGGTCGTGGGCCTTGCTGCTGACCTCGGGATATCCCTTGAAGATGTCGCCGTTGCGTTTCTCGTCCCACCAGTAGCGACCGGCCTTCTCTGCTGCATCCAGGATCATCTTCTCGGGCACGGGGGCCATGCGAACCGTGACCTTGCCCATGTTCATGGTGGTCAGGGTGTAGGTCGACTCCTCCTTCGCCTCAACCACGGCTATTCCCTGGCGCGCCAGGGCCAAGAAAGGATTGGCTTCCCGGTAAGTCACCTTCTGCGAGCGCCCGGCCTTGCTCACCTGCTTGTGCATGTCGGTGAAGCCGGCCTTAACATCTATGGTGTACGTCGAAGAGGGCTCAAAGGGCCCGAAGATGGTGACCGAGTTGCCCCAAACGCGGAAAGAGGGCTCTTCCACGGCGGGGGTGATCTTGATCAAATGTTCAACTTTCTCTCTCTTAAGTGGATTGTTGAATTCAATTGTGACCGGCGCCCCTGGATAACATTTTTCCTTCTCATAATAGTTGCACGAGATTTTGTTAATAACCAGGGGGTCATAGGTTCTGAAGCCGTATCTGGCGTCGGAGCCCATTGGAAGCGGTCCTTCGGTGGAGGTGAGCTTCCCGCTGACAACCAGTCTGTAGGAGGTTCCTGCCTTGAGCGGTTTCTTGAGCTTCATGAAGACGGTTCTGGATCGGTCCCATGCCTTCTCTGCGTCGGTGAGAGGATTTCCCGTGAGTTTGGGCTCGGGCACCGGATTATCGGCCAGCACCAGTTCGCCGCCAGGGGAGGTACCATCAAGCAGGCTGACGTGGGTCAGCACGGACTTGGGGTCAACGGCGCAGTTGAACGTAAGTGAGAAGGTTGGATCCAGTTCGACGCCATTGGCACCATCGTAGGGGACCACGCCGATGATTTGGGGCTTAGGCGTCTCGAACGTAAAGGAATAGGGCTCCGCCAGGGCCTTACCCAGGGCCGAGGTGGTCCCGGCAGCGACGGTAGCTGTGTACTTCGTAGCAAAGGGCATACGGAATTGTGGCTCGAAAGCCACGGTGTCGGTTCCCATCCAGACGAACCGGCCTTTGGGCATGGGGTCCAGGGCAAGGGGTGACTTGGCCTGGTCCAGCTCATTGAGCGCTGCCAGCGGCACCATGGGCTGGTTGAACGTAGCCGTGACGGCGGCGACGAGGTCCACCGCCTCATCGGGCTTATGTCTCACAACTTTGAGTTCGGGGTGTTCTACTTTGGGAGGGGGAGGCATCTCTATTGCCGGGGGCCACTCTACCTGAACCTCGCCTTTCTCTGGGGGAATCTGAGGTCCGAGGCGAAGGGTATCGCCTCTTGGATCGTTGGCATCGAGCACGGGTGTCTCCACCGCTGCCAGTTTTCCAAAGGGGTCCATGCCATCGGGGAAGGGCACCACCTGGCGCTCCGCCGGCTTGGCTTCTCCCTTCGCAGTCTCAGCCTTTGCCTCGGGGGCAGGGCCTTCGTAGGGGGTGGGGTCAAACACGGCTGGCACCTCCTCTTTTGTCTCTTCGGTGACCTGGGCCGTGCCATCGGAGGCCGCCTCAACCAGAGGCTCCGCAGGGTTGCCCCCTTCCGGCCCCTCACCCTCAGTGGGTTTCGCCGGCGCTTCAGCGGGGTCGGCAGCGGGCAGCGCGTCAACATTGGCCTGCTCAACACCCTCGCCCGGCGGTACTTTCTCAGGATCCGGCTTTGCCACATCAACAGCGGCAACCTCGGCCTGTTTCTCTTCCAAACCCTGCTTGACTCCTTCCTCATGTGCTCGGGAGTCGCAGCACGAGGCCGCAATCCCAATCAACAGCAGCATCAAAGCCGTTCGCATCGTTCACCTCGTTTGATGGGACAACCACGAGAACCGACCATAGCACGCGTGGCGAAACGGAACAACTACGCCGAAGCGAAGAAAAGGTTCTGCCCCCGCACCGACGAACAACCATCCAGCTCCACCCCACAAAGCTCCGCAAGGTCCGAATCGTCCGAATCGTCCCCGTCCGAATGCTCCTCCCCCCAGAACCCTCACCGCCGCTCAACAAGCGGTGCAAACAGAGCCTTCACACAAAGCCGCTTCCCGTTCTTTGCATAGACGCCCGTAACCCGCCACCTCTCCCCCGCTACCGGCGATGGCACCGCCAGCTTCCCCAGCACCCCGCCCGTAAGCAGCACGCAGCTTGCCACCGCCTCCCCCTGTCGTTCCCCCGCCTCCCCCTCTTGCCCCAACAGCAGCATCACCCCCTTGGCCCGCCACGGGACACTCTCCAGCACCTTTCCCTCAACGCACCCCAAGCTACCTGCTAGCGCCCCCTTCGGCACCAGACCGGCGCACTCCGGCGGCCCACCCACTTCATCCCTGCTGGAGACCTCCAGCTCATAGCCCGGCTCCACCCTGAGGCGCAGGCCCCTGCGCTCGGCCTTCACCATGCCGCTGCACCTGAGCGTGTCGCCCCGGGCCATGGTCCATATCTCCGGACGCCCACTCATGGCCTCCCAGGGTATGCTCACCCTCAGCAGGCCAGAGCCCGTCTCCATGGTCGCCGAAATTCTCCCGGCAGCGCTGCGACTGACTCTCGTGACCAGACCCGTCGCTGTGACCGCACACCGCTCCAACTGGAGGGGGTCTTCCACGTCATCGTAGTCCGAAGGCTCTATCGGGCAGGACGACCGGGCCGGCAATGATGCCGCAGCAGCAATCTCGTGGTCGGGCTCCAGAAGCGCCCCGCAGAAGCCCTGAGCATCGATCTCATCCCCACAGGGTCCCGGAAGTGTCCACAACCTCAACCCTGCCCACACCACAACCACCACGCCCCAACCGCTGATAAGCAACGTGGTCGCCTCCACACGCCTCAGTAGCCCGCCGGGCATCAACGCCGCAGCGCGGCAACAACGGCGTCAACGATCTCACTGGGCGAGAGTCGGGCGCTGTCTAGCACCAAGTCATATATGCTCAGGTCGTTCAGATCGATGCCGTAAATCTCCAGATACCGCTCACGCTCAAGCCTCTCACGAGTCAACGTCGTCTCCCTGGCAACCTCTATGGAGAGCCCGTCTCGGCCCGATACCCTCTCCAGACGCACCTCCTCTGGAGCCTCAACCCACACCGCAAGCCCCACCGCACCTCCACGCTTCAACACCTGCCCCGAGAGCCGCCCCTCCAAGATAACTTCGCCACCAGACGCCAGCTCCAACTGCCGACGGTCCAGCTCCTGGTCTACCTCCTGGTGCTCCCGTGCGTACGCCCCGAAGGAGTTCAAATCCATCCCCCGCTCACGGGCCATCTCCCGGAAAAGCTGCCCCGTGTTCACCCAGCGATACCCCAGCTCGCGCTGAAGCAACCTGCACGCAGTCGAGGTCCCCGACCCCGGAAGCCCCGAAACCGTCACCACCGTCAGCGTCCGCTCACCCGTACCACTCATGACCTCTCTCCTCTTCTGCCCCATATCCGCTATCACCGGGGCCTCCCCAATGTATCGCAACAGGCCATCCAAATTCAGTGAAAATCCGCCGGGACACCTTTCCTTCGCTCTGGACTAAGACCCCAGACACCATCCCGCTCGTTTCCGCAAGTTCAGGGTAGACAGCCCCAATAGCACTACTTATAATCGGGCCGCTTCAGTGCCAGCGAGCACTGTTTTGACTACTAAAATGCTCCGGAGATATCGACCATATGCGAAAAACAGCCCTTGTGTTTATCATATTGTTATATTCTCATACATTATCAGCCAATATGCTTGACACATTTGGCGTATCCTCGAGAAGTCAAGCCATGGGGCATGCCGGTACGGCTTCGGCCACTGATTTCTCCGCTCTCTATTACAACCCGGCACTTCTGGCTTGGGCGCCCGACTCCGTGGCCCTTGAGTTCTCCTACGGCTACTCCGACGTGGAGGTGCTGCTCTGGCAGCGGCCGGCTGGCTACGACCCGGCAAATTACGGCCAGCTTCTGAACCAGCGCTCCGACGACACAGATATTCCACCACTCTACGGCATGACTGCCGGTTTCAACACCAACTTCGGCACCAGCTTCCTCACCGCTGGCCTCATGGCCTACCTGCCAGCCGCGGGGGTTGGCAATCTTATTGGGCGGTTTCCCGACGAGCGCCAGCAGCTCTTCACGAATCAGGTCCACATGGAGCTGGTGGGAGAGCGGCTGCAGACCCAATCCATCCTCTTTGGCGTCGGAATCAAGCCTACCAAGTGGCTGGCCCTGGGTCTGGGCTTCTCCTACGCCTTCAACTCCAGCGCCAGGGCCCACGTCTACACCCCGAACCCTACCAAGCCCGCCAACGTGGAGATCGCCCTGGACGTGGAACAGGACACCGTCCTGGCCGCTATCGCAGGCATCGCCGTGGACGTGGGCAAGGGCTTCAGAATCGGGGCCTCGCTGCGTGAAGAGCAAGGATTCGAACTGAGAGGGAAAAACGAGATCCAGCTTCATGGCATGGAGGGCACCGAAGACTACCTGCTCAACCAACCCATGGACCTCTTCTTCCACTTCGCCCCCACCATGGTCAACCTCGGTCTCTCCTACACCACCGAAGACTTCCAGATCGCCGCCGACAGCTCCTACCTCCGCTGGAGCCGATACCGCAATAACATGGACCAGCCCACTAACTTCGTGGATACCCTGGAGATGGGCCTCGGCGCCGAGATCGACACCTGGGGCGCCAAGACAAGGTTGGGCTTCCGATACGTACCATCCCCCATTCCGGAGCAGACCGGACGCACCAACTACGCCGACAACGACCGCTTCATGGTCTCCACCGGTATCGGCGGGAAGTTCAAGCTGCACGAGACCAACGTCGGGCTGGACCTGCACCTCCAAGCATCGTTCCTGCCCCAGCGGAAGAACACCAAGGCCATCCCCGATGAGTTGGCGGACTGCAGCAGCGCTACCACCTCTTTGTGCGACGAGGAACCCAACATGGAAGGGCTGCAAACAGGTAATCCGGGCTTTCCTGGCTTCTCTTCAGGCGGTTTTATTTTGATGGGTGGCATCACTGCTAGCTGGTATTTTTAGGTGATACATGCGACAACTAACCATTACAAACTATTTCATCATTGCCTTCGTTTTCGTCGCCGCCTGCACCCCGGACCGGAGTCAGGGGCTCTTTGAACCCCAGCAAGGCCCGGTGCAAGATGCTGTGGCCGACACAAGCCCCGGACACGACGGCCAAACCGCTGTGGAGACCTCAACCCTCAACGGCTTCTGGGCCAAGATGGATCAGTCCAGCACCTGCGTTCTGGTCATGGGCGCTGCCATCGAGAGCTACTCTTATAATGTCTCTCTGTACAAGATGAGGGAGCTCTGGCGCGACTCATCCACGGGCCGGGCCTGGGTGCGCATCGAGGCCCCCACATGCCAGAAGACCATGACCCCTATCGTTATGAACCTTGCGGCCAAGGTGCCCACCAAGGTGCTGGATACTATGGTCCCCCCAGTCTTCACCTGCGTCATCCAGGCGGCTGAAGGCACCACCATCCCCGAATCGGGCGACTTCCCCCTCAAAGGAGCATCACTGCATTGCCCCCCCGTGGCCGACATCTGGGGTATTAAGTTCGACAACCCCTACGAAGACCCCATGCCCCAAAATGCTGCCGATTACAGGGTCTACGACCAGGATAAGGACGGCAAACCCGGCGTTACCCTGGTGCTTGGTGACAACATGTGCGACCTCTACCTGGCACAGCGCACCATCGGGATGTTCGACGGCACCTTCAAGGAGAACGGATACCTCGAAGCCGGATTCGTCAGCACCTTGGAGCAACGTGTGCTCGAAGGCACAAAGGGGCTCTGCGCTGCGGAAAACGAGACCCTCGCCAATATCCCACGAAGCAAAGTGTTCCTCATGCGCGTCGACGGCCACGAGGGTGGCTTCCTGGCTGACCATAACGAAGATGGGGATATTGACTGTCAAGACTTGCGCTCCACCGTTGAAGAGTTGTATCAGGAATATGGCGTGGTCCTGGACAAGCCGGACAACGCCTTCTGCAAGTGAGCGGAGGCCAACTCTTGCCATCGGCACCATACATGCCCCCCGCTCCACTACACGGCTGCTCACATATCTCGATCCACCCAGCAGCCGTGTACCCCGAGCCGGCCGAAGGCCGAGTCGAGGGGGGGGGGACGAGAATGGCGAGCAGTGGTTTAGGCTTCGGACACCCCCTCTCCACTTTTTTCGCCGTTTTAGATCCATTCCTGTCGGCCCTCGTATGGGTTGCGCTTGTGCTCCTGGGGTTCGCTGGAACCTCCTCGGCCCCCGGGAAAGATCCCGAAGAGCCAACCGACGAGGAACTCATGGTACGCTATGTTGCTGGAGACCATAGAGCATTCCAAAAACTGATGGAACGTCATCAGCGCATGGTCTATGGCTATATTTTCAAGCAATACTACAATGAAGACAAGGCTTCCGAGATATTTCAGGAGTCTTTCTACAAGGTCATCCGGGGCGCCTCCAGCTTCGACCCGACGCAGCGCTTCCTGCCCTGGATGTTCACCATCGTCAAAAACACCATCCTCGATGACTACAAGAAACGAAAACTCAAACTGCGCTCTCTCCACGAGCCCTTCAAAGCCTCGGAGTCCGATCGCTCACTGCTTGATATCATCCCCGATACCCGCTCCGATGAAGGAGAGCAGAAGACCCGCCTGCGTGAGCTTCAGTTGAAACTCTCCAGCGCCCTGGAGAAGATGAACCCCGACCAGCGCGATGTCTTCCTCATGCGCCACGAAGATGGCATGCAGTTTGAGGAGATCGCAGTGGCCGTCGGCTGCCCCGTCAACACGGCCAAGACCAGAATGCGTTATGCCCTGGAGACGCTGCGCCGTGACCTCAAGGAGTTTCTGCGATGAACGGGCCACAGAACCATAAGGAGCGGGTCGACCACCTGCTCATGGGCGGCTTGTTCGGTGAGCTGAGTCCCGAAGAGAGCAGAGAGCTGGACCTGCTGCTTGCCTCCGACGAAGCCCTGCGCACCGAGTTCCAGCAGAACCGCAACCTGCTGGGCGCACTCTCCCAACTTCCCCAGGCTGAGGTACCCCAGGCAGCACTGGATAACGTGCTGCGTGAGAGTCGACTTCACCTGGACAGGGTCAAGAATGCACAGGGCCTGAGCTGGTGGGCCAGCCTCTGGCGAGAGTTCAGACCCGCCATAGCCATGTCCGCCGCCGCTGCCGTTACCCTGGTTGTAGGCTACTACGCCGTGGAGAACATCGTCCCCGACGACAGAGCCGGCTCCAGACAGCGCATGGAGCAAGAGCTCCGACCCAAAGAGACAAAGGTCGCTTCAGGCACAAAGTTCGAAGAATTGGCCGACTCTGAGCCCGTTATGGCCCCCGGGGCTGCGAAGTCGCCCGCCCGGCCACCGGAACCTGCATCGCCAGCCACGGCCAACGCCGACGAAGAGCTGGCCGGAAGGAGAATGGCGGTCGCGCTGGATCGCACCGACGATAGTGGCGACGGTGAGCGGCGCGCCAAAGCCAATGCCTCTTATGTCGGTAGCCACGGTCACCGTGAAGGCCAGGCAGCGCCCATGGCCAGGGTGCCCGCGGCTCTGGACCAGGCCCCCGAGGCAGCGGAGCAGAAGCCAACTCCCGCCACCCCCGTCGAAGAGGCTTACGCCGCCGCCGAAGAGGAGAGCGCTGCCAGGCCGCCAGCCCCGGCAAGGGCCCGCAGAGACTCAGAGCCGGCGCCCTTGAGCAAGGGCGAAGCTACTAAGAGCGTAGTCGGGGGTGCCGGCGGTGGTGGAGCCCGAGCAGAAGGCTACGGCGCTGGAGTGGGTGGCGGCGCCTCGGTTGGAACCGGCAACAGAGGGGTAGCCACAGGTGCTGACAGGATGCGCTCCGAGCAGAAACGGAAGAAATCGGCATCGGATGGGCCGGACCGCCAAGACGACTACCTCGGCGTAATGGCACGGGAAGATAGCCAACGCCCCTCTACCGTGCCCACCACCGAGGCTGAACCCGAGGGCCAGTACCAGACAACAGGCAGTTCCCAGACAGACGCTAAGAAGAGTGAGCGTGAGGTTGCTCCGCAGCAGCAGGCGCCCACCGAGATGGCCAAAGAGGAGGCCAAATCCGACGACGATATCGCCGCAGTTCAGACCAACAAGCCCGCCGGCACCGACCAACCCCAATCCACCAGTGTCGCCGAGAAATCGCAGGAGGTGCAGCGGGTTGAGGAACCCGCAGTCCAGGCATCCAACGAGAGCCCGGCCAGCCCCTCGGGCGCCGCCCCTTCCGACAACAACGTGCTTGCCGACATGGAAAAGGCAACAGGAGGCGCTGCACCCGGGCCGTCTGATGCCTCAGAGCCAGATTGCCAGGCCCTCTTCAAGAAGGTCCAATCTTTCTTGGCCTCTGCGCAGTTCAAAGATGCAGCAACTACCCTGGCCAAACTCGAGGGGCTGCCCTGCGCCAGCACTGTTCCCGTTGCCCAGAGAAGGCTGGCCAAAGCGAAGATAGACATGGGTACCGGCGAGAAAGCCCGGGCCAAGGCCAGACTTCAGGAACTTGCCGACGAACCGGACACCGCTACCGAAGCCCAGGAACTGCTGGAAGAATTGAAGTAACAACTTCGACGCAGAACATCAATGCTACGGCCTCTGCACGGCACGCTCACAGCTCGCTGTTCGGCTACTCTCCCTCGGGCGCCACAGCGCGCGCAAGAATCTCATCGGCCATCCCCACGGATTGGTGATACCAACGCTGCCTCAGTTCCTGCTTCTGGTCGGCAGTGAGGTCGCCGTTGCTTCCCAATCTGGCGGCCCGGCTGGTTACGGCGTGGAAGAGGGATATGGCCGCCGAAACCGAGACGTTGAAGCTCTCGACGAACCCAATCATCGGTATTCTGTACAGGATGTCGCATGACTGCAGCAGCTCCCCGGAGAGCCCCTCGTGCTCATTGCCCAGCACCAGAGCCACCGGCTTTGTGAAGTCTATCTGCATCAGCGAGACCGACCCTGCCCCCAAAGCACCACCGGCTACGAGATAGCCACGGCTCTTGAGGTGAGCCATGCACTGAGCGGCCGATTCGTGCGTGAGAACATCCAGCCAGTGGTCAGTGCCTCGGGCTATCTTGTGGTGCGGCTTGAACTTCCCCTCGGGCACGATGAGATGCACGTCCTGAATCCCCAGGGCCTCGGCACTTCGAAGGCATGCGGCCTGATTGTGCGGGTCGTGGACATTGTCAAGCACCAGCGTCACGCTTCTGGTCCTCTGAGAAAGCACCCTCTCAATCCGCTCACGCCGCTCGTCTGAAATGAACTGCCCAAGAATCTCTATTTGCTTTGAAATCATCTCAAACCTTGTGGATTACAGCCACCACCAATCCCTGAATCGAGGCCGTTGCTGCATCTTGGCTATTGACCCTGATGGTTTTGAAGCTTGGGTTCTCGGGCTCAAATCGAAGCCCGTCGGCATCTTGGTAGAAACGCTTCACCGTGGCCGAATCCCCCAGGAGGGCCACCACGATGGCACCCTGCTCCGCCGTCTTCTGTGACCTTGCGATGATAACGTCCCCATCGTGGATGCCCGCATTTCTCATGCTGTCACCCACCACACGCAGAGCAAAAAGCTTGTCCGGACGGGTCCCACGAGGCAAGAAGTCGGGGCTCAGAGCCATGCGCCGCTGGATGTTCTCCTCCGCAAGAATTGGAGTGCCCGCTGCGATCCTCCCCACCAGGGGCACAAAGACCACGTCTTCGTTCACAAGCTCTACAGCCCAATCGTTGCCCCGCTGCTCCTCCCGAGGATTCAGCAACGCCAATGCCTCGGCAGTGAGAGAAATCCCTCGTGACAGCGCCAGCGTGCGAGCGATATACCCCTTGCGCACCAGCGCATCCAGATGCTCGGAGACAGCGTTTACCGACTTGATGCTCATGGCTGAGCCCATCTCACGCAGAGTGGGTGGATAGCCATTTTCTGCCGTGAAACCGGCAATGAATTCAAGGGCTTCTTTCTGGCGTCGGCTGAGCACGTCTCCCCCAATGCACTCAAGATCGCATCACGATCGTTATGGAATCTACTGAACGTCCGTTCAGGAGTCAACGCCTTTCTTCCCCATTTCCCGGCCGAACACAACCGGCTGGGAAGTCCATCGCCCTGGGGTGAACGACGCACCAGATGACCGTGTTTGGGGTAGACCCGCAGGGTTACGGGGCGTACAATGCGCTCGTTTTGGGGATGGCCTGTTGAGGAGGAGAACAGCTGCGATGTTTTCCAGACACTATTATAAGTACATATTGTTATCTGTTTCAATATTTATGATTGGTTGCGTCAAAGAACGATGCACCATGGACGACGATTGCCCCTCTCCCAAGGTTTGCGGAGCCGAGGGTCTTTGTGCCTACCAGTGTACCGACGACGACCAGTGTGGCAGTGGGTTCCAGTGCAAAGGCTTCCGTTGTGTACCTGGGGCCAGCAAGCCCGTTGAGTGCCCTGACGACATGGTCCTGGTGCAGGGGATCTTCTGCGTTGACCGGTATGAGGCCTCACGCATGGACGCCACGGCAACATCGTCGGGCAAAGATAGCCGTGCGGCCCAAAGCGTCGCCGGTGTTATGCCATGGGAAGTTGGTGATGACAACGCTACCGCTGCAGCGGCCTGCGAGGCCGCCGGAAAACGGCTCTGCACCGCCTTTGAGTGGGAGCTGGCCTGCCGAGGACCCGAGAGCACCAGATACGGATACGGAAACAGCTACGAGAAAGAGACATGCAACGGCATCGACCTCTATGGAATCCCCGGCTTGAAGCTGCTTCCCACGGCATCCCTTGAGGGCTGTGTCAACGGCTGGGGCGCACATGACATGAACGGAAACCTTTGGGAACACGTCGCCGAAGGAGACGGTACCCAAGTTCGGGGCGGAGCCTTCAACTGCATCGACTCCATGTCGCTGCACCGCTGCGACTATGTTCCAAGGAATTGGGTTCCATCCGCTCTGGGATTCCGATGCTGCTGGACCCCCGACGAGGTCACCCCAAACCCCGACGTCGTAACACCGCCCGATTGGACATCCCAGACCGACACCGGCGATGGAAGCGGATGCCTCGACCCCGACGTGCAGGACAGCATTGAGTTGCTTCACCCCGACGCCAACGATGCTGAAGTCCATGGAGACAGCACCGAAATCGAGACCGGCTGCAAGAGTGACCTTGAGTGCGTCGACGAGGTTGGCCCCCTGGCTCAGTGCAAGGCCCCAAAGTGCGGCGACGATGGGGTCTGTACTGTTGCTGATGCCGTTGACGGCACCCCCTGCGATGATGAAGACCCATGCACCACCGCTGATGGGTGCATGGCAGGGGTCTGCAGCGGCACCCCAATCGCTTGTGAGTGCGTAGAAGATAGCGACTGCGCACTGCTGGAAGATGGTAATAAATGCAATGGAACTCTTATATGTAACAAAGACATAGAGCCGTACAAATGTGCCATTGCGCCGGGCTCCGTTGTCTCTTGTGAACAACCTGCTAATCCCTGCCGAAAATCGGTCTGCCTTCCCGATTCCGGCCTCTGCCTAGAGGTGAACTCCGACACCGGAACCCCTTGCGACGACGCAGACCCCTGCACCCAGGGAGACTTCTGCCAGGAAGGAGCCTGCGTGCCGGGTACAACCAACATCTGCGGTTGCCCCCAGGATATGGCCCTGGTCAACGATGAGTTCTGCATGGACATCTACGAGGCTTCCCGTCCCGACGCCACCAGCATCAGCTACGGCATCGACGATAGCAAAGCTACCAGTCGTGCCGGAGTTATGCCCTGGTTCCCCGTTGACTTGCCCAAGGCCAAAGCGGCATGCTCCGCCGCCGGGAAGCGCGTCTGCACCGTGGCCGAAGTGGGCTTGGCCTGTGGTGGGGTCACAGGCAGGAAGTACATATACGGCAACGACTACTCCGCCAGCATCTGCAACGGCATCGACGCCTTCTGCGACTGCACAAACCCCAACTGCTCCAACCTGGAGCAGTGCCCCTATCCACACTGCTACAACATGAGCGTCACGGGCGAGTACGGCGGATGTGGCGCCATGTTTAGAGCCGTCCCAACAGGCAGTTTCCCGCTCTGTGTCAACGAGTGGGGACTCTACGACGTCAACGGGAACGTCTGGGAGCTTGTGGATATTGGTGACGGCGACTCTTGGTATAAGGGTGGGGCCTATAATTGCGGTGATTCTGAATATCTTCATGATTGCAATCTTATGTTCCAGAACATATCAGCTAAAGGTTTCCGTTGCTGTATGGACAAGCCGGAAGATCTTGGAACTCAGGGGAGTGGGAAATGAGGCGCTTCTTGGAACGGCCTCCTGAAGCTGCATCCTGTGGTGCGGCCGCTTTAGTGTTGATGTTGATCGTCTTCAGCTCAACACCCGGGATGGGATCAGAGAACGACCAGCAACCATCGCCCCAGTGCAGTGCCGATGCGGCATCGTCAGGCAGAACCCAGGTAGAATCGCTCTTGGAGGCCGGGGGGGCCTGCGATGGGTGCGTCGAGACTTTGAAGCCCCTGGTGGATTGCTTCCCCGACGACCTGCCCCTGGTACTGCTGCTCTCCAGGGCCTACGAAGCCAGAGAGAACGGCGTATGGGCCCGGCGGGTGGTTACCAGATACCTCGACGCTCACCCGGAATCCTGCGGCGCCCAGGCCCGGCTTGCCTGGTTGCATCTGGCCAACGCCGACTACCGCTCGGCCGAGGCCACCCTCGATGAACCCGGCTGCACCGGCCTTGTTGCAGACAAGGTGCGATGGCATCTCCTGCGTGCCGAAGCCCACCGGCAGGCCCAGCGTGAAGAGGATAGCGCCCGGGAAGTTCAAGAGGCCATGGTCGCCGGTGCGGTTTATGGGCAGGATGCTCCGCTGCTGGCCAAACTGAAGAGGGGCCTTTGGCCTCTGCGGGGCCAATCCACAGAATTCGGCGCTGAACTCTGGGCAGGATGGTCCAGCAATCCGCTGCTTGGGTCGCCTCTAGATCCCCAGGCAGGCAGCGAAGACCACTCCTCGCCACGAGGCGATGCCAGCCTTCGCTTCAGACAGGCCGGACCGTGGTGGGGGCCCGTGCGACTCTTTGCCGAAATCGGCATCCAGGGACGCTTCTTCTCCGCCGCCGACGTACGTGAGCTGAGCCACATGGGACTCTCTGGGGCGCCAGGTGTTGAGATATCACTCAAGAAGGTCAACATTTCGGCCTCTTTCAAAGCAGACACCATCTGGCTTGGCGATTCAGCGCTGGATGACCCCTTCTACTCTGGGCAACGAGGTGAATTGCTGATTCAAACTCTGCCCGGCATATACCTGATGGCCGGAGGCGGAAAGAGGCTGTTCCAAAACATGGGCCGCAGCCGCATTGAGGGCGACGCCGGCTTCGGTTGGGGGGGCCGTCTCACCTCGGACCTCTTCTTCCTGGGCGGCATCTCCGGCCGCATGCACGACGCTACCAACGAGGCATACAACCTCCGTGGCGCCACAGCCATTACCGCCCTTAGATGGCGCTTCTTTGAGGGCTACAGCATCAGGCTCGGCCTATCGGGCGCCTATGACTCCTATCCCGATTCGGCAGGCAGTGAGGCATTCCATGCCACCGAGGCCAGAGAAGACTACACCGTTCGAGGCAGAATCGGAGTCTGGAGCCCACCGCTGCCTGGTGGGTTCTCTGTAGGCGTCCAGTACGAACCCTCCCGCAGGATTAGCTCGGCCAAGCTCTACGACTTCGCCGATCATTCTTTGATGCTTCAACTCTCCTTCAGCCACTCCAGCGAAGCCTGGGGACCGACAATCGTGCCCGACGAAGAAGGAATCTCCCTGGGATACGGAATAGAATCCACTGGTGGCGCGCTGGAAGAGAGGCTGCAAGACCTGCTGCGAAGCGATGAGGAGTCACAGAGAGGTTCATCATGTCTGGATTGAGAGCACTGTTCCGAGGTGGCGACTATCCCCACACATGGGGTGTAGTGGTCCGTGACGCCGTTATTATAGGCGGCTTCTTCGCCCTGCTGGGGCTGGCAGTCAACCTGCTGCGCAGCGACGGTTTGGCGCTGGTGGCAGAGCAACCCTACGAGATTCTGGTCCCCTGCCCGGAACCCCTGGGCGAAGTATTTCCCGCTGACCCCTCGGAACTGGCCATGGAGGGCTCTCTGGTCATCGACGCCCGCTATCCCGAAGACTTCCAGGAGTGGCACTACTCAGGCGCCATGCACGTGCAGTGGGATGAACTGGACCCGGTGCCCAAAGAGATCGTCGCCGACCTCATAAAGGGGGGCGCCAAGAGAATCATCGTCTACGGCGACGCCAGAGACCCCGATTCGGGACGCGAACTGGCCCGAGAGCTGGCTGGTCGTGGGGCCAGAAATGTCTTCTTCATCGAAGGAGGAGCTCCCAGACTCCAGGGAAAGGAGGTGGACCATGAGTAGGACCTGGTGGGAGACCATTCGTGATTGGTCTTGGCATAGATGGATATCCGTGCCAGTTAGATTTTATTTAGCATATGTGTTTCTAATGGCCTGCTTCCACAAAATTGTTCATCCCGAGCAATTTGCCTTGGATGTTGCAACTTATCAGTTTTTGCCACTTGCGCTTATAAATATCTTCGCTATCACCCTCCCGTGGGTTGAGCTGGGGGCTGGAATCTCGCTGGTGCTGGGGTGGAAGAGCCGCGCTTCGTCGCTGCTGGTATCCCTCATGATGCTGGCCTTCATCGTTGCTCTGCTCTGGGCGCTGCACAAGGGCCTGGACATGTCCTGCGGCTGCTTCGCCAGCAACGCCGTTGCCAACGAGGACCCCATTTCCATGATGACGGTGCTCAGAGACCTGGGGTGGCTGGCCCTGGCACTCTATGTCATGGTGTTCGACAGGAAACCCTTTGGTCTAGAAATGTTATCCAAGCGCTAAATGTGCTTAATTATATTATGCTAATGGAGGGTTGTAATGCAGCGAATTCTTGCAGTTCTTATTATCATCTTCGCCGGCAATGCTTATGCGGCCTGGCCCGAGACCTGTCGTGAACTCTCAGCCTCGAACCAGGAGCGTGCCAAAGAAGTAATGAAGCTGGTCTATCCCCATGACTGCTGCGACGACAACCTGCTCAAGTGCTCCGAAGCCTCCGCCCCATCTCGTCTGGTTGTGCGGCTGGCTTCGGCAGTGTGCAGCAGGGTCAAGTTGGGCGAGGACTCCAAAGCTATCGTCAGGGAGATGGAGAAGCGAGGCTCCAGCATGATGGCCAAGAAGGCCACCATTGACCACAAGGCCATGACCTGGGCAGGCGATAGCAACGCCCCGGTGGCTGTTGTCACATACGCCTGTGCCCGATGCCCATTTTGCTCAAAATCTATCCCCGATATGTACGAAGCAGTAACCAAAGGTGTATTAAAAGGCAAGGCCAAGCTGGCATACCGCAATTTCCCGATCAAAGGCCACGAATTCTCCAAAGAGGGTGGATTCGCTTTCGAAGCGGCCCACGCCATGGGCAAGTTCTGGCCCTACCTTCTGCTGGTCTACAGCCGGTTCGACGTCTTCTGCCCCAAGAAGCTGGCCGAGTGGGCCACGGAGGTGGGCCTCGACCAGGGGCTGTTCCAGTCAACCATGGAGAGCAAAGCCACAAGAGAAGCCGTGGTTGAGAGCAAGCGAGAGGGGCTGCGCAACAAGGTCGAGTCAACGCCGACCTACTTCATCAACGGCAAGCTCTACCAGGCCGACTCCAAGACATGGGCCCTGACCGGAGCGGTGCTGGAAGAGTACGAGCGTGTCACCGGAGTTCTGTGCAAGCCGTAGAGCACCAAAGCGGGGCAAGCATGCCTCGCTTGCCGCCCACGAAAACTATCCTAAACAGTGATGTTGTTAGTACTTGTACCGGAACGAAGGGGGCGAAATCTCTTCTACTTCTCGTAGATCCACATCTCTCTACCGCCACCCGCTGCTATAATGTCGCCATTGGGGAAGAGCCAGACCTTCGATATGGGTCCTGCTGATTCAGGCGTGACTTCCAGCCAGGTATCACCGGCATTCTTGCTGATTGCCACGAATCCTCCGTCATCCGAGGGGATCTTGGACCCCGCCGCTACCACGTAATCGCCTCTCACATGGAGCGAATTGACGCCGCCCTGGAACATCATCCCGCTATCCTCCAGCAGTACCTGAGTCCAGTTATCCTTCTGGTAGGGATCTCCTTCACACTTGTAGATAAGGGGGTAGCCGTAGCTGTTGTCGTAGCCGGCCACAAGCAGCCTCTGCGGTGACCAGACCAGCATGTCCAGCAGTTCGCCGTCGGCGTTCTTGGACTGAAGCGCCATGGTCTGCATATGGAAAGTGGCTCCGTCCAGTTGGGAGGGCAGATAGACCGTGCCAGGCTCGCTGATGGTGCTTCCAACGGCATAAAAGCGATTCTCATGGGCCACAACCCTGCGAACCTGGAACGCTCCCGCGTCGGGATCCGATAGCAGCTCCTCGCCCAACCCCGTCAGCTCCTCAAAATCTCCATCAGCAGGACGATACGCTGCCGGAACACTGGTGAGGGAATCCACCAACATCTGCCCATCGGCAGAAACGGCCACGTTCTCGCCTTGGGATACCTTGGTGTAGACATTGTTACCCTGTTCGTAGAGCCCCTCGGGTTTGAGCACGTCACCCTCCAGAACCTTCCACACGGCGTAGCCCTCCACAGTGTGGAATCCCGCACCGTAAAGCACTCCGTCGGGACCACGCCGAATATCGTTCACCCGCACCTGCTCAAAGTGGCGCAGCGACTCCCAGCTCCTGCCACCATCCTGCGTAAGGTACATCCCCTTCCCCTCGGCATTCTGCCCGCAGCCGGCATACCCCACCTCACGATCGTCAAACCAGAGCGCATTAGTCGCCGACCCGGGGCAAGGCCCCTCCACCAGTTCCCAATCCCCATCATCGCCAGGCCAGGTCGCCCCCTGCGAGGAGTAAGGATCATCAACCTCCGACGAGGATTCGTCCTGCGGAAAGACGCACGATGTGACCACGAAAGAGACAGCCAGAACCAACGGTATGATTCGCATGATGGCCTCCGGAAAGAGCAATGATACTGCTTCTCCGAAGAAAGTGTAGTGCCATCTGCATGGACCAGCTCCAAGAGAAGCAGCGGCCCATACGCCCTGCCCCTTCACTCCCCCTCCAAGCTGCCTCTTCCCCACCCGCCTCGCTGCCGCAACCGAACCACCAACCACCAACCACTAACTACCAAATCACCGTTAGCAACGACCACCCACCAATTACAACCCACCCACAACAGTTCCGATATTTTAGATCGCTTTTTGCATATAGACTCGTGGTTAATAAATGGCGACTCATTGCGCAGCCCCTTCCTTACGGGCGGGGCTCGGAATCGCACTAGCAACCCTTGATTCAATGGCCGTCTTGCAACACCGTATTACTAAACGGCTAACGCCACTATCAGGGACACCCCGGTCATCATCAACCTTCGAACTCAATGCCTCTCATTGCAGCTTGGCGCTTCGGTGCCCTGGCTTAGAGCTTCAGATGCTTCCGAATACGACTTGCGGCCTCTTCTACCTGCTCCAGGCGAGGCACCAGCGCGAATCGGACATACTGGTCACCAGGGTTGGTGCCGTCGTGGGCCGTGTCCGTTATCCACGCCCCGGGCGTCACTACCAACGCCAGATCGTCCGCCAGAAGCTTCTTGGCAAACTCCACCGAATCGTATCCATCCGGTACCCGCTGCCATACATAGAACGTCGCCTCGGGCATCTCAACTGTCAGGCCAGCATCACTCAGAGCCCCCAGCAGAACGTCCCGCTTGCTGCGGTAGAGATTGCGCATGTAGGAAACATGCTCTTCGTCCCCTAGCGCTGCTATGGCACCGTCTTGTATAAAACTCGGAGTTCCCGAATCTATATTTGTCTTAAGTTTCTTCATGTTACCAATTACATTTGCATCCCCCGCTGCCCAGCCAACCCTGTATCCTGTCATGTTGTTTCTTTTCGACATTGAATAGAATGTAATCACGCCCTCTTTAGCAACTTCAAGAATCGAGTGCGGCTTCTCATCATAATAAATATCAATATAGCATCCCTCGTCGGCAGCGACAAGGATTTCGTATTTTTGGGCCCAATCCACAAGCTTCTTATAGTATTCAATTGAGGCAATACGGCCCGTGGGCGAATTCGGATAGTTTATCCAGATAATCTTGGCCTTGCGGGCAATCTCTTCTGGAATCGACTCGAAATCCAACATAAACCCGTTGGCCTCGGTCAAGGGCGCAAAATAGGGAATCCCCTCCGCAAAGAGGGTGCCACGCTTCATCGGTGGATAGCCCGGAGTAGGGATTATCACCACGTCACCGGGATCGAGATAGGCCTCGGGGAAGTTGAAGATGGCCTCTTTGGAACCCAGCGTTGCACAAATCTCCGTGGCAGGATCAAGCCGGACGCCGAACCTGCGCTGCATCCATTGGGCCGCCGCTGTTCGGTACGACTCCATGCCTATGTAGCTGGGATAGCCCGTGCATGCATGGTCATCCACCCCCTTCTGAGTAGCCTTGCGAACCAGTTCCGGCGTTGGGTCCAGGGGATCCCCAACTCCAAAATCGATGGCCTTGATGCCTCGCTCCTGAAGCTGCGCCACAAGTCTGTCCACTTCAGCAAAGGCGTATCCGCCAAGTGACTGCAATCGTTTCGATGGAGATATGCTCATGTTGGTGCCTCCAAGATTCTTGGGGCCGGATGGTAGTAGAAAGGGCCATGGGAGGCAACACCCCTTCACCACTGGTCCCGCCGGCCAGGGGACAGAGCTATGCCGGCGACGGCGACGGCGACGGAAACGGAAACGGCCACGGGCTGCAGGAGAACGGCGGGACAGTGGGACCGGGGACAGAGCTATGCCGGCGACGGCGACGGCGACGGGGAACAGGAGAACGGCGGGACTGCGTACGGAGCAATGCCGGCGACGGCGACGGCGACGGAAACGGGAACGGCGACGGGGAACAGGAGAACGCCTCAGAGCGGCCAGGAAAATCCCCTCTCCCGGTCCGGGAGAGGGCAGGATGAGGGCCTCACCGTGATGGGCGCCAGCGAGACCAATTCCCGTTTGGAACCGGAATGACGTCGGCCGCACCGGTGAGCAGCATCTCGCCGCACTCAAGGGTGCCCGGCCCCAGGAGCTGGTCCAGGAGGTTCCTCAGCACTATGGGCGATAGCCCCGGCGTGTGGCTGGTCAACAGAACAAAGGACGGTTTGTCCGAAAGCACCGCCTTGCACCCCTTCAAGGTGGTCATCAGATCCTTCTCGATCTTGTACAGCTCTCCCTTCTTCCCTCGCCCGAAGGAGGGGGGGTCGAGGATAATGGCATCGTACTTCTTCTGGCGGCTCTGCTCGCGCACCAGGAACTTGATCACGTCGTCCACGATCCAACGGATTGGGGCAGACTCCAGACCGTTTAGCTGGGCGTTCTCTCGGGCCCAGTCGACCATACCCTTGGATGCGTCCAGATGACACACCTTCGCCCCCGATCTGGCAGCGGCCATGGTCGCCCCGCCAGAGTAGGCAAAGAGGTTCAATACGTTGAGCTCCTGGGAGCGGGACCGCTGGTCGTTGGTCAGGGTTGCGGTGATCCAGTTCCACAGATCCCGGGTCTCTGGGAAGACCCCAAGATGACCGAAATCCGTGGTGGAGAGTCGCATCTTGATGTCGTTGATGGTAACGACCCAGCTCTCGGGAAGCTTCTCCCGCCCCTTCCAGTTGAGGCCGTCTACTCTATCGAAGGTTGCGCTGGCACGGCCCCACAGCTCCGGTCTAGCCGGCTCCCAAATGGCCTGCGCACAGGGGCGGGCTAGGACAATGCTGCCGAATCTCTCCAGCTTTGCCCCGTGCCCGCTATCGACCAGTTCGTACTGATTCATCACACTCGACCAAAGCGGCCGATTACTCCTGGCTGGCCATGTACTGCAGCAGATCGGCGATACGGCAAGCGTAGCCGTACTCGTTGTCGTACCAGGTCACCAGCTTGAAGAATCGCTTGTTGTCCTTGAACTCCACGCCGGCGTGGTAGTCGAAAATCGAACTGCGGCTGTCCCCTACTATGTCCATGCTCACCAGCGGATCCTTGGTGAAGCCAAAAATCCCCTTCATTCCACCCTCCTCCAGAGGCGTGTTCGCTGCTTCTTCAACCTTGGCAGCAATCTCGTCCAGAGTGGCGTCCTTCTTGAGAATCACAGTCAGGTCAACCACCGAGCCCGTGGGGGTGGGCACGCGGAATGCCATGCCCGTCAGCTTGCCCTTCATCTCAGGCATCACAAGCCCAACGGCCTTTGCCGCACCCGTGGTGCTGGGAATGATGCTCAAAGCACCGGCGCGGGCCATTCTCAGACGGTCCGGTGCGGTCTTGTTCACAGGGGTGTCCACCATCTTCTGCGTGCTGGTGTATGCATGAACCGTGGTCATGAGCCCCGTCTCAACACCCCAGTTGTCGTGCAGAACCTTCACCAGCGGCGCCAAACCGTTGGTGGTGCAGCTTGCATTGGAGATCAGAGTGTGCACCGCTGGATCGTACTCTTTATGGTTCACACCGATAACCACCGTCTTCACGTCGGCATCCTGCTTGCACGGAGCCGAGACCAGAACACGCTTTGCCCCGCCGGCAAGGTGCTTCCTTGGATCGTTGGCGGGTTTTGCCGTATCCACGAATATTCCGGTGGATTCAAGCACATAGTCTACCCCCAGCTCTTTCCAGGGCAGCGTGGCAGGGTCGGTGTTGGCGTAGAATTTGATGGTCTTGCCATTAATAATTAGATTGTCTTCCTGGACTTCGACGGTGCCCTTGAAGCCTCTGTAAACAGAATCGTATTTCAACATATAAGCAAGAACTTCGAGCTTGCTAATATCATTTATTGCCACGACTTCGATGTCCGGATACTGATTCGGATTCTCAGCGAGAACCTTCAGTACCAATCTGCCAATTCTTCCGAAACCATTGATTGCAATCTTAACCTTCGCCATGATTCCACTCCTTGTTGATGGTCCGTAAGACCGGCCCAAGTTTGTGCTTTTCGGCGCTTTTGTCAAGGCCGAACCCCCCGAAATGGAGCCCTATCCTGGATGATAATTTGGTCCACAGAGCGATGGCCGCTAGAATGGCGCCCCTTGGGTTGCCATCTTCCCAGTTCGTGGCTGAGGAGGCCCCGTTGGTATTTGTCAGTCACGATGTGCCTGCAAATTGGAGGAAGCCCTTGGCTGTGACAGAAGTATCAGGAATAGTGGCGGGTTATGTGGGTTGGAGTGATATGCTGTTTTGTTGATTAGACCACCACGGTCTGCAACTGAGTCCGGCCAGCCCGGACCCGGGAGGTACGATGCCAGGTTCTATTGCGGTTGCACTCTGCTTCGGTCTCTTCGCCACAGGCTTCCCCGTTGACCAGGCCTCCGGCCAACTCCGTGACGCCTCCAAATTCGTCATGTCGGCCAGCCAACAGCAGTCGGCCGGAATGGACCTTACGCCCTTTAGCCAAGGCCATCCCCATTGGAAGCGAGGCGATGAGCTCTGGGCCGATGGAAAGCAGTCCGAGGCGCTCAAGGCCTTCGCCAAAGCGCTCAAGGGCATGAAGAGGGGAACCGACGAATGGGCCGCCCTGGCCTTGAGAGTGGGGACGCTGCTCAAGGACGCCGACAGATGTGCCGATGCCCTCCCATGGCTGGACAAAGCAGATATGGAGAGCTTCCTTGGCCGAAACTGGGCCAGATACGAAAAGGGCCAGTGCCTGCGCACCCTGAAACGGGGCGACGAAGCGGCCCTCGTATTCCAGCGTGTGGAGCCCTGGCACTCCAATATGGCCCTTGTTACCCGTTGCCTCTGCTTTGCCCTCCTGGAGTCGGGAAAACGGGACGAGTTCCTTCTTTGTGCAGCGCAGCATCGAGAGAAATTCGGATCAGATCCCAAGCTGCTCGGCGACGAGGCCCGAATCATGAAAGAGTCCGGCCATGCTGCCAAAGCAGCGGATCTTCTCCGCATGATCGCCTCCAAACACCCCACTTCCAGCGCGGCAAGGGGGGTTCTCAAAGAGCTCAAAGAGCTGGCCCCAAAGGCTGGTCCTTCAGCAGAACTGACCAAGAGCGAGTGGGTGAGCCGGGCGCTGGGGTTCTACGATAGGCACAAGTTCAAGAGTGCCCTGGGCGCTGCCGAAATCGTCCTCGATACGGCCACCCCGGCCAGCCGGGAGTGGTGCGATGCGGCGGCAGTCAAGGGTGCGGCCCTGGCACGCGCCAGAGAACAGACCAAATCGTTGCCTCACTTCGAAACGTGGCTCGAAAAATGCCCCACCATGCTCTCGGATATCTACCTCTACAGAGCCTCCGAGGCCGCCAGAGCTGCCGGGCGACCCGACATGGTGAACCGCTTCGTTGATGCGATGCTCAAGCACTTCCCAACCTCTCGATACTGCGACGACGTGCTGCTCTTTCTGGCCAGGGCCGAAGAGCGGGCCGGCAACAGCAAGGCCCGGGAGAAGGCTCTGAATCTTGTGCTGGAGCAGTATCCTACCGCTGACATGGCTTCCGAGGCAGCATTCCAACTGCTCTTCCCCGCCTTCCTGGACAAGCAGTACCAGAAGGTCATCGACCTGGCCCAGAAGTACATCCCGTTGCTGCCTCAACGGGAAGACTACCGCACCGATGGTAGGCTGGCTTACTGGCTTGCCAGATCCCTCACCAAGAAGGGCAAAAAGGCCGCAGCAAGAGAGGTCTACGGTGAGATTCTCCGGGACTACCCCCTGAGCTGGTACGGGCTGCTGGCCTACCTACGCCTGGAAGAGACCAAAAAGGGGCTGGGCGAGAAAGAAGTGGCCCGGGTCACAGCGGCCTCCATGCCCCTGCTGCCCTCAATGTCTCAAGTGCTGGCCTCGGCTCCTTCGCACCTTCCGAATCTGCAGGCTGGAGCCCTGCTGCTCAAAGCCGGGCTTACATCCGAGGCCCGCTCGGAGTTCACCCAGGCCTTCGCAATCCTGGGCTCCGGCGATGTCTCAGTGCGCCTGCTTGAGGCGGCCCTCTATCACGTCAGTGGACATATCTCCATCTCCCACCAGATAATGAGAAGAGCAATCCCCGAGCACGCCTACACCTGGCCCAAAAAGGAAGACGACCGCTGGTGGCTTGTGGCCTATCCCCAGGGCTACCCCGAGAAGCTCAAAGCCGAAGCCAAGCGCCAGGGAGTACCATGGTCCTTCGTCATGGCAGTCATGCGCGAAGAGTCTGGCTTCAACCCCGAAATCGTCTCCTACGCAAACGCCTTCGGCCTGCTTCAGATCCTTCCCAAAACCGCCTCGGATGTGGCGAAAAAGAAGATCACCGGCGAGCAGCTCAAGAACCCGGATATCAACATCCCCATCGGTGTTGAGTACTTCGCCTGGCTGCTGAAACGCTTCGAACACCCGGCCCTGGCCGCTGCTGGATACAACTCGGGCCCAGGCGGCGTTCAGAAGAGCTTCGGACGCTACGACGGACATCAACTGGACGAGTTCGTGGAGAGCATCCCCTTCGACCAGACCCGACGATACACCAAACGGGTGGTCTCGTCGGCCTGGCGCTACCACGTTCTTTATGGAGACTCTGACTGGAGTAAGATCGGATTGAAAATCAAGCGGCCCAAGAAGTAGACTTACCCACGGCGCTTAGCCCCCGCAAGTTACCTTTATAGTATAGCTGCCTTCTTCGCCATTATAGCCGTCAATTACTATGAAGTAGGTGTTGCCTGCAACAGCATCGATGGTGATGTCGTTCAAGCCCCAGTCCATGCACTCCGAGGCCAGGCACGATCCGTCAGAGGCTTCGCTCAACACCATAATGTCGAGATCGGCACTCTCGTCGCTGAGCGTGAAAGTCACTGGGCCCGTGGCTTCGGCCTGGAAGATATAGGTGTACTCGGCGCCGGGGTAGTCGAAGAAGTTGCACCCATAGTTGTCCAGAAGATCCGTTGCGCCAGGATTCAAGGTCGACCAGGAGTCAGATGAATCACAGTAGAGGGTCCAGTCCGGCACGCACTGGTCAAAGGGACACGCCTCGCTGCCTGGCAGGCAGTCCTCGCTGTCTTCGCAGTCTACAAGCCCGTCCTGGTCATCGTCGATGCCGTCGGAGCAGTTCTGTTCGGTCAGTGGCACGCAGCCCACGGTGATGGTGAAGAGGCCGGTTCCCGGCAAGGCGCCACCCTCGAAGCCGTCGACCACGAAGAAGTAGGTCTTGCCCGCCTCAGCCTGGAACGATGCCGTCGAATAGTCAAAGGCTATGCAGGCTGTGGGCTGGCAACCGGTTCCCGAAGACTCAAGGATCATGACGTCGGTGTCGGCTTCTTCCTCGGAGAGGGTCACAGTTACCGTGGCGTCGTATTCTGCTGTAAAGCTGTATGTGTATTCAGGAGCAGAATAAGTAAATATAGAGCAGGGATAGCTTTCTATGACATCAGTGCTGCCTGTCCAGGAGTTGTCCCATCGGTCGGTTCCACCACATACCAGTGTCCAGTCGGGTTGGCACACGCCGCAAAGCTGCGTTCCGCCGGGCTGGCATACACCTTCCAGGCAGAAGTCTCCTTCGGTGCACGGGTCGTTGTCATCGCAGGCGCCGTCGAAGTTGGCGGCTATGCAGCCCACCACGGGGTCGCATGAATCGGTGGTGCACTGGTTGCCGTCGTTGCAATCGGGTGCGCCGGTGCCGGTGCAGAGGCCCTGCTGGCAGAGGTCCGTGAGCGTGCAGGCGTTGGAGTCGTCACACAGTCGGTCATCGGGGGCATTGATCTTCTCGCACAGCCCCGTGGCCGGAACGCACTCGGTGCGCTGGCACTGGGTATCGGAGGAGGTGTCGCAGGTGACGATAGAGTCGGGATCGATGAGGCACTTGTAGCCAATGCAGCGGTAGACACCATTGCAGAGGTCTTCGTCGTCACGCTCGGCACAGTCGGCATCAACGGTGCATGTGCACTCTGGGTTGGGCTGGCCCTTGCATACGCCTTGAACGCAGATGTCGTCCAGCGTGCAGTAGTCGTTATCGTTGCAGGAGTTGTTGTTGTAGGTGTAGACGCAGCCTATTGCGCTGCTGCAGCCGTCCGACGTGCAGATGTTGCCGTCGTCGCAGACGATGTTCTGGCCCTTGCACAGGCCCCCTACGCAGGTGTCGTTCTTGGTGCAAGCGTTGGCATCATCGCAGGTGGTAGCATCGGCAGCGGCCTTGACTTCGCAGGCCCCAGTCTCGGGGATGCAGGCCACGGTCTGGCATGAGGTGGTGGGGACGTCGGCGCAATCCACGACCGAACCCTCTTTCACCACGCAGCGCTTGTTGATGCAACTCATGACTCCGTTGCACAGATCACCGTCGTCAACGCAATCCTCGTCGGTGTTGCAGTTACAGGTGGGATCGGGGTCGCCCACGCAGGCGCCGTTGACGCACTTATCGTTGATGGTGCAGGGGTCGCCATCGCCGCAATTCCCCTCTTTGGGTGCATTCACGCATCCCGTTGCAGGATCACAAGAGTCCTGGGTGCAGGCGTTGTTGTCGTTGCAGGCCACTGGCAGACCAACGCAAGCGCCCGCAGAGCAGTAGTCGTCTTTGGTGCAGGCGTTGGCGTCGTTGCAGGCCGTGCCGTTGAGTGCAAGCTTGTTCTCGCACTCGCCGGTGGAAGGATTGCATGCGTTGGTCTTGCAAGGATTGTCCGTGCCAGGGCACATGACAATAGAGGTAGGATCGTTCTTGCACTGCCCTGAGATGCACTTCACAAGACCGTTGCAGAGATTGCCGTCTTCGAACTGCTGGCACTCAACGTCGCTGGTGCAGCCGCTGCAGTCGGGCAAGGGTTCGCCTGTGCAGACGCCCTGCTTGCAGCCGTCGTCCTTCGTACAGAGGTCGCCGTCGTTGCAGGAGGTTCCGTCGGGGGCCGAGGTCTTGGTGCAGCCGGTCGCCGGGTCGCAACTGTCCGTGGTGCACGGGTTGCCGTCGTTGCAGTTCACCGTAGTGCCCAGGCACGTCCCGGCCGTACACGTCTCATCCTTGGTGCAGGCGTTTCCATCGCTGCACGGCTTGCCGTTCTCCAAGTTCTTGTACTTGCACTGGCCGTCCTGAGGATCGCAAGAGACGCTCTTACAGGCCACCTCGGGCATGTTGCTGCAGTCGACCGCACTCGTAGGATCGGCCACGCACTCCTGGTTGATGCACTTCACAAGACCGTTGCAGAGATTGCCGTCGTCGTACTTCACGCAGTCGGCGTCCCCCGTGCATGGATCGCATATGGTCTCGCCGCCAACACAGGCCCCATCCTTGCAGGCGTCGTCCTTGGTGCACTTGTTGCCGTCGTCGCAAGGCTGGGTGTTGTTGACGAACTGGCATTCGCCAGTTTCGGGGTTGCACTGGTCGTCAGTGCAGATACTACCGTCCGAGCATGCTTTGGGCTGCCCCTTGCACTGCCCTTGCAGGCACTGGTCGTTGTCCGTGCACTTGTCACCATCATCACAAATCTTCCCGTTGGTCGAATCGATGACCTGACATACCTTGTCTACACAGGCAATCTCCTGACACGGACCGGGAAGCCCCTTGCCCGTGCAGTCGGCAGCGGTGTTGCAGCCCTCAGGGGTGGTGTCGGGCTGGGCCGTATCCTCCTGCCCCAGGTCAAAAAGAATGGCATCTGTGCCCGCATCTTTCTGATCTTCCTCCATTACAACGGTACCCCCACCGCCGCAGCCAGCGGCCAGCGCTAGTGCTAGAATGAAACTCAAAATGCTCGTAATCTTCATACTTCATCCTCCAATAAATCGCTTAACTCGGTATTACCGACGCTTTGGGCGCGCATCGTAACTCCGATCTGCCCCTGAAGTCAAACCAAGGTCGCCGTTTCCGCATGGCGCTTGACTGAGAGGCAAGGCGCTTGTCTAGCACCAGTGCACGTGGTAGCTTCGCACGCAGTTATGGAGGGTCTCATGAGGAGATTGCTGCTAGTTGCTGTGGCTTCAGTTGCTATGTGGACTCAAGCTTGCGGCGGGGACGATTCTGCGCAAGTGCAAGACGCCGTCACAGACACCACTGCCTCGGAGCTGGAAGTTCAGGCCGAAGTCGTTGAAGAGATCGCTACCCCTCTCGTGGACTTGCCATGGGTCGAGATGGATGGCGGCCTGCTCACGGGGGTCAAAAGCATCAAAGGCCTTGCTTGCTCGGGAAGCAGCGTCTTTCTCTCGGTAGACTCCTCGGACCCCGAGACCACGGGCACCTGGATGCTCGATCTGGCCTCGCAGCAGCCGCTTACCAAGTTTTTCGAAGGCTACGGCTCCATCGCTGCCACGGAAACCGGCCTGCTGGTTGCTACCTACGGCGGCCCTAACGCCACGGCAGCAGTGGTCCTGGTACAGCCCGGGGCCGATGCCGTTGACCAGGGTTTCGCTGTCCAAGCCACCGAGGTCAAAGAGCTGATTTACTCTTCGGGCAAGACCATCATGATGGCCAAAGACTGGTCCAACGCTCAATACACCATCTTCCGGGGAGGGCTCAACGCAGGTGCTTTCGAACAACTGGGAAAGACCACCGACGAAACGGGCATGAGCATCTACACCGACGGAACTGATCTCTACTTCCTTACCCTGCTCAACGGAACCGTAGGCGCCGCTTGCCGGCAACTGCCCATTACCGCCGGCCCCGAGGATACCTGGGTCGCCTGCCAGGGCTTCCCCGAGTGGGTACAGACCAAACCCACAGACCCCTTCAGCATCCGTGCCGAGGTCTTCGGAAGCGGGTCGGATATGGCCGCCTGGTTCAAGGTCTCCAACAAAGGCACTAATGAGTATCACGTATACGCCGGAGCGGCCGGCAACTACATCACCCTGCCCGGATTCCCGGCCAATGAGCCCTCGGCCTGGCACCACACAGGCAGCGATGTGCTGCTTGGCTATGTGGGGGGCTCAGGCAAATCCGGCGCCTTCGCCGCCTCCAAATCCGGTGGTGAACCGGCCAGAGACCTCACCGAAGGACTCCTCTCTCCTGCCCACGAGAAGGATGGTGTTGCTGCTTTCTGCCAGTCCAACAAGCGCCTCGTTGCTGCCTGGTTCGCTTTTGGCGGTGGTGGATCTACGGTGACGCTGTTCCAGAAGAGCCTGGACTAAACTTCTATTATTAGTAAAACTTGGTGCTGATGTGCAAGTAGATAAAGAACTTATAAAGCGGTTTATAAAATTCGCTATTGTCGGTGGCTCTGGGGTTTTCGTCAATCTTGGTATCTATTTTCTACTTACCAGACCCACAGGCCTTGTGGATAGCATGTGGGGCCGAAACCTGGCCTACGCACTCTCGGTAGAGCTCTCCATTCTCTCCAACTTCATGCTCAACGACCGGTGGACCTTCCGTGACCGATGTGAGGGAGTCGCCTTCAAGCACCGCTTCTTCCGTTTTCACGTGGTGAGCGGTGTCGGATTCTTGATCAATTGGGGGGCCTTTGCTCTCCTGAACTGGGCCGTGGAACGAGGCAGCCTGACTCTGCTCGGTTCCATGGAGATCATGGGCAAGGTTCACAACCTCGACGACATCTTCGCTGCCATGATCGGCATTGCTGCGGCCCTAACCTGGAACTTCGGCGGGAATCTACTCTGGACCTGGGGACGTCGTTAGCTACTGCTCAATCCAGGAGTTGGTCCAGGCGGGTCGGGCAGGTAGCGGGTCGTAGCTGAGTCGGCCTTTCCAGTCTTCGTCAGTCAGTCGGTTGAACCCCGACTCGAAATGCTCATAGTAGGACGAGACCGGACCGACGTAGGCCCTGGTGCCGCAGGTGGTGTTCACCACCATGACCATGGCATTGGCATAGCCCGTTGCAACGTGGAGGATGTTGGTGCTGTTCGGGTCTGTGTGCACGTCGGCTACCGTGGGGTCGAAGTCGAAGGAGGTGTCGTTGCCGTTGAAGAAGAGGTTGGCGTACCAACCCGAGAAGGGCAACGAACCGCACATGGATTCGTCCTGCACCAGCTCCTTGATGAACTTGGTCTCCTCGGGCAGGCGAGGCTCCTGGGCAAGCTGCCGGTCTGCGATCTGCTTGAGCATGATGGCAGCGGTCTCAAGGTTGTTGAAGTAGGTTTCAGCTTGCTGCTTTCCGTAGGGGGCGACGTCCAGTTCCAGCCCCTGAAGCATGGCCCGACTTCCTTGGGCAAACTCGGCGATCTTCTGGTAGAAGGCCGGGATGGGCTCCACGTAACCGTCGGGATAGTCGCAGGCAACGCCGGTGTAAGACTGCTTGGCGTAGAGAATAGTGTCGTGTCTGAGCTCTGCCCAGGAGGCCAGCCCCGTGTGCATCAGCTTACGGGCATACTCTTGCGTCCGCATGGCCTCAGGGTAAGCGCTGCCTGAGAAATCGCCGCCAAGGCTGCGGATAGAATCGAGCCAGACGTTGTACATGCTCTCTTGCCAGAAGGCCGGCGCATAAGCGTCCACAAGGCCACGCAAGACCGACAGGTTGCCGGAGTAGTGGTAGGTATCCAGCTCGGACTGAAGCGGAGGAAGAGCCTCCTGGAAGCCCAACACGAACATGGCATCCAGGGGGCTGGGCATGTATCGATGCTGCGCTTGGCCCTGGTAGTAGATTCTATCAAAGACAACATTGGAGAAAACATAGGAATCAACAACGAACCTTTGGCCCATGAAGAGGAAGATCGGGGGCAGAATCGTGGGCTTGTCGGACATAGGATCCACGGCGATGATCTGGCTGAGAATCTGCTGATTTCCAAACCCTCCGGACTCCAGAAGCTCCATGACGGGCTGAGCAACGGCGGGATCGGCAAGGTCACCCAGCGAGGGTGCCTCGGTCTGCGTCATGAACTGGTCCAACTGCGTAGGCGTCAGGTTGTCGCTCTTGCCAACGAAGACCTGTATGGCCTTGTCGAAGGAGGCCCAACTCTCCAGCGACTGACTCTCAACGATGGTTCTTCGCATGATCTCCGATACCAGGAACTCACGGTGAAAGCGGGTAAGGACTATCTCGGTCCTGCCCAGCCATATCATCGCCCTGAAATATTGCTCCAGCTCCTCGGACAGCGTGTAGTGCCCGCGGGGCTTGAACTGCGAGAAGTCATAAGCACAACCGGGCCCCGCACATGGATACGGGCGTCCAAACAGGGTGATCAACTCGGGTTGCAGCCCTTCAACCTTGGCCAGCAGCTCGTCCCGAATCGCCACGTTCTCGTCGAAGATTGGTGCTACCGCTGCGCCAGACAGAAGCGATCGGGCCATGGTGTAGAAGAGATCCACGTCGCCCATGGCTTCTATCAAGAGAGGTTCTTGAACCCCCTGAGCAAGCTGGCCCAGTTGCTGGTGTGTGGCTTCCAGAATGGACGACATCAGCGGAATAAGCGTGCTCTCTTCAAATTCTCTGAGCATAGTATCATATGATTTATGCACAGCAAATAGGATTGAATCAGTTGTGATCAACACTGGGATGTGTTCTACGAACAGGTCCCGATACCCCATGGGATGGCTGGGGTACCTTACCGAGTCGATGACTGCGAAGCCCAACTGACCAATGGTCTCGAGATGCTTGGCGCTGAGCTGCAGCTTCTCAGTGATGAGGTCCATGAACTCTGCCTCCAGAGCGTCGAAACCTATGCCCGCAAGGTACGGCCGCTGCTGGTAGTGCTTCTCCATGAGCTGTTCAGTTGACATGTCCTGGGCCTCTGCCAACAGCGCCGCATGGACCTGCACCAACTTCTGCTGCTCCTCGGTGAGAGCCACGTCGCCATACTCGGGCTGGGTGATGTCCGGCTCCGGGTTCACCCCCATGTCGGGCTGGGCATGGTTGTCATCTTCGGAAATGGCATCGTCGGCCACCTCGGCCGGAGGCGAATCGCCGCATCCCGTGGGCAATAGCATCAGCATAGCGAGAAGGGCACTGGCCTTCAGAAAGGGGAATCTGGTGGGAGACATGGCGAACCTCCGGAAAGTGGTGAAATAATGCCCAGATGGTGACCACCATTTACAGCGTAGCCTCCCATCGAAGCAGTTGCTGGCAGATGGTGCAATAGTTATGCCAGTCTTCCGGACCTGTGTCGGATCGATGGTGCCCTTCTCAGACAGGAGCTGGGACTTCAGGCGGACGGATCCCTTCTTTGGTGGAAGGTGGTCCTTGTATCGCGGGCGCTGCTCAGGGGAGAAGAAACCATAACCGTCAGACTGCCACTTCGGAGAGGCATGTCGGTCCACCACTGACGGTGGGACAGGATAGATCTGTCGTGCTGAAGAAGAACAGAGCAGCGAATCGGCTTTGGGATCGCCCCGGTGCTATTTCTCTGCCATCTTCCTGGCGCGTGAACGCAGAGCCTTTCTACGACGCCTCTCGGCCTCGCGATGCTTGCGCTTGATCTGCTCGCTGGGCTTCAAGAAGAACTTCCTCTTCTTGAGCTCTTTGTAGACTCCCTCGTTAGCCATCTTGCGCTTGAGGGCTCTAAGAGCGCGATCAACGTTTTCGTTCTCGACCTGGACTTCTACCGGTCGATGCTCAACAACTTCTTTTGTCCTCATTCCTGTACACCATCCCTTCAAAGACAGTGGGCGGATTATGGGTAGGAGAGGGGTCGTTGTCAAGGATTTTCCTTACCGTTGCGCCCTCACGACCCCGAAGGACCCAACAGTCGCCCATTCGCTACCTTCCAACGGGCCATAACCGGCCCTATGGCCCAATTTCCGCCTTTTACCCCGCTGGCACGGGTCATGCAACAGGCTATCCCGGGCTGGCCCGTAAGCCAGCCTCATATCCAAGGAGGATGTAATGCCAGGATTCGACGGAACAGGACCCAGGGGCCAAGGACCCATGACCGGCGGTGGACGTGGTCGCTGCAGACCAGCCACTACGGCAGATGACAACGAGAGAAGCTCTGTTGCCAGCCAACCTCAGGCAGGACCGGCCGTAAACGGCGATGCAGCGCCAGGCAACCCAGCTCCGGCACAAGATGAGCTGTGGGGCGTTGGTCGCGGCGGAAGACCTAGAGGCGGCGGCAACGGGCGCTGCTTTGGCGGTGGACGCGGGAACGGCAGAGGTCGAGGAGGCCGAGGAGGCGGCCAGGGACCAGGCGGTGGTGGTGGTGGTGGTGGCGGTGGTGGTGGTGGTGGCAGAGGTGGTAACGGATGGGGCGGGCGCTAGCGGCTACTCGTTAGGCTTCCAGATCTTCCAGACGTTGCCGGCGAGATCGGGCGAAACCTTCAACGTGGGTTGGCCCGGCTCCCAGCCCGCAGGACAAACCTCGGCGCCCTTGGTAGCACGAACGTGCTGATAGGCCTTGAGCTGACGGATGGACTCGGAAACCTTGCGTCCCACCGGCGGCGTCAGCATCTCGATGGCCTGAATGATCCCGTCGGAGTCGATGATGAACCGGCCGCGCATGTCCACGCCCGCTGCCACATCGTACACGCCATAAACAGAACCTATCTGACCACCGGCGTCAGAGAGCATGGGGAACGGCACACCGCCATCCACCATCTTGCTGAGCTCTTGCTCCTGCCAGATCTTGTGGACGAATCGGCTGTCCGTGCTGCATGACAGCACCTGAACTCCCAGCTTCTCGAACTCATCGGCCTTGGCTGCGACCGCAGCCAGCTCGGTGGGTCAGACAAATGTGAAATCACCGGGGTAGAAGCAGAGAAAGACCCACTTCCCCCTGAACTCTGAGAGCCTGACGTTCTTGAATCCGCCCTGATAATAGGCAGAGGCTTCGAAATCCGGAGCTTCCTGTCCAACCATAACGCCCATGTTCTTCTTCTCCTCGGTTTTGGGTTCGTTCTCTCGGCCCGCCGCCAACATCGGCTTCTTCACGGGCCCTCCTGCCTTAGAAACACATCCTGTCTTGGGTTCTTCAGCCAATTCTCCCTCCATGGTTAGTTGGTCTACGAAACAACACCGTTGCCCGTCAATCAGCTGCCATCTGCCAATGGCCAATACAGAAGGCTCTTACCCCCTGATCGGCCCTGAACTCTGACTGGATTCGATGGGCACCGGATCAATGATCACATACATTGCTGCCAGTAACAAGAATTCCGTCCATGAACTCCTGCAAAATCGTTGCAGGGGGCGCCACGGGTGCCCCAACAACCACCTCGATGCTGTTCTGGTTGAAGAGGCTCTGGGCCCTGGAGCCCATCCCGCCGGCAATAATCAGGTTTGCTCCCTGCTCGTGAAGCCACTTGGGGTAGGTCCCAGGCTCGTGCGGAGGCGGAGTCAGCTGCGACTCGTTCAGAATCGTCTTCGCAGCCATGTCCACCTTGTAAAGATAGAACTTCTCGCAGTGCCCGAAATGGGACGAAAGCTGACCGCCCGTTACCGGTATGGCTACCATCATGATCTCTCCCTCCTTGCTTACTACGCTCTCTGCGCTGGGATTCTCCTGGCTCAGCTCCTTCTCAAGCAGCTTCCGGACAATCCTTCCAAAGGCCATGGCCGTCTGTGAGTGGGGATGCGAATGAACTATCGGATCGCCCGATTCCCCCGACCCCACCACGTCCGCCTCGATAGGAATTGCACTCAAGAATGGAACCCCCATCTCCTCTGCCATGGCCTCCCCTCCACCCGAACCAAAGATATGCACAACCTCACCACACTTCGGACAGGCAAATCCGCTCATATTCTCTACTACACCCAAAACAGGCAGCTTCAGATGCTCGCAGAATACGACGCAACGTCGAACATCCTGCACTGCTACACCCTGGGGCGTGGTGACAACCACAGCCCCGTCGGCATCCTCGATGAGCTGCGCCACCGCTAACGGCTCGTCGCCTGTGCCGGGAGGTGAGTCGATTACCAGGTAGTCCAGATCTCCCCACGCAACATCCTTAAGAAACTGCTTGATAACCGAGTACTTCCTGGGGCCACGCCAGATCACCGCCTCGTCACGACCACGCAGCAGAAAGCCGATGGACATGACGCTGATGCTGCCAGGACCATATTCCAGCTCCACGGGGAAGAGCCCCCCCTCGAAACCCTCTACAGGCGCCCCCTCGAGGTCCAACATCTTGGGCACACTGGGCCCGTGAATATCCACATCCAACAACCCCACCTTCTTGCCAGCCAGCGCCAACGCCGCAGCAAGATTCACCGCTACCGTGCTCTTGCCAACGCCTCCCTTGCCGGAAAGCACCAGGACCTTGTGCTTGATATGGCACATGCGGGCCTGCAACTCCTGCCGCTCCTGAAAGGCCTGTTCGTCCTCACCCGATCTCCGAGAGTGAGCTGAACAGGAAGAATCGTTACATGTTCCACACTGTTTCTCTTCAGACATGTCTTTTTCCTTTATGCATCATAAACTTAAAACTAATGCAAGCCTAGTTCTTCGCTGACTTTTTGCCATAAAGCCACGATGTCCTTGGCAGCACCCTCCTCGCTGAACTCCACTATAGAAACCCCGGCAACCTGGGCCGCCGTAACCTCCTTGTCATAACGAATCTTCCCCAATACCGCCAGACCCAACTCGTTTGCCTCACGCTCTATGCGCTGGGCGAGCTCCGGATTAATGTCCGCCTTGTTGATAGCAACCCCCGTCCGGATCTTGAATTGAGCGGCCAACTCCGCCACCCGCCGCAGGTCATGAAGACCCGACAGCGTTGGCTCGGTCACAACCAGAATCATGTCGGCACCAGTGATCGAGGCAATGACGGGACAGCCGATTCCCGGCGATCCGTCGCACAGCAGTAACCCTGAGCCGTTTAGCTGGGCCACTGCCTTGCCCTCACGGCGTACCAGCGAGACCAGCTTCCCGCTGTTCTCTTGAGCTATGCCCAGCTTGGCATGAACCATGGGCCCGTGCCGCGCCACGGACTGGAACCACGACCCGCTGTTCACCGGCTCCGCTGATATGGCCCGCTCCGGGCAATGGTCGACACAGACCCCGCACCCCTCGCAGGCAATGCTGTCCACCTGGTAAGCCTGGTAGCCTGCGCCGGTCATTGGCGTATCAGCCGTGGGCCTGACTATAGCGTCGTACCTGCAGAGGCTATGGCAGACCCCGCAGGATATGCACAACTCAGGGTCCACAGCAGCTATCTTGCTACCCGAAAAGGGCCACTGGTTCTTCACCTGTGGAGAGAGCACCAGGTGCAGGTCCGCCGCATCGACATCACAATCCACCGTGGTGCTGCCTGGCGCCAGCGCACTGAACGACGCACAAACACTGGTCTTTCCCGTGCCTCCCTTTCCGCTGATAATCACCAGCTCCTTGGGAGACCTCTTCTTCCCAGCTGCTCGCAACTCCGCCGATGGGAATCGCGACACCTCTCCTACCTCCAGAAGCGGACGCTCAACCTTGCCTTCCCTACTCTTGCCAGCCGCTGCCATCTGCTTCATAGCATCGAATGTCCTGAGAAGAGACTCTCCAAGTTCGGGAAGGACGTTCAACGCCATCTCCCCAATTGAGTAAGCCCTTGCTATCCTCATGTCGTGCGGAACCCTGAGGACCACCGGGATGCCCTCTTGACTGCAATACTCATCCACCAGATCCGACCCAACGCCGTCTCTGTTGATGGCTACTCCGAACGGCACCCCCACAGCCCGAACCATCTCCACAGCCAATATCAGGTCGTTCAGACCAAACGGGGTCGGCTCAGTCACCAGCAAGACCGCATCGGAATTCGAAACCGTCGTGATCACCGGGCAGGATGTGCCCGGAGGCGCATCGAGAACCGCTACACAATCCGCCGGTATGGCATCAACCACAGCCCTGATTATTGGGGGCGCCATGGCCTCCCCTACCGTCAGGCGACCCTGAATGTGGGCCAACAAACCAGAAGTTCCCCTCTCCACCACACCGATGGGACGCTCTACCTCCGTTATGGCGCCAAACTTGCACGCCAGAAGACATCCGCCACACCCATGACATAGCTTGGGGAACGTCAGCACCTGCTTAGGAAGGGAAACTATCGCAGAAAACCTACAGGCCTCACCGCAAGCCCCACAATGGGTGCATCGCTCCGCATCAACCTGCGGCACCGGAATCGAGACATCCCTGCTACTCAATCCCGATGGCTTCAAGAAGATGTGCCCGTTGGGCTCCTCTACATCACAATCCACGTAGGCAGTACAACCCCCACTATTGGCCGACACACGCCTCGACAGCGCCAACGCCAGATTGGTCGCTATGGTCGTCTTGCCCGTGCCACCCTTGCCGCTGGCTACAGCAAGCCTGAACTCTCTACCCATATCCGCCTCGCTTGAGTTGTTCGCTACTTCTTCATGCCCGAGTGGCTCTCTACATTGGGCCCCGATGCTGCCTTCAGTCCGCCGCCCTTAAACACCGATACCGCCTCCTCAACACTGCCCGACATTCCGATGTGAACCGCTATCCCAGCAGCACTCAAGGTCTGGTGCGCGTTGGGCCCGCAGTTGCCGGTCAACACAGCGGAAACACCCTTGTGGGCCAACATCTGCGCTGTCTGAATGCCCGCACCACCACCCAACGAACCGGCATCGTTCTCCAAAGACTCGAATTCCATACTATCGGGATCAATAATAATGAACCACGAGCACCGACCGAATCTTGAGTCCATGGCTGACGTCAGCTCTGGACCCGTAGATGTAACTGCAATTTTTCCCATTTTTTTATCTCCTTTGGATATTTCTAACCTATTATCATCTCCCAGTAATATACTACTTCGCTGCTGACCGCGGCGCCCTCCTCTTCCTGCACCGCCCCCACCTGACTCACCCCTTCCACCGCCGCCACATCCACGAGTTCCACCACTCCCTCGTCGACCATGCCCGCGGCAGCACCCGGGCATCGCAAACGCTTCCGCTGAGAGACTCCCCGCGAGAAGAGCTTCGATCACATCATCCTGAGTGCCCGAGACAAAAGAGAGCAACTCTATGCCCGCATCTACCAACTCGCCATGAAGCGATCTTGAGACCGCCCCACACACCAGCTGCTGTACGCCAAGGTTCCTCAGCACAACTACTCGCTCCGACAAACCCACACTTCCCAATGCCTCAGTGCGGCGTGATACGATCGCCCCTCCGTCGACATCGAGCACCACAACCTCCCTGCTCACGTCGAACACCGGCGACACCCGCCCCTGCCATACCGCTATTGCTACTCTTCGTGACATGGTCCTTTCTTCCGCCAATCAAACAGGGCCCCGTGCCCCCGCTGGCTCTATGCATATCTTGGACCATAAGAAATGCCCCCGTCGGCAATGCCGGGCCCTCCAGGAGATGCGTCATCGCTTTCGCCCCCAACGAGGCTACTGCCTTCCGACTTCAAGCCCCAATGCCCAGGGAATCGGGCGGACCTCGCTGAACTGAGCCCCGTCGCCTCTCCGGCCACGGCACTCTCGCCCAGTCCACTGGTCACGGAAATCATAAGGTAGCGCTTATGCGACTCTTTGCGGAAAAACGGTGGCGTTCATGCGACTCTAGAGCGCCCGTCAGAACCTTCCCCCCCGACCATCCCTTCTGGGCAATTGCAGACCAAGAGCCTTAACCTTCCGGAAGAACGTGCTCTTGTGCATGCCCAACTCTCTGGCAGCTTCTAACCTGTTGCCTCCGCAACGCTCCAGTGCCGCCAGAATCGCCTCTGTCTCGGTCTGGTGAATGGACTCTGCCAGCGAATGGGAGGATGCCTGCCTCTTGCCAAGAGGAACAAGAACCTCCGGCAAGTGGCTGACTTCTATTTGACCTTTATGAACAAGCACAAAGCTGTGCTCGATAATATTCTGCAATTCCCTTACATTGCCAGGGAAATGGTGTGCCATCAGCAATCCCAGCACATCAGGACTCACACCGGTTATGTCTTTGTTTTGTAATGAATTATAGAGCGAAATGAAGTGTTGCACCAGTAATGGTATATCATCTTTTCTGTCACGCAACGGTGGCAGATGCAGCATCATTACATTGATTCTGTAATACAAATCATGACGAAATTTGCCTTCGGCTACCATCGTTTCAAGATTTCTATTGGTCGCTACCACTATTCTAACGTCCGCCTTTTCTGTCTTTGTAGAACCAAGAGGCTCGAAGAGCCGCTCCTGAATCACCCGAAGCAGACGAACCTGCATGGCTTGCGATATCTCCCCAATTTCGTCCAGAAAGAGGGTACCGCCCCTCGCCAGAGAAAACCTGCCTGGCTTGTCTTTGGTCGCTCCCGTGAAGGCTCCCGACTTGTACCCGAAGAGCTCCGACTCAAGGAGAGTGTCCGGAAGAGCCCCGCAGTTCACAGCAACGAAGGGACCGTTCTTACGTGCCGAAAGACTATGAATCGCCCTCGCTGCCAGTTCCTTTCCAGTGCCAGTCTCTCCAGTAAGCAGCACGGTGCTCTCACTCTCTGCAATGAGCGGAATCATCTGCAGAATGTGCCTCATCGAAGGACTTCGGCTTACGATGTCTCCCACCTGGTGACGACCGAGTATCTCCTTTCTGAGCTCCTCAATAATCGTCAGATCTCTGAAGGTCTCGGCCCCGCCAACAGTAGCCCCGCTCGCATCCTTCAGCAGCGCCGTCGATACCGACACGGGTATCCTGTTGCCCTCGGCGTTGACAATGAATGCGGCCCTGTTGACCACAGGCACCCCCTCATCGAGCGTCCTCCGCAGAGCGCAGTCCGTCTCACACATGCTGGCCCTGAAGACATCAGAGCAGCGGCGGCCCATAGCCTCTTCCCTGCCTATACCGGTGATACGCTCCGCTGCCCTATTAAACGAGGTTACCCGCCACTGGTCATCCACAGTGAAGACCCCGTCAGAGATGCTTTCAAGAATCGCATCAGTAGGTATTGGTGGCGCCGCTTCTGGTTTTCCGTTTCGTCGACTCATGGCCCCTGCATGGTAGTGTCCCCTGGTCCGAAGTCAAGGTTGCAAGGCTCGGCCGCTGGACGAGCAACCGCTCGTGACACGGGACCAAGGAGATGGTATCTCTGTGGCCGAATCGGCCCGTTGCATAATGGAGGGGGTCATGGCGCACCGCTTTTCCAGGCTTCGTTTGTGCCTGCCTTTCTGGCGCCGGCTTTTCCTCTTGGCGCCGGTTCTGTTAGCGCCGGCCCTCCTCTCCGGTTGTGCCTTCGGTGGAGGCGGTGGTCTGGGCATTACAGGCGATACCAGGGGTTCCGTGGGGATTATGCTGACTGGCCACGTCCAGACTTGGGGCATCCGGGCCGAACCGGAGAAGGGCAAGCGCCACGAGACCGCCGCCGTGCTCATGCCGGCCCAGGTCTCCGGAGGCTACGAATTCAACCCATCGGCCTGGGTACTGCGGCTAGACGCCCCGGGCATCGGTGTCGTCTCCGACAGTGTGGATAACAGCTCTTTTGGACTCTCCAGCTCTCTTCACCTGCGAGCGCTTATTCGATGGGAGGATGGAGCAGAGGCCGCCACCACCGCACTGGGGCCCGCCATTCGACTTGCGTGGCTGCCACATCTCTCCACAAGCCAGTTACCCAGGCTCGATTCCAGACCCGAGTGGCCCGATGGTTGGGAGTTTCACTCCGTGGGACCTGCCATGGACATATCCGTGCTCACCGATGACAAGGGCTGGTTCGGCTCCATGTTCCTTGGCGGGCAGTACCAGTACCTATCCTATTTCTACATGGGTTTGTGATGATTGCGGCCCTGCTGGTCGGAACCCTCTTCGGCTTCTTCGGCGCCATGCCCCTGGCTGGCCCCGTCGCCCTTGTTGTGTTCTCCAAAGGCATGGAGGGGCATCGCAGGGCCGCACTCTTCACAGCCGCAGGCGCTTCCGCCGCAGAGTTCGCCTACGCATGGCTCGCCTTTCTGGGATTCGCTACCCTGCTGGCCCAAATCGACTGGGTCCTCGATGCCTCCAAGCTGGTCGCTGCCTTCGTCCTTGCGGCCCTGGGCGTTGCACTTATCCGACGACAGAGCAGCGACGTGCGTGAACCAGGGGCCGAGAGCAGAGGACGAACTTCCTTCGTCGTGGGATTCTTGCTCACAGCCCTCAACCCTACACTTATCGCTACCTGGTCTGCCGCCATAACCACCCTCTATTCCACCCAAATTGTCGAGTTCCAGCCTTCTCACGCCCTCCCATTCGCCCTGGGTGTCTTCTCCGGTGACATGCTCTGGTACTGGTTGATGCTGCTCCTCATTCGCAAGCACAGCGGTCGCCTTGGACGCCAGTGGCTGACTCTGGTTCTCCGGTTCATGGGGTGGGCGCTGGTGGCCCTCAGCCTCTGGTTCCTGGTCGCTTTCTTGAGGTCTATGCTCAGTTCGTGACTGCCTCCACCCCCAGCGGCCGCCATACCCAGTTTCCGCATGGAATGGGTAGCTGGCTGAGCGGGCCCAAGTCCACGCTTCCTTCGCTTTCGGACCACCGGTGAAGGTCTTTGACTTGTCCCCAATTCTAACCGAACATGGGGCGTGCAAGTGGACCGGGTGAGTCAGCCGGTCCGCCCCGCTTGCCTATTATTACCCATATTTCATCGATTCTGTCCGAGAGCTAGATTTTGGTTAAGGCTTTCCCTTGGAGGTGCGACTGTGGACAAGAAAATCGAAGTCAGTAGTCGCAGCTTTGGAATTACAATAGCTTTAATTTTGGTTCTTATGAGTATGGTACTAATTGGTGGCAGTCTTCTATATCTGAATCATTGGTCTGGTCATTATCGTAAGCAGGTTGAAGATCAGCTTCTAAGCGTTGCCAGCCTCAAATCCGATCGGCTGGCAGAATATATGGAAGAGACTACTTCTATTGGTAGATTCGTGGCCAGCAACCCTTATTTTACCGGATTGGTATCAAGCTTTATGGCAAATGCCGACAATAAACTTGCCAAAGATATTGCTAGCTGTCTTAAACATATGCGCAGCGTATTCCCTGTGGACGCTGTTATGCTCCTCGACCCCACAGGGGCGAAGCTCATCGTCGATTCAGACCGAGATGAGAGGCCCCTCTCCCAGATCAGCCCTACAACATTGACGGCCCTCCACAGGGGCGAAACTGTCTTTGAAGACTTTTATCTAAATCAGCATAACGACATGCCATTTTTGAAGCTACTAAGTCCAGTTTTTGCTCCTGATTCTAAGAATAAAATGATAGCCATCCTTGCGCTGAGAATTGATCCCAACCAATATATATATCCTTTGCTTGCCTCCTGGCCAACAGAATCTCCATCGTCGGAGACTTTGATGATGCGGCGTGATGGTGAACGGGCAACCTATCTGAACAACGTCAGGTTCAAAGCCAACACAGCGATGAGGCTTTCCTTTGCCGTGGACGAAAGTCAGGTTCCTGCGGTCAGGGCCATCGCTGGTGAACGGGGGATCCTGGAGGGTCCCGACTACCGCGGGGTGCCCACTATCGCCGCTGCAACGGAGGTGCCAGGGTCGCCGTGGGTACTGGTGGCTCGAATTGACCGGGAAGAGGTGCTCGGGTCACTGAAATCTGAGGGCCGAACGGTGGTCGGATTGGCTCTCCTGCTGACCGTCTCCGTTTGGGCCGCAATGTATCTTGTTTGGCGCAAACGAAAGGCGCTGTTCAAGCGAGCCATCGCGGTAGCCCGAAAAGACCAGTTGGAGGCTAACAACCGCTTCGAGGCTCTCTTTGAGAACCTTGGCGTCGGGGTCTCGGTTGTTGACCCTGCATTGAAGGTGGTCAAGACGAATCGGCTTCTGAACCAGTGGTTCCCAGGCGGAGTCACCGAGGGACGCAGCCGCTGCGAAGGAGGGCTTTGTGGCAAGGATGGGGTTGTTCATTGCGCTGGATGCGCCGTCTCCAGGTCCTTGAAGGACGGCGGAACCCACGAGGGAGACATCGTCGTCGATACCGCTGAGGGGCGGCGAGTTCTTCGGGCCATTGCAACACCTCTCAGGGGCCCTGACGGCCGCATCGAGGCGGCCATTGAGGTTCTTGATGATGTAACGGAGCGGCGAGGGCTGGCAGCGGAGATCTCGGCCCGAGAGTCTGTGCTTTCGGCCATAACCGGGTCGGCCCAAGACGCCATCGTGATGATGGATGATGGTGGCCTGATCACGTTCTGGAATCCTGCCGCTGAGCGCATGTTTGGCCGCCAGGCGTCGGAGGCAGTAGGAAAGACTCTCCACATTCTCATCGCCCCCGAGCGATTCAGGGCGGCCCATGGCAAAGCCTTTGAGCGCTTTTTGCTTACAGGCGAAGGCGATGCCGTGGGCAAGACTCTGGAGTTGCCGGCGCTGCACTCCGACGGCCACGAGATTGACGTGTCGTTGTCCTTGTCCGCAGTCAAGTTGCAGGGCAAATGGAATGCCGTGGGCATTATGCGGGATATCACGCAGCAGAAGGTTGAACGTGAGCAACTCCGCATAGCCAATGAGCAGCTTGAACACGCCAATCTGGCCTTGGCATCGGCGGCCGAAGAGTCCAAGCGCATGGCCCGGGAAGCTGATGCTGCCAGCGTAGCCAAAAGCCAGTTCCTCGCAAATATGAGCCACGAGATCAGAACTCCCATGAATGGCGTCATCGGCATGACAGGGCTGCTCATGGAGACCACCCTGACACCAGAGCAGAGGCGCTTCACCGAGGTCATTCAGTCCAGCGGTGATGCTCTGCTGGATGTCATCAACGATATCTTGGACTTCTCTAAGATCGAGGCCGACAAGCTGGAAATGGAGGAACTTGACTTCGACCTTCGGAATACCGTTGAGGATGCCGCTGAGTTGCTTGCCTTCAAGGCACAAGAAAAGGAGCTGGAGTTCGTTTGCCGAATTGACCCCGATGTGCCCTCTCGACTGGTTGGCGATCCCGGGCGGATTCGGCAGGTGCTCGTGAACCTGGGGGGTAACGCCGTTAAGTTCACCAGCAAAGGAGAAGTGGTAGTGGACGTTTCGCTTGTCTCTGAGGATGAGCGCACCGCTACAGTGCGATTCGAGGTGCGGGACACCGGTATCGGGATTCCGCCGGAGAAGCTGGGGTTGGTGTTTCGAGCTTTTGAGCAGGTGGACGCATCAACAACCCGAAGATACGGTGGCACCGGCCTTGGGCTGGCCATCTGCCAGAGAATCGTTGACCGCATGGGTGGTCAGATAGCCGTGGAGAGCGAACTTGGGCTCGGCTCGACCTTCCGATTCACGCTGACATTGGGCAAGCAGCCTGTATCGCAGCGTCCCACCATGCCGCAGTGGGGTGATATATCCGGGCTGCGAGTGCTGGCGGTGGACGATAACGCGACCAACAGGCTGGTGGTCTCAGAGCAGCTGTCCTCCTGGGGAGTCGAGGTGGAGGTTCGTTCCTCGGGGCTCGAGGGTATTGAAGTGATGCGACAAGCAGCGGAAGCCGGCCGTCCCTTTGATGTGCTGCTCACAGACATGCAGATGCCCGATATGGATGGCGAGGCCTTGGGGGTGGCAGTTAAGGCCGATCCGCTGCTGAGGCGCACACAGGTGGTTGTTCTGACATCGGTTGGTCGCCGGGGAGATGCCAAACGCCTTCGCTGTCTGGGATTCTCTGCCTATCTGACCAAGCCGGTCAAACAATCGCACCTGTACGAGTGCCTGGCCCGACTGGTAGGTGGAGGCTTTGATGACGCTGCCAATGGGCACCTGATCACCAAGCACAGCCTGGAAGACGCTCGTCGGGGTGAGACCACAGTGTTGCTGGTTGAGGATCATCCCACGAATCAGCTGGTGGCCATGAAGATCTTGGAGAAGTTGGGCTATCAGGCTTTGGCCGTATTCAACGGCGCAGAGGCTCTCCAAGCGTTGAAGGAGCGTCTGTTCGATGTCGTGCTCATGGATGTCCAGATGCCCGTGATGGATGGGTTCGAAGCTACTCGTCGCATTCGCAGCGGTGAGTCGGGAGTGCTCAACCCCCGTGTGCCCATCATCGCCATGACCGCACACGCCGTGAAAGGTGACCGTGAGCGCTGTCTCGACCAGGGCATGGACGACTACGTCAGCAAACCCGTTGATGCCGCCAAACTCGTGGAGGCCTTGGACCGATGCCTTCAACGCCCCGATGAGGTTTCCAACCCACCCACAGTCTCCACGCCCAACGCCACGGCAGAGCCCCACGCGGCCGTGTTCGATAGAGAGGCTCTCTTCCGACGCCTAATGGAGGACGAGGAGCTTCTCTCCGAGGTCCTTGAGGGGTTCCTTGATGACCTGCCCAGTCAGTTGACGGCCTTGAATGCAGCGCTGGTTGCTGGTGACCTGGAGGCCGTGGCCAGGGGTGCGCATACGGTAAAGGGTGCCGCCGCAAACGTCGGGGCCATGAAGCTGAGTGCCGCTGCACTGGCCCTGGAGCAGGCCGTTAAGCTGGGAGACTTGGCTGATTTGAACAGGTTCATGGATAGTCTTCGAAGAGCCTTCGAAGAGTTCAGAAAAGCAATATAAGGGGTACTGCAATGAGAGTACTTATTGCTGAGGATGATTTCACATCAAGACGAATCCTGACTTCAGTTGTGAAGAAGTGGGGGTTTGATGTGGTGGCAGTCGATAATGGCCTGGCGGCATGGGAAGAGTTCAATGCTCCCCGCAGTCCTGACCTGCTGTTGCTGGACTGGAACATGCCCGGCATGGATGGCGTTGAGATCTGTGCGAGGATTGGCAGCTTGGGCCTGCCCAGCCCACCCTACGTCATACTTATCACCGGCCGCGGAGAAAGAGACGACATTGTGGCTGGCTTGAATTCCGGGGCCAACGACTACATCACCAAACCCTACGACATCGAGGAGTTGAGAGCCCGCATAGCCGTTGGCGCACGAGTCCTCGAGATGCAGACTGAACTGGTCCGGATGAGGGACGAGATGGCCCACCTCGCCTCCCACGATGCACTCACTGGGCTTTTGAACCGGCGGGCCGTTATGAATCGACTTGAGGCAGAGTTAAGCAGGGCTCAGCGGCTCAAGTCGACCATATGCCTGGCTATGTGCGATATTGACCATTTTAAACTGATCAGCGACACATACGGCCACCAAGCCGGTGATGATGTTTTGGGCGCAGTCTCCCGGGCCCTGGTGCATAGCGTACGTCCCTACGACTGCGTTGGGCGTGTTGGGGGTGAGGAGTTTCTTGTGGTTTTGCCCCTGGAAAAGCCGGATTGCATGAAGGACATCTTTGAGCGAATACGAGAAGAAATCGCCATGCTTCATATATCACATGGAGCGATATCAATAAATGTCACCATAAGTATTGGTGGTGTTCTGGGGCAAGGAGGGGATAAGGCTCCAGAACTCCTGGCCAGGGCTGATGCTGCCTTATACAGAGCAAAAGCCCTCGGTAGAAACAGGGTAGAAATAGCCGATCAATAAGGGTCCTGAGGCAACAAATATCTGCGAATAATTTGTCTTTGCAGCGAACCGAGACGTGTGAGCATCCGTTTACTGATCAGCCCTCGCTCCCGATGTCACCACCGACTCTATTCCCCCCTTTGATACGTGGCGGAAGAAGGCCTCCAGGCCAAAACGGGCCAAGGTACCAGACTTGAGCTTCCAGGCCGGAGGGTTGACCGTCATGGCAGCGATGGCGATTTCTGGTTCGTCTGCGGGGGCATACCCGATGAACCAGGAGTAGTGCGGCGGCTGGGCCGAGCCGTCCTTCAGGGTCAAGGAGCCAGTCTTCCCGGCCACCTTAATCCCCCACAACGGACTCTCTTGCTTTGCGGTGAAAAACTTGGCGGCCGTCCCGAAGCTGGTAGTCGCCTCCATCATATGGCCCAGAACCTCTGCTATCTCTGGCTTGAACGCCTCCCCAAGGACCGCCGCAGGTATGGTCACCATCTGTCCATCCTTGCCCGGAATCTCCTCGGCTATTCTGGGTGACATCATGACGCCTTTGTTGGCTATGGCCGCCGCTATGAGGGCGCCATGCAGCGGCGAAAGAGTGGCGTTGCGGAATCCGGCGGCCATTGAAGCCCGCTCGTTGCTCTCCTGGGGTACCGATGCCTTGCTCACCTCCACTGGCCAGATGAAGGGGATGTGCTTGTTAAACATGAAGCGCTCCGCCGTCTCCCCAAGGTCACGCTGCGACAAATGCTTGTCAGCAAGACGGGCCAGAATGGGATTGTTGGAGTGGCCCATGGCCTCTACCAGAGTCTCGCAGTGCCTGTCCCTATCTGGGTTGGGAGTCAAGAAGAGGGCCTCGCTGTTCTTCTTCGGCTTGGGTGTGCACACCGTCGTATCCCCGGAAACCTTGCCCTTCTCCAGCAAAGCAGCAGCAGTAATGACCTTGAAGATGGATGCAGCAGGACCCTTGGCCTCCAATGCCGCAACGGGCTGAAGCTTGCCGTCTCGATACCCCACCATGGCCAAAACCCGACCCGTCTTCGGATCGATAGCCACGAAGGCCGCTTCCATCGGGTCAACTTCCGCCAGAAACTTCTCTACACGCTCCTGGAAGACAAGATTGAGAGTCAAGTTCATCGGAGCACTCCTGATGGGGTCGCTGCCCTCGGCAGAACCGGCCTGGGATGCATCAGCCGATGATGGATTCGAATCGCCACCCTTCTTGGTGCTGACGACGGCAACTTCAAGAAGCTCGGCGTGCTCTGCCGGATCGAAGGTCTCAGGAAGCGCCGGTGGAGTGGTCAAAGGCCTGCTCATCTCTCTGAGACGCTTCCGCTCCTCCATGCCATCCTTGGCACCTAGCGGCAATGGCGACTCCTTCTCGCTCGCATCTCCATCAAAGGCCGTTAGCCCCGCTGCCAGAACAACCCCGGCAATGAAGGCGATGAGCATCGTGTAGCGAACGCCTCGGATCTCTGGGAACTTGGATGAACCACGAAGTAATGCCATCTCCACACCTCTTGCGGGCAGGAATGCTACCATGAGCGTTCCCTCACGCAAAAAAGCGACCCCCGAGGGACAGCACAGCGAATCCCAGCAAGAGGCTCAACGCCCTCCAGCATCCTACACGTTGATAGTCTCTATCGTGACGCCGGAATCGGATTCGAGACCGAAGTAGTCCGTGACCGGCTTGCTGAGCCGGTTGATCTTGGAGAACAGGGAGAGCCTTTTCCTTGCCAGCCATGAGTCGGCTTTCGTTACAAATCGCTCTGAACCTATGAGTATTAGCCATTTGGTTGTGGCCTGTGGTATCTTAATCTGCCTTGCGTTTTTTAGCTCCTTGAGAATGCTTCTAACGCTTGGTCTTTCCATATATCCAAATTTAACCACAACCGATACTATCGTGCCTATATCATCCTGCAAAAACGGCACTATATGATATCTTTCGTCGACTGGGACTTCTGGTTTATTAACCTGATTGATTGATAAAAACACTATGTGCTTAGGCAATGTTCTCCAGTTTCTAAAATGAATCGCCATCACCGGCGGGATAGTATCCTCCGGCTTCAACACCGGACGAGAGGCCATGACCACCAGAGACACCGATGTTCCAGGCTCGTAGAAGCGTCGGTGCTGGCGCATCAACTCCGCCAGGCTCATCGGCTCCACAACCCTGCCACTCTCGTAGGCCTTCTTCACCCACTGCCTGCCCCAACGCCAGATGTCCATTACACCGAAGAGAAGACCCGCTATCAACAAAGGCACCCAAGCTCCGTTCTTAAGCTTGGCCACGTTGGAACTCAAAAAGGTAAGGTCAACCAACAGCAGCAACGCAACCATGGCCAACACAAGCCATCGATTCCATTTCCACACCGAGTATGCCACGTACCCTATGGCAATGGTCGTTATGGTCATGGCGCCCGTCACCGCAAGGCCATACGCCGCCGCCAATGACCCCGAGTCTCTGAACCCAAGCACAAGGCTTGCGGCCCCCACAAAAAGGATCTGGTTCATCAGCGGGATGAAGATCTGGCCCTGAACGTCGGGGTTGGTGTGAATTACCCTGAGCCTCGGCGATAGACCCAGAGCCATTGCCTGCTGCGTCAGTGAGAAGACCCCCGAGATGAGGGCCTGGCTGGCGATAATCGTTGCGAAGGTAGCCAGAATGAGCAGGGGGATTCTTCCCCAGCCCGGCGCCATGGAATAGAAAACATTGTTCAGCACAATCTCCTCGTGGCCCAGCATCATCGCCCCCTGGCCGATGTAGTTGAGCGACAGACAAGGAAGCACCAGGAAGAGCCACGAGCGGCGCACTGCATCTATCCCAAAATGGCCCAGATCGGCATAAAGGGCCTCCACCCCGGTGAAGGCCAGCATGATGGCCCCCAGGATGAAGATGGCCAAGCCTGAGTTGTCCCTGAGAAGAGCGAAACCATAGTACGGATTAACAGCAGCAAATATCTCTGGATGTTGAATGATTCTATATATACCAAGAACACCGAGCACAGTAAACCACACCAGCATTACTGGACCAAAAACCGCACCGATGCGGTGTGTGCCCCTGCGCTGAACAGAGAACAGGCCCAAAAGGATAAGCAGCGTCAGGGGTATGACCAACGGCTCCGTGGCCGGTGCAATCACCGGCAGTCCCTCGACCGCCGACAGCACCGATATCGCCGGAGTTATCATGCCCTCCGCTGCCAGCAACGCCGCCCCCATCGCGATTAGAAGTGTGACGGCTCTCAGAATGCGAGGGCGCTTGTTATGGGGAACGTCGCAGTGATGGGTGTTGAGCAGGGCCAGCAAGGCAAAGATGCCCCCCTCGCCGTGGTTGTCTGCCCGGAGCACCAGCACCACATACTTCAGAGTGACCACCAAGATCAGTGACCATAGCACCAGGGACGCTACCCCAAGGGCATTGGCCGCCGATGAATCTAGTGGGTGAGAGCCGAAAAAAGTCTCTGAGACGGTGTAAAGTGGAGAGGTTCCGATATCGCCGAAAACTACCCCCAGGGCACCAACCAGAAGCCCCGCTTTCACCTTGTGCCTGACTGAAGGCTCCATGTCTCCTTCCTCTGCCGAACGCCGTGGGGCCGTAGCTTCCCCCTACCGGCATCCTGCTCAGGCCGCGCTACATACTATCCCTGACTCAGAAACGCAACGCATCTGTGGAGCGCTGGCGGGTAGCGGGCCCGAACGCTCATGTTTACTTCCTTGAACAACCGGCTGTCAGGGCGTATACTCCGCGCTGGAGTACTGTGGAGGTGTGCCATGAAGAGCCGTCTGGCTGTGAGTCTGTGGGGTCGGTTGGGAGGGGCTTCTCTGGTCGTTGCGGCCTTGCTTGTGGCTTCGTGCGGAGCCCAGACGGTGGTCACCTACGAGGAGGACCTTGAAGAGTGGGGCCCGGAACTCTCATGGAACGACGAAGACTCCGTCTCCCAAACCGACAGCGGTGGGGGCGGAGGCGTCAAAGACTACTCCAATATGGAGATCCAAGGAGGAGTCCGATACCAGATTATCCCCCTCCACGAGCCAACCCTCTCCATCACCGTGGAGGACCACCTCTCCGTCCGGGTCAAAGTGGTGGACTACCAGACTGCCCAACCAGCTAAACACTATGATGTTAAATACAAGGTAATTGAAAGCAATCCGGAATGCTCTCAGGGTGCCGATTGTGGGCATTTCCTCGTTAGTGAAGGCACCACTGATACTAATGGCAACGCCTCTGTCACCTTCGACGCCGCTACTACCGGTAACGTTCAGTACATAGTCGAGATGTCAGGACCTCAGGCCTACCCCGAGGCCCTCAAAATCAACGTCCTGGCCATGCCCACAGGCACGCTCAAGGTCAAATTCAACTACTCCAGCGACGTGCCCCTTCACGACCTCAATGTCCGGCTCAGCAAAGGCTTCAAATCCTGCACCCAATTCTCCCCCGTTGCCCCATGGAACACCGACATCGTTGGCCAGAAGACCGTTAGCAGCATTCAAGCCACCCCACAGTTCGAAGAGCTCTCTCTTCTGCCTACCTACCAAGTCTTCGCTACCGCCATGGGCCCCAATGGACACCTCGCCGCCGCCGGATGCATCGATGCTGTTCATGTGCTGCCCACTGAGCAGGGCGTCACCGAAGTCACCCTGAACCTCTACCTCCTGCCCCTCAATCCCGCCGGCACCTTTGATACCATCAACAATTTCGATTTTAAGGATGCTATCCCGGATGGGCAGGTTGGTGATATTATCAATCTGGTTATCGATATTTTCTACGACCCAGGCAAGGTCATTATTGATATGATCAAAGTGCTCGTGTCTCAGTACATCGGCTCCTGGGTCACCGATCTCGCCTTCGGCCTCTTCGAAGACGCCCTTGCCAACCTCGTCACCGACTGGCTGCTCAATAACTCCCCCCCATTCATCCAGGACCTCTTCGTTATCGGCCAAGACCTCGTCCAAATTGTCACGAACCTCGAGGTCATATCCAAGCTGAAGATCGCCAAGCTCGGGTCCGACTACTCCGTGGCAGGACAACAGACCTGGATCGGACTGAACCTCTACTGGAAACTCGGCTGCGACAAAGACGACCCCAATTATGATGACTGTGGTAAACACACCTTTAGTATGGAAGATCTAAACGCCACAGATTTCCCCATGGATCTCATCGCTGGTCAATATACGGCCATGATTAGCTATGACAAAATGGTCATCGTTACCCATCCAATCGAAATCAATTATGGCAAACTCATCCTGTTCGTGATCAATAACATGCTGCTTCCGGCTATTTCCAGCTTCAACAGCTTGACTGATTTGCTCTACTCCATCATCGACTGCGCCGCTATCGCCAACGGCTTCGTCGGCAGCATCTTGTCAAACATCGGCGTCAACCAGGCTACCCTCGAAGGCTTCTGCAATACCGCGGAAACCTTCATCCTTGGCCCTATCGAGGGCCTCATCGGTAACCTGGCCCTCGATTCAAGATTGCGGATCCATGGCCAATGCCGTATGGTTGATGAGAACGATGACCTTATCGTTGATAAGCTTGTTGAAGGTCAGTGGTGGGGACACATAGAAGTTAATAATCAGCAGGGCAATGAATTCCAGGGAACGTTCGAAGGTGAGCGCTTCATTTTCCAGGGCCAGTAACTGATTATTACAATTATTCGGGGGTTCGTTTGAGTACACAGGGGAAAGCCTCACTGGGTGGTCTTTTGTTGGTCGCTGCACTCTCCGTCGGCTGTGCCGACCCCCTCGCCGTTGAACCGCTCCTGGGTGAGGGTAACGAATTCGTCAAACTCATCATGGAGGAGAACGGACAATCCAAGGAGATTGCCTCTGCCTCCGCTCTGCTCAAAGAGTTCCTTGACAAGGTCTCAGGACCAGAGTGTCACTCCGCATGGCCCCTCCTCTCCGAACAATACCGGCAGAGGGTGGTGGAACTCGCTGGCGACGAACAGCAGGCTCTCAAAGAAACCTGCGCCGGCAGAGTCCTCACTAATAATGGTCTCGTAGAACACAAGTGGCGCGACCTCTTCATGGGCCCATACCCCGCTTACCTCACCACCGCCCCGGGCGAGATTCCCCTCAGGATGCCCCAGGGACGCTCTCTCTTCTTCGTTGTACAGCAAGATGGTGGCTATCGAGCCTTTGTTCTCGTTTCAGAGGGCGGAACCACCCGTATTGAACCTTTCTTCTGATGCCTGCGTTCATTCACGCGGCACAGATGATACATACATTAGTCTTGTGGAATGGGAGGATAAAGTAGATGATCATTGCGCAGGTACAACCCAGTCGTACTTTTATTGGTTGCTTAGATCTTGGTAGTGAGCTTGTCAGGAGCTTAAAGGCTGTATTGGACGACCGTGGAGTTGAAACTGCATTCATAACAGGATACGGTTATCTTGAAGATCCAAATTTGTTCCTGTACTCAAGGGCCGATAAGGACTACTCCCTGGCCAAAAAGCACGAGGGCATGTGGGTCGTCGCCGCCCTCCAAGGCTCCATCTCCAAAGGCGAAAACGACAAGCCCCAACTGACACTCTTCATGCAGGGCACCAGAACCGAGGCCGGTCGCACTACCACCGTCGCCGGACAGGTGGCATCGGCTACCGTCAGGCAATTCGAATTCCTCGTCACTACCGTGGACAACGTCTCCCTGCGCAGGGCCAAAGAGCGCACCGGCAACGTGCTGCAATGGCTGATGATGTACCCCGCCGGCGCTAACGCCGATATCGCCATCCCCGTCCGCGATGAGACAACACAACAGTTCGACTCCAGCTTCGAAGAGGATGAACGCTCAGGCAGCGATGAAGATGTCGTGCTGCATCCTGGCGACTGGCTCAACCATCCACGCCTCGGTATGTGCTGCGTCGTCCTCTCAGACGGCGAGGAGAGGGTCAAGTGTCGCCTCGCCAGTGGAAGAGTCGCCGAGTTGATGCTCTCCCTCTTCAAGCTTCGTGGAGCCGGAGTCAAAGATGGTGGCAGAGTTTATGATGTTGAAGTACGGAAGAAGACAACCTAATTATACTATCGCTGGTTATATCACACAAAATCGCTTATATATGCTGTAGAACTGCGAGTCCCTGTGCCGTTGAATCGTCACGCCCCCGTGTTCGCTGCGGCGATGTCCGCCACCACTATCACGTCCTTGTGCAGCGCCAGAGCCGAGGCCGGCAGAAGCGGGTCAAAGGAGTCTGCATTGCGAACCAGCGCCAAAACATCGGCCTTGCTCTCTCCCGTAACCAGCACAAGAATCCGGTCCGCCTCCAGAATCGTCGCTATTCCCATCGTTATAGCATTGCACGGCGTCATATCGTAATCGTCGCCGAACAAATACGCATTGGCCCTTCTTGACCTCTCCGTAAGCTGCCTTGGCCCCGTTCTACTCTGCAAAGAGGTGCCCGGCTCGTTGAAGGCTATGTGCCCGTTGTTGCCAAGACCAAGAACTGCCAGCTTCAACCCCCCTAGCCCCACGATGCTGGCTTCGTAGCTGGACCCCTCGGCCAACGGGTCGCTCGTGCGGGCGTTCAACGTGTGCAGCTTGCCCAGCGGCAACCCCGCCGGTTCAACGAATCGGCTCTTCAAAAAGTGGCCGAAGGTCGCCTCTTCTGGTATCTCCGGGCACAAAAAGTCGTCCAGCGCAAACCAGTGGATCTCCTCAAATTGAGCCCGGCTCGCTTCCGCTCTTGATATCAGCTCCTTGTACATTAGTAAGGGTGTCTTTCCAGTGGGCAGAGCAATGGCACAACCTGGGTGACAACGAATCGTATCCTCTATAATATTCGCAGAATACTTCGCTACATCTTCAGCCGAGGCTAGAACTTCAACTATCATATCGGGCTCCCTTCACAGGTCGGCGCAGGCCTTCTTTGGCCGGGCCATGGAATAGCGCAGGATTGGCAAAGTGGCAATGGTCAATTCGAGAGAAAAATCACTGCACGCAGAATCCGTTCCATGCCTCCACCGTGTCCTCCTTCACCGGCAACGCCTTGGAGAAGGTGTAGCGATTGGAAGCATCCAGACAGCCCGCCCATTTCTCCACCGACTCCCAATCCCCCAACGTGTACTTGTATTCGAACCAGACTCCACGAGGCACGGTCACCGTCCCCTGAGCCGTTTGGCCGTCTACCCATGGCAACTCCACCTGAGCCCAGTTGTTCAGGCTTGTGGCCACATGGACCTTGCGATCCTGAGGAGTACCGGGCGGGGTGGTAACCCGGAAAGTGACCTGCACCGCTGGCTCTGGACTCTGAAGCACGGGATCATAGGTTGCCACCACGTGGAAGTCGGCGTCCTTACCAATAGAGACCCACAAGCTTCGGTCGTTGCCATCGAAGAACCAGCCGTTCCCGCCAGCCAGGGCTCCATAACTGCCCTGCGAAGCCAGCGCCACGCCGTCGAGAGTAACCGCGGAAGGTGCCTTGTCCACGGCCCTGAAGCGCAGCAGCACCCTCCTGGGCGCCGGCACAAAGCTGCCGCTCCTTGGCCCCGCACTGAACTCGGCCCCTTGAGCTGTGCCAACCAGTGAATAGGTCACTCTGGATGGTGCCATGGAGGCCAGCGGAGTCTCTCCGTCATCCTCAACCATCTCGAAGGTGCTCTGCTGGGCCGAAGGGAAAAGCTCCAAGGTCAGCGGATCTACCGGTGCAGCGTCGCTGTACTCCATCCACGGTCCCTTGGGCACAATAGCCCCCTCTCTCAGATAGAACGGCATGGCCTGCAAGGTCAGTGCTACTTGAAGCGTAGCCGGCCCCTGGTGCACAGCCCCCGAGTAGTACTCAAGCCACTTGCCCTCTGGCAGAGTGACGCTCCTCTGCGTCTGCCCCTGCTCCAGCGCAGGCGCCGTGAGCAGCCAAGGCCCAATCATGGCCTGGTCGTCCAGCTCCTCAAGCTGACTCTGACCCTGGAACTCGAAGATCATGGGCCTGATCATAGGGTCTCCGGTCTCCGAGGCATGGTGCATAAGCGTGTACCAATAAGGCAGCAGAGTGTAGCGCTCGCCAATATGGATTCGGCTGATCTCCTCAACCTCGGCACCAAATTGCCACGGCTCCTGGTGCTGGGCAGAACTCTGAACGTGGGCCCTGAAGAAGGGAGAGATGGCCCCCACAGCCACCCAGCGGGCGAAGAGCTCCGGCGTCGCCCCACCTTCCCAACCTCCTACATCGCTGCCTACCATGGGCACACCACTCAACCCCATGTTCATCATCATTGGAAGCTGCATTCGCAGCGCCGGCCAGTTCGAGGCAGCATCACCCGTCCATACCGCTGCATACCTCTGAATCCCGGCGAAACCGGCCCTGGTAAGGATGAATGGCCGACGGTTGGGCACCAGCTTCTTGAGCGCCTCGTGAGTCGCTCTGCACTCCAGCAGAGCATACACATTGTGGATGTCCGCCATGGTGGTCTGGAAACCGTCGCCGTGGCACTTCAGACTGTTGGGCACCGTCCAGCCGAACTCCTCCTTAAAATTGGCCGGCTCGTTCATGTCCAGCCACACACCCCTGACACCAAAGGCCGTAAGCGCCGGAAAGAGCGAGCCCCACCAGTCCCTCGCACCAGGATTCGTGAAATCCGGGAAGACCGACGGCCCGGGCCAAACCTCTCCAACATACACCTGCCCAGCCTCATCCTTGAGGAAATAGCCCTTCTCAACACCGTCATCATAAACCTGCCACCCTGGATCGTGCTTCAGCCCAGGGTCTATAATCGCCGTTACCTTGAAACCATCCTCCTCTAAATCCTGCACCAGCCCTTGAGGATCGGAAAAACCCACCGGGTCCCAAGTGAACGAGCGGTAACCATCCATGTAATCGATATCCAGCCACATACCGTCGGCCGGTATCTTCCTGCTCCTCAACTCGTTGGCTATCTCCTTGACCTGCGTGTCCGGATAGTAGCTCCAGCGACACTGATGGTAACCCAACGTCCAGCGGGGCATCAGATCCGGCTTCCCCGTCAGCTTGATGTACGAGCGGACCACCTTCCTCAACTGCGGCCCGGCAATGAAGTAGAGATCCGGTGCCCGCATCTCCGTCATCATCTCCCATTGGTTGGTCAGCCCCTGGGATGCCATGTTCAGCGTCATGTAAGGAGAGTGATCAACAAAGAGGCCATAGGCCTTGCTGTCACGATAGCCGATGAAGAAGGGGATGGACTGGTAGAGAGGATCGTGCTCCGGGCCATATCCGGGCCGGTCGCTGTTCCAAAAGGCCATCTTGCGCCCACGCTTGTTCAGCGGCCCCGTCTTCTCCCCAAAACCGTAGTAGCGCTCTTGGGCCGGCGCCTTCGCCCTCATGGTGTACCGGCTCACCATCTTGCCGTCAGCGCCCGAGGCAGCGGCACTCTCCTCTGGCGCTCCCAGAGTAGTCAAGTAGCTGTGCCCCTCTGGAGTGGTGACGCTCAGTGAGCAATCCTCCTGCTTCAAATCCAGAACCACCTCGGGTGTGCATATCCGGAACAGCCCATCATTTCCTTCAACCGGCTGAAAAAACACCGTCCTCTCCGATGCCGCCTTGCCCACAACAGCGTAGGAGAATTCCTTCACAGGTTCGCCAGTGAGAAACCTCAGCCTCACTACTCCATCCTCAAGCACCGTAATCGCCATGGTTACGTCGGCACACTCTGCCTCCAGACGAGTGCCTCCAGCATCGTCTCCCTTCCACTTGACCCACGTCGCCAGATCCTGCCCTTCGTAACAGCCCACTGGCTCCACAACATCCACCTGGTCTACTGAATCCACCACATCTCCGGGAAGCTGATCCTCTGCGGCGTCAACCATCTCCACCGTGTCACCGGAACTCATGTCTGGGATATCCGATGTGTCCATAGGATAGACCGTATCCGCGTCTGCTCCGTCCCCCACGTCATCGTCCCCCACCCCATCCACCGCTCCATCGCCCTGCCTCTGGTCCAGCGCAGATAGATCGGCTACAGAGTTCGTGTCTCCCTTGTCCGACGAATCCCCGGAGCAGCCCAAACCCATCGCAGCAAAAGTCAGAGCCAAGAAAAGCAACAGGCTCTCGCTTTTATTAATGCCTATGCGTCTGTTCATTCTAATCGCTCTAAGATTATCAGCCGTTCTCTCTGTCATATTCACTCCTTGGGGCAGATTTCTATGGGGAAACTGTCAACCAATGCCTGCCCGTAGGGCGACTGCGTTACATGATACAACGGCACCTGTGAGGCCGTGAAGGCCAACTGCCCACCCTCGTCATCACTAGTCCCGACAGCATTAGAGACTGTAGCATACCCACCTATACCAACCGCTGCCAAACACTTACTGCCGTCTGGCTTATAGTTAAACATGTACAATCGGGTTGCCCCCATGACCTGGAAATTCATGGGATAATCACCGAGAGCTATATTAGAGTAAGCAAAATGCATCTCAAACTGTGGGTTGTTATATACTATTTCCTCGTTAACTTCCGACAACGATTCCTGAACTATGTATAGCCACTGCTTCTGTGTGTTTCTTAGCGCTAACGACACAGTAGCCTGCGCATCTGGGTTAGGTATCTGCTTCTGTGTACTACCATATTGCCCAGTAATGGCTGCCGCCATAACAACACCTTCTGGATGGCCAGCAAGATACTCTGTATCGCCTATCTTAGCATCATTAAACACATATCCAGAAGTAAAATCTATATCAACATAACCATATGGTGCTACATCTGTAGTACAAGCCCCGATATCATAGGTACCGCAGTCGAAACTGCACGTCGCTACTCCCCCCGTCCAGTCCGTCCCCAGCTCGGTGCACTCCTTGGGATCCCCGTCACACGCCTCAAGCCCCTCCTTCTTCCCGTTGCCACAATATGGCTTTCCGTTCGTGATACACCCCACCGTCGACCAACCAGAGCAGTCCGGCTTGCAGTATGCTGTCCCTCCAGTGAAGTTCATGATCAATTCCTTGCACGGCTTCGTACCGCCGTCGCAACTCTCCCCCGACTCAATGAGGCCGTTGCCGCACCCCTCCACCAAAGTGTTGTCCTCCTTGAAGTCAAAGGGGATGTCGCTCCACAACTCACCCTCGCCAAGATCCGGCACGGCCAGGTCTGGCCCCACCTCCACCAGATCCACAACATCTTCTGCCACAACATCCTGGGCCACCTCGTTGAGATCTGGCTGCGCAGATACCTCCTCTGCCTGGCCATCCTGCTCGCTCATGTCTTGCGATCCCGCCGTATCCTTCGTGCCGGAACTGGTGCCGGAATCCCCGGAACAGTTCCAAAGAACCAACAAGCTCAACAGCACCATGAACCGAGAAATCTTCTTCATGATTGGCCTCCCCTCCGAAGAGCGCATCATTCTATACTGTGACGCCGCAAGGGAAAAGCCGAATGCCGAATTCCCTCTTCCCAACCACCTCTTGCCCAGAGCGCAACTTTCGGGCATTTTCCCCTGAGTAGCATGGAAAGGGGAGACTAAACCTTGTACAAACCACAGCTCGACCTGGCCATGGAGCTTCTCCAAGCTGCCTTTCGGCCGCTTCTGACCACCGTAACGGTGCCTCTGGTTAAGGCGTTGGGCCTGGTTTCTGCAACCGAGATTGAGGCAGCCCATTGGCCCCAGCAGCGAATCGCCTGGAAAGATGGCTGGGCCTTGGGAGGCAGCATTCAGGTGCCGGCGCATGAGCAGATACTCACGGGCCAGCCCGTACCTCAGTGGGCCGTAAGAGTCGTTCCCGACGAGTTGATGAAGCAGCGTCCCATGAGCGCATGGCTTGAAACCGCTCACCTTGAGAGGCCGGAAATCATGGCCGCTGGCAGAGAGTACCAAGCCGGTGAATCCCTGCTCAAACCCGGTGAAATCATCGACCGGGGCAAGAAGAGCCAGTTGGCATTCCTGGGCATAGACACTGTAGCGGTGAACCCCGCCCCCCCAATCAAGGTGGTGCTGTTCGGCAGCGCCCAGGGGGCTGTTGGCAATGGTGGCAACGCTGCTGTCTCCTGGTTGTCCGACCTTCTTGCTGAACACGGTGTGCCACAACCGGAATTCGCCACGGCTGATAGCCTACCACAGGTTGAGGCCCTGGCCCGGGGTACCTCTATTGTCTTTCTGGTCTCCGACGGCGCACCAGGCCGCTACGAGTCCCTTGCACCCATGTGGCGCCACCCCGAGTCTCCCTTCGAAACCATCTTCTGGAAATGGGCCCTCTACCCCTGCAAACACACCGGCCTGTTCCGCCTGGGCTCCACTCTCGTCGTGGCCTTGCCCGACCTCGCCTCCAAAACAATGCTCTCTGCCATGCTACTGGTCCCGGCCATCGCCTCCGCTGCCTGGAACTACCCCTGCGCACCACCGCTTGTACTTCCTTGTCCAGTAGACGTTCAGGTGGAATCCGAGGCGGCCCGAATGGTGCCTCTTCGCTTGACTCTACGTTCCGATGGCACACACGTTCGCCCGCTGGACCTGGACAAAGTCTGGTCCGGCCGAGGCACTTGTGACGCCAACGCCTTCGCCCTCCTGAGACGCTCTGCAAAGGCCCACAGCGACTTGGTTAAATGCAGAGTGTTCGGCCATGCAGCGAGCATGCTCCAGTGATCGTCCGTCGGCGGCAATCTTTGGCATCACCTGCGAAAACCTGATAAGCGTGATTCTCAGTTCTTGATGCTGTGGATTGGACCCGGAATATTGCCACGAAGGTTTATGAAATTCTGGCAGGAGAAGCGGTTCACCGGCATCACGGCCAAGGTGCCCAGCAACCCGCCAAGGTCTATGAGGTCTCCGGCCTTCGCACCAGGCACAGGCACTATTCGAACGGCCGTTGTCTTGTTGTTCACCATACCGATAGCAAGCTCGTCGGCGATAACCCCGGAAATGGTGCTCGCCGGCGTGTCACCAGGCACCGCCACCATATCCAGACCCACAGAACAGACCGCCGTCATCGCCTCCAACTTCTCCAGCGTCAGGCTGCCGCGCTTGGTAGCCTCGATCATGCCCTGGTCTTCCGATACAGGAATGAAGGCCCCCGAGAGACCGCCTACGTTCGAGGCCGCCATGGCGCCACCCTTCTTCACAGCGTCAACCAGCATGGCCAGGGCCGCCGTAGTCCCCGGCGCCCCGGTACTCTCCAGCCCCATCAACTCAAGGATGTCACCGATAGAGTCCCCGATGGCCGGCGTGGGGGCCAATGAGAGATCCACTATGCCGAAGGGCACATCGTCGCCCAACATCCGAGCCACTTCACGGCCAACAAGCTCTCCGGCCCTGGTTATCTTGAAGGAGATTCTCTTGATAACCTCAACGATGTCGCTCAAGCCGGTCATGCCACCCGTGGCCTTCAGCCTCTCCAAAGCGGCACGGACCGCTCCAGGACCAGAAACGCCAACGTTCAGCACCACGTCCCCACCACCTATGCCGTGGAACGCCCCGGCGATGAAGGGGTTGTCCTCTACCGCATTGCAGAAAACCACCAACTTGGCACAACCCAGAGCGTTTGGCGTCTTGCTCGCAAGATCAAGGATGATCCCGCCCATTTTCCGAACACTGTCCAGGTTTATACCATCACGGGTAGTTCCAAGGTTAATAGAGGAACATATTCTATTAGTAGAGGCCAGCGCTGCAGGTATAGACTCCATCAGCAGGTTGTCCGCCCTCGTAGCACCCTTGTGCACCAACGCACTATAGCCCCCAAGGTAGTCCACCTTGCAATCCTCGGCCACCTTGTCCAGAACCCGGGCCACTGCCACGAAGTCGTCAATGGACTGAAGCGCTGCGCCCGCTACCGCTATGGGTGTCACGGCTATGCGCTTGTTCACAATGGGGATTCCGTACTTGTCCTCTACGGACTGGGCCACTTCCACCAATTTGCTGGCCCTGCTATATATACGATTATAAATAAACTCACAGAATGCCTCTCTGGATCTGTTAGGTGCATCCAGTAGACTAATTCCTAATGTCACTGTCCGTATGTCGAGATTCTCCGCTTCAATCATGCGGATCGTCTCGTGAACTTCCTTCATGGTGTATAGCATTTTTACACCTTATGCATGGCGCTGAAGATGCCTTCGTGCATCACCAGAATCTTGACGCAACCCAGCCTGGCCTCCTCTTCAAGCAACTTCTCCTTGAAGACACGGAAGGAGACCCCCTTTGTAGCCAGACCCTGAAGGTCGACCACAAAGATCAACGAGAAATAGTCCCCCACAATGGTCTGGTTCATATCCGCAAGATCACCGCCGCACCCGGCAACGGCCGAGGATATTGCCGCCACAACCCCGGGGCGATTCCTGCCCACGATGGTCACCAAGGCTCTGCTCAAGGCAGTGTCTCCCTCGTGCAGAGACGCCAGCGCATCGTTGAGCTGGTTGCGATCAACCTTGCTCGGAGGAGCGGCCACAGTAGCTGCGGTCGCTACAGCCGACCCACTGCCCCCTAATGTAGAAGTACCCCCCGATGGCATGGTGCCCGCCGAAGCCTTGGCCCCAAGAACCTCCTTCACCACCAGATCCTCGATAAGCCTGGCCAGCTCTGCTGTGGATGCCGGCATCTCTGCTGTGGTCTTCTCCGTGGAATAGACCAGCTTGATGCCCTTGCGCATGGCAAACTCCCTTGCCGATGGCGTCAGGAGCATTTCCCGATCGACAACCACTGTGCCATCTTTGACCAGAGCTTCCAGTTCGTGCTCAGTTATGGCTCTTTTCATTTATTCTTCCTATTCACATTAACGGAATACTTATCTACTATTGCTACAACGGCAGCATCTATGGGGCGGGTTGGTTTGGCGTTGGGCGCCAGCTCCGGCTCCACGGCCATTCTTCCCGCATGCCCATAAGCAACAATCACATCCTCACCCACACCAGCCCCCAAGATATCGGCAACAACGACACCGTCACCTGCTCCAGTGGGCGGCGCATCGGGGTCACTGGATAGGTCCGCCAGATGGTATGGCCTCACCACCAGAAACTTCATCCCTTCAAGCCCTTCCCACTTCACCGTGGACCAGACGGTTCCAACAACCCGTGCCAGAAACATCACACCCCTCCCTGGGTATCGAAGAGCTGCTCCAAATCCGTATATCCATCAACTATTCGGCATATTGCTGCTTCACAAAGTATTGATGAATCATTCTCCAAGCCAAACACTTTTCTTGCTCCGCTGCCCCACGTCACCACCACCAGATGGCCCGTATCAGCCCCCATTCGGTCTCGAGCCACCACCACTTCACCCGTAGGGAGCAGCCGTCCATCACTCTGCTCCAGTCCAGCCACAAGCAGCATCTTGGCCCCGCTCAGTCGCTCATGCTTCTTGGTTGCCCAAACTTCGCCAATGACCTTGCCAAGCATCATGGCGTCGCCTCTTCCTGAGAGTTGCCGCTGGCCGCTCCTGGTGAAAGCAGTTCCAAGGTGGCAATAGGATGATCTTCCCGAAGACGGAAGGGAATTTCTGGGTCCGTAAGGGCCGAAGCATCTATTTGGGTCCGGTCTACAATGGCCATGACGCTGGCCTCTATGGGGGTGCGAGCATCGCCCGCTTGCCAGCGTCCGGGGGCTCCCATGCAAACCACCACGTCCTGCCCCTCTTCGGCACCCACCTTGTCCACGGCTATCAGGTTGTCTACGGCATGGGAGGGACGATACCAGAAATAGGGGCGCACGATGACCATCTTCAGATCGGCTAGCCGCTGGCTCTTCCTGGTTGCCCAGACTGTCCCCACTACGCTGCCGAGAATCATCTCCTATCCCCGCCCAGCAGCGCTCTGTCCACCTCACAAGAGTCTACAATGGCCACCACCACATCTTTGACCGGCATGCTCTGACCCACCGTGAGATCACGCACCCTCGAACCATGGGCCACCAGAACGTACTCACCCACCCCAGCTCCAAGCTGGTCCACGGCCAGGCGCACGGCACCCCCTAATACGGGTGCTGGCCCATCGGCCGACAGCGCCAGCGTCCCCCTGCCCGCCGTCATGGCCAGAGGCTGAACCTTGACTATCTTGGCACCACGGAGATTCTCGCTCTCCTTGGCGCCCCATACCGTACCCGTGATACGACCGAGCAACATGGACTTCCCTCCGTCGGGGCGCAGGTATAGCAGCCTTGAAGGCCCAAAGCAACAACGCAAAAGGTCACTGCACCCACCTGAGAGAGGGCCGGGCTTAGTCGCAGCGGATGCTTCTTAGAATAGTGACCGTGGAGGAACCGGCGTTGAGCACCGCCAGATCGGGACAACCGTCGTTGTCCATGTCGGAAACTTCAAGATCGATGGGGCTGGACCCAGCTGGCAGGTAGTGCGGGCCAAGGAACTCCCTGCCACCGGCGCCAACATAGATAGCCAGCTGATTCTGCTTCTTGCTCGAGACTATGACATCGTTGATGCCGTCGTCGTTGACGTCGGCCACAGCAACCGCACTGGGTTGCAACTCATCGGTGCCCGCCTGCACCAGAAACTTGGGGGGATCAAAAGTAATACCGCCATCACGTCCGTACATAATAGAAATATTCTCGCCAAGTGCTGCAACAACATCAACAATGCCATCTTTATCGATATCTGAGGCTCCAAGATCCTGAGGATTCATTCCAATAGCGTAAAGGTTAGGATTCAATCCAGTGCTGTGGAACTTGTAGGCGTTAGGCCCGCAGACCCCCTTGAGGTAACTCATGGAGCCGTTGGTCCAGGCTACCAGGATGTCGTTGCAATTCTCCCCGTCCGGGTAGAAGTCGCCGACAATCGCCGACACAGGCTCAATACCCACCTCCCAAGGCAGTGTCTGATCCGACGGCTTTGCCGGGCCATACCACGGTCCGCACGTACCCTCGCCGGACACCGGCACACACTTAGGCAACTCCGAACCCCCTGATGCGCCGCAGAAGGCGTCGGACATCTGCTGAATCGGCCAGTAGGGGGCGCACTCGAACCAGATCTGATCGTAACGCTGTGGACAGGTTATGAAACCGCCGATGTTCTGAAGCCAGTCGTCATCAAATCGGGTTAGATAGGTGGCCACAATGTCTGGCTGGAAGTCCTCGGGGTTCTCAACCTCGCCTACTGCCGGAGCAAATACCACTATGTCGTCCATGGAATCGTTGTTCAGCTTTCCAAGCGCCAACCCGTTGGGGCTCTGCAACCCGAAGAAGCCACCCAAAGACCAGAAGTGACCCGGCTGAACCGAGGCCTGGGGAATGAAGTAGTCCGCATTGGCCCCAAATAGAGCCTCCTCCTCGGTGTGTGCTCCCTGAACCTTCCTGCACCCGCGCATTACCTCAATGGTCCTGGCCTCACAACCCGTAGTTCCCTTCTCATCCAGCGTTAACACAAGATCCATGCACTGGTCCGCAGTATCAAGCTTCCCCGCCGCCAACCCGGTTACCACCTCGAAATCGGGATTCAACGCAGACTTAATGGCAGGCATGGTCGGGAACCAGCCGCTGGAGAGCCAGGTCAGCACCATCTGCGCCTGAATCTCACTCTCTCCAAGAAGCTGATCCTGCTTGTCTACCACCACAACAAGATCGTCCCCCGGGAAGTTGTCGATGTTCTTCGCCAGAAACTTCAACGGCACCACACGCCCCTTGGTCCAGTCGGCCTGCACCGGCATTGGAACCTCAAGCGGCGAAATGAAGGTCCCAGGACCCGCTGCGCCCCGGTTGTGAATCACAGCTACCCGACCCTCTCCCACAAGGCAGGCAAGATCGTTGAAATTGTCGCCGTTGAAACGGCCAGCCACCAACGACCGTGGCTTCAAACCAGGATTCACCGAATAGTACTCACCAAAATCCCCCGCCGATCCCGGCTGATAACGGTAAATGCCGATACGGTTGGACTCCGGAACCGCCACAGCTATGTCCTTCTCGGGAAACTCATCGAAGTTCGCCAAAGCTATCGAATCCGGATCCTCGCCGATGAACAGAAGATCTCCAAGCGGACGTATCCCACTGTTCAGCAACCCCATGGTCACCTGGTTCGTTACATGCTCCAACCCGAAGTCAACGTCCGACTGCCCCAGGTTCGGCCCCAGAGGATTGAAGTACCCCAGACCGTTGCCGCGCTCCACATACAGTGCACCCATGGTCAGACCCGTCACCAGAACGTCGTCCAAGCCATCCTCAGTGAAGTCCCCAACCACCGCAAGCTTGGTTCCTCCACCATGAAGCACAGTGTCATGAGCAATACCATACTTGCCGTTCTTGTCGTTGATCACAACCGACAAGGTCGGCTCTCCACCACGGCCAAGAACTATGTCTGGATAGCTATCAGAATCAAGATAACCGAATTCAATGCTTGTTACGCCTGTAACACCTGTGAACACTGCCGGTATAGTATAATAATCCTGTATAATGTTGTTTTCTTCGCTTTTTCTGGTGTGAATGAAAATTGCTACGCTGTAGTAATCGCTTGGTCCACCAAGAACTATATCCGGAAATCCATCCACGTTCATGTCTCGAATTTTCAATATCGTAGCCTGCCCTGCCAGATCTGCCGAATATATAGGCTCATCTGGAAAACTCCACGTGGGCTGCCCTTCATCATTTACTCTCTGTGCGTATACATTAAGGTAGTCTATTTCACCATCTGTGCTCAAAACCACCAAATCATCAAAACCATCGCCAGTGACATCGGTGAGCTGGGCGTCCTTAAGCCCTTCTGCCTCGAACAGCGGCTTTATTGGCTGAACAACTCCATCCAATCCATTTCTGATAAGACCCACTCTTGTTGGAGTCACCGCCAGCAAGTCATCAATGCCATCCTCTTTATCGTAGTCGGCAAGATTAAGCTTAATGGCCCCAGCAAAGTTGTCATCTATCTGGGGATGGGCAGCTGATTCGTATTTTGGAGAAGCAATAATCTGGACAGGTATCTCAACTTCAGTGATATTATCAACACAGTCGCTTGCCACGATCTTGAAAACATCGTTCTTCGTCGGGAAATCCGAGATATCAAGGCTGCGCGCAAAAGGCGTGCTGGACGTTGTTCCGTTCATTCCCGTTACCGATGGTTCCAACTCGGTGCTGCCCAGATAGAAATGCAGCTCCTTCAATCCCGACAGCGTGTCCCCAGCAACCATGGTCGTCTCGAGGGTCTCGATGAACCTCAGAGTCTTACCATCCTCAACCTTAGGTTTCACCAACTGAATCTTTGGACCCGTAGTGTCCACAGCAATGGCCAACGTGGCCGACTTCTCCAACGGATCTCCTAACTCATCCTTGTTCTTCGAAAGAGCCAGAATCTTGAAGGGATAGACGCCATCCTTAACCACGCCCTCTTCGTCCTGCGCAAAGATCGTGTTAACCTCCAACCAGAATACCCCTGTCTCGTCGGGTAACTTGGCTTCGGTCACCAACACCCCCTCAGGCTTCTCCGGGTTCCCCATGAACAATAACCGAACTCGATAGATGCCCGCCGCCCCCTCAAACTTCCCCGCTGTGTGCTCTGCCCTCACCTTTATGCGAGTGCCATCCTTCACATGCCAGCCACAATCCTTGGGCGGAATAACCTTGGGATCACATCCACACAACGAAGGAGGATAGTATTGCAGAACCATGGGCAGATCCTTGGGCTCCTCAACCTCATCGGCCAAATCCGGCTTCAATTCCGGCTCTACTGCCGTGTCGGGAGCGCTCTCATCCTGCACCACCTGGTCCTCCGGAGGCTGTGTCGTGTCCTCCTGTGAAGAGCCGCCACCGCTGCTGCATCCAGCGGCCATCAGTAAAAACATTAAACCTGCCACGCACGCGCTAATCCGGATCATGGTCTCCTCCGCGCAGTAGACCAAGGGACATTCTCTGGTTCCCCCCCCTGCACGTCAAGTAATCCACCTATTTCTCTTTCCAAAGGAACACCCCTCTCCCTCGGAACTGGCCCAGGGACCATGCGCCTCCAACCAAACGGAGACCCCTCAGTACAAGGCAGCTCCACTGTCACCACCAAACCGACCCACACCGATGACCACGGCCCAAGCTCCTCTGACCACACATTTTCGCATTGACCGTTTGCCAAACAGGTTCGATATGGCCGGCGAGCGCCCGTTCGGCAAGGCCGGGCGCTGGGCGGCTGCGCAGTCGTGCTTTGCACGGCGAGCACGACCGGCCAAGCCCAACGCAGCCCAGCGGGATGATCGACGGTCAGAGCGAGCCTGTTTATAGCCCAAGTACCTCCGCCACAACCCCCCTTGCTACCCTGGCCTCTGTCGTGCCTATTACTAGAACTCTCCCATTGCCGAATACTATCAACTCCAAATTGGCCACCTTCACCCGGACTACCGGCCCCACAACGCTGCATTCATAAACCGTCCCCAAACGCTCCGCCAACTCTTCCACATTAACCTCAACAGCAATGGCTGGTGTTATTTGCACAGTATTGCTTCCACAAATAGATACTATTTCGGATGTGCTCTTGTCGTTTAGATAATCGAATTCGCGTAGCCCACAGCACCGACACCCCTTCTCCCTCTTCACCACCATCCTCCGGAACCCCATGGGCCCCACATCCATGCTCCATAACTCAGCGGCCCCATCGGCCACCCCCCCGGAGGCCCCCCCGCTTTCGCTCCCCAACCACATAAGCGCCGTGGATGCCTGTACCGACGCCACCAAACCCACCGCCGGCCCCAGCACACCTACCTGATCGCACGTGTGCATGTTCGGACCCGCCGGCACCTCCGGGATCAAACACCGGAAGCAGGGCCCTTCACCAGGCCTCACCAGCATTGCCATCCCACTGGTTCCTACTACGCCGCCATACATCCATGGAATACTGTTCTTGACACAAGCGTCATTTATTATGAGTCGAGTTTCGAAATTATCCGTACCATCCAAGACCATATTTGAGTCTTTTATTATTGACTCAATGTTTCTTGATGTTATATCGTCTACCATGGCAACAATATCTATCTCGCTGTTGATGACCCGCAGACGAATCCTCGCCGCCTCCGCTTTGGGTATCCCCAGCCTCACATCCTCCTCGGTGAACTGAATCTGCCGGTGCAGATTCACCAGCGAAGGCACGTCTCTATCCACCAGCACAACCCGTCCAACCCCCGCCCGAACCATGTACTCGGCCAGAAATCCCCCCAGCGCCCCAACCCCGGCTATCACTACCGAAGAGGATGAGATCCTCTCCTGCCCCTCCCTTCCGATGGCTGACAACCTCACTTGCCTTGCATAACGCTCCAATACTCCCAATTCCACCATCGCTCTTCCCCCACAGAAGGTTCCTCAGACCTGTTGCCCAGCCGTTGAGCGCGTGGCCGTAATGGTGCCGGCCCCAAAGACATCGTCGCCTACATAACAGACCGCCAACTGCCCCGCCGATACCCCCGCCACCGGCTCTTCAAACCGAATAGAGACCCTACCCTCTGCTAACGGCGAGACCAGAGCAGGAACAGCTCTCTGCCGATACCTCGTCTGCACAAGACACTCCACCGACCCTACCGGAGGCTCCGTCGCCCAGGCACCATCCGCCGTGGTCTCTATCTCCCTTACCAAGAGATCCTCTGGGTCGTCGGAGACCAGAACCACGCCACTCACAGGATCAACCGAGACCACATACAGAGGCCTGGGATAGACCAGCCTCAGACCCTTGCGCTGACCCGTGGTGAACATCCTCGCATCTTTGTGCTCTCCAAGCACGGCGCCATCCACATGCACAATGGGCCCCGGAACCGCCACCCCTCGGAAGTGCTCTCGAAGATACTCTGGAAAACTGCCCCCCTGAGGCACGAAACAGGCGTCCTGACTATCCTTCCGTGTGGCACTGCTCAGCCCCATCATCGCTGCTTTTTCCCTGACCTGAACCTTGTGCAATGACCCCAGAGGCATCAGCAACCTGGACAGAACATCCTTGCCCAGAGTGGCCAGGAAGTACGACTGATCCTTGCCTCGGTCCACCCCACGCCGTAACACCGGCACCGACCCCTGCACTATGGTGGCATAGTGACCCGAGACGACACCCCATGCACCGATTCCTTCGGCCCACTCCAACAACTTCCCGAATTTCATCCGCTTGTTGCACACTACACATGGGTTGGGCGTCCTGCCGGCCTCGTATTCCCGCCAACTACCAGCCAAAACCTCCCGCTCAAACTCCTCGGACACATCCAGTACGTAATGCCTTATCCCCAGCCCCCCACACACCGACCTGGCAACGGCCACGGCGTCGGGACCGCAACAGGTGCGTCCCTCGAATTCCTCATGGCACGGCCTCAACTGCAACGTCACACCCACAACCTCAAACCCCTGCTCCAGCGCCAGAGCCGCTGCTACCGACGAATCCACCCCGCCGCTCACCGCTGCTACCACCAAACGCCCTTTCTCCATATTCTGCTCCACGATATGGTGGCCCCTAAACCAGTGACCTTCATTCTCGCCCCTACCCCTCGACTCGGCAAGAGCCTCGCTCCCCTCGAAGGGCCTGAGGGGCCCCTCGGGTCCGTCGAAGGCGGGGCAAACGGCTGGGGGGGCGGATCGAGATATCTGGCCAGCCGTTTAGAGGCCCTCCTTCACTTCCGTAGGCCCATCCCCCCAGCCCGAATCTGCTCCACCGCACGACAAATAGCCCCTACCGCATAGTCAATCTCCTCCTCGGTATTCTCGTGGCTCAAAGAGACCCGTATGGACTCCCGAGCCTCCTCCTGGCTGCGCCCCGCTGCCATTAGAACCCTCGATGGCTCGTCGCTCTGGCTAGCACAAGCAGACCCAGTGGAGACCGCTACCCCCTCTATGTCCAGAAGAATCATGAGCATCTGACCGCTCACCCCACTGAAACTGAGGTTGCTGGTGTTGGGCAGCCGAGTGGCCTCGCTGCCGTTGACCCGAAGGCCATCAACCATAACGCTCAGTCTCTCCTCCAAGGTGTCCCGCAGCTTCGCTACATACAGCGCACGCTCCACCATCTTCTCGCTGGCCTCCTCAGCCGCTCTCGCCATCCCCGCTATCCCCGCTACGTTCTCCGTCCCCGCCCTCTGCCCACGCTCCTGCTTGCCCCCCAGGAGCAGAGCCGGCAACTTCACGCCACGTCGTTTCAACAGCAGACCCACTCCCCGAGGACCGTGAAACTTGTGCGCCGAGACCGTCATCAGATCGACCCCCAGAGCACCAAAATCCACGGGCACTTTGCCCACTGCCTGCACCGCATCCACATGCATCAGAACCCCAGCTTCACGAGCTATGGCCGCAAGCTCCCTGATAGGCTGGATGACCCCCAGATCGTTGTTCGCCAGCATCACCGAAACCAGATTGGTGATACACGGCTGCTCAGATATCTCCATCCCCCCAGCAGCCGTGTACCCTGAGCGAGGCCAAGGCCGAGTCGAAGGGGGGGAGAGATTGGTGAGCGGTGGTCTAGCCCTCAGTACCCCCGATAACGCCGAAACGTCAACTACTCCACGGGCGTCCACCGGCAACAAACTCACCTCCACTCCCATTCCCTCCAGATGCCTGCAAGTTGAGTAGACCGAGGCGTGCTCTATGCCGCTGGTGACTATGTGGCACGCTCCACCGTGAAGCTCCGCAATGCCCCTCAGAACCTGGTTGTTGCTCTCCGTCCCGCTCCCCGTGAAGAAGACCTCCTCCGCCGATGCACCCAGGAATCGGCCAAGAGCGTACCTCGCCTTGTCCAGTATCCTCCGCCCCTCTGACCCAAAATCGTGGATGCTGGAAGGGTTCCCCCAACACCGCTCCATGGTCTCCGCTACAACCTGGGTCACCCCACGGGAAGGTCTCGTCGTCGCATTGTTGTCCAGATACACTCTCATGACTTCATTTCCCACCAATCCGGTGGGTTTTCTACTATTGTCCGAGCCCCGGGTCAAGAGGAGCCGTCGCATCCAGGTGCGGATCCGCTGCCGGGGAGAGGGACGTCCAACGAGCGCCCTTCGTGGCCGTAGTCCCTCCGAAGCGACAGCGAAGGTGGGTTGACGTCGACGTCGACGTCGCCGAACGGTCCAGCAACGTGACTGAGCCCATTTGCTCCCCGGTTCGGGAACCGAACCTGTCGCATCCAGGCGCGGATCCGCTGCCGGGGAGCTGGACGTCCAAACTCCGGCCTGGGGCCGATTCGCCCCGTCGGGACAGAAATGGTGTTCGCTGATTCTGGTTGGAAGGCTGGTTATTTCTTCTCAAGCTCGCAGGCTGGTTCAACCTTGTAATATTCACAAAGTTTCCTGCATTTTTCCTTATCTCCCTTAGTGCAAGCTTCCATACCTATCAACTTCAGTTTGGCACATGCTGCCTCGTCCTTATCCACATCGCATGTCTCAACACATGCTCCCCACTCGCCCTTATCCAGGCAATCGCCCTTCTTGCTGTTGCATCCAAAACCGAAGCTAATAACCACAAGCAACACCACTACACCAAATCCTCTCTTCATGTCCCTTCCTCCTGATAGGTGTCCATTGGCCAGACTGCCAGCCCGGTGCCCATTATCTACTACGCTTCCCCATGGAAGGCAACGGGCTTGACGCCCGCGGGTGCGGATCCCAAACCGGGGAGCAAATGGACTCTGTCACGCTGGTACACGGTTCGGCGACGGCGACGGCGACGTCAACCCGCCTTTGGCGGGGCTACGGCCACGAAATGCACCCGGCTGACGTAGCGGTCCCCGGCAACGTAACCGCACCCACGCCCCGCGGCATCAGATAGTCCCGGCTCATCAGGCAATTATGGGATCTCAAAGATAATAAAGCGTTAATACGGCTACTTACAGACAACTGCAGTATAGACCGCCCGGTCCTCGGTCCCTGGCCAATATCCGGCCCCCGGCGACGAAGCCCAAAATGCCGAGGAACCACCTCCATCCAAGTTCAGAGCCTCCACACACCCCTGCGATATCATGTAGTCCGCCAGCTCCGGCAAAGTGAATCCTCTTGCCTTAACTGTATCGTTTTGCGCTGCTAAAACCATAATACTTCCGTCGTCTAATATGCATATGGCACTCCTGGGCAGTGGAGAGCTGGGGCTTATGCCCGAGGTTCCGAAGTCTTCTAACTCATACTGCTGCCAAAATACGTTCTGCCCCCCGGAAACCAGGATGGGACCAGCACAGACCACGTCCGAAGCCTCGGGAAACAACCCCGGACCCCACGTCCCTCCTCCCAGGAAATTCCTGCCCATAGAGACCCCTATCCCCGCTGTCCGCTCCTCCTTGTCGTACCACAGACAGCCCCTCGGCCCCTTCACATTCCCCGATGGACTCTCATAGCCCAACTGCCCCTTCGCATAAGAGACCGGCCCCTGGCCCGACGCAAAATAGCCGCCGTTCACCGCCCCCCTCGCCCCAACCACCGGCAATGCCATGTTCTGGACAGTCTTGGCCGACCCGCTCCCCGTAACTACCAAATCATGCTCCAGGTCCGCCGTGGGAAACCGCACCCTCCTGACGGTGAACCCGTTCCCGTTCGAGTCCGTCTTGCTCTGACTGTCAACAAGAAAGGCCCCCTGGATAGTTATCTTGACCTCCGACGTTGCCTCGCACCCAGACTCCCCAACCACCTTGACGGAGATGGTTCTTTCAATACCAGGAGTATTAAAAACATATTGATAGTCATACGATGATGTAGAAACTTGTTTGCTACCCAAGACGTACAGTTCGTCTGCTGTAAAAGTCAGCTTTCCTGGCACGCAATTAGAACTTCCATAGAAACTAATCGCTTTTCCAACAACCCCCTTGTTGTTGTCTGTCTTAATCGTTACATACGGTTCCTGCGCGGAAAGGTCCTCTTCCCCCGAATCGGGCCAATCAACATCAACCTCCTCCGCTTGATCCCCCGGTCCAACCAAATCGCCCAAATCCCAAGCCCCGTCCAAGCCATCCCCTGCATCGGCCACCTGGTCCTGACCCCACTGATCCCCATGGCCCAAATCGGCAAGCTCCTGAAGATCCACCGTCACCAGTTCCCAAGCGTCTACGCTCCCTTGGTCGACACTCCCTTGATCACCAGTCACACCATCCTGTAAGCCCGCCCCGTCCAACACAACTCTGGCGTCAGAAACCGTGTCGTCCTTGCCCAATCCCCCTTCACCCCAGAAGTCCCATGAGCCGGCATCCGGGAACTTCACCTCGCCCGTGACCACATCAGACCCACCACCACCCCCGCACCCCAGAACTGACACGATACACAGCAGCAAGGGATAAGCCCCAAAACAGACTTTGCCCCCTTCAACCGCAGAATCCTTTGGCGCTGAAAACCCAGCCATGGTACCGACCTCACCATCGTTGGCCTAAAAGCCCATACTGGGCCACTTCAGGCCTTTGAGTCAATGGCTTGTCAGCTGCGAAGTCCCAGTACTGAATCAACCCTGTCCCTTATCGACTTCAGCAGCTCGGGCGTGGTGCCCACATCCTTTCCCCAGCTGGGAACCACCTTGCTCAGATTGGCCCGAAATCCCTTCGTCGCCGCATCACCCGGAAAACACCTGTGTATGATCTCCAGCATCGTCTCCGCTGCCGTCGACGCCCCCGGCGAGGCACCCAGCAATGCCGCCAGAGACCCATCCGCTGCCACCACAACCTCGGTCCCGAACTCCAAACGCCCACCCCTCCGGGCATCGCCTTTGATAATCTGAACCCTCTGCCCAGCCTGAGCCAACTCCCAATCGTCCCCAACCGCCAGAGGATAGTACTCTCTCAGTGCTGCCAGACGCTGATTCTGCGACTGCATAACCTGACCTATCAAATACCGGGTGAGATCCATGTTATCCCTGGCCACCGCTAGCATTGGTAGTATATTGTGATGTCTTAAAGACATAAACATATCTAAATAACTGCCCTGTTTCAAATATTTCGTGGTGAATCCTGCGAACGGGCCAAACAACAAAGCGGGCTTGCCGTTCCAGTATCGCGTATCCAAGTGCGGCACAGACATGGGCGGGGCACCAATGGAGGCCTTGCCATACACCTTCGCACCGTGGCGTTCAACGACCTTGCTGTTCTTACACACAAGCCACTGACCACTCACCGGGAATCCGGCATACCCCCTGGCCTCGGGAATCCCTGCCTTCTGCAACAGCGGCAAGGCCCCACCTCCGGCACCCAGAAAAACGAACCCCGCCTGTACATCGAACGGCTCCCCTGTGCCCAAATCAGTCCCCTGAACCAGCCAACCCCCATCCCCGCTACGGCGAACCGAAGTGACATCGTGCTTCACTTTCACGGCTACACGGCCCGAACGGCGCATGGCAGCGAAAAGCTCCCTGGTCAGCATCCCGAAGTCGACATCGGTTCCACGCCTGACCCTGGTTCCAGCGATAAGATCGTCGGGGCCCCTCCCCTCTATGACCAGCGGCGCCCACTCCAGTAACTCCGCCCTCTCCGTGCTGTACTCCATCGCCTGGAACATCGGATGCTTCGAAAGCGCCTCATGCCTCAGATGCAAATAGTCGATGTTGTTGCGCCCCCACACGAAGGCCACGTGCGGTACATTATTAAGAAAGGCCCGAGGATTGGGAATCCGCCCGCTCTCTACCAGATGCGCCCAGAACTGCAAGGAGACCTCGAAGGAGGAATTCACCTTCAACGCCTTGCTTATGTCCACCCTTCCAGCAGTGACCTCCGGCGTGTAATTCAGCTCGCAGTTGCCCGCATGCCCCGTGCCGGCATTGTTCATCGACTGGCTGCTCTCCCAAGCTATCTCGGGCAACCGCTCCAGCACCACTATCCTGATGCCCGGTATCAACTCTGAAAGCATCGCACCAAGAGTGGCACTCATTATCCCGCCCCCAACAAGAATCACGTCGCTTCGCTCCACAGAACTGCCTCTCATCGTTCCCCCTGAATTTGCCGTATCTGCCCAAAACCCCACCAGAAACCTCGGGCGCCACCATCTCATAGCTTGTCTCGCTTCAATATCGGTCTGTCCAGAGGATTTTCAAGATCCCGATTGGGCCACCGCCAGTCGCCCCCGCAAAAAATCGTGCCGCTCGCTGTCGAAAACTCTTGCCATCCCCAAAACCCTGTGATACAAAGCGCCTCGTTGTTCTTGGGGTGGTAGTTAAGCCGGTTATAACGTCGGCCTGTCACGCCGAAGGCCGCGGGTTCGAATCCCGTCCACCCCGCCTCACCAAGCCTGGAAACCCGTTTCCGGGCTTTCGTGTTTAATCCCCTTGAAAAGCCAACGCCTTATCGACTAACTTCACTTCCGTTGAAACAATGACTTCAAGGAGGTCTCATGAGAGGGTTTCCCCTGCTGATCCCGCTGCTGGCTCTAATCAGCGGATGCGGTATGTCTGCCTACGACTCCTCGTCCCAGTACTACAAGGGTGCAACTGAACACGCTGTTGCCTCTTCCGCCGATGCCGATGAGTACTTCGCCGGTGGCCTGGAACGTAGGCTGGAGGCCAAGCCCGCCCCCGCAGCGGAACGTGCGGCCCCCAACAGACCCTCCGATAAGGCGGAGAACCCCGTCGCCGGAGAGAATGCCCAAGCCTTCGCCAGGAAAATCGTCTACACGGCACGCTTCGTCGTCGATGTATTCGATATCGAGAAATCCCGGGAGGAGATCGTCGCCTGGACCGAATCCCTGGGCGGATACATGCACTCCCAGCGCGCTGGTACCGTGGTGCTCAAAGTGCCAGCTGAGAAGTTCCCCGAAGTCCTTACCCAGCTGCGCAAGGCCGGTCGCGTCAATGACGACCTCACTGACATCCGGGCCCAAGACATAACCCAGGAGTTCTACGACCTGGAACTCCGCCTCAAGACCAGAAAAGAGTACCTCGCCAGCCTCTCTGAACTGCTCAAGCAGGCCGGAAAACTCGAAGAGAAGCTCGCCGTCCAGCGAGAAGTGGCTAACGTCCTGGCTGACATCGAACAGATGGAGGGAAAACTCCGCGTCATGGTACACATGGTCGCTTTTGCTACCGTTACCGTGGAATTCAGACCCGCCTACAAGGGACCAACGCGAACCTTCAAGCTCCCCTGGGATTGGCTGGATCGCCTTGGCGTTGAGTACCTCTTCAACTAGGAACCATGACCACCCTCGACCCGGCCAACTCTGGCCGGAATCCCGGCCGCCGAGGGCTGGTCTTGTTCAAGCGGCCGTGCTGGAGGAAAACATGAACAGATTTATGCTGCCACTTCTTGCAGCTGTTGTGATGCTGGCCTCCTCCTGCGTCTCCGTCAAAGTCCCCGACGGCTACGCCAGGATGAGCTACACCGCCCAATACGACGTCAAAGCCGTCTCTACAGATGGCAATATATTCACCATGAGGGAGATAACAAATCAGGACGAGAAGAACGGCTCCCTGGACTACTGGGCCACTGCCATGAAGAACCAGTTCACCCTCTCCCGAGGCTACGAATTCGTCCAGGATGGCGACTTCAAATCCGGAAAGGGCCCCGGGCGTTGGCAACATTACACACATAAGTTCAAGGGGCTTGAGTATGTATATATAGTGGGAATTGTGGTTGATGACGATGAAATATATGTCATGGAAGCTGGTGGAGAAAAAGACCGCTTCAAGAATCAGGAAGCTTCTGTCAGAAAATCCTTCGAAACACTGAAGTAGCCTTCCTGCCCTGACTACCCATCTCAAGCCGCACTCGGGCCCTTCTCACAAGCCCCTCCATCAGACTTGCATCCTGTCGTTTCTCAGCCTATTCTCCCCCTTCGTGTTGGCGTCCCAGGCCCTTGTGCCGCTCCACGGCTCCTTGGCCCGTGGACTCACCGGCCTGAGATTTCGTGGCCGCAGAAACGGAAAGGAACCCTCATGAAAACCATCATTGAACCCTTCAAAATCAAAATGGTCGAGCCCATTCGAATGACCACCAGGGAGCAGCGCGTTGAACTCATCAAGTCCGTTGGCTATAACCCCTTCCTGCTCAAATCCGATGACGTGCTCATAGACCTCCTCACCGACTCCGGCACCTCCTCCATGTCCGATAAGCAGTGGGCCGCCATGATGATGGGCGATGAGGCCTATGCCGGCGGACGCTCCTTCTTCGATTTCGAACGAGTCGTCAAAGAGATCACCGGCTACCAATATGTCATCCCCACGCACCAGGGCCGAGCCGCAGAGAGAATCCTCTTCTCCGTAGTGGTCAATCCCGGTGATGTCATCCCCAACAACACCCACTTCGATACCACCAGGGCCAACATCGAACACAACAAGGCCGACCCCGTCGACCTCGTCACCGCCGATGGCTCCAACCCGGAAACAGACCTCCCCTTCAAAGGAAACATCGACCTCGATGCCGTAGAGAAGCTGCTGGCCACCACCGACCACAGCAAAATCCCTATGGGTATGATCACCGTCACCAACAACGCCTCAGGTGGACAGCCCGTCTCCATGGAGAACATCAAGGCCCTCTCGAAGCTGCTGCACGATAACGGCATCCCCCTTATCTTCGACGCCTGCCGGTTCGCCGAAAACGCCTACTTCATTAAGATGAGAGAGCCGGGCTACGCCCATAAGACCATCAAAGAAATTGCCCAGGAGATGTTCTCCTACGGCGACGGCGCTACCATGTCCTGCAAGAAGGACGCCTTCGCAAACATGGGCGGATTCCTGGCACTGAACAATACCCAGTGGGCCGATAAGGCCAGGGCAATGCTCATCCTCACCGAGGGCTTCCCAACATACGGTGGCCTCTCTGGCAGAGACCTGGCCGCTATTGCCCAGGGTCTCGAAGAGATCCTCGACGAAGACTACATGCAGTATCGCATTGCCTCCACCAGATACCTCGGGGAACACCTGGTGAAGGCCGGCGTGCCCATCTTCAATCCCCCGGGCGGCCACGCCATATACGTTGATGCCCGAAGGCTCCTTCCACATATCCCGGCCCACCAGTTCCCCGGCCAGGCCCTCTGCGTAGAAATGTACGTCGAGGGCGGCATCCGTGCCGTGGAGATCGGCTCCGTCATGTTCGGTAAGTGGGGCCCCGATGGCTCTTTCCGCGGTGCAAGAAACGAGCTTGTTCGACTTGCTATCCCGAGGCGAGTCTACACCCAAAGCCACGTTGACTTCGTCGTGGAGGCTATGGGGAACCTGGCCCAGCGCAAAGAGGAGATCCGTGGCTTCCGGTTCCTCTACGAAGCGCCTGTGCTGCGTCACTTCACCAGCACTTTCGAGCGCATCTGAAACCCCTAACCCTACACTGCGACCAGGTGAACATGTTCGCTCTGATTACCAATGACGACGGAATCGGCGCCCCGGGAATCAAGGCCCTCGAAGAAGCTGCTCGCCAGGTCTTCGAGGAGGTGCTGGTAGTTGCCCCCAAAGGGCAGGCCAGCGCAATAAGCCACGCCATAACCCTCAATCGCTCCTTCCGCCTCTTTCGGCAGGACGAGAGCCACGTGGCCTTGGAAGCCTACCCCGCTGACTGCGTCTTCTTCGCCCTCCGAGAACTCTGCCACAAACAACCCGACGTGGTGCTCTCCGGTATCAATATGGGGCCCAATCTGGGATACGACACCCTCTACTCGGGCACCGTGGCCGGCGCCCGCGAAGGTGCCATGAGCGGCATTGCCTCCCTGGCGTTCTCGCTGGCCGGTATGCCACCTGATTTCCCCTTCGACATGACCATCCCCCATGTCATCCGAATTCTTCAACTGGTCAAACGCTTCGGTTTGCCCCCGGAAACACTCCTCAATGTCAATCTCCCGGCACCGGAGATATTCGGAGACCCGAAAGGCTTTCGCTTCTGCCACCTCGGCCGCCGTGTCTTCGATAACGCCACAGCTGTCTTCAAAGACCCCATGGGCGGTGAACATGGCTGGATCGGAGGCCGCAACTTCGTCATGGCCGGAGATGAGGGGTCGGATTGCCACGCCATGAAGAATGGCTACATCACCCTCTCTTCCCTCACATGGAACATGAGCAGCGCTCCTCTCCCCGAAGTGGACTCCTGGGAGAGAGCCCTCAACTGAACGGAGATACCATGTCTATCGAGAAACACATTCGCTCCATTCCCGACTTCCCCAAGCCAGGAATCCTCTTTCGTGACATAACCCCCCTCCTGGGCAACGCCGAGGCTTTCAAAGAAACCATTGAGCTGCTGGCGGCCCCACACCTGGCCTCACCGCCAGACTATGTGGCCGGCATCGAATCCCGTGGTTTCATCTTCGCCTCAGCCCTGGCTCTCAGACTTGGCGCCGGACTGGTTGTGATACGAAAGCCCGGAAAGCTTCCCTACAAGACCATCAAAGCCAGCTATGCTCTTGAATATGGCACCGACTCCGTAGAGATTCACGAAGATGCCGTTGAACCCGGCAAATCTGTCCTGCTCGTGGATGACTTGCTGGCAACAGGGGGCACCATGGCAGCGGCCAGCGGCCTGGTCCAGTCCATAGGGGGCAAAGTGGTAGAGCACCTGTTTGTTATCGAGTTGGACTTCCTTCAAGGCCGGAAAAAGCTCGCCTCGGCTCCCGTCCGAGCGCTGCTCAACTACTGAGGAGCCTCTCCCCCTCCTCCGCCTCGGGGTTGCACCACCGCTAACCTCCTCCATGGGTTTTCGGGTGCCGTTCTCAATCCGATGAGCCCGAGGAGAACGCCGAAGGCTGAGTTGTAACAGCCCCGTTTGCCGGTAGACAAGGCCGGGCCGGGGGCCGAACATGTGAGTCACGGAATTATGACCTACTCTGACAAAGAAGCCTTCGCTCAGGCCGTCGTGGCCGGTGATGTTCGCTCCGCTGCCCGACTCATGCGGCTGGCCGATGACCGCGAACCGCTGGCTCGAGATCTCCTCTCGCTGCTCTTCCCCCACACCGGCAGAGCCCATATCGTTGGCATAACAGGCAACCCCGGTGCCGGTAAATCCAGCCTTGTTGATAACCTCATCACTTCGTGGCGAGGACGGGGCCTCTCCGTCGGCGTCGTTGCCGTTGACCCAAGCAGCCCTTTCTCCGGTGGCGCCGTTCTAGGCGATAGAATCCGCATGATGAGACACGCCACCGACCCCGGTGTCTTCATCCGCTCCCTGGCTACCAGAGGGGCCCTGGGCGGTCTCAGCCGCTCCGCCGGCGATATCGCTACGGTCATGGATGCCATGGGCCTGGATAGAGTGCTCATCGAAACCGTAGGCGTTGGCCAGGACGAGGTTGACGTCGTCCGCATGGCCCACACCACCGTCGTAGTCATGGTGCCGGGCCTCGGCGATGAGATTCAGATTCTTAAAGCCGGCATTCTGGAGATTGCCGACATCTTCGCAGTAAACAAAGCAGACAAGCCCGGCGCCGACCGCCTCGCCATGGAGTTGCAGTCGGTGCAGCACCTGGGCACCGACCAACGCCACATCCCTATTGTCAGAACCGTTGCCACCGCCCAGGAGGGCATCGAGGAGTTGGTGGACGCTATCGAAACTCATGCTGGGCTTCTCCGAAGCAGTGGAGAACTACAAGAAAGGGACGCACGACGACTCACCCAGGCCGTATTCCAACTGGTGCACGAAGCCGTCGATGCTGACCTGACAGAGCTGTTTGACCGCCTGAACAAAGAGAACGCCATCATCGACGAACTCCTCTCCAGAAGAAGCGCCCCCGCTACCGTCGCTCAACGACTGCTTGAACTGATCAATAAGATATAGTGCGATTCAGTCCCCGAAACCTACTCGGCTGGAGCATCCTCTGAAGGCAGCATGTCCGCGGTGAGAAGCAACTGTCGAGCAGCTTTGGCCTCGTCAAGACGACTGAAGTGCGTCACGTGCGGAGCATTCTGCAACGACTCCGGATCACGCTCCGCCACCCCAACAATTTCCTCAAGAGCTTCAACCAGAAGATCCAGATCCTCCACGGTCTCGTTCTCTGTCGGCTCTATCATCAAAGAACCATGGATATTGATCGGGAAGGACATGGTAGGCGGATGAATGCCCCTGTCTATAAGCCCCTTAGCAACATCCACATTAGAAACGTGATGTTTCTTCAGGTCATGGTCTGTCACCACACACTCATGCATGCACATACGATCATGGGGAACATCAAAGAAATCCCTAATTTTTACTCGAACATAGTTAGCATTCAAGACAGCGTGTTGAGTAACATCCAAAATACCCTGGTTGCCCATCTCAAGGATGTAGGCATAAGCCCTTACCATAACCAGGAAGTTGCCGAAGAAGGCCCTGACCCTGCCGATTGAATCCTTGGCCTCGTAGTCCAGACGGTACTTGCCCCCCTCCTTCACGACCCTTGGCTTCGGCAGATACTTCACCAACTCACCACGGACACCCACTGGGCCGGAACCCGGGCCGCCGCCGCCGTGAGGGGTGGAGAAGGTCTTGTGAAGATTGTAGTGCATCACATCGAAGCCCATGTCGCCCGGCCTGGCTACACCCATGAGAGCATTCAGGTTTGCGCCGTCACAGTAGAGGAAACCTCCCTTGGCATGCACTACCTCGGCTATCTTCGCCGACTCTTCCTCGAAGAGCCCCAGAGTGTTGGGGTTCGTAATCATGATGGCCGCAACATCCTCGGTCATGTACCGGGCTACCTCTTCGGCAGTCAGAACCCCACGGCCACCCGACTTAATCTCGATAGAGTCGTACCCATTGACCGCGCAAGAGGCCGGATTGGTGCCGTGAGCGGTATCGGGAATGAGAACCTTGGTCCGGTGCTCTCCACGCCGCTCCAACGCCTCTCTTACCATCCTCATACCAGCAAATTCACCGTGTGCACCCGCTGCCGGCTGAAGAGAGACCCCCTCCATTCCCGAGATCTCTCCGAGAAATCTCTCCAACTCATACATGAGCTCCAGACCACCCTGGAGATACCTGTCAGGGAAATATGGATGCACATGCGTAAATCCAACGAGTCTGGCCACCAGCTCATTTATTTTAGGATTGTACTTCATTGTACAAGATCCCAGTGGGTAGGTCCCCGTGTCAACGCCAAAGTTGAACTGAGACAGCCTGGTGAAGTGGCGAACAACCTGCGGCTCACTCACCTCGGGCAGCCCTTCAACCGATTCCCTCAGGAAGCCCTCGGGAATCCTGACCTCGACATCGAATTTTTCATCGGGCACGCTGAACCCGGTTCTCCCGGGACGGCTCTTTTCAAAGATGAGCGGCTCGGTGATTTTCAAGCAACGAACGGCCTTGCTTTTGCTCATGACCAGACTCCTTACTATCCAATAACCACACGTTCTATATTGGCGCCAACACGACGAAGCCTTTCGTCTATTTGTTGATACCCTCTATCTATCTGCCTAATATTATAGATATGAGTTTCCCCCTGGGCACAGAGTGCCGCAGTCAGAAGCGCCATACCTGCCCGGATGTCCGGACTCTCCATCCGGCCGCCGTAAAGCCTGCTTGGCCCCACAACTACCACCCGGTGGGGGTCGCACAGGATAATCTTGGCGCCCATGCCGATGAGATGGTCCACGAAGAACATCCGCCCCTCGAACATCTTCTCAAAAAAGAGCAGGGTGCCGTGGGCCTGCGTCGCCACCACAATGGCTACACTCATAAGATCCGTGGGGAACTGCGGCCAGGGGGCATCATCAATCTTGGGAATGGCACTCATCAGGTCAAACTGCACCCTCATCTCCTGGCGCCCAGGCACCAGCAGGGTATCTTCCCCCTCGAACTCTGTCTCGAGCCCCAACTTGGAGTACATGTTGAGGATGCTGCGGAGATCTTCGGGCCGCACGCCCTGAATTCTCAGTTCGCCTCCGGTTACCGCCGCCGCTCCGATGAACGAGCCTATCTCGAGATAGTCTGGCCCAATGGTGTGCTCGGCGCCGTGCAGCTTGTCCACCCCTTCAACCGAGAGGTAATTGGAGCCGGCACCGCTCACCTTGGCCCCCATGGCATTGAGCATTCTAGCCAACCCCTGAACGTGAGGTTCGCAAGCGGCGTTGCGAATGCAGGTGAACCCGGCGGCCATAGAGGCGGCCATGAGGATGTTCTCCGTACCCGTAACCGAAGCCTCATCCAGGAAGAGATCGGCGCCGTGCAGCTTCTTGCTCTCCAGGTAGAACTCTTTGCCAATGTTGGCTTTGGCTCCAAGGGCCTTCATGCCCATGAAGTGGGTATCCAGTCGTCGCCTTCCAATAACGTCGCCACCAGGAGGAGAGAGAGTAACTCTTCCCAACCTGGCCAGCATCGGACCCACAAACAGAATGCTGGCCCTGACCCTGGCGCAGAGATTCTTGTCCAGTTCCGCCCGGTTTACCTCCCGGCACTCCACTCGGAACGTATTCGGGGCCGTGCGCTCTACCGAACCGCCAAGCGATCGAACCAGATCGAACATGACAAGAACGTCCTCAATCTCCGGAACGTTCTTCAGCGTCACAGGCTCTTCCGTCAGCAGACAAGCCGCTATACAAGGCAAGGCCTCGTTCTTGCTGCCCATGGGGACGATAGTCCCGTCAATAGGGGAACCACCCCTTACTACGAAATACTCCAGCGACTTCTTGCGCGTCTCCATGGCGCTCCTTGGCATAGTCCGGAGGTGCCTCTAGCCTCCACCTAAGGGCTCTCAGGTGCCATGCTGCTGCACCCGGCCACCCTCCACCCGGAAGACCCGGACTTCCGGGTCCCCTAATAGCACATCGGGAGGCGAAGTAGTAGTGAGAAGTGTCTGAATTCCCCACTTGGAGATGGTGCTCATGAGAAGAGCCGTCCTCTCCGCATCCAGCTCCGAGGAGACATCATCCAGAAGAAGCACTGGCTTTACTCCGAATCGCTCGGTCCACAGCGCCAACTGCGCCAGCTTGAAGCAGACAGCCACCGCCCGCTGCTCTCCCTGGCTACCGAAAAACCGGGCCGGACGAGCGTTGAGAGTGAACTCCATATCGTCCACATGGGGCCCCACGCTGGTGCTGCACGATGCGTAGTCGTCCAGTCGCACAAGCTCCAGGGCTGCAGCAAACTTCGATGCTATGGCCGCTTGCTCCATCTCGGCTAGAGGCCCTTCGATGCTGGGAAGATACGAGACTCCAAGGGCCAGGGCACCTGCCGTGTGGTCATGGACCAGCCTCACTGCCTCGGGCACAAGCTCCCTCAGATACTTGAGACGGTAGCTCACTACCTGCGCTCCTTCCTTGCAGAGCAACTCCTCCACGCTGGCCAGTAGTTCCGGCGCAACCTTCCGCCGCTGCTCTCGCTGCTCTTTCAGCAGTCGGTTCCGGCTGCGCATATGCTGCACGTATCGCTTCATCAGGTCAGCGTAGGGCGGATAGTGAACCCAGATTGCCCTGTCCAGAAATTCTCTCCTGAGAGCCGGAGCCCCCTTCACCAGAGCCAGATCGTCGGGGCCGAAAAAGACCATGCGAAGCGTGGAGGCCACCTCCGCCAAGCCGCAGTTCTCTTTGCCCGCTGCACCGTGGCGCTTGGATGTCTCTGTTAGCTCCAGTGATAGCTCTGTCTGAACGTCGCCATCATCCACCGTTGCTTGCACCCGTGCCTGCCCCGCTCCATGCCTTATGAGATGGACCAGCTTGCCTGGCCGAAAACTCCGCCCGAAACAGGTTACGTACAATGCCTCCAAGACGTTGGTCTTGCCCTGACCGTTTCGACCGGCAAAGACGTTGTACCCGGAACCCAGCTCCAGAGTAATGGTGAGATTTCGAAAGTCCTGACAGGCTAGGCGGCTTACAAACATACCTTATGAGTACCCCGGAGGGAGATGCCCTGGACTACACCTCGTCTACGGGCATGATGACGTAGGTGAAGCTCTCGGTGGGATCGGCCGGCTCAATAACAGCCGGGGCCCCCGGCTCAATGAGCTTGATGACCACTTCGTTCGCCTCGATTACCCCCAGGGCCTCATTGAAGTATCGGTAGTTGAAGCCGATTCTGGTCGGCTCACCATCGTAGCTCACTGGGACCTCGCCCCTGCCATGGCCATGAGCAGGGTTGGCGGACCCCATGGACATCATCTCCTTCCCAACGATATCCAGCCTGACCGTGAGGATGTTCGGGTCTGTCACGGCGATCATCGCCCGGAGACCATTTACCAGTTCCTGGTGCTCTGCTGTTACCTTCCCGTTGAAACCGGTGGGTATGACGCTCTCGTAGTCCGGGTAGCGCTCCTCTATCAGCCTAACGTAGAGCGCCGAAGAGCCTACCTTGAACATGACCTCGCCTGCTCCGAACCCGATGGTGAGTTCGCCGCTCTCACCCTCAAGAAGCTTGCGAACTTCCTGGATGCCCTTGCGGTGTACGATGGTGTCCCCCGACCTGTCGCCAGGAACAACCTTGCCCTCGAAGGTAGCAGTGGCCTTGGCCAACCGGTGACCGTCCGTTGCCACACAAATGAGCGTTACACCGTCCGGGACCTCCTTGAAATCGAAGAACACGCCGTTGAGGTTCATTCTGGCCTCCTCCTGCGACATGCAGAAGGCCGTCTTGTTCAACAGCTTCTTGAAGACGTTCACGGGCAGAGCGATGCTCTGGGCCGGCTCTGGCTTCTCGATGCGAGGATAGTCGTCAACGGGCGTGCTGTTCAGGTCGTAGGTGAACTTGCCACAAGTCAATCTGTACTTGTGGTTGTCCAGAGTCTCGATGACCACGTCGGCGCCGCCGCTGAGATTCTTCAAGACGTCGTGGAGCAGCTTGCCCGAGGTGACGAATCGCCCCTCTTTCTCTACGGTAGCTGGGCACTGGTCCATGAGCACCACGTCGTAGTCCGTGCAGACCATTCGGACCCCATCGGTGCCCGTCGTCTCCATCATGACCTGCGACAGAACGGTGAGCGTGCTCTTCTTCTCCACGATGCCCTGAGCCTTGGAAACCAGCCGGGTAAAAGTCTCTCGCTGAACGGTGAACTTCATGGACGTCCCTCCCTCTAAAGCAGGGCCGGTTATATAGTTTTTCTGATCAGACTGCAACCTTCCTCTGCGCCGGGAAACGGTGGGGAATCGGCGATCGGAGCCTGCCGGCTCTTACAGAAATCCACAGGGCGCTGTGGGAAACCTGTGGGAAACCTGTGGGCAGAGATCCCCTCGGATCTACCCACAGCCACTCCACAAGAAACCCACAGGCTTCTTCGCAGACCGGATGATACGGGCCCAGGAAAGGCCCACTAAGCTCACCCGCCGATACTACCTGCCTGGAAAAAAAGTCAAAATTTGGGATCTGTTCGACCTTGCCGCATCTGCTGCCGGCTAGCCTACGACCATGGCTCTTCAGTGGTTTTTCCAAACGATTCACGGTAGTTGCAGATTTCGAATCTGCTCCACGTCTCGCCTCATGACGGACTTCAGCTCTTCCACGCTGTCGAAGCGAAGCTCGCTGCGAACCATCTCGTGAAGGTCAACCCTGATGGTCTGACCGTAGATGTCTCCGTCGAAGTCCAGAATGTGGGCTTCCAGCCAGGTTGGACCGTTGTCGAAGGTGGGCCGGCTCCCAAGGCTTACGGCAGCAACTCTCCGTTCCCCATCGCCAAGGTTTGCTAAAGCAGCGTAGACCCCCGCTGGAGGCAGCAGTAGCTCAGAGGGTGGCACAACGTTGGCGGTAGGAAACCCGAGCCCCTTGCCCAATCCGGCACCATGAACCACGGTTCCCGTTATGCCGTAGGGCCCGCCCCTCACCGCTGCATATGTCCGCATATCTCCGGCGCCAAGCAGCCTTCTGAGCCTGGTGCTGCTCACCACCTCGCCCATCACCTCCAAAGGGATTGAGACCTGGTCCACGGAAAACCCGAATTCTTTGCCCAACTCGGCCAGAGTCCACGCATCGCCAGCCCTGCGAGCACCAAACCGGAAGTCGGGGCCAACCACCACTCCGGCTACTCCAAACACCTCCACCAACACCCGCTCCACGAATTCCCGTGGTGTCATGGCCGCCAGTTCAGCGCTGAATCTGTAAACCGAGACCTCTTCGATGCCCGCTTCCCGGAGGTCGGCAACACGCTCCTCAAGAGTCTGCAAGGCGGGAATCTCCCTGCCCGTAAGCACCGTCACAGGGTGAGGGTGGAAGGTCATGGCCACAGTCCGTACGCCATCGGCTTCAGCTTTCGACTTCATTAAAGAAATCAGCGCCCGATGACCAAGGTGCACCCCATCGAAGTTCCCTATGGTGAGCAACGCCCCTCTTTCTCTCTTTCCTTCGGTCATCAGCCCTCTCCCTACACGGCCGCTCAGATTTCTCGATCCCCCCAGCGGCCGTGTACCCTGAGCGAGGCCTAGGCCGAGTCGAAGGGGGGGCGAGAATGGTGAGCAGTGGTTTAGACCAGAAACCAGTGACCCAAGCCCCCTTGTCCAAGTTGAACCACCCCCGGGGCCAAGGGGCCCACTATCCGTGGCCGAGCCGTTCACACAAACCAGGAACCACCCCTTCGGCACCGGCCCGTAATAATGGGTTTCAGGCCTTTCAGCAAGGCTTTGTTGGCTACAAACCAATTGCGCTTGCCTTTGGCCCGGACCCTGGATAGCTTCAACAGAGGGCAGTGGCTCAATTCATCCTCACCGGGCAGTGGCTTAGACCGTTTTCGAGCACCGGTGGTTGGGCAACTACTCAGGCGTTAGCAGGAGCATGCTGATAAATGGAGAGGCCACGCATCATCTCGGCACATCTTCCCCTACACCCAGCAGCTTGGAGAGAAAGCGGGCCAAGCCTTCTGGCCTCGATGTTCTGCCTCTTCCTGGCGGGGGCCGGCTGCGGTGGTACCGAGGTCATAATAAGGACCAAAGAGAAGCCCGACCCCAAACCGGATATTCGGGACACTGGCACCGTGCTCTTTCCCGACACCATTGCCGGCCATTTCGATTTGGCAACGCCGCCAGAGTCCATTGAATCCAAAGATGGTCTAGCATCCGATTTGGCGGACAGCCTCTCGGACCAGGCGGGCGACGTTGAAACAGCACCGGACACCAGCGACACCCACGGCGACAAGATAGCCTATCCTGACATCCCCACAGGTTGCACGCCGGGAGATTCCTTCTGCGTTGGTAACCAGTTGAAGACCTGCGATCCGTCGGGCACAACCTGGGTGGCCAGCGAGTGCGGGCAGATGATCTGCGTCTACGACTCATGCAGATTGTGCTTTCCGGGTACCCAGATCTGCCAGGGTCCCAAAATAATGAAATGTAATCAGCTTGGTGATGGATACGACGAAGTTAGCTCCTGTGACTTCGAAGGTCAGGGCAAGATTTGTCAGAATGGCTCTTGTATATCTCCTTGTGAAATTCTCGAATCTCCAGCAGCGGCGACAATGTCGAACGTTGGCTGTGAGTATTGGGGAATAGATATGGACCAGAGTCAGGAATTTGATGGATATAATGCGCAATACGCCATTGTTGTTTCTAATACGAACAATGACTATACGGCAACGGTAAAAATAAGCGTTTTTGATAAAGAGGTGGTGTCTGTGCAAGCGCCGCCAAATATGGCTACGATTATCCCACTCCCGCCTCTCAATATAATTGGTGTTCTTAAACAAAAACTGTCTTATCGGGTACACTCCGACCTGCCTATAGTGGCGTATCAATTCAATCCACTGGAAAATGTTGGTGTTTTTTCTAATGATGCGTCACTTCTTTTACCAACATACGCTCTTGGAAAGGAGTATATGGTCATGGCCTGGCCTCACCGCGGAGGAAGCCTGGCTTCAAACTTCGCCGTGGTTGGAACCCAGCCCGGAACCACCACCGTGACCATAAAACCCTCTGTGAAAACGGCAGCAGGAGGCAGCGTACCATCCATTGCGGCGGGACAAGAATGGTCAACCACCCTGGAGCAGTTCGAGGTGCTCAACATAGAGAGTCAGGATGCCTACTCGGACCTCACAGGAAGCTGGGTCTCCGCCGACCAGAAAGTGGCGGTGTTCGGGGGGCACGTTTGTGCCAATTGCCCCCCACCGAAATGCGTAGGCGGACAGTGCCCCTTCGACCCCGATGCAAACTCCTGTGGCAGTGACTCTGGTTGTCCCATCATTGCGGCATGCGATCACCTGGAGGAGCAGCTGCAGCCCATATCGGCGTGGGGCAAAGAGTACCTCATCGGCAAGACCTGGCCCAGGGGCAAAGCCCCCGACTACATCAGGATTATGGCGGCATACGCGGATACGGTGGTGACAGTCTCGCCGCCGATCACGAACGTTCCCGTGCTGCAGCCAGGAAAGCATCACGATTTCGAGACGCTGCAGCACCTCAACATCAAGGCAGATAAGCCCATTCTTGTGGGACAGTACCTGGAGGGCCAGGATGCTCCGGGAAACAAACATGTCAGTTGCGACGGTGGACTCTTTGGCGACCACTGCGGCGGCCTCCTTGGGGCTAGCTGCAATACCGATGCTGATTGCAGCCCCGACGATGCAAATATTGGAGATCCAGCGTTTATAGTAGGCGTTGCAAGCGAGCAATATAGAGAAAAGTATGTTTTTCTCGTTCCAACAAAATATGCCAGCAACTATGTCACGGTCGTAGCGCCGACTGGCACTTCGCTGACCCTTGATGGAACACCGGTCCAAACCACCTTCGAGCCCATAACCGGTAGCCTCTACGGTGCGGCCAGAATGGCCCTGCAACCAGGCTCGCACCGCATCGAAGCAGATAACCCCGTGGGCATCACCGTCTACGGTTGGGACCAGTATGTCTCTTATGGCTACCCGGGCGGCATGAACCTGCAGTCACTACCACAGTAGGGAAGCCCCTCAAGGCCAGGACCCACTGGCCCTCGATTCGCTGCAGTCCCTCCCTCAGAAGGAAGGGGCCGCGCAATGAGTCGCCATTCATTATGTGTGAGCAGCTATGTAGCGGAATTCCGAGCCCCGCCCGTAAGGAAGGGGCCGCGCAATGAGTCGCCATTAATTAACCACGCATCTATATGAAACAAGCGCTCACAAATAAAGGTACAATAACCAGTGATAGGTATGCAGAGACTCGTGGCAGCAGGCGGTGTCATAGATACCGGTCAATATTAGGGTCGCAATCAAAATCGCCGGTCGGGCGTGCGATGTTGGAGCGGAAAATTGAATCACGCCTCGATGGAGTACGGCTGGGGGCTCCTCAGGGGGTAACGTTCGTTGGGGATAGCGAGCCTGGCATTGATACGGGATTCATTGCGCGGCCCCTTCCTGACGGGCGGGGCTCGGAACTGTAGTTGGGGGTTGGGAAGCATTAGTTGTTGGGTAGCTGTTGACTTGTTGCAGTGTTAGTAGTTTGGATGGTTGTTGACTTGTCGCAATGGTGGTTGGGAATGTGTCTTGGTTGGTGGGGGCAGGGTGGTGGTTGCGGGTGGAGGGAGCGCTTGCAATCACCGTTGCGATGTAATAGAACCGGCACAATGAGATGCGTTGATACGGGAGGTTGCTGATGAGCGGGGTATCCTTGATTGCTGCGTTGGCGATATCGTTGCTTGGTGCCGAGCCGTTGTGGCCGGACATTTCGAAGATGCCGGCCGCTACTGGTGGTGGTGAGAACGATGTTGCGGTGGTGGTAGCGGTGGAGCGTTATGCGTTTTTGCCGCACGTGCGAGGGGCGGGGGAGTTGGGGGTGGCTTGGTATAACTTCTTGCGGGAAGTTCTCAAGGTGCCCATGCCCGTGCTGATTCAGGACAACGATGCGACGGCCGACGGCATTCGTGAGGTTGTGAAGGCGGCCCGGGCGCATCAGAAGCCCGGGGGCCGGTTCTGGTTCATCTTTGTTGGCCACGGTGCCCCAAGCGAGGATGGCACCGACGGCATGATCGTGGGCGTTACGGCCCAGGCCAATCAGCGTGAGTTCTTCAAGAACTCCGTCTCCCGAAGCGAGGTTCTGCAGCTTGTGGCGGGCAGGGACGGGGATCCGGCTCCGGTGGTGGTCATTGACGCCTGCTTCTCGGGCACCGACGTGCAGGGGAAGACCTTAGTAACCGATGCGCAGTTTGCGATGAACGTGCAGGTGCTGGATACCAATGAGGCTACGGTGCTGACGGCAGGCAGGGCTGGTGACATAGCGGGCTCGCTTCCGGGTGGCAGCGGTCCGGCGTTCAGCTACCTGATGCTGGGGGCATTGCGAGGCTGGGGCGACAGCAACGGCGACGGCAAGGTGACGGCGGAAGAGGCGGTTCGGTATGCCCAGGCAGTGCTTCTGCAACTTGACCCGGTGCGGCAGCAGCAGCCGCAACACAGCGGAGTAGACCAAGCGCTGGTTGGGGCCACCGGAAGGAAGCTAGAGGCGGGCCCGGATATTGGGGCCATTAGGTTGAAACTGAGCGGCGGCGGCGGGGGTGCCAAAGGTGTTGACGAGATGGATGCAAAACTCGAGGAATTGATGCGTGCCCAGCGGGAGCGTGAGGAGGCCCAACGAAGAGAAGAGGAACTTAAGAACTCAGCCAGAGCTGAGCACAATCGAGAGGTAGAAGAGCGTTGGACCAAGGTGAAGCAACTGGCCGACATGGGTGGCCCCGAGGGTAGCCAAGCCGTAGAGCTGTTCCTGCAGCGCTATCAGGGCCATCCCCTTGGCAACCCCAAAGAGAGGGAGGCCAAGGAGCTGCTGGCTCGCCTGACGTCTGAGGCTTCGGGCGACGAGCTGTCAAGGCAGTTGGCAGCACTCGAGCGTGCCAGAAAGGAGCGAGAGGAGGCTGAACGCCGAGAGGCCGAGGCGCTGGCCAAGGCGAAAAGGGAGCGTGAAGAGGCCGCCGCAAGAGAAGCTGCAGCGAAGCGGGCAGCGGAGGAAGCGGCGAGGAAGAAGCGTGAAGAGGCAGATCGCAAGGCCGCAGCGGAGTTGGCCGCTGCGATGAAGTTGCACTACGCCGAGGTAGACAAAGCGTGGACTCAGGTGAAGGCCGTGGCCCAAGGCGGCGGCCCCGAGGGCCAGAAAGCCATAGAGATATTCTTGAAGCGTTACGAAGGCCACGCCCTTGGTAACCCCCGAAAGCAAGAAGCCCAAGAGATGCTGGAGCGCTTCGGCGGTGCCGTCTCCGCTGCCTCCAAAGGCTACATCCTGGTGAAGCCGGGCTGCTTCCAGATGGGGTCTCCTTCGGGGGAGGAGGGACGTGACAGCGACGAGACTCAGCACGAAGTGTGCATAACAAAGGGGTATTACCTGAAAGAGACAGAGGTAACGCAGCGGGAGTGGCGTGAACTGATGGGAAAGAATCCATCGTATTTCGGCTCGTGCGGCGACACGTGTCCGGTAGAGCGAATTTCGTGGTGGGATGTTGTTGCGTACG
>CAZQHM010000003.1:0-4701 GCA_964593355.1 uncultured Myxococcales bacterium
AGGTAGGCGCACCGTCCCTCACCCAGGCCCCGTCCCCCACCCAGGCCCCGTCCCTCACCCAGGCCCCGTCCCTCACCGAGGCCCCGTCCCTCACCGAGGCCCCGTCCCCGTTTCGGGAGGCTTCGAGATAAATCCGCCAAGGCTTGTCGGATTTTCTGTAACCTTGGCTGCCGGCCGGTCTCTTTGCTAGCGACAACTTGACCCACTGAGGTGACAAAATGGCTGAGAGAACCGGATTGGTAACGTTCAAAGGTAACCCCCTGACCCTCATCGGAGAAGCAGTCAAGGTGGGAGACAAACTGCCCCCGTTCGTGGTTGTGGGCAACGACATGGCGCCGGTATCGCCCGACAGGTTTGCCGGGAAGGTGCTGGTGGTATCAGTGGTGCCATCGTTAGACACCCCCATTTGTGACATGCAGACCAGGAGGTTCAACGCTGAAGCCTCTGGCCTTGGTTCTAACGTCTCGGTGCTCACGCTGAGCATGGACCTCCCCTTCGCTCAGGCTCGCTGGTGCGGTGCCGCTGGGGCTACGGCCGTGACCACGGCTTCAGACTACATGGCTGCGGATTTCGGGCTCAAGACGGGCTTGCTTATTAAGGAATTGCGCCTGCTGGCCAGGGCCGTGCTGGTAGTGGATGGGGACGGCGTGGTTCGCTACGTGCAACTGGTCCCGGAAGTTGCCCAGGAGCCCGACTACGACGCAGTGCTGGAAGCGGTCAAAAGTTTGGTGTAAGAGAGAGTCTCCCGCTTGACTCAGGCAGACTCCATATTAAGTTGCCCCAGGTCAGTGGGATAGGAAACGCCGCACAGAGGCGACTCACGATTTCACAGGGTTGTTATAATTGAAGGAGGCTATTATGCTCGACAAGAAAATTGAAAAAGCTCTTAACGACCAGATTAACGAAGAACTTTTCTCTTCGTACCTTTATCTCGCAATGTCCGCCTGGTTCGAAGACCAGAACTGGCGCGGTTTCGCTCGGTGGATGGCTCTTCAGTCTCAGGAAGAGTACGGCCACGCAATGAAGATCTACCACTTCGTCCTCGAAAGGGGCGGCAAGGTTGAGCTCAAGGCCATCGCCGAACCCAAGAAGGAGTGGAAGTCGGTGCTCAATGCCTTCGAAGAGGCCCTTGCTCACGAAGAGCACATCACCAAGTGCATCAACGACCTCACCGATCTTGCGATCAAGACTAAGGATCACGCCACGGCCATCTTCCTGCAGTGGTTCGTAACCGAGCAGGTTGAGGAAGAGGCCAACGCCACGGAAATGATTGGGAAGCTTCAGCTCGTGAAGGACGCCAGCGGCGGTCTCTTCATGATCGACAAAGAGGCCGGGGCCAGAGCCGCCGGATAGAGACTAGTCGTTGACCTGACCCACCCGCACCATGGTGGCCGCTGGTGGGTCAGAAATGGAATCTTAACGTGTTTCCTTGTTATGACATGAGGAGCAGTCATGCAAAAGTATATCTGTAATGTTTGTGGTTATATCTATGATCCGGAACTTGGCGACGACGACACAGGAATAGCTCCTGGGACCCCCTTCGAGCAGATCCCCGACAGCTGGCTCTGCCCAGTGTGCGGCGTTGGCAAGGACGACTTCTCTGCTTACTAGGAGGCTGTAGGGCATTGATGTTCGTCGCGAGAATTCGATAGGTGGCCCAGATGTAGACCACAAGATGTGGGTGCATATCGTGAATATGTGCCCACAGGTTGAGGGCCGCAGATGGGGTGCATTGCGAATTCGCAGCAGAACGGGCAATGTCATACAGCCTCATGGACCCCTGCTCATCGTTCTCGCCGCTACCCCTCGACTCAGCCCTGGGCAAGCTCTATTAGAGCCTCAGAGCCGAAGGCGGGGTACAGGGCCGCCAGGCGGATCGAGATGAATGTGCGGCCGTGTAGAGCGATTGCCATGGCTGAGCCTCACATCCTACAGGACAATCTGGGGCAACGCCTGGAGTCCCTATACCACAAGTACGATAGGCGTGACTTCGTCCACCCGGACCCCCTGGAGTTTCTCTACGAGTATGATTGTGTGCCGGAACGTGAGGTTGTGGGGCTTATAGCATCATCTCTTGCTTTCGGTAGAGTCGCTCAAATACTGAACTCGGTGCGCAAGGTGCTCTCGGTCATGGGGCCCAGCCCCACAGAGTATCTGAACCGGGGCTCCTTGGGGGTGTTCCGCAAAGAGTTCGCTGGGTTTGTGCACAGGTACGCAGACGCGGAGGCTCTCTCCCTCCTCCTCGAAGGAGCCAGGCTGACCCTTCGGCGCTATGGGACCCTGGAAAGGGCTGTGGTTGCTGGCATGGGCCCTCAAGATGAGTCCATAGTCCCGGGAATGCGAAACCTGGTCGGGTCACTCTCGGATTTCCCCGAGTTCCGGCCGCATCCGCTGGTGACCTGTCCGTCCATGGGCAGCGCCTGCAAGAGGCACAACCTGTTCTTCCGGTGGATGGTGCGCCATGACAATGTGGATCCGGGGGGGTGGGATACCATATCGCCGGCACTCCTCATTGTTCCGCTGGACACACATCTTTACCGAGTGTCTCGGGAATTGGGCCTCACGGAAAGGAACCAGGCCGACCTGAAGTGTGCCTTGGAGATTACCCGAGGATTTGGGCGAATCGCTCCTCAGGACCCTGTAAGGTTCGATTTCGCGCTCACAAGGCCCGGAATCTGGGCCAGCTTCGGAACGGTGCACGATGCACCTGGAGGTGATGAAGATGTCCGACAACCGTGACTACGTATCACTAATCGAATCCGTAGTGGAGGAACTCTGCACCTGCGCCACCGACGATCCGCTGGTGCACCGCCCCTCCCACGATGTCGATATGCCCTCAGTAGACAGCCTTGCCCAGATCATGGAGATGCTCCGGTCTGTGCTCTTCCCAGGCTTCTTTGGCCCTTCGGAACTGCGTGCCGAGACTATGAGGTTCTACACCGGCTCAACTCTCGACCGGGTGCGACGCCTGCTTACAGAACAGGTCAAACGAGGCTTCTGCTTCCACTGTGTTACAACTTCCCCCCCCCAAGCCTGCTCTGATTGCGAACAACGAGCGCAGCGCATCACAGCTCAGTTCATGCTCCAACTGCCCGCCATTAGAAACCTCCTGGCCACCGACGCCCAAGCTGCCTTCGACGGCGACCCCGCTGCCAGCAGCCCCGGGGAGACCGTCTACTGCTACCCAAGTATGCGAGCTATGACTCACCATAGAGTAGCCCATGAACTCTATAAACTTGGCGTGCCACTGATACCAAGGATCATTTCAGAGATATCACACTCTCTTACAGGAATAGACCTCCACCCTGGGGCCCAGATAGGGCCTCGCTTCTTCATGGACCACGGCACCGGCATCGTCATTGGAGAGACAACGGTGATCGGCCAGAACGTCCGGCTCTATCAAGGCGTTACGCTGGGCGCCAAGAGCTTTCCCAAGGACGCTCACGGCAATCCGATCAAGGGGATCGCCCGTCACCCCATTGTCGAGGACGATGTCATCATCTATGCTCACGCCACTATCCTGGGGCGCATTACCGTGGGAAAGGGCGCCGTAATCGGGGGCAACATGTGGGTCACGGACCCGGTGCCTCCGGCGTCACGCCTCTTCAAGTAGGCGGCCCATGAGCTATCCCCCAGAATTCGATCAAGCGGACTACGGGCCCGGGTCGACCCCGTGCCAACCTTTTGGTAACCATTTTCCCCGATGTGGCTCCAACCGACAGACCGGAGAGAGCCGGCAACAACATTGGGATTAGCAGGAGGTACCCATGAGCACTTTCGCCGTTGAAATGACCGAAACCAACTTCAATGAACTCATCACCAAGAACGAAATAGTCTTCGTTGACTTCTGGGCTTCCTGGTGCGGACCTTGCAAGGCCTTCGGGCCCATCTTCGAGAAGGTAGCGTCACAGCACACTGAGGCACTCTTCGCCAAGGTGGACACCGAAGCCCAGCAGGAACTGGCCGGTGCATTTGGCATCCGCTCAATTCCCACGCTGGGCGTCTTTCGCCAAGGCGTACTGCTCTATCTGCAGCCCGGAATGGTTCCTGAAGAGGCCCTGGAAGACCTGCTCGGGCAAGTCAAGGCACTGGATATGGAGAAGGTTAGACAGGAAATCGAAGAACACGAAAAATCGCACGAACATGGCCACGAATGTCACAACTGCGGTAAACACTAAACCAGCGTTCTTTACTGAGCCCCTGCCTCAGCAACTGGTAGGCGAGTAGCCTCCCGCGTGCAGTGCGGGCGCCTGGGAAAAGCTTTCCTTGACCGGTTTGTGGCGGGGGTGGTATGGTCCCCGCTCCAACCCGTGGGGGGCCTCTTCATGAACGACGAAACTAACAATCCTGAAAAAGTAGAAACAAACGAAAATAAGAGCGCTCCGGCCGACGGCGTTGTGAGCGATGCTGCTTCCGGCGGCGACACCGGGGGTGACCGGGGTAGTGAGCCTCGGCAGGCACGGGCTGAGTTCACCAGGAGCGAGCGGCCTCGGTTCGACAGAGACCGGGGCGGTGACAGAGGCGGCCGTGGGGAGTTCCGTAGAGACGACCGGCCCCGTGACGACCGGCCCCGTGACGACAGACCTCGGTTTGGCGCAGAGAGGGGCGGCGAGAGAGGCGGCCGTGGAGAGTTCCGTAGAGACGACCGGCCCCGTGACGACCGACCACGTGATGACAGACCTAGGTTTGACGGAAACCGGG
>CAZQHM010000003.1:4801-119486 GCA_964593355.1 uncultured Myxococcales bacterium
GTGGGGACGGAGGCGGCCGTGGAGAGTTCCGCAGAGACGACCGGCCCCGTGACGACCGACCCCGTGACGATAGACCTAGGTTTGACGGAAACCGGGGTGGGGACGGAGGCGGCCGTGGAGAGTTCCGCAGAGACGACCGGCCCCGTGACGATAGACCTCGTGACGATAGGCCTCGTGACGATAGACCCCGTGACGATAGGCCTCGTGACGATAGACCCCGTGACGATAGACCTCGGTTTGGTGCAGACCGGGGCGGCGACAGAGGCGGCCGTGGCGATTTCCGTAGAGACGACCGTCCTCGTGGGGACCGTCCCCGTGGGGACCGTCCCAGGTTCGAGCGAGAGGGTGCTCGGGGTGGGGAGAGGGGCTCGGTTCGTTCGGCAGCTGACATCATGGCCAGGGCTTCTGAGGCTGCGGCAGAGGGACCGGGCAGTGGGCTGAGACAGAGGAACGCGAGGAAGGTTTGGAACGAGCCAGGCGTGTTCGTCTTTGACCAGAACACCCGCCGGGACCAAGCCGAGGAGAAGGTTGAGGCCAGCCTTGGACAGAAGGCCAATGCGGCATACAAGTCTCTCATGGCGTTGGTTGTTGAGGTCGGCTCAGAGTATGGCCTGACCCGCTCCGAGGACTTCCAGATTGACGAGTTTGTCTTCCCGGCCAGGCTGCAAATGCGGAAGCCATCCGCTGCCGACAGCGACAACCCTGCTGGACCTCAGGCATGGATCCGGGAGCTTCGCAGCAAGATTTCAGAATCTGTTGCGGCCCACGCCGAATTCCGACCAGGAGCAGTCTTCTGTTTCCAGTGCGACTCATCATCGTGCGCTCACGCCTTCCCCACACAGATTGGGGAAACGTTTGGTGGCTACTCTGCCACGGGGAAGCCTGAGTGGAAGGGTTTCGCCAATATCTTCCTTGAGGATCGTGACGAGCGTGTGGAGAAAGTCTACGGCGAGAAGCCCGAGATTATTTCCCTGGTTCAATCTGCGTCGGAGCTGAAGGGCGAGTTGCTTCCGGGGTTCGGGCATGGCAGCCTGGTTTATAATGTTCTGGGTCAGGTGGTGTGTGGTCTGGTGCCGGTGGATTTCCGGCTCAACTCCTCGGATTCGTTGCGCACGGCCATCACTCTCCAGGTAGTGGAGACCCGATCCCTTTCTGCGCAGCACCGGCTTCGGCTGAACATGCTGGGGCTCTCGGTTGACCAGCTTGCCCAGGCTTCGGAGACGCAGAAGGGACGGACGGCCGCAGTTCGTCTGCAGAACATCCTCAGGGACGTAAGGGTGCAACTGGAAGCTCTGAGCCGCCACGTGGACCAATTGGAGCGGCGTGGTGAGACAGTGGACCTGGAGACGTGGGTTGCTCCGCTGTTGCGCAGGCTTCAGGGGGACCTTGAGAAGACTCTGAGGACCTCGTCGACTCGCACCCTGCATGCGGAAGAGCGCCACCTCGAAGGCGAGCGGCCCACTGCGGTCGCACTTAGCGATGCGGTCAAGGCTTCCATCGACAAGTACTTCATCGATGTGAGACACGAGACAATTGTAATTCTTGGACCAAGACTCAGGGCCCATGTCTTTGCGAGGGACGGACTACATGTCACGTCGATGCAGCTTGAATCCGGGGAACTGGAACGAAAGATGGGCAAGGGTTTCTGGATTCAGGCTCCGTCGGACCAGGCGGTAGTATTCCAGACGATGTTGAGAGACCGCCCCAAAGAGTAGCCCCGTCGGGGGACTTCGCCCTTCACCGATTGCTTCCTTGTCAGCTTGATTTGGTGCGGTTTTTGGCCCGTTGAAAGGCTGAAGCCCAGGGGTCGATCAAGCCTTCTTCAGCAGCTTGGCTTCTACTTCGATGGAGAGTCTCCCAACGGAGATTCGTACGCGCCCTTTGGCATCCACTTCCATAACTTTGCCGCGTTTGCCTGAGAGCAGGCCACCGGTGACCAGAACCTCGTCACCCTCGGCGAATCCGGCCGTACGTTTCACCAGGGTCTTCTTCTCTTCCTTGAGCACGGTTTTCAGCTTCAGCCTATCGTTGGTTTTGGACCAGGCAGCGAAGTTCCAGATGGCGAGGACGCTGTTGAGGCGTTCGGCGGCTACCTCGATAAAGGTCTCGTCGGCCGGCACAGGGTCGGTGGAGGGCCAAACGCAGGCCAACTCCAGGCAGCTGTGAGCTGCTTCGAGGGCTTTGCGGAAGGCCAGCAGCGACTCGGAGTCGGTGGGGGCGGGCCGTTGTTCTCCGTTCACGAGCCAGATGAACTGGGGGGCCACCCTTGACGCCAGCACCTGAAACTGCGCCCCTTCAACGGGGTCAGCCAGCCTTGCAAGCATATTCTTCCTGTCCAGTGCGGCTGCTGCTGAGAGCCTCAAGAAGACGCGGGTTTCTGCTGAGTCTATTCCGACACCAAAGACCATCACGTGGTTTTCGGGTGCGGGGTCGTCGACCTTCTCTTTTGTTGTAAGGTCACGATCGATTACGCGCTGAATCTCAGTGCGCTCCTTATCGTGCCGGTCAAAATAAGCCCAACAATACGAGACCCGGTTTCTGTTCAATATATTTGGATGATCAAGCGTTGTCCGTAGAACAATACCAGAATCACCAATCCCCAACCTCTCGAAGACGGCCTTTCCCAGGGCGTCCATCTTGGCCCGGGCGGACATCCGCTCCAGGTTAAATCGGTTGGAGCTCCACTTCGACTCCTGAAAAGCGGCGAAGTCCTTGGCACCAAATCCTTCGAATCTGTCCACTTTGAACCCGAGCATTGCCCCTCGCTTCCCAGACAGCAGACCAATACGCCTACCCCCAGGGTGAAAAACCGGGCGACTATACACCGCTAATGCGGCTCAGGGCAACACAGAAAGCCGCTCAGAGGCCGAAGCTCAGCACTACGGCGTTGTACTGCATGGGGCGAGGCTGGTCGTTGTATATCGAATCCGTATCCCAGATTCTCTCCTCTCCAACAGCAACAGCGGCCGAACCGTCGGGGGAAACGGCCAGGGAGGGAGCACCGAATCCCTCCAGCGGACGGTTGGAGGCCGACTGGCCTTTCTGGGAGAGGAGCGTGGCCAGTTTCCATCCGTCGTCGCTGCGCACGGCGTGGCGCAACTGGCCGTTGATGCCGTTGGACCACCCGTTGCCGTCGTGCCACTGGCTCATGTCGGTGAAGAGGACGTGGGGTCTGCCCTGCATGTCGTAGGTGAGGTAGGGCAGGGCGCCGGTGTATTTGGCTCCGTCCCCGCCCTGGTAGCCGTCGGGCGTTGTGGCGACGGTTTCATAGCACCACTTACCGTTGGTTCGGGCATAGACCCTCAGTTCGGAGCTCTTGAGACTGCCCGTGATGACTCGGGTCTGGTAGCTGGCGGCTACCACGGGTCTGCCGTCGGGGGCAACAGCGAGGGATGGGTTCGTGGCGAATCTGTCGTCGGGGTCACCCCATTGGCTCTTCTGCACCAGTTCTTCGGACCAAGTTGCACTGCCAGAGGGCCCATCGTCTCCAAGCCTCCCGTAGTAGAGCCCCAGGTCGCACGGGTCGCAGGGGTAGCTGGTCTTGGTATACAGAGCGTGCAGCGCCTCATCGGGGCCCGAGACTATGGTGCCGCCCATGCCGCCGGAAGGTGCCGGGAAGGTGCGGAACTTCCATGCCTGGCCTTCAGCGGGGCTGAGCCGCCCTACCACCACGTTCGGGGTGCCTTTGGATGCCCCCGTCCCTACCACAACCATAGTCCCGTCCGCTTCGACGGTTCCCCAGCGGTGCTGAAACGGCTCTGCCAAGTCACCGAAGATCTCCTCGGTGCCGATGGTCGTCTCGACGGTCCACTCTCCCTGCTCACTTCGAGCATAGAAGAGATACCCATCCTGGGCCGACGCTGTTGCAACAGCGGCCCGGCAGTTGGCATCAAACATGAGAGTCGCAGGAATCTTCATGGAGGCAGAGAGTCCCGGGAGTATCTCTGGGTCGCCCACGGTCTTGGTGATGTGCCTGTAGGCGACGGAGGAGTCGCCTCCGTCCCCCACCATCCTGTAGAGCACACCGAATGTTCCGCACGACGATGCTGCCGCCAGTCCCCCGCTGCCACCCGGCAGAGCACTACCCCAGTCGTCGAGGCTGCCTTGCACGTCGGCATTCCCCGAGGCCAGGGGGGACCTTGTTACGCCCGACACCGTTCCAGCGGCTCCCTCTCCCACGGGCACGCATCCACCTCCCGGCGAGGTGCCGTCGGCTTGGGTTGTGGCGTCGCCATCTCCCCCTACTGTCCCCGAAACCTCCCCTTCGTCGCCGCAACCGGGTCCAAACCAGGATAGGGCAATCAGGAGACCCAGAACCGGGAACGACGATCTGAGCAAGCGCATGGTGAACCTCCGTCTCAATGCAGGACTGTCACAGTCTGGCCGAGTGTCATGGTCATGGCCTGTGAGGCTACAACAAGACTGACCGGTTTGGGAAGGGGGGAGGTGGGGATTAGTTCGATGGTTCGGATGGGGCGAAAGCCGTGGCCTGGCCCGCCAGTTGCTCGAACTTGACTTGGTTAGTGATTCAGGCGCACCGGAGGGTGCCTGGCGGGGCCAGGGCCACGGTAGACGGGAGGCGTTACTACATCGAAGGAGTGATTGTTACCAGCGAGCTGTCATTGAGCTGGGCTCGGAGGAAGACAGCGTGGGAAGCGTCGTTGGTGGCGAAGACATTGGCAACGGTTCCGGCAGGTAGCTGTGGGATTTCGAAGATCACGTCAGGGGTAGCATCATTATCAACATCAAATCCAAGGGTATAGGCAGCGGAGGGGAGGTCAACATACTCGGCAACAGCACCAAAGGGAACGTTTTCGTACAGAATCGAGGGGGCACCTTCACTGGGGATTACCCAGATATCGACATCGCCCACTGCGGGGGCAGCGTGAATGGCTCTTACTCTGATGTTGCCGTCGGCGAGGCCAGAGTAATCGTCGACGAGGGCCAGGGCCTGCAGCTTCGTCACTTCGTTCACGGCCACGGCGGTGTAGCTCACGCCGGCTTCGAGGTTCAGCGTTACATCGAGCGCGGACTCACCGATGAGGCCGCCTGAGGGCACCACGTCGAAGCGGTATTCACCGGCGTCAACGTCGAGGTATGTCGTACCATCTGGGAATGCGAGACCTTGCACAGCGGCAGCGGCCTGGTTGACCCAGACGTCAACGGCGGGAGCATCGGGGCTGAGGTGCAGCACTCTGATTTTGGCCGGTGCCGGGGGCAGGGGGTCTAATGTGGCCAGGGTTCCATCCTTGAACTGTGCTCTAAGGAAGACCTTTCCATCGGCGTCGTTTACGGCAAAGAGGTTTATGACTTCACCCTCCATGAGAGCGGGGGTGACGAAGATGAGGTCTGGGTTGGCGTCGTTGTTGACGTCGAAGCCAAGGGTGTACGAACCGGCGTCAAGGTCCAGATAGGCTCCGGCGACGCCGAACGGTACGTCTTCGTAGAGAATGGAGGGGGCACCTTCACTGGGGATGACCCAGATGTCCACTTCGCCCACGTCAGCGGCGGCGTGAATGGCACGAACTCTGAACTTCCCGGCGTCGAGGTTGGCGAAGTCGTCTTCGAGCGCCAGAGCCGAGAAACTGGCCAGGCGGCCTAGGGCCACTGCTGTGTAGCTCTTGTCCCCCATGAGGTCCAGGGTCACGTCGTACACCGAGTCGCCGATTGCGCCACCGGCGGGTACGACATCGAACTTGTAGGTACCCTCGTCAACGTCCAGGTAGCTGGTTCCGTTGGGGAATGCCAAGTCTGTGACAGCAGCAGCTACCTCGTTGACCCAGACGTCAACGGTGGGTGCATCGGGGCTGAGGTGAATGACTCTGAGCATGGCCTTCTTCATGGGCTCGACGTATTCCGTGCCCTCGATAGTAGCCAGGGTGCCGTCTTTGAATTGAGCACGCAGGAAGACTTTGCCATCGGCATCGTTGACTGCGAAGAGGTTGATTACTTCACCTGCGGGCAGTGAGGGAGTCTGGAAGAGCAGTTCCGGAACGGCGTCGTCGTCGACGTCGATGGCCAGGGTGTAAGCTCCTGCATCAACATCGGCATAGTCGCCGGCCACTCCGAAGCCTACGTTTTCGTAGAGAATGAAGGGGTCAGAGTCTTCGGGAAGAACCCAGATGTCCACTTCGCCAACGTCTGCTGCGGCGTGAATGGCTCGCACTCGGAACTTCCCGGCTTCGAGACCGGCCTCGTCGTCTTCAAGGGCCAGGGCGCCTATGTCGGCAACTCTGCCCAGGGCCACTGCGGTGTACTTCTTGTCGGCCATGAGTTCCAGCGTGACGCCCAGTACCGACTCGGCAATCATCCCACCAGCGGGGACCACGTCGAAGGTGTACGAGCCCACGTCCAGTTCCAGATAGTCGGTTCCGTCGGGGAACGCCAGGTCTTCAACAGCGAGGATGGTGTCGTTCACCAGGATGTCCACTGCGGGGGCGTCGGGGGAGAGGTGAAGAACTCTGATATGGGCGGTTTCCGAAGGTTCTACGATGGGGGTGGGTTCGATGGTGGCCAGGGTGCCGTCAGCAAACTGGGCTCTCAAGAAGACGTTGCCCTCGGTGTCGTTGGCTGCAAAGAGGTTGATTACTGCGCCTGCGGGCAGAGCCGGAGTGTTGAAGATGAGGTCCGGGGTGGCATCGTTGTCAACGTCGAAGCCCAGCTTGTAGGAGCCGGCGGGAACGTCTGCATATTCGCCTGCCACGCCGAAGCCCACGTTCTCATAGAGCAGAGATGGGTCGCCTTCACCGGGTATCACCCAGATGTCAACTTCGCCAACTGCGGGGGCAGCGTGAATGGCTCTAACCCTGATGTTGCCCGCAGCAAGTGAGTCATAGTCGTCGGCGAGGGCCAAAGCCGAGAGGTTCGACAACTCTCCGATTGCCACTGCCGTGTACTTCATGTCCTCCTCCAAAGCCAGCGTCACGTCAAGGACCGAGTCGCCGATTACGCCGCCTGCGGGCACTATATCAAAGGTATAGGTGCCGGCGTCGATCTCGAGGTATCCCGTTCCATCGGGGAAGGCCAGGTCTGTTACCGCCGCTATTGTGGAGTTGACCCAGATGTCAACGGCCGGAGCGTCGGGGGAGAGGTGGAGAACCCTCACTGAGGTCTTGGGCATGGGCTCCACAGTGTCCTCTTGGGTGTCGGGTTCGGTGGTATCTGGTTCCGTTGTGTCCGGGTCTGTGGTCTCCTGGTCGATGATATCCTCATCGATGGTGGAGTCGCCCTCGGTCATGTCGGTATCCGGTACGCCGTTGTTGGAATCGCTGTCACTGCCGCACGCCTGCACCGAAAACAGCATGGCTACTACAGCAAGAAGTCCTGCACTCTTTCCGAGTTTCTCAAGCAAAGTATTCATGGCACCCTCCGTAAATTGGTTTCGCAGCAAAACCGCTGCTGCCTAACGACCCGAAGTTGGACACCAGGTCCAGGGGTGTCAAGGGGTTGTCCAGAAAAAAATGGACAAAGTGTCGAAATCGAACCAGCTGCCCCTGGCCAAGGGGCCAATGAGCCCCCAATTTGCCCCCGTTGCCAGGTTGGACATAATCTGGACAAGCTAAAGGGAGGCAGCGGATGAAGACTTCAAGAACTTACTTGCGGACGAAGGCAGCGTTGATGTTTGTGGTTGCGGCAGCGCTGGTGATGCCGGGCAGAGGGGCTGAGGCGGGCCAGGCCGGGACTGAGTGGTATGAAGTAACGGGGGTTGCAGAGCTTGGCTTTCTGGCGCCGCTGGCTCACAGCGTGCAGTTCGGGAAGGACGGATCCTATTTCGACTATGTGGAGGATGGGGCTCAGGACACGCTCTTTTTTGTGGGGCGGCTGAGTCTTGAGCTGGAGTTGTTCAAGAGGCACACGCTCATCCTGCTTTACCAGCCCCTTGAGTTGGCGACCAGCGAGTACCTACTGGAGGACCTGGTGGTGGACGGGGAGCGTTTTGTCGCAGGGACACCCATGCAGTTCAAGTACGGGTTCCCTTTCTATCGCCTGAGCTACCTTTATGACCTTGTGGAGAGCGATGGTTTGGAGGTGGCCGTGGGGGGGTCGCTGCAGATCCGCAACGCCACAATCGATTTCCGGTCGGCGGACGGCAGGCAGTTACGGAGCAACAGAGGAGTGGGACCTGTCCCCGCCCTGAAGTTTCGAGCCACTTACCACTGGGAGAGCGGCTTCTTCGTTGGCACGGAGCTTGACGGCATGTATGCCCCGGTGAGCTACCTTAACGGGGATGACAATAATGTAGAGGGGGCCATCCTGGATGCCAGCGTCAGGGCTGGGCTGCGGCTGAATGACAGCATTGACGTCTGGCTGAACCTTCGCTACCTGGGCGGTGGCGCCCAGGGCGATTCCGACGACGACGAGCGGGGCGACGGCTTCACCAAGAACTGGCTCCACTTCATGACAACGACGGTGGGATTCTCCTACACCATGTGACGCTGCGCTGCTGAACTCTTCTGACCCTGTTACGATCAGTGTTTGTGATAGATGCTCTGGTTGAGCGGGGTAGCCAGCCGAATGAAATCTTCGTAGGGTGTGTCGGCGGGGGTCAGCAGCCCGAAGTTATCCCCGGCGATGATATTGTCCTCCTTGGTGGGGTTATCCATCCACTTGTACCAGTGGTAGGCTACGGCGTAGGGCCGCTTCATGAAGGTCTCGACGTAATCGGCATAGCCAAGGGCTCGGGCCTTCTGGGTTTTCACCACGGGAGCGAAGTTCATGACGTTCCAATAGCCTGAGTCCTCGGCCTTGAAAGAGAACTCTTCCAGCAAGAAGGGGGCATCCAGTTCAGGCCAGACGCCGTCGATTTGGGGGACCGGCGGGGTCTCCCAGTAATATGCCAGGGAGATTACATCGAAATAATCCGCTGCAGCAGTTATTAGCTTGTTGTTGTGAAAGGTGTGGAATCTACACCCAAGAATAAGGTGATTCTTGTCATGCTTTCTTATGGCGTCAACGCCAATTGATGCATACTTATGAAACGCAAGCACTGCGAAGTCGATGGTGATATCCAGAGCCGCATCGGAGAGGGGAGCAAGGTCTTGGGAGGTAAGGTCCACAATGCCATCGAGGTCTTGGAGGTTGGTGCCCCAGATCTGGTTGAACTGGTTGACGTCACCGGCTTGCTCTTTGAGGAAGTTCACCGCCTCAGAGCGGCCGGGGGCATCGGGGGGGAAGTCCATGTAGAGTTGGAGCAGGTGGAGGTCTGTGACCCAGTTTGGTTCCCAGACCAGTTCGTTGTCCAGGAAGTAGCCGATGAACCTTTTGTCCTCGAAGAAGGGCGTGGCCCGTTCCACCACCACCTTCTCGGCGTGTTCGGCGAAGCTTTGGGACCAGTAGTCTGTCACCGCTGGGGTTTCGGGGTAGCGTGGCGCATGCCCGCCCACGTCGAGGATCACTGATGTATGGGGCATCCTGGTGGTCATGCTATAGCTGCTCCATGGCCCGATGGTGTTGAATCCCCACTCAAGCATGCGGTTCCGGGAGGCATCAGCCCAACTCTCTTCGTCTCCGTAGATGCTCTTGAGGAGGTCGTGGTGATGGTCGGTCTGGAGATTGGCTCCAAGCCAGTTGACGTCGGTGACTCCTTTGGAGAGGAACAGGTTGCCGTCGGGGGTTACGAACCACCATCGGCCGTCAACCTTCTGGACACGGAACCAATCACCGGGGCCAGGGTTGCCAAGGGAGGGTGGCGTGTTCACCCAGCCGCCATACTGGTCAACTTCAACGGGGTTGAGGTGATTGTGCTGAAGCAATTCAGTGAAGCGTTTCCGGTAGTCGGCTTCGGTTGTGGTCTCTTTCTGCCCGGCGATGCAGGTGCCATCCTCGCATCTCCATCCGTACTCGGCGCAATCCACCAACTCTTCATGCTGTCCCGAACGACAGTAGGCCAGTTGCTGGTTCTGGCAGAAGAAGGCGCCATCAGCGCACCCTGCGACGCTCTCGTCCTGGGCCTCGGCAAGCTGGGATGTGTCGCTTTCATGGAGGTCAGCTTTGTGGCTGTCTGCGTCTGTGTGGGAATCCCCCTGAGTGTTGATGTCGTCCACGGGCGACGAGTCCGATGTGGTGGAGCATCCCAACGAAATGGCCATGAGCGCTATGGCGATTGCCGATACGGTCTTCATCTGTCTCTCACCTTGTGACTGTCGAACCTGCCCTGGCCCTGACCTTGTGCATCCAGTGTGACAACCAGTGGGTCAAGCAGGCGATTCTCGTGGGTGCAGTACGCCAGCACCTCCACGGTCTCGCCGGGTGCCCCGGCCAACTGGAAGGTTACTCCGGTGGTATCGTACTCGATCTTACCAAAGCGTTTGTCGGCCAAGGTCACGAACTTGCCGTGTTCGCCGATGAGGGCAAGCTTGTTGGGGAGCACTGGCGCCAGCACCAGGTAGGCGTGGTCGTATAGTTGGGTCATCTCGGGGATGTTGAAGTTACCCTCCACTACCTGCGCTTCTTTAGTTCGCCAGTTGTAAAGGACGTGGGGAGCGGCGAGGCCCAGGTCTCGTTCCATATCGAAGGCCCAGTCGGTTATCTTCTCCGGCCACACAAACATTTCGCCGAGGTCACGCCCATCGTAGGTCAGCACGGCAAAGGCCATGTCGATGGGACCTCTCGACTCATGGTTTTTAACCAGGTTGTATGCTGCCACATAGAACCAGCGGCCAAGGCCCGGTCTGGCGGAGAGAGTGGCTGTGGTGTAGGGGCGTTTATGGGGCAGGAACATGGCGTCGATGGGGGTTGCGGACTTGTCGGGCTTCAGCAGCAGCCCATCGGTTCGGCAGGTTCGCAGCAGAATCTCGGGCTTGGCTTTCTGGTAGGGGTCGCCCACGCCCACCATGCCTCCGCTGAGGTTGCTGATGAGGGCCTCGGCCTCGCCGAACTTCTCAGACGACCAGAAGTTGTCCTTGAAGGGCCAGATTCCCACGGCAGACGTTAGCATGTTGACAGTGTGGAACATTGGCCAGAAGGACTCTTTGCTGACCTCCTTCTTGTAGTCAATGGAGGTCCTGAAGGTGGTGACTGCGGGCATGTCCAGGGCATAGAGGAGGTGTCCAGGCCCGGCCATGCACAGCTGCATGGTGAGCCCCTGCTCCTGAGCAGCGTCGTTCTGGTCGTCCATCCAGGTCTCTGCGTTATAGATTCCCTGCCGCAGCCATGGGATCTCCCAGATGTGAGACATGAGCCAGTCGGGCTCGTAGGTCTCGATGCCCCACTTCTTGGCGTTGCTCATGAACTCCCGGTAGACCTCAATACCAAGGGGAATTGCCCAGTTTGGGCCGGCGACAAACTCATGATCGTTCACATAGGAGTTATCCAGGATGAACCACTTGTTGTGAGCTACCATGGGGAGGCCCAGCAGTTGGTGAAGCTTCTCCAGGCCATCGGGGAAGACCAGGGGGTCGGGCTCCCACTTATCAAGGCCACCCTTTCTGATTCCGATTTCCGGACCCCGGAAGTACCACCATGAATCTATCTGAAAGTAGCCGTACGGGATCCCAAGCCTGCCGGCCTCGGCCTTCATCTCCAACAGCGTCTCCTGGTAGTTCATCCCCGGAATGGTGGAGTAGAAATAGGCAGCACCGTTGTCGGTCCAGTAGCCCAGGTAGGAGAGCCCCGAGTCGGCGTAGCGGTCTCGCTTATCGATGCCACGGTCTCGCCGCATGACCTCACCCCAGTACTCGATGGTAGCGTTGATACCCTTGCCTTTGACCAGCACGAACCGGTGAGTGAACCCTTGGGGAATCGCTTCAACCTCTCCCTGAACGCCGTAAGTAATTTGGCCATCGACGAAGTTCACCACAGAGACGAAGGGGTGGTCCAGCGGTGCAAACACGATTGTGTTGAGGTCGTCGGTGAAGAGCACCAGGGGGCCGCTGCTGGGGTCCGGGGCTCGCAGGGGGAAGGCCCAAGGAGTCATCTGGAACGACAAGACGTTCTTGTACTCCGGACCTACGGCAATGGGTGGGTACTCCACGCCCAGGTCAAAATAGTCTCCAGTGGCAACGCCTGTGGCCGCTGCCGGAGTGTGCGTGATGATCTCATGGCTGAAGCCCGACGGAATCTCGTCGGAGTCGCCTTCATAGAATTCGCTCTGTCGATCCTCGGAGCCAATCTGGTCGACAATCTCAGGTGAAGAGGGGTCTTTGGGGCCCGAAGAAGAGCCGGAGCAGGCAGCAAGCACGACGGCAAGAAGGCATGAGGTTAGCAATGTGGACAATCGCATGGGTTCTCCTGATGGGAGACCGGTAAAAATCCGGGGCCCCGGCCTCCCCAAGGGAGAGTATCGAAATGGCAGTCTCTGTCAACAGCCCTCCTTCGACCTTGGAGCAAGAGGCTCGGGAACCGCACCCGACGGTGAGGCCCGTTGTTGCATCTTGGATGCCATGTTGTAGAATCCGGGCGTTGCCGGCAGTTATTGGCACGTTCGAACATGGGCCCCCGGGGTTGCTTGGGGGCTTACTGGAGCCTTTCTTCCGTGAGATGCGGTCTTTCTTCTTCCAGGGGGCCGTTCGGGGCAAATTACGCGGAATTGGAGGAGTGACCATGGCGTGCGGAGTTGGTAGCCTGGCCCTGCTGCCCGAGAAGACCTGATTATTGAAGGAGGAGGCGTTGCAAATCAAATCTAACCCAATAATTTATGAGATTAATACGCTTTTATGGCTAAGGGAGCTCACTCTTCGATATGGCCACGAGATCAATCTGGGAAACGTCCCGGAATCCGAATGGCGTCGGCTGGGCGAACTGGGTTTTTCCGGGGTGTGGCTCATGGGGGTATGGCAGCGTAGTCCCGGGTCGGTGGTGATTGCACGGGGCCATGATGGACTTCGTGGAGACTACTCTCGTGCTCTGGGCGACTGGGTTGAGGAGGACGTGGTGGGGTCGCCATACGCCGTTCAGAGTTATTGCGTTGAACCCCGACTGGGTGGAACCGATGGCCTGAGGGTTTGCAGAGAGGCAATGGCCCGTTTTGGTCTGGCTCTGATTCTGGACTTCGTGCCGAACCATACTGCCTTGGATCATGAGTGGCTTCTGAGAGCACCGGGCTGCTACCTCTCTCTTCCGCTGACGGAAGCCGGTTTCAGAAGAGCGGGGCCCATTGATGGCCACTGGTTGAATACGGGGGAACAACTGGTTGCTCACGGCAGGGACCCTTTCTTCCCTCACTGGACCGACACGGCGCAGCTTCACGCCATGGCCCCTGCTTACAGGGCCAAGGCCATCGAGACGCTGGCGTCTATCGCTCAACTTTGTGACGGGGTTCGGTGCGACATGGCCATGCTGGTCATGAATCAGGTCTTCGCCCGGACTTGGGGAGACCTGGCTGGCCCCGCGCCGGTTCTGGACTTCTGGGAGGAGGTTATCCCGGCGGTGCGGCGGGGCAGTCCGGAGTTCGTCTTTATTGCGGAGGCCTACTGGGACATGGAGTGGAAGCTGCTGCAGCAGGGCTTCGACTACTGCTACGATAAGCGGCTCTACGACCGGATGGTTCACCAGGATGCGGATGCAATCAGGGGGCATCTTGCTGGAGAGCCGGCCTATCACAAGAGGATGGTGCGTTTCGTTGAGAACCACGACGAGCCGAGGGCCGCAACGGTTTTCGGGCGGCGCCAGGAGGCAGCGACGGTGGCCGTGTGTACTCTGCCTGGCCTTCGGTTGCTATTCCACGGCCAGCTTTCCGGTCGAAGGGTCAAGCTGCCGGTGCAGCTTGGCCGTGAGCCCGACGAGCGAAGGGACGAAGCGCTGGCCAGGTTCCACGAACTGCTCTTACCGGTGGCAGCTGACCCCATGCTCTCCACGGGCAAGTGGAGCATGCTCTCCACAAGCGGCTGGGTTGACAATCAGAGCCATCGAGAGCTGCTGGTGTGGCACTGGGAGGCGAGGGACGGCAGGAGCTTGCTGGTGGTTATCAACTGGTCCGAGCGCCCCTCACAAGGGCGTGTCCAATTGCCGTGGATGGGTGGGCCTGGCAGGAGTGTGGTGAGTCGGGACCTGGTGAGCGGCCAGGTGTACACCAGCGGTTTGGAGGAGGTGATGACGGACGGTCTCTACGTAGCCCTGGGCCCATGGGGATACCACCTTCTCAGCATATCTCAGCAGTAGCTCTTGGTGGGTGGCCAAGGGGTGCGGATCCCAAGCCGGGGAGCAAATGGACTCTGTCACGCTGGTAGAGAGTTCGGCGACGGCGACGGCGACCCCCCTTCGCCAAGGCTTCGGCGGGGCAAGCTGTCAACCCGCCTTTGGCGGGGCTACGGCCACGAAATGCACCCGGCGGAAGTACCGGTCCCCGGCAACAGAACCGCACCCGTGGCAAACCCTGCGGATAAGATGTCCGTTTATGGGCACTTTGGCCTGTCGCAGTGCTATTGCCTTGAGTGGTGTTGCCACTGAGGCTATCATCGCCAGCCGCAGAGTGGAGGATTCTATGCTCTTGTGCCGCACCGCATTTCTTGTCGCATTGTTTGCCTGGGGTTGCTCATCGGACAGCATAACAGCGGGCTTCGACCGAAGTGACCTTGGGGCCACGGGCGAAGATGGCGATGCTGCTGTCGGAGCCGAGCTGACCGACGACGACTCCACGGGGTTGGATGCGCAGGAACCCGGCGATCTTGGTCTTGATTCTTACGGTGACTCTGACCCCTATGACGCGCGCTATGACGCGGGCCATGACGCGAATGACGCGGGTGACACGGGGTGCGTACCGGACTGCAAAGGAAAGCAGTGCGGCCCTGACGGATGTGGGGGAAGCTGTGGCGCCTGCACCGGGGGGGCCCCTTGCGTCGACGGAATCTGCCAGTCTCCCGGCGGCTGTACTCCTGGCGTCAGGGAGTGCTCGGGAGCTTTGGCTCTTCAGTGTGACGATGCGGGCCAGGGGTGGTTCATGGTTGAGGATTGTGCGGAGGGCGGGAAGTCGTGTCTGTTCGGATTCTGCTCCGGTTGTTCCCCGCAATGCGACGGCAAGAAGTGTGGTCCCGACGGATGTGGCGGCACCTGCGGCACCTGTCCCCAGGGGTCGTTGTGCAGCGCTGGCTCGTGCGTCATGTCGTGCGACAGCACCAACTGTGCTCTGGGCAAGGTTTGCGCTGTAGGCGAGGGCAAAACGGGGTTGTGCGGCGGGGTACTCACCTTTGACAAGAACATGGCCGGCCAGGCTATTGGACCCGATGTCAACGTTCAGGACGAGTACCTTTCAGCTGGGGTCAAGCTGCGAAGCGACTCTACTCAGGCCGTGGTGCGGACAAACGCCTATGCATTGAAGTCCCAGTCCGGCAAGAACTCTTGCGCTACCAAGGTTGGGCAGAACGAGTATTGGACCCATCCTATTGCCGTGAGCTTCGTGCTGCCTGGAGGCACGGGTTCCGTTCAGGGGGCCGTCTACGATGTCTCGCTCTACATCGGGCAGACGTGGCCCGGCGGAATCGTGGTCAGGGCCTATGCACCCAACTACACCCCCTTTAGTCAGGGCCAGCCCATGGTCACCAAGTACACCGAGCAGAACGGTACGGCCTTTGTGGAGATCTCGTCGGTGCTGCCCATGGGGCACCTGGTGATAGAGATGGGCGATGATGGCGATTTCACCATTGATGACTTGACCTTTGGGGCCATTCATCCTGTAGACTGAGCTCCCGACGGACGCTTTTTCCGATACTCGGCTTTTTAGGGGGACGATATGTCTGGCGTAAAGATCTGCGCTGGCTTGCGGGCCAATGTGTTGACCTTCCTGGTGGTTATTCTGGTTGCTGCTGCGCCGGCAGGGGCCCAGGAACTCTATTTCGACTTGCCTCTCATGGAGGTGCCGCTGGTGGAGGGGGCCTTCCCCCCTGCCGACCAGCCCGTCACTGCGGAGACTGTGGGTTCGTGGGAGTCCATGAGGTACCTTCCCCGAGCGGACATGGGCCAGGCTGGTGAGGCGTTCCTGGTACGTGAGGATGACCTTGCTGCGTTCAGGCGGGGGGGAAATCTGGAACCCTCGGCTTACAGGCTTGTGGCACGGGTTGAGAAGGGCCAGGCATGGGAGGGGCATATTGTCTGGCCCTCCGATGGTGGCTCGAAGGCAAATCTTGTGAGGTTCAAGCTCTCCGCTGACAAGGCCACAGCCAAGGGCTATGCCCGCTTCTGGGCCTCCAGGGCAGCGCACTACGAGGAGTTGGCCAACAGGCAGCTTCCGGGGCAGAGCTGGTTCAGGTTCCAGGCCAATCGGAGCAGAGCCTTTGCCCAGTTGAAACCCGGGCAGAAGCCGGCGCCTCGCCCCATGGGTATGAGCAGCGACTTGTGCACTCCGGAGCAGGTGCAGTCGGACCAGTTATCCCCGAAGCTGGCTGAGTCTATGGACCTTCTGACAGGAGCCATGGCGATTTCCGAGAATATGCAGTTCGGGCAGGTAGCTTGCCACGGGGCGTCGGCCTCACGCTGGGTGCCGCTGGACCAGGTTCCGGCAATCACGGTGCCCCCTGTGGACTGGTCTGCTCATATGCCCTTCTCCGCTGCCAGGCTGGACAGGCTCAGCGCATGGATTCCCCACGACAACTACGGGCTGCTCTTCCCAAGCTTCTCGGCCATGGTGCAGCTCTTCGACGAGTTGGATACCTATGGTACGCCGTTCCTCCCGGGCTTCGACGGTGTGAGCCACGATGCGGAGACGCATCAACGCTACGAGAAGCAGCTATGCCTGGAGGTGAGCCAGGCGGCCAGGATGCTAGGCCCCAAGGTGGTTGCTTCGGTGGCCATAACCGGGGCGGACCCGTTCCTGGTCTCGGGAAGCGACCTCACGCTGCTCTTTGAGGCCAGGGAGCCCGGGGTTCTGCACCAGTACCTGCAAGGCAAGCACCACTCGGCGGCTTTGGCGAATGAGGGTGCCGAACAACTCTCGGGCGAGCTGTGGGGCGTTGCCTGGTCCGGTGTCGTGACCGGTGATCGAAGTGTCTCCTCCTACGTTGCCCGGGTGGGTGACGTGGTGCTTGTAAGCAACTCTCTGGTGGCCCTGGAGCGTGCCATCTCGGCCTCGGCGGGGCGAATACCGTCGCTGCTCTTCACCGAGGAGTACCTCTTCTTCCGGGAGCGGTATCAGAGGGAGGAGGAGGAGTCGGCACTGCTGCTGGTGACCGACGAGGCGATCCGAAAGTGGGGGGGGCCTGCGTGGCGCATAGCCGATTCACGGCGCATGAGAGTTGCCTCACTGCTCACGGGGGCGGCGGTGCAGTTCGCCAACGCCCGGGCGACGGGGGAGTGGCCGGCCACCTCCCTACCCGAACCAGCCCGTAAGGGGCGCAAAGCCCCCAAGAAGGCCCCCACTTGTGAACCATCCCAGGAGAGCTACTTCCCGCTGCTCTCCTCAGTTCCCGACGCAGAGCTGTTCTGGGTAACCCCCGGTGAGATCGGCAACAGCGTTTACGGGACGCGACGCTTCCTCACGCCTATCGTGGAACTGGTTCCGGCAGCGGCGACGGTGGAAGAGGTGGCAGCGTACGGCGCCTTCAGGACAAGGTATGAGAACATTTGGAGGGGAGTGTTCGACCCGCTGGCGGTTCGCTTCGCCGTGGGCCCCAACGGCATCTCGGTGGACCTCTCCCTCTTCCCCATCGTGCTCAACAGCGAGTACCGGGAGATGATTGAGCTTACGGGCAACAACCAGTTGCCCGACTCTCTGCACTTCCCCGAGGAGTCCATGGCCGTGGTGGGATTTTCGCTCAATCCGGAGTCCAAGCTGGTGCGGGAGCTCAACTCCTTCTCCTCCATGATGGTTCCGGGGCTTGGGCGCGCCGGGTTTGGCTGGCTGGGGCGCTGGTTCAGGGCTTATGCCGGAGATGACCCTTTCTGGGCTGAACTGGCGGAGATAGGCGACCCCGACGACATGGCCGCCTTTGCCGAGAAGCAGTTCTACCGTCTGCCCGTGGTTGCCGAGGTTGCTGTAGCGAATCCTATGGCCATGGCCGGGTTCCTGACGGCTCTGCGGGGCTTCGCCGAGAGCACGGCGCCGGGCATGGTGGTTTGGGAGACCCAGGAGCACAACGAGCACCCCTACGTGAGGGTAAAGACGCTTGGGGTCGGCGGCGACGAGGCTCTGTCGAAGCTGGCAATCTACTACAGCACGGTGGAGAGCGTCTTCATTCTGTCGCTGAACGAGAACCTGTTCAAGAAGGCCATCGATCGCCACAAGGGGGTTGCCCGGACGCCCGTAACCACGGGGCAGGAGGACATGCACGGTCTGCAGTTCCTGGGGGCCAGCTTCGGCACGGCTTTCCATTTCCGCTTCTTGGAGTTGGTCAGTGCCCTGGCCTCCGATGAGACCTCCAAGTGGGAGCAGCAGGTAGCCTTCAAGGCGCTGCCTATTCTCAACGAGTGGCGGCGGCTCTTCCCGGAAAGGGACGTTCTGGAAGTTCACAGTGAGGTTTTTGCTGCGAAGCTCACGGCTCCTGCAAGTGGGCAGTACGAGTGGGGCCCTGCGCTCTGGAGCTATGCATCCACGGTGCACGGCCAGCCCGGAGCGCCCAAGAAGGGCCCAGGGCCGTTGAGGCCTCCATTCGAGGCAATCTCAACGGCCAACTTTGGAATCTCATTTGAGCTGGGAGGTTTGAGGGCCCGATTCTCGATTACGAGACAGCCCGCTACTTCGAAGGTGGAAACGCCCAGATAAGCACGGCCACCAATGCGCCGAGCCCTGCCAGCCCCGCCAGGGTCCACCAGAGCCAGGAGAACGAGCGTGATTTCGCCGGCGTGGGCACCTGCTCTTTCGGGGCGGGGCCCGGTCGTTCGACGACGTCAGCCACCACTTCGCCGGAGACGGTCTCTTCCTCGGCCGACTCCCGAGATACGAGCTTTTCCAGGCGCTGCAATTCGGCAAGGGCGTTGGCGGCGGAGCAAGGCCGGTTCTCTCGGTCTTTTGCCAGCAGTCGCATGACAAAGGCCTCGAGTTCAGGGTGGATTCCCCGCTCTGCGGCCCTGGAGGTGACGTCGTCAGGTTGGTCGTGGTAGTGCTGCCTCATAAAACCCGTGGGGGTTTTGGCCGTGAAGGGGTGGGTGCCTGTAAGCATTTGATAGAGAATGACGCCAACGCTGTACAGGTCGCTTCGGCCGTCGACGCTGCCTCCGACCACCTGCTCCGGGGACATGTAGGCGGGTGTTCCAACCACCCTTCCCACCTGGGTGAGGGGCTCGTTTCCCACAGCTTCGGAGTGGGACTTCACAAGCCCGAAATCGATTACTTTCACCCGCAGGGGGTCGTCGGCACTTGATGTGATGCGGATGTTTCCGGGCTTGAGGTCACGGTGGATGATGCCTTTATCGTGAATGGCCTGCAAAGCAGCAAGAAGCTGCGTGCCAACCATTATGGCCAGGGAGAGATCCAGTGCCCCCTTGTGCTTCAGCAGTGTGGAGAGGTCGTACCCCTTCACGTACTCCATGGCCAGGAAGTAGGTCTCGTCGTGGGGGCCGAAGCCGAGCACCTGTACTACGTTGGGGTGGGTAACGTGCTCCAGCGCTCTTGCCTCACGCTTGAAGCGTTCCAGGGAGACAAGCTCCCGGGCCAGACCCGGTCTCATGACTTTCACTACAACGTCGAAGCCGCTCTCTTCGTGTTTAGCCAGGTATACGGTGCCCATGCCTCCGGCGCCCAGTGGCCGCACCACCCTATACTTACCGCCAACAAGCTGACCGTTCAGTGGGTCGTCCTTGGCCAACCCCTTTGTGGGGGGCACCATGGGTCCGTTCACTTCCACACCTCGACCTGAGTCTTTGGCAATCTTCGGTTTCTTTCGGGCGCAAGTCAACGACTTCGAAGAGCTTTTGATGCCTTGTGTTGGCCATCCCCGGAGTGGCGGAGGGATGCGCCGGATCGCAGTGGCTTCGTGCCCTTGGGCATGCGCCGGGGAGGCCTTGGCGGCCGCTTAACCTCTGGTATCCGCGTGCCCGTTAATGTATGTTGCTGCCGTCAATCTGGAGGTGCCCATGCGACGTTGTTTCCGCACTCTTTTGGCGCTGTCTTTGGTGGTGTGGCTGGTAACGGGCTGTGGTGGTGGTGAGAGTTCTCCCGCCGATGCAGCTGTGGACACCGAGACCGTTGAGACCGTGGGACAGGATACTGTGCCCGACGGCTTCTCTGACCTGCTGGTGCCATGCGAGAGCAACGCCGAGTGTGAGGGGTTGTACCCATGCCGCACGGGCACTTGCGACGATGGCTGGTGCCGGTTCCAGAACCGTGACGGTGAGTGCGACGACGAGGACAAGTGCACAACGGGGGACCAGTGCGTGGATGGCGAATGCCGTGGGAACGTGGCCAAGTGCGACGACGGCAAGTTCTGCAACGGGCTGGAGGCGTGCGACGCCGATACGGGCGAGTGTCTCAAGGGACCAGCCCCCGAGGTGGACGATGGTGTTGATTGCACGGTGGACAAATGCGACGAGGCTCTGGCGGCTGTGACCCATACGCCCGACGATTCACTGTGCGTGGCCACTTCGGGATGTCAGTCGGTCTCTTGCGACTTGGAGAAGGGGTGCGTGGAGTCGGTGAAGGTCGGCAGTGGATGCGACGACGGCGACAACTGCACGAAGGACGACAAGTGCGATGATGCAGGGGCGTGTGTCGGGACGCCGCTGACTTGTGACGACCAGCTTTTCTGCAACGGGCTGGAGTACTGCGATGCTGCCACAGGTAGCTGTGCCGTGACTCCGGTGGTTGTTGATGATGGTGTAGATTGCACAATAGATCAGTGTGATGAAGTCTCGATGGCTGTTTTGAATACACCAGACCATGATATATGCAATGACAATAACGAATGTACTGACGACGAATGCAAGCCGGAGCAGGGGTGCATCAATGCATGGCGCACTGGCGAGTGCTCCGACGGAAACGACTGCACCGTGGGCGACTTCTGTGACGGTGGGAAGTGCATCCCGGGGGATTCTATATGCCTGGACGAGGTCTGCACCGGGGGCGAGGACGAAGACGAGGATTTGCTCATCGACTGCGAAGACCCCGACTGTTTTTCTGACTGGGCGTGTCTGCCGTCGGGTGAGACCTGTCTGGATTCGGTGGCTATGAGCGATGGTGCGCTTTTGATAGGTTCGGAGCACTCGCTCTTCTTCACTACGGAAGGCAAGGCCAACGACTACGAGAGTTCGTGCGTTCCCTTCAGTGGTGGTGCCGACGTGGTTCATCAGGTGGAGGTGGGCCAGAAGGGCCTGCTTGCCATCTCGTTGCAGCCCAGTGGTCCGCAGCGCTATTCGGTCTCACTTCTGCCCGCTGCTTGTGTTGGCGAGTTGGCTTGCAGGTTGGGGGAGAGCGGTGCTGCCATGGAGCTGGTTGTGCCCGTGAAGGCCGGGGGCTACTACGTGCTGGTCGATGGGGCAGGAGCCGGCGATCAGGGAAGCTACACAGTGACGGTCCGGCTAGTTGAGCCTGCTGCCTCGGAACTGTACTGCGACGACGGTGTGGACCAGGACGAAGACGGTCTTGTGGACTGCTTCGACCTGGATTGTTGGGGAAGTGATGCTTGTGGGGATCCGACGGGGGACGGCTGCGACTCTCCGCTGATGCTCCTTGATATGGACGTCACCGCCGAGACTCTCCCTTTGAGCGCGTCGGTGACGGGGGACACCTCGGTTATGACCAACAAGGTTTCGGGAAGCTGCGATTCGAAGACGGCCATTGCGTCGGACATGGTCTACTTCTTCAAGACCGAGGTGCCCATTGTGCTGGATGCGCAGATGGAGTTTCAGCATCCCACTCTGGTGATGTGGCCGGCCATCTATGTACTGGACTCTATGTGTTCCAAGGGCCAGGAGCTTGCCTGCGCCAGAACCAACGGCGATCCGGCCATTGTGAACGTGCTTCTTGGGCCGGGAACTTACTACATCGTGGTCGATGCGGCATGGAGCTACGACATGGGGCCGTTCCGTCTGGAAGTGGCCATGGAGGCGCCTCCTTCGGTGGAGACGAACTGTATGGACAAGGTGGACCAGGACTACGACCTTCTTGTGGACTGCGCTGACCCCGACTGTTGGGAGGATGAGTTCTGCATCGGTTTCCAGGGTGATTCTTGTTCGCTGCCGTCTCTGGTGAACGATGGCCAGCCCGTTGGGGCGGCCCTGGACGGTCAGAAACTGACCTACACGGGCTCCACCGTGGGGTACAACGACCAGTATGGGGCAGAGTGCAGCGCCGAGACCGTGGGCGGCGCCGATGCGGTCTGGAAGATGGAGGTGGCAGAGCCCATGCGGATTCTGCTGAGCCATAAGTTCACGAGCCCCGGCGGCGGGGCTACGTTCTATCCGGCGCTCTACGTTTACGCCGGGCAGTGCGGCGGAGTGGGTGATGAACTCTTCTGTGCCTATTCGAGCACTACAGCCAGTATCGACGGGGCATTTGCTCCAGGTACCTATTATATTATAGTTGACTCCTCTTATATTGGCGATGCTGCACCTTATACCTTGACGCTTGAGTTTTTCGACCCTCCCACCTCTGAGCTGGAGTGCTGGAATGGGTTGGACGACGATGGGGACTCTCTGGTTGATTGCCTCGACGAGGACTGCGTGGGCAACGCCTACTGCCTTGATCCCTACGAGCCCAACGACGTGCTGGATGAAGCGGCGCTGCTCGCGGCGGAGGCGGGTGGATTCGCAGTTGAAGAGGGCATCTCCATCTATCCGGCGCACGATGCCGACATGTTTGAACTGCCTGTCTCGGGCAAGGGCTTCCTTCGTGTCACGGCGACGCCCGCACCGGGACTGAACGTGGATTTGCAGCTCACGGATGAGAGCGGCACCGAGTTGGCTTCGGGGAAATCTGGGGGTCCTGGGGGCCTAGAGACGCTTCTTTATGGTCACGGAGTTGGCACAACGCTGGTGCTGGCGGTTCGTGGCAGCGGCGGTACCATGGGCAGTTATTCGCTGGATTTCGAGACATACCCGGCATCGGCCACGGAGACCCTGTGTGACGACGGAGTGGACAACGACCTGAACGGAGCGACGGATTGTGGCGATCCGCAGTGTGCCCAGGACTTCTTCTGCCTTGGCGAGAGCTGTGATGCGCCAAAACCAATCAAGGGTGGTCAGGCTTTGACCTACCTCGATGCGGGGGTGCCCATGGTCTTCACGGGCACAACGGCGGACAACAGCGATGAACACGAGGGAAGCTGCGACGATAGTACAGAGCAGGCAGCCGATGAAGTATACATGTTCGTGCTCTCCACTCCGCTGCGTATGAGCGCTACGATGGATTTCAACCAGCTTGCACTATATCCGGCGATATACCTTTTTTCCGGCGAGTGTTCCTCGGGTGCCGAGCTGGCGTGCGGTTATACGGTAGGCAGCGGGGGGCCGGCCCGCATCAACGACATGCTGTTGCAGCCGGGCACCTACTTCCTGGTGGTGGATGGTGCAGACCCGCTGGACAAGGGCGACTATGTTCTTGAGCTGATGTTCGGGTTGCCCAGCACCTCCGAGATCTCGTGCGTTGATGGCGCGGACAACGACGGCGACGGCTTCACCGACTGTTGCGACAGCGACTGTTGGGGTGATGACGCCTGTGTTGCCGAGACGAATTGCAGCGATGGCAAGGACAACGACTGCGACCTCTACTCCGACTGCTTCGATTCGGACTGTGCCACCAGCTTCGACTGTCTTGGTGAGAACTGCGCCTCGGCCCGACCGGTGAACGACGGGGTTCCCCTGGGTGCCGACGATGCGGGCCGAGTCCTGACCTACAAGGCGTCCACTGCTGCGGCGATGCCCGATTACAAGTCGCTGAATTGTGATGCCACGGCGACGAACTCGGCCAGGGACGAGGTCTACGTCATGACCTTGGCGGCCCCCATGAAGGTGAAGGTCTCCCACGACTTCGATTCCGGTAATCGTTTTGCGGCGGTATATGTCTACAAGGGGAGCTGTGTTGTTACTAACGAGGTTGGCTGCGCAAGTATTAAGAGCTCGGCGCCGGCGGTAATTTCGTCGTTGGTACTACCTCCGGATACATACTACATAATTGTTGATGCCGCGTATCCGACAGATTTCGGGGCTTATACGTTGACAATTGAGTTATCTGCCCTGGACGCCAACGAGTCAAACTGCAACGACGGAGTCGACGACGATGGCGACGGCCTGACGGACTGCTGCGACGCCGACTGTCTTGGGGCTCCCAACTGCTTCGAGAGCAGCTGCACCGATGGCCTGGACAACGACTGCAACGGTTTGGCCGACTGTGCCGATGCGGCCTGTGCGGGGGTGCCCGAGTGCGTTGGGATTCTCCTACCATTCAGTGCCGACTTTGAGGGTATTGGCAATGGTCCGTTGATTCCTTCCGACTGGTCGCAGACGGGTCCAGACTCGAAATGCGGCTGGGCCATGTTCACGGACCCCCTCTTCGGTGGGCACTCGCTCATCATGAACGACAAGCTGGGTTGCAGCACTACGAAGTCCTACCTGCTCTTGTCTCCCCTCTTCGACCTGGACGGGTGTGAGCAGGTTGGAGTCGAATTTGTTGAGAAGAATGAGTATGCAACCCGCTACCTCTACCACAGCGTGGGGGTCTGGTCCGGGGATACCCAGGTGGAGACCGTGGTGCCCCCTGGAACCGACACGGCTACCAGCGTTGGGCCATTGTACTTCGATACCGTGGGTATGGAGAAGGTAAAGATCTTCTTTGCATACCGAGGTGATGATGCAGACCGTTGGTATATTGATGATGTGCAAATCTACTGTGCAAGTATATTCAATTACGAGGTAGACTGCTTTGACGGAAAAGACAACGACAAGGACGACCTGATTGATTGCTGCGACAGTGATTGTACTCACCTCACGGAGTGCCATGAGGATTGCACCGACGGCATCGACAACGATTGTGACGGGCTGGCCGATTGCTGCGATTCCGACTGTGCGCTGCTTCCTGTGTGTGGCGAAATATGCGACGACGGCGAGGACAACGACTGCGATGGCATCGTCGACTGCTGCGACTCGGACTGCAGCACCAATGTGGCGTGTGCTGAAATATGCAACGACGGCATTGATAATAACTGCAACGATATAATTGATTGCTGCGATACGGCATGTCAGTTCTCGCCATTCTGCCAGGAAATATGTGATGACGGGAAGGATAATAATTGCAATGATATAATTGATTGCTGTGATCCTGGATGTAAGTCTTCTCCTGTCTGCATGGAAATTTGCAACGACGAGAAAGATAATAACTGCGATGATTTGGTCGACTGCTGTGACCCCACATGCGATTCGTCCATCTTCTGCGCTGAAGTGTGCGATGACGGCTTTGACAACGGTTGCGACGGCCTGGTGGACTGCCAAGACCCCGATTGTGCCAGCTTCATTGACTGCCTCGAGGAGATTTGCGGCAACGGAACCGATGACGACCTGGACCTGCTCATCGATTGTGACGACGTGGAGGATTGTGGCGAACACCCCACCTGCCTCGACTTCGATGGAGATGGCATAAGCGATGCCCTGGATGTCTGCTCATCGGGCGACGACGCTATCGATCTGGATATGGACACCCTGCCCGACGCCTGCGAGATTGGCTGGGCAGGGCAGATTTGGCCCAACAGCGGTGCCCCGGTGGTGGCCGGGGCCGAGGTCAACGTCTATGTCAGGGTCTGGAAGCCCGGGGTCACAGACCAGGTTGGTGCTGGTGCAGGCGTGAAGGTCACCCTGAAGTATATGAACCAGGGCGACACGGAGTGGCAGTCGCTTCCAGCCCTCTTCAACGGCGATTCGGAAAACGACGACGAGTATCGAGGCACAGTGCCGGCAGGCTTCTCGGTCTCGGGAACGGCTCTCATGGTCGATTTCGAGATAGAGTTCCTGCCCGTGCAGACTTCATCACTGAAGTACATCTATAATAATGACATGATAAAAGACCAGGTGCAGAATCCCACTCCGCTGAGTTACCCCGCCTCCTGAAGAAACATCAGTAGATTGATGTTCGGACCCCGGCGCCCCACCATGAATGGTTGGTTTGCGCAGCCTTCGTAATTCCGCCCGTGGAGGTATCAATCACAAGGATAGCCCCGCTCTCGTCAAAGGCGAAGGCTCGGCCGGTCCATCCTGCCAAACCATAGACTGCGCTGTGCCCCGTAATGGTTCCTACAACGCCCGTCACGGACCCCGTTGCCGAATCCACCGTGACAAGGATGTCGTCGCCCATTCCCAAACCACTCTGAACCGAGGCGAAGGTGCCAAGCCCCTTGATGGAGTAGGCGTCTCCGCTGCTGCTGTAGCCACCACCATACTTGCCAAGCAGAGTCTTCTCCACGGTGGTACCCACGATGTCCAGGCGGTACCAGTCTCCGGAGTTGCTGATGCCCACCATAACGTCCTCGTCGGGGTCCAGCCCGCCGGGTGGAACCATGGTGAGGCCGTTGAAGCTTGTGGGTAGAGAGCCCAGCCAGGTGCATTTGGCAGTCTGTGGATGGCAGGTGAAGAGGTCATCGAAGGTAATGCCGAAGAGGGTGCCGTAACTGTCTATGGCAATGTCGGTCATTGAGCCCCCCACGGAACCCAGGGCAAAGGTGCCGATCTCGGTGAGTGAGTAGTCTTTGACGTCCATGGTGAACAGCTTAGTGGCCGTGTGCGCATAGACCTTGCCCGAACTGGCCATGCCCGGCATGTTTGGGTCCGAGGGGTACATGTCACCCTCGTCGGGGATCCCGTCATCGTCACTGTCAAGAGGAGGAGGCGGAAGATCGGGCTTGGCTATGTCCTGAACAAGGTCGGGGGCCAGGTCGGGGGCCAGGTCGGGGGCCAGGTCGGGCAGGCTATCGGGAGTAGTGTCCGCCAGGTCGGGCAGGGCCACATCGGGCACTTCTTCGGCCAGGTCCATGGAGGCGCCGTCACCCTGCGAGTAGTCCATGACCCAATCCAGCAGTCCTCGAATGTCATCCTCCTGCGCAGCGCCTTCATCGCTGCCACATCCAGCAGTGGCGAACAACCCGACAAAAAGCAGAGTAGCGACGATTCTTTTCATGGTGCCTCCTGGCGTCTTCATCGTCGGAATTGATACCCGTCGAGCGGTGCGGCGTCAACGTTGTTGAGAAATTACTGGCAAATGATGTAGGAATAGCGCCGGGAGGTGCCGAAATGTGGTTGCTTCTTTGGGTGGCGCTGTCGTCCTCTACGACCGGCGTGGATCCGGTCTCGGAACAGGGAATACAGGAGGCAGTGCGCCAGGCCCTGCTGCCTCGGGGCAGTTGGGTCGAGCATGTTGGCGACGTTGATACGCCCAGGGGAGAGGCGGTCAAGGTGGTGCTTGGGACCGACGGCTGGTGGCTGGCGGCCCTCACCGAGGGCGTTGCCGACGACTTGCAGCGATGCTTCGTGGGCAAGTACGGGCGTGGCGTGGATGTGCAGTTGTGGTTCCTGGACCCGGAATCGGGCATGGAGCTGCCTCTCACGAGCTTTCTGCCTCCCGTGGCACCCGTGGAACGAAAGGCCTGGGAGGTTGACGGGGTTGCTCACCACTCGCCCATTTTTGTACCCGACCAAGCTCCCGGCATGCCCAAGGGGTTTCTCAACGGGAAGCACGTCTACGTCAGCCAGGGGCACGGCTGGACCTGGAGCGACACCCTGGATGCCTGGACGACCCAGCGAGGAAACACCCACGGGGCCGTGGAGGACTTCCTCAACGCAGAGGCAATCAACCAGTATCTGATTCAGTACCTTGAGAACGCCGGTGCGACGGTCTTCGCTGTGCGGGAACACGACATGAATCCCGAAATGGTGGTCATCGACAACGAGGATGGCACTTCAAACCCGGACAACGGGCTCTATGAGGAGTTTGGCCCCTTCGAGACCTCAACCGCACCGGGTTTCGGAACCTTCACGCCGCCTTATGCATCGGGAGTGGCCCTCTTCAGCGCCGGTACGACCCGCTTCGCATGGACCGAGCCGGGCTCACAAACCAACGCACGCTTCACCCCCCGAATCCCGGTGGATGGCTACTACACAGTCTCAATCTCCTGGTCGGCCTCGGGGAACCGAACCTCCTCAGCCAAGGTCCTGGTTCGCCATGCGGGTGGAGAGACCACCTACATCGTGGACCAGAAGCGGCACGGAGGCACCTGGATCACCCTCGGCCGCTTCTACTTCCGGGCGGGGCTCGACGCCGACCTTGGCGCCGTGGTGGTCTCCGCCGACGCTCCATCCGAGGCGGAGAACAGGGTCGTCTCCGTGGATGCGGTGAAGTTCGGAGGTGGCAGAGGGGTTATCAAGAGGGGCACGGGCAACAAGATCAACACCGGCCCCACGACGGGGCGGCCTCGCTGGGAAGAGAACTGCCGCTATGCCTCCCAGTTCAACGGTGCGCCAAGCAGCGTCTACGACTACTCCTCGTCGGATGGCAGCGACGACGTCTCCTCACGCTCCAGGTATGCTGCCTGGCAGCACGAAGAGGGGGAGGATGCGGTCTTCGTCTCGTGGCACACCAATGCGCCCAGCCCCGGTACAGGCACCAGCACATACGTCTACGGGCCCAACGAGCCCAACGGCAGCTACGACTTCACGGGAGTGGCAGGCAGCGATAAGCTGGCAGAGTTCATTCACGATGAGGTGGTGCTCGACATAAGGGCCGAGTATGACTCCAACTGGGCGGACCGGGGCATCTACTCGGCCTGGTTCGGCGAGCTCAATCCAAGCCACAACGACGAGATGCCCTCGGCACTGGTGGAGGTGGGATTCCACGACACCCAGGCAGAGTGCCTGAAGATGCAGGACCCCAAGTTCCGGGCCCTTGTGGCCAGGGCCTTCTACCAGGGCATAGTTCGTTACTTCGCATGGAAGGATAGCAAGCAGGCCATCTTTGTGCCCGATGGTCCCGTGGGCTTCAGCGTCACGACTCTTCCCGACGGCAGGACCAGACTTGCGTGGCAACCGGCTCCAAGCGGCCCGGTAGTGGGCTCGGACCCGCCCGAGAGCTACAGGGTCTACTCTAGCAGCGACGGCCGCTCCTTCGACAACGGCGTGGAGGCAGGCTCGGGCACCGAATACGTTGTGGGCCCACTGGAGCCCGGAAAGGTTTACTACTATCGCGTCACGGCAGTGAACGACGGCGGTGAGAGCTTCCCCTCACCAACGCTTGCCACGTCGAGGTCGGCGTCGGGAAAACGAGCGGCGCTGATTGTGGCCGCCTTCGAGCGTCTGGACCGGCTGACGCTTATCCCCGAGGACCTGTCGGCGTGGAACCTTGGGACGGTTCAGAGGATGCTGCTGCACAGAATCAATCGCTTCGACCATATCGTAGAGCACGCCGAAGCGTTCAAGGCTTTGGGGATTCCATTCGACTCGGCCTGGCGCCATGCCGATGTTCTGGACGTGCAGCTTGGTACTTACCGCTTCATCGACTGGTTCGTGGGGCGGAACAGCACCCAGGATGAGGCCCTGACGGGGCAGGAGCGTTCGCTGATACAGGCCTTTCTGGCCGGCGGCGGTCATCTGCTGCTCTCGGGCACCGAGATTGGCTGGGACCTTGTGGAGAAGGGCTCTCCCGAGGAGCAGGAGTGGTTCGAGACCTGGCTGCGGGCCGGCTATCTCAGTGATGAATCGGGCCAGTACACGCTGATGCTGGGGGCAGCGGCGCTGACTCTGGATGATGGCACCAAGGGAACTTACAACTCGCTCTACTGCGATGTTTTGGAGCCCCTGGACGGTGGCGCAGCTCTGGTAACTTACGGCGACGGTCAGGTAGCCGCTACGGCCTGGAAGCAGGGCGAGCAGGGGGTGGCCCTGCTGGGTTTCCCCTTTGAGACGGTGGTGGGGCTGGATGCCCGGGCCATGCTGCTCGGGGCGGTGCTTGAGGCTCTGGAGCTGACCGACCTGGCCTCGGACCCTGTGGACCCCGTTGAGCCGGTGGAAGACGTTATTGAGCCGCCAGAGACCGACATTGTGGAGCAGCCCGACCTGGCCCAGGAGGAGTTGCCCTTCAACGACCTTCAGGCCGAGTCTCCGTCTGACACCGCCAGCAGCGACGTTGCGGTGCCCAAGGAGACCTCTTCGGGGGATTTGGTGGCGGCGGATACGTGGGTCACCTACTCGGATTGTAAGGGTGGCTCTTGCGCAGCAGCGACTGGGTCTGGGGACGGTAGAGCAGCAGCGACGTTGGTTGCTTTGGCCCTGCTGCTGATGGCTTTGCGCGCTGTTCGGCTCCGATTTCGCTGCTGATTCTGGCCGGTTTGACGTCCGGCGATCCCAATGCTCTTCTTGCAGGGCGATTCTGCGCCCCTTGGCTGACACACCTCATACTTCGCTGGCAATGGGCCCAAGCTTCTGTTGCATGCCGTCGTCGTAGGCGGCGGCCGGTTCACAGGTAGCAATTATTCGGGCGTCGCAGCAGGCCCGGCTTGACAAGCTCAGGCCTGTCGGCGATTGAAGAGGGGTTCCTGAACTTGGACTCGACAACAGAGGTGGCCAGTGGACCAGCGAAAGAAAGTGGTGATCGTGGAGGGTATCATCGGTGCGGGTAAGAGCTCTCTGACCAGGGAACTTGGCGAGGCGCTGGGGCCCAACACCCTTGTTCAGATGGAGCCCGACGAGGCGAACAACGCCAACCCCTATCTCTCCGACTTCTATCAGGACCAGAAGCGCTGGGCCCTCATCATGCAGGTCCACCTTCTGCAGGCCCGGTACCGGATGCACCTGCATGCCCAGTGGCACGCCATGAGCGGCTTCGGCCATGCTTTGCTGGACCGCAGCTACTTTGGCGACACCTGCTTCGCCAGACTACAGTTGAAGAACGGCGCCATGAGTCCCCGTGAGTTTGGGACCTACCAGGACATCTACCACACCATGACGGCGGCGGTATTGCTGCCAAACGTATGCGTCCGGCTGCTGGTTGCGCCCAAGACGTCGGCGCAGCGCATAGCCAAGCGGATGTTCGACAGAGATGGCCGCAAGTGCGAGTCGGCAATAGACCTGCAGTACCTCATAGACCTTGACCGGGAAATATCGCACATGGTGGACGTGTTGAGGCGCCAGGGCGTGACGGTCATCGATATGCCCTGGGATGTGGACCGTGAGTCTGCCGAGGACCGGGCCGTTGCGGTCAGGGCCCTTGCGGCTCGAATCCAGGAGTTGGATGCCCCCGACCCCTTCCTGGATTTCCATCGTCGAACGCTGTAGGTGGGGTGTTGGGGAAGGGGTGTCGGGGCCGGGCAGAGTGCGCCGGCGTCAAGGGATAGATGGATAGCCGTGTCGGAGGTAGAAGATGAGAATAGTTTCTATGTTGCTCCTGGTGGTTGCCGCAGCATTCGGATGCAAAGATTTTCAAGGCGCCGACCCCATTCAGACCGAGAGCTCTCTCAAGAGCGCTGCGCCGTGCACCATGGCGTGGGCTGAGATTCTCGACGAGTACAAGAAGAACTCCGTGCGCTTCGAGAAGGAGACCTTCCCCACGAAGCTCAAGGGCACCAAGGTTGAGTGGTCCGGCGAGGTGGAGAGCATCTCGGGGAAATTCGCCAAGATCGACATCGATGGCTCAACGGGAGCCGATGTGAAGCTCTTCATGGCCGAACCGGAGATCCTTAAGCTCAACGAGAAGGAGAAGGTCAGGTTCGAGGGGGTCATCACGGACTGGACCAGAATCAGCCTGGACGGGTTCATTCTAGAAGTGGACGGTCGGCTCAAGCCCTGAGGGGCACCAAGTCAACTAATCGTCCAGCCCCTGCAGCTCTCTTCTAATCATGTTCAGGGCGTAGAATGCGGCGCCGGCTCTTATTCGGTCTCTAGAGCCACGTAACCGTGGTGTTTCCACCTGCACGCCCCGTTGTGTAGCCAGGGCAATGAACACGGTGCCCACGGGCTTGGCCTGGGTGCCTCCCCCGGGGCCAGCGATGCCTGTTATCGCCAAAGCGAGGTCGGTCCCGAGGCGCTCACGGGCACCGAGGGCCATGGCTTCGGCGCATGGGGCACTGACGGCTCCATGGGCAGCGAGGAGGCTCTCTGGGACGCCGAGGAGGGAGATTTTCAACTCGTTGGAGTAGGTAACGAAGCCGCCCTTGAACCATGCCGAACTGCCGGGCACTTCGGTAATCTGACCGGCCAGAAGTCCGGCGGTGCAAGATTCGGCGGTGCCCAGGGTCAGTCCATGTCGTGCCAACTCCTTTCCCACCACCTCCTCCATGGTCTCATCATCGGTGGCAAAGAGGTGGCGTGGGCCGACGGCGTCTGCTGTTCTGGCGGCTACAAGCGCCATCTTGGCCTCTGCCTGGGCCTGCGTCGAAGCCGTCACCAGCACCTTGAACCAGACCTCGGGGTAGACCGCACGCCAGCCGAAGCGGGCGTCGGGGAACTGAGCAACTACCGGCGCCACGGTTTGAGCCAGTATGGACTCTCCCAGCTCTGTGGTTCGGAAGCGGCGTGAGAGCGCCACGGGGGCATGCTCACTTCGAAGCCGCTGGCGCACCTCGGGCAGCACGCAAGCCTCGCAACAGGCCTGGAACTCTGTTGGGGGGCCGGGCAGGAAGAAGAATATGCAGCGACCGATGGCCACCCGAAAAGCGGGGGCCAGGCCCATAGGATTGGGACACACCTGGGTGCCTTCGGGGTAGCGGCACTGCCGGGCCCCGTTAGCGACGAAGGGGGTACCCCTGTCCGCAAAGAGCCTCCGGGCCCGTTCCAACGTGGGCTGGTGGTGCACGGGCGAGGTGCCAAGCAGGCTGGCCACGGCATCCACCGTGTAGTCATCGTCCGTGGGGCCAAGACCGCCGCAGAAGACTGCCATGTCCACTTCGCCGCTCAGTCGCTGCACCGCAGCAACAAGCCTTTGGGGAGAGTCCGGGATAGCCTCGTGGCCCCACACCGATATGCCCTCATGGAATAGGCGGCTTGAGAGCCACGCTCCGTTGGTATCGGCGATGTCGCCATTGGTTATCTCATCGCCCGTAGCGACTATGACAACCTTAATTTCACTCATGTATTACCACTTTTCCCAGTGAATTATCGATGAGTCCCATTTATCTTTGGCCTTCTGCTCGCCGGCGGGATAGCCAATAGGAATCACGTTGAGCGGGATAACGTTCAAAGGCAGCTCCAGCAGTTCTCTGACCGTAGCCTCTCGGTCTTTGTTAGGGTAGACGCCTGTCCAGACTGCGCCCAGCCCCATGGCCTCCACAGCCAGCAGGATGTTCTGGGTTACGGCCGAGGTATCTTGAATCCAGTAGGCCTGGGCCTCGCCTGGCAGCGCCTTGTCGAGGTCACCAAGGACGATGATGGCAGCTCCGGCCTGATAGAGCATCTTTGCAAAGGGCAGTTTCTCGGCCAGTGCGTCAAGCACGGTGCGGTCGGTGACGGCCACAAAGGCCCACGGTCTGCGATCCACCGCAGTAGGTGCGGCCATGCCTGCCTTGAGAATCTTCTCCAGCGCCTCCTTGGGCACGGGAGTGTCGAGGAACTTTCGGACGCTCTTCCTGCTGTGTACCACGGAGAAGAAGTCGGGTGCGCAGTTGCACGTGGGGGGCACTCCAGCCTTATCGGAGGGGTCTGAGCCAGCGGTATCGGCGGCGGGTGCTGCCTGATCGCCTGATGCCTGGCCGACCTTGCTGTCCTGCTGATTTGGCACGGTCCCAGGGGCCACTTGGGGAGCGCGTGCATCACCCTGAGCGGGCGCTGCAGGTGCGGCCACGGCCTTAGCGCCAGGGCCCGCCTGGCTTGGGGTGTTGGCATCTACCTGGGCCACCTCCAGGGGTTTGCTAGCTGTCTGCTCGGTGACAAGCAGCCATGAAACAAGGTTGAACACGGCCCAGACGACAACGATGGTACCCAGGGCCACTGATACGCCCAGAAACAACCCCTTGCCTTTCATCTCTCCTCCTTTTCCAAACCAATCATCCGCAGGGAGGATGGAGTCCGTCGGCGCTATTGTCAACCGCTGCCGCCAAGGCCCGCGAGAAACCGCTTTACGCCCGTGTTGGTTGCTTCTAGGATAGGCGCCGAACCGCTTTGGGGGATCAAATGGGTTATGAAGGCGAGAAGATAATTTATTCAATGATGCGTGTGGGAAAAGTCCACGGAACCAAGCAGGTCTTGAAGGATATATCGCTCTCCTACTTCTATGGAGCGAAGATCGGCGTGCTTGGCTTGAACGGTGCGGGTAAGAGTACGCTGTTGCGGATCATGGCGGGGGTTGACACTGAGTTTCTTGGAGAGACGGCTTGTGCTCCGGGGTTCACCATTGGCTACCTGGAGCAGGAGCCGAAGTTGGACCAGACCAAGACGGTGCGGGAGGTGGTTGAGGAGGGGGTGCAGGAGATAGTGGACCTGCTCAAGGAGTTCGAGGACATTAACAACAAGTTTGCCGAGCCTATGGACGACGCTGCCATGGACAAGCTGTTGGCCAGGCAGGGAGAGGTTCAGGAGAAGCTGGATGCCCACGATGCGTGGGACCTTGACAGCCGCCTGGAGATGGCAATGGACGCTCTGGGGTGCCCGCCGCCCGAGAGTCCTGTGAGCATCTTGTCTGGTGGCGAGTTGCGCCGGGTGGCGCTTTGCAGGCTGTTGCTCATCAAGCCGGACATCCTGCTTCTGGACGAACCGACGAACCATCTGGATGCCACCACGGTGCATTGGTTGGAGCAGCACCTTCAGCGGTACGAGGGGACGGTCATTGCCGTGACCCACGACCGTTACTTCCTGGACAACGTTGCCGGCTGGATTCTGGAGTTGGACCGGGGCCACGGCATTCCGTGGAAGGGCAACTACTCCTCCTGGCTTGAGCAGAAGAGCAAGCGGTTGGAACTGGAGGAGAAGCAGGAGACGCAGCGGCAGAAGACTCTGGAGCGTGAGCTGGAGTGGATCCGAATGTCGCCCAAGGCGAGGCAGGCCAAGGGTAAGGCAAGGCTCAGCGCTTACGAGAGCCTGGTCTCGCGGGAGCCTGAACGGCTTGCCAGAGACCTGGAAATATACATTCCGTCGGGCCCCAGGCTTGGCGACATCGTTGTGCAACTGGACGGGTTGGCCAAGGGCTACGGCGACAAGCTGCTCATCGAGAACCTCTCCTTGATTATCCCCCCTGCTGCGGTGGTGGGCATTATCGGTCCCAACGGTGCGGGCAAGACCACCCTTTTCCGGATGATCACGGGCCAGGAGAACCCCGATGGAGGCAGCATCAGGCTTGGAGAGACGGTGAAGCTGGCTTATGCGGACCAGGTTCGCAGCACGCTTGACCCGGAGAAGTCTGTTTGGGAGGTCATCACCGATGGCGCCCCCTCGGTAGCCCTTGGCAAGGTCGAGGTTAACTCCAGGGCGTACGTCGGCCGGTTCAACTTCTCGGGCGGGGACCAGCAGAAGGCCGTGGTGCAGTTATCGGGCGGAGAGCGCAACCGGGTTCACCTCGCCAGAATGCTCCGAGAGGGAGCCAACGTCATCCTGCTTGACGAACCTACCAACGACCTGGACGTGAACACCATGCGGGCCCTGGAAGAGGGTATCGAGAACTTCGGCGGCTGCTGTCTGATCATCAGCCACGACCGCTGGTTCCTGGACCGAATCTGCACCCACATTCTGGCCTTCGAGGGCAACAGTCAGGTCTATTGGCACGTGGGCGATTACTCCAGCTATGAGGCAGGCAGGAAGGAGCGCCTTGGCGAAGACGCGGGCCCGCACCGCATTCGGTACAGGTCGCTTACCAGGTAGAACCGACCATCAGGCCCTCACCGGGGCCTCTCCCATTCAGCATCGGAACTTCACAAGTTGGGCCTTCGGCACGGCGTCGGCACCTATAGTGTAGGCCTTCTCCAGCAGTGGCAGGGCTTGGGCCAGCTTCTCCTCGCTACTGTACCGGATGGTGCATGCGGGGTTACCGTCGGCCGGGTCGCCGATGCGCTTGTGCACCAGAAGTCCGACCCCCGGGTCAACCATGTCGTCTATCTTTCGGCGACCGCCTCCCAGGGCCACAATGGCCATCCCCATGGCCTCGGAATCCATGTCCACGACGTAGCCTTCCCCCTTGGGGCTCCACTCCAGCTCTTTGGGGGCCTTGGGAAGCAGCGACTGATCTTCGATGACTCTGGGATTGCCCCCTTGGGCCTCGATCATCCTTGCGAACACCTCCAGGGGACGCCCACTGGCAAGCTCCTTTCGGGCCTTCTCCATGGCCGTGTCTTCGTCGCTCTCCAACCCGGCAACAAGCAGCGAGTGGGCAGCGAAGAGGATGACGAGGTCGGTGGTATCCTGGGGCCCTCGGCCTTGAAGGATGTCGATGCTCTCTTCCACCTCGAGGGCGTTGCCGCACTTGATGCCTAAGGGCTGGCTCATCTCGGTGATGAACGCCCTCACCTTCAGGCCAAGCTCACCGCCCAGGCTCACCAGGGTCTCAGCCAGCGCCCTGGCGCTCTCCTGGGTTCTCATGAAGGCTCCAGAGCCGCTCTTCACGTCCATGATGAGCCCGCTGATGCCCGATGCTGCCTTTTTACTCAGGATTGAACTGCTTATTAGCGGAATAGAGTCCACCGTGGCAGTAACGTCTCGAAGAGAGTATATTTTCTTATCTGCGGGAACCAGGGTGTCCGTCTGGCCGATAATGGCACAGCCAACGGTATCTACTATCTGTTTGAAGCGCTCCACGGGCAACCGGGTCTGGAACCCCGGGATAGACTCCAGCTTGTCCAGGGTGCCTCCGGTGTGTCCCAGGCCTCGCCCGCTTATCATCGGGTCGCGCATGCCCAGGGCCGCAACCAGAGGGGCCAGGGGGAGGGAGACCTTGTCGCCAACGCCGCCCGTGGAGTGCTTGTCGATGTAGGGCCCGGGGCCGTCAAAGCGGATTGTCTCACCAGAGTAAAGCATGGCCCTGGTCCAGTGTCCCAACTCCCTGGTTGAGAACCCTCGGATGAAGACGGACATAAGAAACGCTGACATCTGATAATCAGGAAGTTCTCCCGATACATAACCATTTATAATCTGTTTGAGGTCAGACTCGGAAAGAGTGCCTCCGTCACGTTTGATTTTGATTAGTTCGTACATAAGCATGTGTTGCTCCAAGAGTAATTATGCTGTTACCTCGTTGCCCCCGGTGCGGCCCGAAACAGCCAGCAGCGGCGGTCCCGATGGGCAAGAGAGTCGATTGGTAGCACAGATGCCGGGGCTTGTCCATTGACTGCCCCTGCCGGATGTGCTTGAATACGCCGACTTTTGGCTCGGGCGGAGTGCATCCATGGCAGAAAAGGTCGACAAGAAATCAAGCCAGGCGCACATAAGAAACATGGGCATCATGGCGCATATCGATGCCGGCAAGACGACGCTGACTGAGCGTCTGCTCTATCTGACGGGCCGAATCCATCAGATGGGGGAGGTTCATGAGGGCCAGGCCACCATGGACTGGATGGTTCAGGAGCAGGAGCGCGGCATCACGATTACGTCGGCGGTTACGACCTTTTCGTGGGCCAACTGCGACGTGCATCTCATCGACACGCCTGGGCACGTGGACTTCACCATCGAGGTGGAGCGCAGCTTGCGGGTGCTGGACGGTGTGGTCACGGTACTGGACGGTGTAGCGGGCGTTGAGCCGCAGACCGAGACGGTATGGCGCCAGGCGGACAAGTTTGGTGTTCCCCGCTTCGTCTTTGTGAACAAGCTGGACCGCATGGGGGCCTCCTATGAGCGCTGCCTGCAGTCGTTGCGGGAGACGTTTGGTCACGACCGGACCATCGTGCCGGTGCAGATTCCTGTGGGGGAAGAGGGCGACCACGTGGGTGTTGTGGACCTCATCGGGATGAAGGCGTTGCGGTGGCTCACCGACGACCCCATCGACACCATAGTTGAAGATATTCCCTCGGGGCTGCGTGCTGCTGCCGAGGATGCCAGGGCCAGGATGATCGAGTTGCTGGCCGACCATGATGCCCGAATCGAGGAGGCGTTTCTGGAGGGGCTGGATGTGCCTGACGACGTGATCATAGCGGCACTTCGGGCGGGGACTATCGCCAACAGAATTGTGCCTGTTCTCTGTGGGTCGGCCCTGAAGAATCGGGGCATTCCGCCGGTGCTCGATGCCATTGTGCGCTACCTGCCCTCGCCGGACGATATGGCCGTATACAGTGGTTTCGACCCCAAGACAGAGGAGATTGTTGAGCGGCCTCTGGGGCCCAAAGGTCCGCTGTGCGCCCTGGCCTACAAGGTCATGATAATGGAAGACGGGCGAAGGATGACGTTTGTCCGCATATACAGCGGCAAACTGAAGGTTGGCGAATCTATACTAAATGTAAATAAGAAAGTCGAGGAAAAGCCATCCCGCATCTTCGTGATGCATGCGAACCAGCGAACGAGGGTGGAGTCGGCTGACGCCGGTACAATCGTTGGGGTGCTGGGCCTCAAGGAGACCCGCACGGGCGATACGATTTGTGATCCCAAGCATCCGTTGAGCCTCGAGAGCATCGCAGGCAAGGAGCCGGTCATATACCAGGCCGTTGAACCCATGACCTCGGCGGAGAAGGACAAACTGGACGAGGTGCTCAACAAACTGGCAGAAGAGGACCCCACCTTCCGCACCTTCGAGGACCCTGAGACAGGGGAGCGGGTTATCTCCGGTATGGGTGAGCTTCACCTGGAGATTATCGTGGACAGGGTCAAGCGTCAGTTTGGCCTTGAGACCAGGGTCGGAAAGCCCCAGGTGGTCTTCAAAGAGACTATCACGGGGACGGCGACGGAGACGGCGCTCTTCGACAGGGTGCACGAGGAGAAGCGCCTCTACGGTTCCGTTCGGATGACCGTGGCGGCCGGCGAACGTGGCTCGGGCATCGTATTCCGGAGCAAGTGCACCAAGGTGCCATTCAACACCCCCGAGTGGCTCAACGTCGTGCGAGAGGGTGCTGTGGAGGCGGTGAAGAGCGGTCCCATCCAGGGCAACGCCATGGACGACATCCTTGTCACCTTCGAAGACGCCGACTACATCGAGGGTGTCTCGGTGCCCCTGGCCTACAGAATCGCTGCCAACGAAGCCGTTCGGCGGGCCTGTGAGAAGGCCGGTCCGGCGCAGATGGAACCCATCATGGTCGTGGAGATCTCCGTGCCCGACGAGGGCCTGGGTGCTGCAATTGCCTCGGTGAACGAGCGCAAGGGTAGGGTGGAGAACATGACCGAGACGCCTCAGTACCGCATGGTGAAGGCCAAAGTGCCACTTCGGGCCATGTTCGGGTATGCCAAGGACCTTCGGACGAGAACCCAGGGGCGTGGAACGTTCCAGATGAAATTCTCGCATTACGATATTATGCTTTAGTGCCTTAACGCCAACTGTTCAGGTGGTTGTCTATCATGGAAATGAAGCTTAAAGATTGGGTAACACTTGGTAACCTGGCTTGTGGCCTGGGGGCCATCGGATGCCTCATCGTCGATCCATTCACTCTTGGACCGCTGGGTAACTTCGACGTTGCCTGCTTCCTGGTGGTGTTCGGTTTTGTCTTCGATGCTCTGGACGGCCTGGTGGCCAGGCTGACCAAGCAGTTCAACAAGTTCGGCTCGGAGTTGGACAATCTTTGCGACATGATCTCCTACTCTATGGCTCCGGGCTTTCTGCTCTTCCACGCCTTCCATTATCAGGCCAACTACAGCGTCTGGCTTGCGGCCTTTATCGCCTTCGTGCCCGTCGCTGCCGGCACCATCCGTGCGGCCCGGTTTAATGTGCGCCGGGCGGAGTTTCCCGGGTTCTTCATCGGCTTCCCCCGCACGGGGTTTGCTCTGGTGACGGTGGCGCTCTTGCAGTCGACGCTCTTCAGGGTTGCTGCGGAGCAGTATGAGTGGCTGTTCCTGGTGCCCGTGGGCCTTGTAGTGCTAACGTCGTTCATGATGCTCTCTCTGCACGGCTTCGCCAGCCACCACGGTTTCCGATGGAAGGGGTGGATCCGGTTCGGCATGTGGTTCTTCTTGATCTCCATTCCTGTGGGTCTGGTGGCCGGATGGCTGCTGGACTACCCGGCGCTGCTCTTCGATCTGCTGCTCTTCGATCAGATGGTATATATGTTCGTGTCTCACCTTGCCATCAAGCCGGAGGTGAGGGCTGAGTACAAGGCGTACATCAAGCAGTGGAAGGCAATGAGCTGAGGGCCCGGGGCCCGGATTAGTGTTCTCCACGGCGGCCCAGCTATCTCGATCAGCCAATCAGACTATCTCGATCAGCCCATCAGAATGACGCACAGCGCAATGCAGGACCGACCCGAGGGCGATGCCGGGCTCTGCAATCGATCACCATTTGGCAGGTATACAGGAGAGGCAGGGAGGGGAGACTACTCTTCTTCCTCTTCGGATTCGTCGTAGCCCAGGTCTTCCTGCATGGGGGGCATCTCCTCTTCCATGTCATCGGGAACCTCGGCGACTTCTTCGTCATCGGCCACGGGGAGGCGGTCTTCGTCGAAGAGTTCTTCTTCTTCAAGGGGCTCCTCATCGAACACCCTGCGTTCGGACTGGTCGGCTCCGCACTTGGGGCAGATTGCCTTGTCCTTCTTGAGGTCGTAGAACTTGCAGCCGCAAGCGTAACACACGTGCTTCTTTCCCCAATCCTTCACGGCCATAATCGTCTCCTTGACAAAACGCTCCCACCAAAGCGGCCCCACCATCCATCCCGACAGCGTGCAACCGCTTTCTCCGTTTGGAAGCGCACGTTTAGCCACCGATATGGTGTTTGTCAAGGGAAAGAAAGCACAATGGGGTGCGGTTCCCGGAACGGGGAACAAATGGACTTTGTTCTGGCCACGCCATCTCGGCTAATCACGGCCGGGCAGTTCGGCGACGCCGACGGCGACGTCAACCCGCCTCGCTAACGCTCTGGCGGGACTACGGCCACGAAAGGCGCCCGGTTGACGTCCAACTCGCCGGCAACGGATCCGCACCCAGTCACCATGGCCGTCACCCAACCGCATCGGGGCGGCGTTGGGTAGATTCGGGCCACGGGGGGCCAGGACAAAGAGACTATCGCCACCTTACCAGAGGAACCGTCGCAGAGCGCCATTCACCATTCGGAAGCGGGCCCGGGGATGGCTGATTCCCTACTTGGCCTGTTCAATACCACATCCGTTGAGCTCGTTCCCGTTTTCGTAAAGGCAATCGTGCGTCAAGACGCCCTTCTCGTCCCAGGCCTTGTATGGCCCATGGAGGACCCCAGCAAGGAAGGTCGATTCGCTCGCCTTCACCCCGTTCTCGTGCCAGGTGGTGGCCACCCCCTCGCACTTTCCGTTCCGATAGTCAGCAACGCGCAAGAGCTTGCCATTGGCGTGCCAGTATGTTGCTCTGCCATGTAATTTGGAATTCTGCATGAATATTTCATGATGTGTCTTTCCGGTAGGATAGTAAGCGGTATAGTGAGCTAACTTCCCGCTGCTATCATATTCAGCCTCAAAATTCAATATTCCGTCAACAGACCACATTGAAGTTTTATCCGGTTTGCCATCTTTGTAATATGTCTCGTTAAGCTTCTTGCCGTTAGAATGATAGCCAATTGCATGCAGCAGTTCTTGGCCCCTCATGTAATTTATATTCGCCACCACGCCGTTAGGGTGCTTGCTTACTATCGTCTTCACATCAGCGCTGTCGCCCGCCGACAGGCCGCTCCATGCTGCCTCAACGGCCCCGTCGATGAGCTTGTTCTTGTTGCGTTTGGCGTACCCGTACAGTTCATTCCCGAACTCAGCGCAACCGGCCCCAATAAGTGCGGTCAACGCCATTAGTGAGAGCAATCGGAGCTCCTTTCGCATGGTCTCGTCCTCCTACTTTGTCATTCTTCCCGGACCCTATCGCCCCAGGTGCGTCATTTCAAGGGGAAAGTTCAGGAGGCGGCCGGGTTGAATTGGTGCGAATAATGGAAGTTGGTAAAGGGCACGCCGGCCATTAATGCCAGAGATGAGCACGAGCCTTCAACGACCCCGAACAGGGGTTGACAGAGTCCCTGGATGGGTGATAAGCAGGTTGATGCCTGAGAACGCAGAGAAGTGACTGACGACGGAGAAACGCATTTCCGCCAACTACGTATGGTTTCAGGAGTTGATTGATGCGAGTCATAAGCATGGTGTTTTTCTTGTCTGTTATGATGGGTGCTCTCGTGATATCGACGGCGTCAGCCGGAGAATTCTATGAGTACTCGCACAAGAACTTCGGTGCCACGTTGACCGAACCCGTTACCGATCAATCTGCTAGAGAGCCTGATATCGATTGTTGTCATGGGTTGGCGAAAGGAGTATCCCACAATTTCGGTGTGTTTTCCGAAACCATAGTCATTTGCTCGTGCTATGTTGCAAGTCGTACGAGTGAACTTGTGGCGTGGAAGGTTTTAAACATAACGGATTCTCCATTGACTATGCAGATCACTAAAAAATATATGACAGCTTGCACGACTATTATCGACCGAAACGTCACGATTTCTGTAGGAGCTGGCGAGACGGCAGCGTTCAACTCCGGGCACGGCGGAGCGGCGGGATTGATTGACATGTTTACGGTGAGGGATTGTCGCAAGACGAAGAAACTGGCGGCCTGGTATCCACTGGTGGAGGGTTTGGGTAATGGGGATCGGGGAGCAGCGGGGGAAGGCAGGGTAGCTGCAGCACCAATGGTGGTACCACTGGTCGAGGCCCCAACTATCGAGTTGGAGGCGGCTCAGGAGGGTGGGGCACCCGAGGTGGCGCCTGGTCTAGTTGAGGTTGTCAAGGTTGTAGATGTGGTTGTTGATCAAAAGAGGGCCATGGAGGGCATGGTCAAGGAGGCGAAAGGAACCAAGCCCAAATCGGTAAGCGATGGTAAGGGCCGCCACGCGCCTACCGGAAACCAGCGGCCACCCAACTCCACTGCCGAACACGAGGCAATCCGAGCTAGAGCGGTGAAGGCACGCTCCGAACGGGTTGTGAGGGAGCGGGAGCAGGCAGCGAGAACCGAGGCCATTGCATCCATTGGACAATCCATGGATTACGCTGTCAGCTACGACGCTTTCCGGCTGGCCTTGCATTTGGGTGCCATTACGCTACTCATGCCGGTACGCACCGAGGAGTGGTCGGCCAACGGGCGAAGCCGAATTGATGAGAACGACGTGGTTGGCGGAGCGGGGGGAGTCGTAGGACTAGACCTCTTCCCCTATTGGGGCAGGTACTTCTCCTTAGGCCTGAGGTCTGCAGTGGGTGTTGGCTACTACGACGGAGCCGTCGTCAGGGGAGAGATCTTAGGGAGCCTCTATTTGGGAAGCCGTACCTCAACGTTGGCCGCTATCGACGTGGGCCGACGATGGGACAAAGGGTACTCCAGAGATGAGTCTGCCGACCCCGAGTCTGAGACTGGGCTGACCAAGATAAGCCCTGAGTTTACGAACAGCATTGTTCTTGTCCAACCGCATATTCGTGTCTGCTCATCTGCTACTAATGGGGCGTGCGAGGTAACGCTAATTCTGGGCTATCAGTATCAAAAAGTTGATGGACGCGACGGGGCCAACGGCTTCATCCTTGGGGCAGATGCTGGCTGGTTCAGGCTAGCACTCGATTGGTCCTTCGGATACCCGTCGGCTGCATCGAACGAGACCGGAATGGCTGTGGGCATCAGCGCCGAGGGAGTGATAAACCTGTTTTCAGATCCATATTAAAATGGTTGATATGGGTGAATTATGGAGCTATGTGGCAGATGTTATATAAAACCGATAGCGGCTGGTATCAAGACTACTAAGAACTACCGATCTACATCTCGAGTATCGCTGCCCACAGCGACGCCACCCTCCGCTCTACAGCGGCGCAGCGTAGAGGTCCAGCCGGTACTTCAATAGCTGGTCTTCGTTGGGGGTGTAATCGGCGTATAAGGCGTATATGGCATCGGACGTTGTGCACATGGCTATTACGCCGGAGTAGTCGTCTTTGGCCGAGGGGATGGCGGAGTGGTCCAGGGTCCAGTCCGGGGTGCCAATATCGTAGCTGGTGACAGGGAAGGCCGAGCTCTTGCCAACGAAGCCCAGCAGCGCTTTGCCTTTGGCCAGGGTCCATGCGTCTGGCTTCTTGGATGAGAACTGCCCAAACGGGGCCCATTGCTGGCCGTCAAGGTGGAAGAGGGCTACGCTCTCTTTGTCAGACGCCCGCAGGTGGCGCCACTGAGCAACCTGCTGATGGTCGGACATGAACTTGCCACCAATTGCCCCCGGGCCCTGGCTGGGCACTCCCTCGTATTCGAAGGAGCCCTGGCAAATGCTCCACTGAACAGTCTCCGATGCTGATGCGGGAAGGTAGCGGCAGGCCATGTCGACTATGTCCGAGCGGTTCGCCATCAACCAGAGACCAGCCCCGTCGCTCCAGAGGTCCGTGGGAGTGTCGACGGTGCCGGCGCCAACCTTGACCCACGGCGGACCGCTCTTGCTCCCTTTGTGTACCATATACAGATGGCTGGAGTTGATGCGATCAATTACAAACAAGGCCCCATCAACATAATGAATGGCCCTGATATCCACATTCAGTTCCTCGAAGGCAAGATCCGTTATAGCGTTGAGAACATCGGCAGCAGAATCATCTATGGAGACCAACTGGCTCCCAGTTTCACATCAGCTCTCGCCGGGGGGGAAAGCAGCGATTAGACGATCCTCGGTGGTCTCAAGGAAAGCCTCCCGGGGGTAGATATAACGCCACCCCGAGCCGGGATCCTTGAGCGACAGCTTGTGAATACCCGAGCTCTGGCCCGCCCTGACGGAGACGAACATGGCGTCGTCTCTACAAGCAAAGGCGGTAACAGCATTGACGCTATCCAGCGAAGCGCCAGGGCCCACAAGCTCGAAGCTCACCTCCGAGGGCCCCTGGGCCTCGTCGGCTACCAACTCATCGGTAGCTGAAGGGCCACCCTCCGATGAACCACACGACCAGACGCCCCAACAGAGAAGCAGCACAGAGCCGGCGAACGCAACTCTTTTCATCTGATGCCCCACAGATAAGTTACCCGGCATGAATAGCATTTCTCTCAACGGAGTGCACCAAAAACTGGCAGGAAGCCGGGCGGCAGGGCCGCACCAGCGCCGTTGGTCGAACCACGGCACGGGCGCCGCTCTTCGGGGGCAAAGGATGCAGTGAGTGCCACTGCTCCGAACCAGGCAGTGGTAGAAAGCATTGCCAATCGATGTGGTTCCGATCAACGATAGAGGCTACCTTCCGACCACGGAGCGAAGACTCGTTGGGCGGAACTTGCTACACGGCTGCTCACATATCTCGATCCACCCAGCAGCCGTGTACCCTGCCTTCGACGGCCCAGAGGGGGCCGCTCTCTTCGAGCCTGAGCCTGAGGCTCAGCCTCAGAGCCGAAGGCAGGCCCTTCGATGGGAGCGAGGCCAAGGCCGAGTCGAAGGGGGGGGACGAGAATGGTGAGCAATGGTTTAGCTGGGATGTCCATGGCTGAAGACCCAAAAGACCGCTTCAATATCCTCAGGCTGGAACTGAAGAACTTCCGATGCTTCGGGCATCTGACCGTGGACTTCGACCCAAGGTTGACGGTACTCGTTGGCCCCAACGGTTGCGGCAAGTCATCGGTCCTGGATGCCATCGCCAGGGCATTCAGGTTCGCTCAGGTGGATGATGAGTTGGGTGACAAGAACATGCCCACTCGCAGCGACATTCGGTTGCGGTTGGCGTCAACGGGGCAGATGGAGCCTGCCGGACGGGCAAGAATCGGTGTGGAAGCCAGTTTCTTTGGGTACCGCAAGGAGTGGTGGAGTGAGCGTTCATTTGTGAAGGAAAGGCCCACGGCATCACAGGGCGGCGCTTCCTCTGTGCCTGAACTTGATAGTCCGGAGTCGCTGGGAATCAATGTTCAGCCAGGTCATGATCCCGATGCCGTCGTATATCCGTTGATTGCCTACTATCCTACCAAGAGACTCTGGGGGACGAACGACGCTGCCTGGCTCTTCGAGGACCAGAACTCAAGTCAGCAGTCCGGTAATTCCCGGCTTGAGGCCTACCGAGAGTGCCTGGCCTCGGTGGCCAATTTTCGGCATTTCGTTGAGTGGTTCAAGCGCTACTCATATGAGGCGCAGAAGGAGTTAGTGTCTGCCATCCCGTCACAACACAGCCCCCAACGGGTGCTTTCGGCAGTGGTCCAGGCTGTTGACATAGTATTGCAGCCAAGCGGCTGGGGCCGCCTGGCGTGGGACTTCGCAGAGGACGAACCTACGGCCGAGCACCACCTGCATGGACGAATGCAGATCCGGAGACTTAGCGACGGCATTCGGACCATGATAGGCCTTGTTGCCGACGCTGCCCACCGGGCCGCCCGCCTCAACCGGTTTCTCGCAGAGGAGGCATGTGCGAAGACCCCGGGCATAATTCTCATCGACGAGGTGGACCTGCACCTGCATCCCGAGTGGCAGCAGGTGGTTCTCGACGGATTGCAGCGAGCTTTTCCACTTGTCCAGTTTGTCGTTACAACCCACAGCCCCCAGGTGCTGACCAGCATTCGTAGGGAGAGCATTCGAATTCTGGCGCAGCAGGACCAGGACAACTGGAGCGCTTCGATTCCGGACTTCAGCCCCTTGGCGAAGGAGTCGGGCGATGCCCTGGCCTACGTGATGAACGTTCATCCTACCCCGGACTCCCCCATTCTTGACCTGGTACATCAGTATGAGAAGCTGATTCGGGCCGGAAAGGACAAATCCCAAGAGGCCAGCCAACTGATGGAGCAGCTTGGGGCTGTGGGGTATCAGTTCACCGATGCGGAGAAGGCTCAGCACGAGATCTGGAAGCGTCGGGCTGGCAATCGTCAGGTGGTTGAGCATGATTGAGCTGATTCGTTCGAAGGAACCACGTGAACTCGCCAGGTTTCGCAGCGGCCCTAATCGCCACACCTGGGATGACCCCGGGTTCCGGCAGGTGAAATCTGCCGTAAGAGAGGCACTTCTTCTGTGCCAGGAAGGCCACTGCGCCTACTGCGAGAGGCGCATCAACGACCAGGAGTGTCACATCGACCATGTCCGGCCAAAGGCTAGCTTCCCCGAAGCGACATTCGACTTCGCCAACATGGTGGTCAGTTGCAATAGACCGCACCACTGTGGGCACAAGAAACACTCCCAGACGATTCCACTTGTGCCTGGACCCGACGTGAACCGGGCCTTCGAATTGCGCTCGGATGGCAGACTGGCACCGGCAAGCAACCCCGGGGGCGCCTCCTCCGCAGATGCCAAGGAGACTCTGGATACTTTGGGCCTCAACGCTCCAGCACTTGCCTGGGATAGGGCCAAGTATTTGGGGGTTCTGCACAGCCTGTTGGATAATGACCCCAATCCACCCATAGCAGAGTGGCCCTTTCGCTGGACATTTGGACAGTATCTTCGACCGTAAACGACTGCTAAAGCCGCCAATCGCCACACAAAGGAACGGCCCACGACAACTAACGAAGTCCTTGGTGCGTGCGTCTAACCACCGACATGCCCCAGGCACTCTGAACTGAATAAGGCAAAACGATTCTCTCAACAGTCCTGCAAAAATGACTATTGACACAACCTACCAAGCTGCGTACCGTCACCGAAGTGATACGAGGCAGAAGAGCCTCCTCACTAAACCAGTGACCATCATTCTCGCCCCTACCCCTCGACTCGGCACGAGCCTCGCTCGGGGTAAACGGCTGGGGGGCGGATCGAGATATCTGGCCAGCCGTTTAGAGGTGCTCAATGGCATTCAGCAGGACGGCTTCTATTATTGGAATGCTTCTGTTGTGGAACACCGGCTGTGGAGGAAGCGGATGTGACGCTCAAGAGACGACATCGGATACAGGCTCATCCGCCGACCCCGAGACATCGTCGCTTATTGTCCCTATCTCTACCGAGCAGTGGGACTGTTTGACGAGGGGTGGATGCGGTGCGGCCTGTGAGCCTTGCATGGTGCCATCGAAGTTGAACCAGGATGAGTGTCTTCCGAACTTCACGTTCTGCAATGCTCACAGCATGTCATGCGAGGTCCCGTCTGCCGACTGCAAGGATGGATGGTGCCGGATACCAGCGGGCAGCTTCTTGATGGGCGCCATTCGGGGTAGTCTCGGTGTACCGATCAACAACGTCATCCCCCACACGGTGGTCCTGACTCGTAGCTTTCTGATCCAGGAGACGGAGGTGACCCAGCGGCAATGGATGGAGGTCATGGAGACAGATATCAACCCATCACCCTATCATGCATGTGGCCTCGATTGCCCAGTCTCGGGCCTTACTGTGTTTGCTATGATGAAGTACGCTAATACTCTGAGCCTAACCGAGGGTTTCGACCCTTGTTATACCCTGGAAACGTGCGAGAATGTGGCTGTAGAACTTGGGATACTGCTGTGCAAGAGAGCAACCTTCGTTGGCCCCGATTGCAAGGGCTACCGGTTGCCCAGTGAGGCCGAGTGGGAGTTGGCGGCAGGAGCGGGCGCTGATACGATCTATCCATCTGGATATTGCAATCAGGACCCGTGGGACAGATGTCTGCCCAATGACGAGCCCGGCCCTTACTCTTGGTTCTGCGGCAACTCAGACGTGATCTACGAGGGCTGTCGCAGGGGCGCTGGAATTCACAAATGCATTGGGCCCCATGAAGTAGCACGAAAGCTTCCAAACAGGTTCGGGCTGTTTGACATGGCCGGAAATGTCCATGAGGTGACGGGCACACTCAATCACAATATTGCCCATGAGCTAGAGACAGATCCTGGTTATGACCTTCTTGTCAATGGAATGGAAAGCTGGCCAACAGACAGCTGTGTGGGCAATGCTCTCGTCGAGAAGGGAGGAGGGTTCTCTGTTGGTGCCTGGGCAGTTGCAACCCAGGCGGATGGGTGCTTTGCATGGACGGAGTCCAATCTTGCATTTGGATACTCCGGCTTCCGCCTGGTCCGGACCATCGACAAGCTTGCCAAGCCGGGGCCCGTGGGAAACGGACCGCATGCCTCCACCTCTGCCTGGGGCAGAGGGCCGGACAACCCCAATAGTTCGGCCTTTAGCGTCTTGCACAACGTAGTGTTCGCTTTGTTAGCCAATGCGGTTGGAGAGCTTCCATGAGCGGCTTTTCGTGTCGAGCTACACTGGTGAGTATAAACAAGCGGTGCACGCCGCCTGTGACTTAGAGTGGGTTTCAAGATTGAGCGAAAAGGAGGCGGATTATGGGTCAGTTACGCGAGGTGGCAAACATAAATAGAACCGGTCTATTTGTGATTGCCATTGGTTTCGTATCGTTGTTGGGTGGTTGTGGGAATGACTCTCGGTCGGCTCTTCGGGGGCCGGGAGAAAGCTGCGTGAGCACCACAGATTGTGAAGAGGGGTTGAGCTGTGTGGACGACATATGCATGCAGGACAATGGGGACGCCTCAGTAGACAACTATGGTGTTGAATATGCATGCGAGGAGGGCTATGAGCAATGTAAGGGGTTCGAGTGTGGTGACGATGGTTGTGGCGGGTACTGCGGAGATTGCCCAGCGGGCAGAAGTTGCCAGTCCGGTAGATGCGAGGTGAAATGCGGAGATGGTCAATGCGACGAGTCGGAGACACGGTGCGGATGTCCCAGTGATTGCGGCACATGGAGCGGCTGCTGCTCGGGGAGCGTCAACGAGGGGGGCTGGGCGGACACGCAATGTGGGATGGTCGGTGTTGAGTGCGTGGACTGCACCGCCATAGACAAACTCTGCTATCGGCAAGCATGTGTCGAGAAGCCGTGGTACGACCTATTATCAGGCTTGACTTGGCAGGTCGAACCAACGAATAAACAAATGGACTGGTCAACTGCGAACTCTTATTGTTCGAAACTAGAGTTGGACGGGAAGGGATGGCGATTGCCCACGATTGGTGAGCTTCGAAGCTTGATCCGAGACTGCCCAGCACTGGAGCTGGGCGGAAGCTGCAACATTCATGAAGAGGGAGATTGTCTGTCATATACTTGCAAGGACGGTTGTAAAGGCTGTGGTGAAATTGATGGAAGGCCCGAATCAGATTATTGTTTTCGACCGCCGAAGATACTGGGGAAGTGCACGATGTATTGGTCATCTTCGCCTGATGGAGAGCTCGACGACCATGCATGGGGTGTAAGCTACTTCTACATGTCTGTCAGTATTTCGTGGTCACCGAAGTTTTCAACCTTATACGTTCGTTGCGTTCGCTAGCTTGTTCAACGAAGGAATACATCATTTAGGTCGTGAAAGTGAACTGGGGTCATAGCCGGAATGATCAACTTCCCCTGTTCTCAAGCCGGGGGACCGGGGAAGGGCCGGCTCTTTGGCTTGACGCGGGGGCGCCGTTATCTTACCGTGCCGGGGTGATCGCCGGGGGACTTATGGGGGGCGAGGCGAGATTCACACTTCTGGAGGAAAGATGTACCCGAAGCTTTCGGCTATAGCCTTTGCCCTGCTGGCCTTCGCCATGGTCGGCTGTGGGAGTTCATCGGAGAGTGACGTCCCGGACAGCGTTGGGGATGTTGCTGATGAGGTTGATGTGGCGTCGCCGGAGTGCGTGGCTGACGGCGACTGTCCCTCGGTCAACCCTTGCAACGTTGGGGTCTGCGCTCAGGGGGTGTGTGCTTCGAAACTGATTGAGGGTCCCTGCGATGACCAGGATCCTTGCACCCTGGCAGACCAGTGCCAGCAAGGCTTCTGCGTTGGGGTCCCGAAAGAGTGCGACAATGGGCTCTGGTGCGATGGTATCGAAAGTTGCGATGGCGCAACGGGTGCCTGCACCGATGGCGTCCCCCCCTCCGATGATGATGGCGTCGCCTGCACAACCGAAGTCTGCGACGAAGACAAAGACCAGATCTCCCATATCCCCGATGACCTGGGGTGCGCCGACTCCGACCCTTGCACCACCGACTACTGCGACCTCGCCGTGGGGTGCCTCTCTATCATTACCGCCGGCCTGGCATGTGATGATGGCGACGGCTGCACCCAGGACGACCTCTGCAACTCGCAAGGGAAGTGCGTTGGGACCCCCAAAGAGTGCGGTGATGGGGTCTTCTGCAACGGCCTCTCGTACTGCGACCCCCAGGCAGGCCAGTGCCTCCCCGGCGAGACACCACACGAAATCGATGATGGAATTGATTGCACTGTCGATAGTTGTGATGAGGTCGCAAAGAAAATAATACATCAGCCAGACCATGCAGCATGTGATGACGGGAATCCTTGCACCACAGAAATATGCTCGGCGGAAGCCAAAGGCTGCGTATACTCGGAACTAAATATCGTTTGCGATGACGGCGACCTGTGTACCATCAACGATATCTGTTCGCTTGGGCAATGCAAAGGCACTCCGCTGGCTTGCGACGATGGCCTCGTCTGCAATGGCACCGAGTTCTGTGACCAGGCCGTCGGTGAGTGCATCGCAGGAGAAGGCCCCGTCACCGAGGACGACGTCGATTGCACCGTGGACTACTGCATCGAAGAACCACCCTACGTTGTCAACGAGCCCGACCACGACGCTTGTGACGATGGTGACCCTTGCACCACAGACCTCTGCCTTGCTGACCAAGGGTGCGTCAACGAGTTGGACAATTGCCAGGCCGAACTCTGCTACTACACCTCGGCCTGTCTGGGTGCCGCCGGCGCCCAGTGCCAGGATGCTATCCCCCTCAACTTCGAACTGCCCATCCTCTTCCAACAAGAGTTCACGCAAACCTTCGAAGCCCTGCCGGACAACGACCTGGCAACACCATACTGCGTAGCCCCGGAAGCCGACGGCAACGAGCGCTGGTTCTCCTTCACCACCGAGGAACAACGCTACGTCCGGTTTACCGTGGTGACCTCGGCAAGTGGAATCAGCTTCGCCCTCTACAAAGATAGCTGCGATGGTTCCCAAGAAGGGTGCTTCTATACGGGCGGAGATACCACCCTATCGGAAGGGCTGGTACTGCCGGCTGGAACCTACCTCCTAGTCGTCGACATCCCAAGCCTGGCGACGGAGTTCACACTCACTGTATCCCTGCCCAAACCGGAATAGAACCTCAGGGTGATACAGGTACCAAAATCTGGAGGCCCTTAGGTAATGGTGTTTTATACCCCAGGATGTTTTGCTACCATACTAGTTTACTATATAGTCTTTCTCATTGCCCGGGAGGCCGGCCTCAAGGGCTTCATGGCCTATCTCGTCTCCTTCGGCGTGAGCCTGGTTGTGCTCTCCTGGATTGGACGGCTCAAACGCATGCAGGCCGAGCGAGAGCGGGCAGCGCGGGAGGCTGAACAGCGAAAGAAGATGGAGGGCATCGGCGGCCAGGGTCCCGATGACCTCATGGCCCGAGCGTGGGTATCGGGCGAGCGCCGCCTGGCTATCAGCCTCGGCAATGCTCGACTTCACGCCTACGTCGCCGCTGCCGATGGAGCCTTCACCGAAGCGGAAGTGCAACGCATCCTTGGGCTGCTTGGAAGGTGGAACTCATCGCCACTCTTCCTGCAACTGGTCTATATGGACCTCATATGGTTCTCCCGAAGGATGAACATCGAGAGCGTCTGCAAGGTCCTCAAGGAGGGGGTGACTTCCCAGGCAGAACTCCTGGCCCTCTTCCAGTCCGCCGTGGCAATGGCCGCATTCGACGGCGCCATAGATGAGAGGGAGCGGCGGGCTCTCAACGTCATTGCCGACCTGCTGGGAATCCCCCCGGAAGTGGTCGAGGAGTCCATCAGGCTGGAGTCAGGCAGCAGGTACTACCGGCAGTACGCCGGGCAGTCGGGGGGTAGCCGCCGCCGCTCACCGATGAACGATGTGCCCGTTTCGCAGCACTACCGAACCCTTGGGCTCTCACCAGGAGCGTCGCCCGATGAGGTCAAGCGGGCCTACAGGGAGATGGCGAGAAAATACCATCCAGATATGGTTGCTGGTATGAATGATGAGTTCAAGAAAATGGCGGAAGAGAAGTTTAAAGCCATTCAAGCGGCGTATGAAGCGATAAGAAAAAGCCGATAGCGGTCCAAGAAACACACTCGTCGCATGAATCTCAGTTCGCCCCAAAATACTCCACTGTATTTGCCAGCCCCTCTTCAAACGAGACCCGCGCCTTGAATCCTAGAACCCTTTCCGCTGCCGCGGGGTTACCCACGGAGCGCCGGATGTCGCCGGCTCTGGCGGGCATGAAGTGGGGTTCTACGGGCTTTCCGGTGGCCCGGCCAATGGCGGTCAGCAGGTCTAGCAGGCTGTTCTCCAGCCCGGCGCACACGTTGAACACCTGGCCGGAACAACCCTGGGCGTTCATGGCGGCCCAGTTTGCCCTGGCCACATCGCCGACGTACAAGAAGTCCCGGCTCTGCATGCCGTCGCCGAAGACCTTGGGCTTGATACCGCCTAAGACCGCAGTGATGAACTTGGGCACCACGGCAGCGTATTCACCCTGGGGGTCCTGCCGGGGTCCGTATACATTAAAGTAGCGCAGGCACACGGTCTCTACCCAGCCGTTGTGGGCGTAGAGCCAGGCGTAGTACTCGTTGAAGAGCTTGTGCATGCCGTAGGGCGAGATGGGCTTTCCGGCCACCCCTTCGTCCAGAGGGAAGGCGTCGGCCTCGCCGTATGTGGCAGCGGAGGAGGATAGGACGACTCTGGAGACCCCCATCTCTTTGGCGCACTGCAGGACATTGAGGGCGCCGGTGACGTTGACCTCGTGGCACCACCCCGGCTCATCTATGGAACGCTGCACCGAGGCCACCGCTGCCAGATGAAAAGCGCCGGCGCAGCCCCGAATAGCCGCTCGCACCGCCCCGGCGTCGGTAATGGACCCCCGAACCACCTCCACCTCTCCCGAGAGCCCGGCGAGGTTCGACGCTCTGCCCGTGGAGAAGTCGTCGAGGACCACAACTTCATGTCCCTGAGCGAGCAACTCTCTTACGACGTTGCTGCCAATGAACCCGGCGCCGCCGGTGACAAGATATCGCATTTCGGCCTCCTGCGGCGGGATGCTAGACCAAGCATGAGCCTACGGCAAGGGGCAACGCTTCGCCATTCGCTGGCCATTGTTTGCGCCCCTGCCGCATGAGCTTGACTTATGCCTTCCGGTATGATTCTTTACCGCTTGAAACCGGCGGATTAGGCGCCGGCGCTTGCTGGGAGGAAGCTATGGATGTAGCGCGAATGCGTCAGGTTCACCGAGTCTTGGGCGAGTTCTCATTTGACGGGGTTGCGTTGGATCGTGGGTACGCCAATCGAACCCTTCGGATAGATGTCAGCAACAACGAAGTAAGCTTCGCCCCTGTGACCCAGCAGATGAAGGACCTCTGGACGGGGGGCAAAGGCTTCGACCTCTGGCTCATGTTCCAGGAGATAAGCAAAGAGACACGCTGGGACAGCCCCGAGAATCCAATCTGTTTCTCGCCGGGGCCTTTGGGGGGTGTGATGTCGTTCCCGGGCGCCGGCAAGACCATCGTCACCTCCATTTCTCCCTCTACCAACTCGGTTATGGACTGTAACGTTGGGGGCCATTTCGGCCCCTTCCTCAAGTTCACCGGGTTCGATGCCCTGACAGTGTTGGGCAAGGCCGAAGAAGAGATTATTATATTTATTGATGCGGTCGCCGGTAAGATCACCATTGAGACTGCTCCTGAAGAAAGTATAGATTCTCATATATTGGCGGAAGAGCTGACAGAGATGTATGCCGACGACGAAAACGACCGGCGGAACATCTCTGTTGTCTCGGCGGGCAGGGGTGCTCAGCACTCGAAGATGGGGGTTCTGAACTTCTCGTTCTGGGACTGGCGCCGGCGGGTAGCGAGACTGAAGCAGGCGGGCCGTGGCGGTATCGGCACCGTGTTGCGGGACAAGCGAATCAAGGCCCTGGTGATCCGTCGGCGGGGTGTTGTCCCCTCGTGGACCATCGAGGAGAGCAAGGTTGCCAAGCTGGTGAACCCCGACGGTGTTGGTGGTGCCGGCGGCTGCAACTGCCGCAAGGAGGAGTCTGAGGTAGTTGCCAGAATCGCTGCGGGGTGGGGCAACGACCCTGAGTTCGTCATCGAGATGATGCAGGACCTTCAGGATGCCCAGCGGTGCATCTCCGAGTCGGCCCTTGACCAGCTTTGCACCATCACGGGAATTCCCAAGGCAAGGTTGTATCATATCGCAACGTTCTACAAGGCTTTTACCCTGAAGCCTAGAGGCGAGACTGTTATCCAGGTTTGTATGGGTACCGCTTGCCACGTCAAGGGTGCTGCCAGAATTGTAAGCGAGTTTGAGCGGCACCTGGGCATCGCTCAGGGGGAGACGACGCCCGATGGGAAGTACACCCTGGAGGCAGTAGCCTGCCTGGGGGCGTGCAGCATCGCTCCTGTGGTGAAGGTGGGTGACGAGGTGCTGGGCAATGTTCAGGCCCAGGATGTAGCGAAGATTCTCAACAGCAAGGAGGGCAAATAATTATGGAAACCCTCAACAAGATAACTTCTAAGGGACTGGACGACGTTGCGGCCAAGGTGCATGGAGAGTGGCAGAAATATAAGTGTATGCTTATGGTTTGCACCGGCACCGGGTGCGTTTCTGCTAAGGGATTTGAAGTAAAAGATAAGCTTAACGAGGAACTCGTAAAGCGTGGTCTGCAGGATGAATTTCTTGTGGTTCCTACGGGTTGTAACGGATTCTGCGCTGCGGGGCCCATCGTGGTTATTCAGCCGGAATCTGTCTTCTATCAGAAGGTTGGGGTCAAGGACGTTGGCGAGATAATCGATTCTCATCTGGTAGGTGGAACGGTTGTTGACCGGCTTCTCTTCAGAGACCCGGTCTCCAAGGCCACACACTCGAAGATGGAGACGATACCGTTCTTCGGAAAGCAGCAGCTTATTGCTCTCCGTAACAAAGGAATTATTGATCCCGAGAATATAGAGCATTATATCGCTCGTGACGGCTACAAGGCCATAGCAAAAGTTCTTGAAGAGTACAGCCAGGACAAGCTGATTACGGACATCATTGCCTCGGGTATTCGTGGTCGTGGCGGTGGCGGATTCCCGGCGGGCGTGAAGTGGCAATCGTGTCTGAAGGCAGCACGGGCGCGAAATGAGCTGCCCTACGTGGTGTGCAATGCCGACGAGGGGGACCCGGGGGCCTTTATGGACCGAAGCATCATCGAGACGGACCCCCACTCGGTGCTGGAAGGGATGCTCATCGGGGCCTTTGCAGTTGGGGCTCGTGAGGGATTCATATACATAAGGAAGGAGTACCCCCTGGCCCTGGTGCGACTGAACAAGGCCATCGAGCAGGCAAGGCAGCGTGGACTGCTGGGAGAGTCCATCCTGGGCAGTGATTTCAGCTTCGACGTGCATATTCACCGGGGGGCCGGGGCATTCGTGTGCGGAGAGTCAACGGCGCTCATGGCCTCCATGTCGGGGCGCGTTGGGGAGCCCCGGGCCAAGTACGTCCACAATGTGGAGTATGGCTACCGTGACAAGCCCACGGTGCTGAACAACGTTGAGACCTGGGCCTGCATCGCTCCAATCATCCAGAAGGGACCGGCCTGGTTTGCCTCAATCGGTTCGGGCGACGTGGCATCAAATCCGGACAACCCCTGGTCGGGCTCTTCGGGAACCAAGGTCTTCTCCCTGGTGGGCAACGTTCGCAACACCGGCCTGGTCGAGGTGCCCATGGGGATCTCGCTGCGGGAAATCGTTGAGGAGGTTGGTGGCGGCGTTCCCGGGGGCAGGCAGTTGAAGGCCGTGCAGACCGGTGGGCCCTCGGGTGGTTGTATTCCGGCCGGCCTGCTCGATATGCCCGTGGATTTCGACTCGCTCACCGAGGCGGGTTCCATGATGGGGTCCGGCGGAATGATTGTTATGGACGACCATACGTGCATGGTCGACGTGGCCCGATACTTTGTTCACTTCCTCCTGGATGAGTCGTGCGGGAAGTGCACGCCTTGTCGAGAGGGACTCTATGCCCTGGACGGCATACTGGGCCGCATTTGCGCCGGCCACGGAGAGCCCGGCGACATCGAGTTCATGGAAGAGATTGCCAGCACCATGAGCGCTGCCTCGCTCTGCCAACTGGGAGCCACCGCTGCCAACCCCGTCATGAGCACACTGCGCTACTTCCGGGAAGAGTACCTGGAGCACATCAACGAGGGGAAATGCCGAGCCGGTGTGTGTAAGCCTTTGATCTCATTCAGCATCTCGGATAAGTGCACCGGATGTACTTTGTGTGCGAAGAAGTGCCCGACGAGTGCTATAACCGGGGAGCGCAAGCAGCTTCACGTTATAGATGGTGAGAAGTGCATCAAGTGTGGCATATGCCACGAAGTTTGCAACTTTGATGCAGTGGAGGTGAAATAGCCATGGCTAATAAGATAAACATTCTTGTGAATGATCAGCCCGTGGCTGTCAATCATGGCGCTTTCTTGCTGCAGGCCATCCGGGAGGCGGGGTTCCAGGTGCCGACGTTGTGCCACCACAAGGATCTCACGCCCACGGGCACCTGTCGTCTCTGCCTTTGTGAGATCGAGGTTCGTGGTCGCAAGCGCCTTGTGACGGCCTGCAACTACCCCATCAGAGACGAAATCAAGGTCTTCACAGAGTCGGCTCCGGTGGTGGCCCACCGCAAGACCCTGGCAGCGATGTACCTGGGACGATGGCCCAACGTGCCTGTAATTAAGCAGCTTGCGGCGCAGTGCGGGGTAACGGAGTCTAGGTTCAAATCGGACCTTACCGATGAGAACCCCAAGGCCTGCATCCTGTGTGGCCACTGCGTGAGAGCCTGCGAAGAGTTCACCCTGGAGCGCATCATCGACTTCGCCGGGCGTGGCATCAAGAGACATATGACTATGCCCTTTGGTGGAGTTGACCCTCACTGCATCGGCTGCACCTCATGTGCTTACGTCTGCCCCACCGGGGCCATTCAGATTGTGGATGACCTGAACAATCCAGTTGACCCGGTGAAGATCAGAAATCACGGCATGAAGGTCAACGCCGAGATGGCCACCCTGGACGACCAGCAGTGCCGGATGCGGCAAGTGGGGACTGCAAATATTGTCGAGGTAATGGATAAATATGATCTGTTGCCTTGTCATAACTTCAAGTTCGGGTCTCACCCCGACGCCAAGAACATTCACAGCAACGTCTTCAAGGCCAGGTACTTCACCCAGGGCACTGCCGACGGATGCTGGCCCGGCTGCTCTATGGCCTGCGCCAAGGTTGTGGACGGCTTTGCCCTGCGCACGGGACCATACAAGGGTCACAAGGTGGCCGTGGAGGGGCCCGAGTACGAAACCGCTGCGGGCTGCGCCAACATGGGATGCTTCGACCCGGATTTCGTGGTGGAGTTCAATTTCTACTGTGATACTTACGGTGTAGATACAATTTCAGTTGCTACTGCATCTGCGTTCGTGATGGAATGCTATGAGGCAGGTGTTATTACGACCAAGGAGACGGGCGGGCTGGAGATCCCCTTCGGTGCTGGAGACGCGGTGCTGGAGCTGTTGCACCAGATGGCCCGGGGCGAAGGCTTCGGCGTAGTACTGGGCCAGGGAATCCGCTCTATGAAGGCCAAGTTTGCGGCCGAATACGGCGCAGACCCCCAGTTCCTCCAGGATATTGGCATGGAGGTCAAGGGGCTGGAGTACAGCGAGTATGTCTCCAAAGAGTCTCTGGCCCAGCAGGGTGGGTACGGCATGGCCGTCAAAGGGCCTCAGCACGACGAGGCCTGGCTCATCTTTATGGACATGGTGAACAACCAGCTTCCTACCTTCGAGCACAAGGCAGAGGGGCTTTACTACTTCCCGCTCTGGAGAACCTGGTTTGGTCTCTACGGACTGTGCAAACTGCTCTGGAATGACGTCGTCCCCATGGGGAACCACCTGGAGAAAGAGCCGGCCAAGATTCCAGATCATGTTCGAAACTACCTGCGGGCCGTTGAAGGCATGACCGGCATCCAGGACATGACCGAGGCCAAGATGCTGGAGCAGTCGGCCAGAGTGCACAACCTGCAGCGGCTCATGTGCGTCATGCTGGGGTACGGCACCAGAAAGGACGACATTCCGCCCTACCGCTCCATGGGGCCCGTTACGGAAGAAGAGTACCTCTCAAGGCAGGAACGATACGACACACAACTTAAGGAGAAAGTTGGTGTTGACCCATCTTCAATGAGCCTTCAGGAGAAGATGAAGACGTTGCGTGACTACAGAGAGGACCAGTACCAGCAGATGATAGACGTCGTCTATCGCCGGCGTGGTTGGGATCTCAACGGCGTTCCTACGCTTGACCGGCTTAAGGAACTCAAGATTGACCTGCCTGAACTGGTTGCCATTGTGTCGAAATAGCATTGTTTCATATGCGTAGTGCAGGCGGGCCTTTCTGACACTTGACGTGGAGTAGATGTGATAAGAGTCAATGATATGTTCAATGTTGAGTGGAAGGAGGGGATGACCGTGAGAGGTGTGCTGGATTCTCTGGGCTGGGACTACGCCCTGATCACGGTCAGCGTTGATGGTGAACATGTGCCCCCCACGGCCTACGATCATGTCCCGGTTCCCGATGGGGCCGTGGTCCAGGCTATTCATATTGCGCACGGTGGCTGAAGCTCCGCAAGGGCCCTCCATTTTTTGATACTGTACCTCCGTCCCTGTGTTATGCTGCGCCGTTGTGAACGGCCAGGCTGTTCCGTGGCTGCGGTCTCTATCCGTTGAGCCAGGCCCCCCCGTGGCCCCCCTCGAAGGTGAGGTTTCGATGCACCACAAGACCATTCCTGCTGCGAATCTGCTTCGCCCCGTGGACCAGGTGATAGAACAGAGCGTGGCGGGGCTTCGCCGGGCCAACCTCTACGAGCCTGTGAAGAACATAGCATACAAAGCGGCAATTGAGGCTTCCAGGGCTTCTTATAAGATATTTCATGGACTCACGGTATTAGGCGCCGAGAACGTTCCACCAACTGGAGGAGTGATACTGGCCTGCAATCACCGAAGCTGGCTGGATGCACAGGTTGTGACCCTGGCATCGCCCCGGAAGGTCTCCTTCTTGACCCGCTCGCAGTTCGCCAGGGAGCCCGTGGTCAGGCACGTTCTGGCAGCGGCTGATGCCGTGTTTCTGGAGCGTGGGGACGACGAAAACCTGGCTTCGGTGGGAGACCTGCTGCGGGAGGGGCTGGCCCTGGGCATATTCCCCGAGGGCACTATCCCGGGTGAAGAGGAGGTGGGCCGCTGGGAGGTTGACCCGGGGACGGGGCTGCTTCCCGGGCGCAGCGGGGCGGTGCGACTTGCCCTCATGGCCCGGGTTCCCATCATCCCCGTGGGCATTACGGGCACCGAGCAACTGCTTCCCCCCGAGGTCTGGCCTCGGCTGAACCGGATGCCGCTACCGCGCCCGGCCCAGGTCACCGTGCGCTTCGGAGAGCCTATTTATCTTGAGACTCGCCATGACGAAGAGGTGGATTACCATCAACTGAGAGGCATGACCCATCGCGTTATGACCGCTATTTCCAAGCTTGTGGAACCAGGAGGAGCTACTATGACTGACGAACCCCGGACGACCCCTTTGCCCCCCATCGCCTACCGCAACAAGCCCCTGGAGCAGAAGCAGCGTCTGGGGGTGCTGGTGCTGCATGGCTTCACTTCCGATGTGGCGTGCGTCGCCGACGTACGATTCTCCCTGGACAAGATGAACCTGCCATACCGCTTTCCTATCCTTCGTGGCCACGGAACACGCTGGGAAGACCTCAAAGGGGTGAAGGCCCAGGACTGGTATGACGACGCCGAAGCGGCCATGAAAGACCTTCTTACCGAGTGCCGCAAGGTCATAGTGGTTGGTCTCTCCATGGGCGGCCTGGTGACTCTGGAACTGGCCATGCGCCACCCCAAGGACGTCGTAGGAGTGGTCACCGTTGCCGCTGCTTTGAGATTCCAGGACAAGCTGGCCTTCCTCAGCCCCCTTATGGCCAAGGTGCTACCCTCGTGGCCGGCCCCCAAGGCCTTCCACGACAAGACCCTGGAGGCCCAGCGCAATCGCAACTATCCCAAGTTTGCTACCGACGCCTTCGTGGAGCTGTATCGATATGCAGGGCGAATCCGAGAGCAACTCAGCTTCGTTCACTGCCCGGCTCTCATAATCCACTCAAAAAAAGATCAAGTAATAGATGCAAAGGCAGCAATTGAGATTCATGAAGGTATTGCATCGAAGAAGAAGCGGTTGCAGTGGTTCGAGCGCTCGGGCCACGAGATGCTGCTGGACATGGAAGCCGAAGCCGTGACGCGGGCTATCGCCGACTTCCTCCAGGAGCAGCAGACCAGTTCCACCAACGAGTAACTCGCAATCCCCCAAAGCGCAGGAGTGAAGCTTGAAACATAGCAATCAAATATGTGCTGTCTTATTTGTTATGTTAATAGGCACTGTTTTGAGCTCACAGGCGCTGGCCAGAGCCGATATCCCCGCCGTTCCCCTTCCCCAAGAGGAGATCCTGGAGCGAATTGCCATGCAGCGGTCCAAGGCCTCGGCTTATGGGGCACAGGAGCGGGTGGTGGTGTTCAGGGCCTCTTCGGTGGTTGTGGAGGCCAGCGGTCTCACCAACCGCACGGAACAGTCCGTGGTGTTGGTGCTCACCCCTGCCGGTGGGCGCAATGCCGGCGTCATGCGCTTCGACTACGACCCGGCCACCAGTGAGGCCAAAGTGCAGTCGGTGAGAATCTTCCGCAAGTCCGGAGCCATAGAGGAGGTTGACTTCGCCCGACGCCTGCGAGACCTGCCCGTGCCCATGTACGGCATCTACTGGCCCCTGCGCATGAGGCTGCTGGTGCTGCCTGGCCTGGAGCCCGGCGACGCGGTGGAGTGGACCGTGCAGAAAAAGGGCTTCGAGATGGCCTACCTGGCCCAGGAGGACGAGGAGCGCTTCATTCCGCCGCAGCGAGGGCACTTCTTTGAAATACTGCAGTTTGGTGACACTATTCCCGTGGCCGAACAGTGGTTTATTGTGTCGGCACCTAAAGAGAAACCGGTTAATCTTGGAATATACAACGGTGAGGTTCAGTCGGCGCAAGTGCAGCGGGGGGATCGGCTGCAGTACCGCTTCTGGCGCAACGAGCTTCCCGCATTTCACGCTGCCCCCTACGCCCAGGCCCTCTCCGATGCAGCGCCCAAGGTGGTCATGACCTCATTGCCGGACTGGCTTGAGAAGAGCCGCTGGTTCTTCATGGTGAGCGAGCCTGCTTTCTTTGTCACCCCTGAGATTGAGGCCACGGCCCGAGAGATTGTGGAGGGGCTCAAGAGCGACGAAGAGCGTATCACCGCATTGAACCTTTGGGTGGCCAACAACATTCGTTACAGCGGATTGAGCCTGGGCGACTCCGAGGGATACACTATCCATCCCGCTCCCCTCACCTTCGACGACCGCATGGGCGTCTGCAAGGACAAGGCCGGCATGCTGGTGGCCATGATGCGGGCCGTAGGCTACAAAGAGACCTATGCTGCCATGACCATGGCCGGTTCCCGGGTAGAGGTGGTGCCTGCCGACCAGTTCAACCATGCTGTCGTGGCGTGGCGCAGACCCGGCGGAAGCTGGATGCTGCTTGACCCCACCTGGGCACCCATGTCACGAGAGAACTGGAGCAACGCCGAGGCCGAACAGCACTACCTCATCGGCACCCCCCAAGGTGAAGAACTTGCCATCACCCCGAAGTCGCTGCCTGAGACCAACCCCCTGTCGGTCGTCGTGACTTCGAAGCTGGGCAGCGATGGCAAACTTACCGCAAGCTTCAAAGCCACCGCCGGGGGATACAGCGAAACCTGCCTCAGGCGGCTGTTCGGGTACAGGCCTCGCTCCAGTTGGAGCAGCATCCTGGAGGGTATGGTGCAGAGAATCAGCCCCCTGGCCAGGCTGGTGAGCACCCCCCTGAACCACGATGCCCCCGCGGATACTTCCAAAGCATTTGAGCTTATTGGCACGGTTGAGGTTCCTGATTTTGTTGTTAATGTCAGTGAAGATATCTTTGCTATTACCCCAGCGGCTTTTACATTTTTTGTTCATGACGATAGAATAATGGAGAATCTGTCGGTGGTGGAGGTTGGCCCCAGGAATCGTGGCCTGCTGTTCCGAACGGCCAAGCATCTTGAGTACGTGGAGACGTTGGAGTTTCCCTGGCCCGTGGCTCTGGGTTCCGACCACGCTCTCCATGTGAAGAACAGCTATGGGGAATTGCACTCCACGGCGGTTCTGGAAACGCCCAAGCGGTTGAAGGTTCAGACCGTGGTTCGGTTCACCCAGCGCACGGTTCCTAAGGAGGGGCTGGCCGAGTATGTGGCCCTCTCGTCGGCCGTGGCCAAGCTGCGCAGTGGCCGTCTCGTGGTGGTGAAGGAGGCAGCGAAATGAAGAGGCCGGGCTGTTTCGCAGTAATAATGCGGTATTGGGAATCAGGTGCCCTGGCGGCCATGTTGGCTCTGGTTGCTTTTCTGGCGACGGCCCCTGTGCTGGCGAATCCTTCGGGCGGCGCGGCAGCGGGTACCTGGCCTCCCGACGCAATAATCGAGCAGTTCGAGACACATTTCCGAATCACTGCCGACGGTCGGTTGCAGAGTGAGCACTACCGAAAGATTCGCCTTGAGAGTCCCCTTGCCTTCAATCAACTCACGGACACCAGGCTGGCATATGACCGTGAGTTCGAGGAGTTGGCGCTTGACGTGGCAAGGATAGTGTTGCCCGACGGCACGGCCATCGACGTTCCGCCTCGTGCGATCGTTGTTACCACCCCCAGGCAGGTGCCCGGAGCTGCCTCGTTCTACACCTTCAGCGAGTGGGTCATCACGGCGGTAGGGGCCAGGGTTGGGGCGACGTTGGAGCTGAGGTGGCGCGTATCGGACAGGGTTGCCAGGCGGCAGCACTTTGAGGGGCTTGTGGTTCTGGGGGACCGTTTCCCCATCAGCAAGGCTGTTGTGACGTTGGAGCTGCCGGCCAGTCTCTCTCTGTCGACGCTGGCCCGACGGGCCACGGGGGAGGCCATCGGTGGGGGTCCCACGGTGCAGAAAGCGGCCATGACGCTCTACTCATGGCAGCTTGAGAACATTCCGGCCGTTCATGTAGCGGCGGACAGTACGGTAATGGGGCATGCAATAGTGCTCTTCTCTACTGCAAATAGTTGGCAGCAGCTCTTTGACCCGCTGATGAAGAGGGTGGATGAGGCAGCGCCGGTGGTGGGCCGTGCCGTGTCGAGGACGACGAAGGACGGGGCGGTTGTGGGGGCGGGGGCTCATGGTGGGGCTATGGAGACTGTGGCAGCGCTGGCGGTGCGAATGAGGCAGATGGGGCATGATGTGGTGCCAATGAGTGCGGCGCCCCGGGATCTGGTCACAGTGTGGGAGAGTCGAGATGCGACAGCGCTGGAGATGGCGTTGTTGACCATGGCGGGGCTTCGTTCCAGCGGAGCGGAGGTGTGGCTGGAGGCCTTCGTGCCGTGGATTGGGGCGGGCAAGCTGTCGCCCGAGGAGATTCCCCCCTCTATGTCTCTGCTGAGCGGTTTGCGGGTTGTGGTGGATGACCCCAGTTGGCGGGAGCTGCGGTTTGCTCCCTTTGCCTCCCTGCCAGATGCCATGCCTGCGTGCGCACTTGGTGGTTACGGTCTGAGGGCTTCTCTGGGGGAGGGGAAGGCCGTGACGTTCGGTGCTGTGAAGCGACCGTGCGAGGTTGGTGGCGTCGATGCGGCCACCACCATCTCCACGGGCAAGGGGAGAGTGCTGGTGAAGGTCTCCGCCCGCGCCTGGGGTGTCGCCAACCACTGGTTTCTCATGGGCGGCAAGTTTGACGAGGCCAAGGCCAAGGGGATGTTGGGCGCCGACTTCGTGCTGCCGGGTCTCCAGGTGAAGCGGGTTGGTGTGAGCAGCTTTTCGCCGCTGGAGAGCGTACTAGAGGTCCACGGCGAACTGGAACTGCCCAAAGCTGCCACATTTCTTGCCGATCTCTCCCCATTTGCCGCTGCCTTGGATACTCTTGCGGGGACTCTGCTGGAGGCTGGGGCGGTGCGTTGTGTGGGATGTTCTCTGAGCTACAAGTCGGTGGTTCAGGTAGCGGACCGCTCCATGGTGGTTACCGTGGGGGGGAAGCCATCCCAGTGTCAGTCACGCACGAGGTGCCAGCAGTTGACTCTCAGTCGGGATTCGGAGGGGCTCACTATTGAACGGTTTGTCTGGTTGGTGTGGAACAACGGGGACGAGGGCAGTCGCAATGAACTGGCCCGATTTCGCCGAGCAAACCAGAGCCGCAGCGTTATGATCTACCTTCCTGAAGAGCAAAAGTAGGCACATTGGCCGCCTGCGGTGACGGTGGCTGCTGGTTTCGGCGGGGTGGCCCTAAAACCGGAGCGTCACTTCTCCTTTGACGCCCTCAAAAGCTGGGAAGACGCGGCACATACCACCGGCGCACTTGAGCCCACCGCGGGTGGAGCCGAAGAAGACCTTTGCGTAGCTGTCGCTTGTGAAGCGGTAGAGCACTTCACCGGCCCAGTAGTTTCTGTCGAAGTAGCCGTCACCCAGGGGGGGCTGGTCGGAGTATTCGTAGGTGCCGGTGACGCTGAAGTAGGAGGCCATGGAGAGGGTCAAGGCGCTCTTGGCTATGGCGAAGTCGGGCATGAACTTCTCGTCGTAGAACTCGGCTCTACCTGAGGCTTCGATGCTGAAGGGGCCGGCGATGGGGAAGTGTAGCTCTGCGTCGACGTGGTTCATGGTGCGGTTCCATTCGAATTCGAGGTGGTCCCAGCGGCGGCCTGCCTGCACTGAACCACCGGCCGACCACTCATCCAGGCGCTGTTCAACGCCCACTATGACGTGGCGCACGGAGCGGTCGGATTCTTCGATTTCGTGGTCGTCGAGGTCATCGAAGTGGGCGTAATTTGCGTATAGCTGGGTGCCCCAGTCCGATAGGGCCACGTCGACCCGAAGTCGGCCTCCCCACTGGTCGTAGTAGGTGGGGCGATGGAAGAGGCCGGGGTCTTCGAGGGGTGGCAAGACGCCGTAGTAGACGTAGTCTTTGAGCCCTCCTGACGAGCGAATCTCTTTGCCCAGGATGCTGTTATGGCCTTGTCCCATGCCATCGTAGTACTTGAACTCGGCCACGGCGTTGACCCAGCCGTAGCTGAAGGTTCCAGTGGCGTACACGGCGTGTCCTGAGTTGCTTTTGACCGGGTAGGTCACACCGTACCCATCGGCCGCTTGCAGGAAGGAGACATCTTCCCAGTTGACGTAGTCGTACTCGACCAGGAATGAGCCCAGGTCGAAGATGTTTGGGAAGCTGACGGTGCCACCAGAGACCCAGTAGTAGTCTCGGGAGTGGTCTCCCCGTTGGGCGATGGTATCCCATTCGATATTGTCTTTAACATATGATGTGTGCACCGAGGCATCCAGCCAATTGAAGGGCGAGTAGCCCAACTGCACGCCGCCCACGATGTCCCGAGGGTCGTCGAAGTACTCTTCGATGCGGTCTCCCACGTTGACGATGTTGCTGTAGCCGCCCAGGGCGATGAAGTTGATGCTGTTGCCCCGATAGGAGCCTTTGGCGCCGCGCAGGGTGAGGTCGGTGGAGAGCTCATCCACCTTTTGCACCGAGAGGGCGATGCCTTTGCCCAGGGTACCGTAGACGTCACCGGCTTCGAGGAGGAAGCCCCGTTCGCGGACCTTGACGAAGAACTTCTCCACGGTGATGTCATTAGGATAGCGGTCGGCGAACTCATCGCCCCGCTGGTCTCGGTTCTGGGGAAGGAACTGGGCCACGTCCAGTCGCAGCCCGGCCTGGAGCCAGTTGCTGCGAAGGGCCAGGTTGAGCCTGTTCTTGACGTCCACGTAGCGGTCGTCGAGGGGGTCATCGTTTTCGTTGTCCTGGTGCCAGTCCACGTAGAGGGACTCGGTGATGCTCAGTTCGTAATCCCCGAACTCTATGGGGTCGGCCCCGGCGCTCGGGGGTGAAATGGCGACAAAAGCAGCGGCGAGAAGGAGGATAGGCCTCATGGTTTCAGCAACTCCTTGACCTTGCTCTCGAGACCGGGTTGATCGCCGACGGTAAAGCCGTCCTTAGTGAGCACGATGGTGCCTTTGGGATCGACCAGCAGGAGGAAGGGCAGGACGCTTTTGGGGTTCAGCGTGTCGGTAGCCAAGCTTTGCCGGTCGATGCACTGGATGTAGGTGAACTTGTTTTTGTCGATGAAGCTTCGGACGCCGGCCTCGGTTTCCGGGGTGTCGAGGCTGATGCCAATGACCACCAGACCCTGTGAAGCGTATGTCTCGTGGAGCTTCTGCAGGAAGGGCATTTCGGCCTTGCAGGGTTTGCAGAATGTGGCCCAGAAGCTGATGACCATGGGTTTCTTGCCCACGAAGTCGGAGAACTTGGTGGCTCCGCCTTTGACGTTATCGATGACCAGGCCACTGAGCACTCCAGGGCCGTCGGCGGCCACTACGGTGGAGGCGATGAGCATGGTGCTCAAGGCGGCTACTAGGAACGTTGCGATTCTCTTGTGCATGGGACCCTCCGCAGGGGCGCAGGATACTTTGACAGCGCCCAGGATTCCAACGGTAATTGCAGATCTCGCCTTGTCCGCCAGAGAACGCCGCATCAGGCGGGCTCGGTCCGTCTTCCTGATCGGCGCTGCTACTGCTCGTCGAACTTGAAGGACTTGCTCTCTTTTTCCAGGGCTTTGCGTTCGGCGTCCTTGTCGTCGGTCTTGCCCCAGTCCTTGAGCCTGGTCATGGGGACGAAGTTGACCTTGCCAAGCACCTTCTTGTGGATCTTTCCCTTCTCGTCTTTGGAGACGAAGTGGAGCTTTCCGGGCTGGTATCGGGGACCCACGGGGATAACCATGAGGCCGCCCGGTTTGAGCTGTTGCAGCAGCATGATGGGGATATGGTCCGCTGCGCAGGTGACGATGATCTTGTCGAAGGGACCCTCTTCTTCCCAGCCGTAATAGCCGTCGCCCAGCTTGCGTTTGATGACTTTATCGTAGCCCAGCTTCTCGAGCAGCTTGTAGGTGCGTTTGGCCAGGGGCTCAACGATTTCGATGGTGTATGTGTGGGGAGTGAGCTGGGCCAGGATGGTGCCCTGGTAGCCCGACCCCGTGCCAATCTCCAGCACCTTGTCGGTTGGCTTGATGGCCAGGAGTTGTGTCATCCAGGCTACCATACCGGGGTCGGTGATAGTCTGGCCGTGGCCGATTCGGAACCACATCTGGCGGTAGCCCTCGTCTCGGTTTTCGGGGAGCATGTATTCGTGGCGGGGCACGTTGCCCATGGCCTTGAGCACTCGTTCACTGGTGATGGCGTGGCGGTAGGAGGTGGAGAGCATTTTCACCATGGCTTCTCGGGCTCTGAGCTCCTTCTTGCCCTCGGTCACGTTCTGGAAGGGTGGGGGTGTGTAGTCGTCGGCCAGGGCCGCACCAGCGGGGGTTCCGGCGGCGGCCAGGATGGCGACGGGTTTCGCTCCATCTGCGGCCTGGTCCGTGGGCGGAGCCTCTTTGTTGTCGACCACAGGTTGTTCGACTTTGCCCTCGTCGGCGGTTTCGGGGGCGGGGTCTGTCTCCTCTTGCCCGTCGGTATCGGCTTTCGCCAGGTCGCCCTTAACGGGGACTGGTGGGACCAGGGCCAGGTCGGCCTTGGCCTCTACTTCAGCTTCATTCTTTTCGGGCTCTGCGGCTTTCTGTTCGGTATCGGCCTTTGCTTCGGCCTGGTCTTTTGGGGCACTGTCAGCCTCTTTTGCGGGGGCTTCCCCGGGGTTCTCCTTTGGGCCTTCGGCTTTCTGTTCGGCTTTTGGGGCCTCGTCGGCGGCGGCCTTGACACCGTCGGCTTCGGGCTGAGCCTCTTTGGCGGCAGGGGCGTTCTCGCCCTTCATTTTGGCCGGGTCTTCGGCTTCAGCCTCTGGTTTGCTCGGGGTTTCTTTCTCACCCTTGACCGAGCCAGGTGGTGCTGCAGGAGTCTCTTTGGGCTCGGGCTTTCCGCATGCTGCGGCAACAAAGAGGAGAACAAAAACAGGAACCAACTTTCTCATCGACGCCTCCAAGTCAAGGCGGGCGATAGTAGCCCGAAATGGGTAGAGCGTCAAACAATCGGGGGCGTCTCATCGTCGTGGCGCGCACGGTATTGCCCCGGAATTGGCGCCTGATCTGCTCTTGTGCTAAGAAGTGGTGCACCACCAGAGGCACCAAGCCGTGGTCGCAACGGAGGCGCAGGATGGACGAAGTGAAGGGCACCGGAACGGACCAACGCCAGGAGCCCGCAGAGCCGTCGCAGGAGTCCCCCCAGGGGCAGAGCCGGCCGGAATCGGACGTGGCCACAGCGTCAACTCCGGCCTCACTGCTCATCAGGCAGGCGTTGAAAGAGGTAGCCGAGCCTTTTGCGAATCTCTCCAGGGCGCCCCGCTCTTTGTGGGGAATCAACCTGACGAACCTGCTGGAGGGGCTGGTCTACTTCGGCATCCTGACTGTACTTGGGAAGTACCTTTCGGAGAACGTGGGCCTTTCGGACCTGCATGCCGGGTGGGTCATGAGTTTCATGACTGGCGGCATCACTTTGGCGATGCTCTTCCTTGGGGGTGTTGCGGACCGAATCGGGGTGAGGAAGGCTCTGCTTGTCTCGTTGATGTTCCTGGTGGGCGGCAGGGCACTCATGGCGCTCTCCAGCCAGATGCCGGGGGGCGGCGCTTTCAGTCCGATGTTTGTGACGCTGATGCTTGGCATCGTGGTTGTGGTGGCGGGCTACGGGATGTTCCAGCCTGCCTCGTACATGGGGGTGAAGCAGTTCACCGACGAGCGCACGAAGGCCATGGGATTCGCCATGCTCTACGGGCTCATGAATCTCGGATCGTTCATCTCGGGAGTTTTGAGTCCGCCGGTTCGTAAGTCGGCGGGGATCGGCGGTCTGTTCGGGCTCTATACCATCATCACACTGGCCGCTGCCGCGGCTCTCTTTTTCATCCTGACGAAGCGCAGCGTGGCTCGGGACACCCTCACTTCTGTTGAGGGCGATTCTATGGTGAGGCAGCAGGGGCGACTGGTCTCCAAGAAGGCGGTGTCGTTGAGGCTGCTTGTGATTGGGCAGCTTGCTGTGCTTGCCTTCATTGGCCTGATAGTGGTTGGGCTGCTGAAGCCCGACGAACCGGTGCGCACGGCGGCCCATGGGGTCAATGAGGTGCTCACCGAGTCGGCCCATGTGGTCGATGGCTCTATTTCGACGGGAGACATCCCCAGGGTGGAGATGTTGCGCAGGGCGTCGGCGGTGCTGCTGGAGTTCTCCACGTCAGTGACGCCGGGCAGGGAGGCAGATGGGGCCTATGTGGTCTCGGGCGTCTTCGATCTCGTGAGGGCGCGTCTGGCCGTGGAGAGCGACCTGCTGTTGGCGACGTCCAAGACACCCAGGGACATGGAGCGGCCTCTGGTCTTCAAGGCTCCCGAGGTGCGGGACTTTGCTTTGGAAGTCCGGCATGCGGGCATAGTCATAATGGCAGCGGCATACAGGTTGGTTGGCAGTGTGGATGAGTCGGTAGTGGGTTCTCTTGAGCGTCGATTCGGCCGGCCCGAGGACTCGCTGACCTTTGAACTGCCTCTTGAGGAGCGCCAGAGTCTGCTCCGGTGGATGGGCGAACCGGTGCCACAGATGCTTATGGCGATAGCTTCCCGTTGTGACAAACTTGGCGACTCGATGGTACGTCGGTGGGACGACAGGGCAGCGCTGGTGCGGCGGACTCTCATGGCCGACGCCATGTTCTTTCGCCAGGCAGCGGGACTGCTGGACGCCTCGGCTTCGGCGGAACTGAACGCAGCGGTATCGCAGAGGCTGGTGGAGGCAGCGGTCTTCTATCTGAACGTGGTGCCTGACGTGCTTGGGACGACTTTGAAACTGGGCGATGGCGCTCCCACCCCAACGGGCTCGGCGCTGTTGCATGCGAGGATGCTCCATGTGGCCTCCACGGCCGACGCCTGGGCGGACGATGCTGTGGATGCAGTCAGCTACGACAGGCTGCAGGGCTTGCTTAACTGGCTGCTGCGGTACGGAATTCTGCTGGCTGCTCTGCTGGTTTTCGGTGGTCTGGCGCTGAGGATGGTCTTGAAGCAGAAGCCCGACCATCCATTCAACGATGGTCCATTCGTGTTTTTTATCTTCATCCTGATCCCGGTTCAGACATTGTTCGCACATAACTGGTTGACTCTTCCCTATTATATAGATAGAGCATTCGCTGGCGGGTTTGTGGGTAGTAACTTCGAGCTATTTGCAAATATAAATCCGATATTGATATTTGTTCTTTCCCCAATAGTGGCTGCATTCACGTTCAAAAAAGACGTCTATAGAATGCTGATAGCAGGAACGGCAATTATGGCAGCGCCGACATTTTTACTGGCGCTTGGTCCAAATCCGCTGTTGCTTGTGGTATACATTCTGGTGATGTCGGTAGGGGAGGCGATGTGGCAGCCGAGGTTCCTTCAGTGGGTGGCGGAGATAGCGCCCAAGGGGAGGACGGGGCTCTACATGGGGATAGCTCAGTTCCCGTGGTTTGTTACGAAGGTTATTACGGGGGCCTATTCCGGCTACTTCCTGGCCCGCTATTGTCCAATGGTCGGTCCCCAGAACACCGAGGTGATGTGGCTGATATACGGTGGTATCGCCATGGTTACGCCCACGGCTCTGCTGCTGCTGGCGAAGTGGGCGCGTCGTGGGAGTATGCGGTAGGTCCCGGGACGTGTAGAAGCGCTGGGTGTGGGGGCTTTTCTGCGGGCATGCGTGTCTGACCTCGACGAGAGTTTGTGGAGCCGAACTGGGGCCGTTTTACGCTTGCAATCCACGCGAGAATTCCCATTATGGCGCCGTTGGAGGTGTGCTGTGGAAAGAGACGACATGATTGCGAAGGTTCAAGACGCCATTGACCAGATTCGGCCTTACCTTCAGATGGACGGCGGCGACATCGAGTACGTCGACTTGACTGAGGACAACGTGGTTGAAGTGCGGCTTCAGGGTCACTGTGCGGGATGCCCGGGGGCGGTCTACACGTTGAAGATGCTGGTTGAGCGGAAGATCCGTGAGATGCTGCCTGAGATTGCCGGAGTGAAGTCGGTGATGTAGTTGTCGGCGTACTGCTGAAGTTGAGCCAGCCTCAAAGGTCGATGCAGAGCCCTTCGAAGGCCACCACTGTGTTGGGGAAATGGGAAGCGGCTTCGTCCCTTATTGCATCCAGGTCAGAGTCGGTCTTGTTGGGGTCGTGGTGGAAGAGCACCAGCCTCTTGACTCCGGCGTCTCTGGCGATTTCGCAGGCGTGCAGCCAGTGAGAGTGGCCCCAGCCGCGGAAGGCTTCATAGTTTCCGGGGGTGAACATAGTATCCATGGAGAGCAGGTCTGCGCCACGGCAGAACTCCACAATTCGTGGGTGGTGTTCGGGGGTGTGTTCGTGGTCGGATATATGTACGAGGCTTTTCCCGTCGGCTTCGAAGCGCAGCCCCATGGCGTCATTGGGGTGGTTGAGGTCGGTGGTTTTGACCAGCACGCCGGGCAGGGGGATGCTCTCGCCCTTGTGGACCTCGTTGTAGGTCATTCGAGCGGGCAGACCGCCAAGGCTCACGGGGAAGTTAGGCTCTTGCATCTGCCCTTTCATAACATCTTCGAGGCTGACGTCGGCCTTGTGGCCACTGTAGATGTGTATGGTGAAGTCTGGGCGATAGATTGGAGTGAAGAAGGGGAACCCCTGGATGTGGTCCCAGTGGAGATGGGTGAAGAGCAGGTAGATCTCCTCGGGGGATTTAATGGTGCTGCCAAGGCCCCTGATGCCGGTTCCGGCGTCGATGATGACCCGAGTGTCACCTGCCCTGACTTCCAGGCAACTGGTATTACCGCCGTATCGGACGGTATTCTGGCCAGGAACGGCTATGCTGCCTCGAACTCCCCAGTAGGTGAGCTTCATCGTGCTCATTGTGGCCCCCTGAACGGCTGGCAAATGCCCCACAATCGCTCCACCACTCACGCCCACGGGCACTGAGCAGAATCAAGAATCTGGGACGAGCCTTCTGTTCCCCGGCGTAGCTCCAGGGCTGACAATGGGCCCCACTTTACACCAAGCCCTGCCCTCTTGAAAGAGAGTTGTTTGGCAAATGAAAGTCTGCGCCACCTGTTGCCGGCCGGTGGGTGAAGCGTACCTGATAGGCGCTCTAAACGGCTGGCCAGATATCTCGATCCGCCCCCCAGCCGTTTACCCCGAGCGAGGCTCGTGCCGAGTCGAGGGGTAGGGGCGAGAATGAAGGTCACTGGTTTAGGAGCCTGTAGGGCGTAGAATCTCTCGCCTTCCGTGCCCGTTTTCTCGTGGGGTGCCTGCCCCTTCGTCGCCGTTGCCGTTGACAGCTTGCCCCGCCGAAGCCTTGGCGAAGGGGGGTCGCCGTCGCCGTCGCCGGCATGGAGAGCGCCGATGAGAAGGCCGTTCAGCAACTGGACCGGTGCAGTGCCCATATGCCCCCATATCTTGTGGTCCGCATCTGGAGCACATGGCGGATCATCGTGACGAACCTCGACAATGCCCTACAAGCTCCTACTGCAGGGGCTCTATTGTCTGTTTGTCCAGCTTCCGATAGCGGAGACCGCAGCGGGAGCAGGTGCTGTTGCCTTCTTCGTCGAAGGAGAGTCTGTCTCCACAGCGACATACGAAGCCAACCACTCTGGCGGGGACACCCACTGCAAGGGCGTATGCCGGAATATCCTTACTGACCACGGATCCGGCAGCAATGAAAGCGTATTCATTTACAGTTGCGCCGCATACGACGGTACTATTGGCGCCCAACGTGGCGCCTCTTTTCACTCTGGTGACGGCGTACTCGTCCTTGCGGGAGACGAAGGCCCGGGGGTTTCTTACGTTGGTGAAGACGGCGCTGGGGCCGACGAAGACCTCCTCCTCCAGAATGACCAGGTCATAGACCGAGATGTTGTTCTGGAGTCGGCAGCCGTCGCCAATTTCTGCCTTGCTGGCAACGTAGCAGTTCTGGCCCAGCACCACGTCTTTTCCGATCTTTGCTCCGGGCATGACATGGGAGAAGTGCCAGATTTTGGAGCCTTCGCCGACCAGAGCTCCCTCGTCGACGATGGCTGTGGGGTGGACATATGGTTTTGTTTTAACTTCAGACATTTTTATGGTTCTCCTTTCGTTCATGCTCATTTTTGCAGCATATAAAACTCTTAATACGTCCAAGCCCGACTGTGCGTGGGCTCGGGGCTGTCTTCTTGCCCGGATGGCCTCAACGAAATCGAGCAACTCACTCTCCAGGGGTTCACCGGCCTGAAGGGGCAATTCCAGCTTCTCGGTGACTTTGCGCTGGGGGGTGCCTCCCTGTCCCACGGCCTCACCAATTTTGTAGAAGACCAGGCGCTTCTGCCCTGCTGTGTCGTTCCATTCCAGCATCCCCTGGGTGCCAACGAGGATGCTGCGGCGCTCTTTGCAGGGCTCCAGCCACGAGACGTCGATGTGGGCGACAAAGGGGTGAGGGGTCTCGAACTCCAGGGTAAGCGAGGCGGTGTCTGCGACGCCGTGTTCCAGCAGGTCGAACCCTGCGGCGGAGACCCGGGCGGGTGCGCCGTGCCCCAGGCGTACGGCAAAGGCGATGTCGTGGGGAGCGAAGCTGAACAGGATGTCTTCGACGTCCCGGATGGTGCCCAGGTTGGTGCGCACCATTCTGGCGGAGAGCAGTCTTCCGAGGGCCCCCTCTTCGAGCAGTCGCTCCACCTCTTTGCGTGCGGGGTGGTACTCAAGGACGTGGCCCACCTGCAGCAGCACATCGCGGCGCAGGGAGAGTCCCACAATCTCTTCGCCCTCCTCCAGGGTGAGGGCCAGGGGTTTCTCCACCAGCACGGGCTTTCTAGCGGAGATGAAGAAGCGTGCAAGGGGCCCGTGGGATTCAACGGGGGTGGCCAACACAACCCCGGCAATGTCGGGCCTCAGGGCCGAGTCTCTTGAGGTGGAGAGCTCAACGTCCGGGTACAAGGCTTTGGCCTGTTCCAGGGACTGGGGGCTTGGGTCAATGATCATTCCGAGGCACTTCATGCGGTGCAGCGTGGCAGCATGGTTGCGGCCCCAGCGCCCGAAGCCGAGCAGCGCTATCTTCATTGGTTGGTCCAAGGTATCCCCCGACATCATGGTGCGTTACTGTGAAACGGTCTCCCCGGGGTCTGGGATGCCGTTATTCCGTCGAACGGCTGTTTTCTGCGCTGAAACGGTCACGCCGTCAAGGGAAAGTCGGAGTTGCTCTGTTCGCCGCGCTGTTGGGGTAGTGCACTGCTATTGGGGCGCATTGAGCAGTATGGTGGTCTCCGGGGGGTGCTCGAGGGTGTGGTGCACGGTGCAGGCCTTGCAGGTCCGCTCAAGGGTCGCACGGTGTTTCTCGCTCAGGGCCACCGGGACGTTGACCGTCACCTGAAAGGCGCCAATGCGGTTTGGGCGCTGGGCCCCTTGCCAGACCACATCCACCGAGAAGCCCTCTGTGGGCAGGTCGTGGCGCATGAGGTACTCGATGGCGTAGACGGCAACGCACCCGCCCAGGGATGCGCCCAGAAACTCTGTGGGCATCATGCCTTCATCGCCGCCAACGGGCCTGGGCTGGTCGGTAATAATGTGATGACCTCTGCTTTCAACATCGAACTTGAATCCAGAAATGTGAGTAATCTTCATGGTTCACCTCCGCTCTGGCCACTATGAGCCGAACTGGCCGCTTTGGTTACCGCCTTTGGGACGAAAGGGGGACAGGGTTCGGGGATGGGGGGGCTACTGGGCCAGGAGTGCTTCCATTTCGTTGATTGTCTTCTCGAAGATCTTGTAGGTGTCGGCCACAATCTCAGGGGAGTTGAAGTCTATGCCGGCTCTTTGGAGGATGGCCAGCGGGTAGTCCGAGCCGCCCGATGACAAGAAGCTCTTCACCCCCTGCACCGCCCCGGGCCTGTTCTCCTGAATCCGCTGAGCAAATACTATCGCTGCCATTAGACCAGTGCTGTATTTGTAAACGTAGAAGTTGTAGTAGAAGTGGGGTATGTAGGCCCACTCAAGCTCATCGTTGGGATCAATGGTGAATCCGGGGCCGAAGTACTTCTGGATAAGGCCGCGGTAGATTTCGCTGAGTCTGGCAGCGGTCAGGGCGCCCTTGGAGGCCATTTCGGCATGCATAAGCTTTTCGAACTCGGCGAACATTGTCTGCCGGGTGATGGTGAGTCGCAGGTTCTCAACGCGCTTGTTCAGGAGGATGAGCTTCTCTTCTTTGGTGGTGGCCTTCTTCAGCAGGTGGCTCAGCAGCATCTCTTCCTGGAAGGTCGACGCAATCTCTGCCAGGAAGATGGGGGCCGACGAGGTGATGTATGGCTGGGTCTGGTTGGAGTAGTAGAAGTGCATAGCGTGGCCCATCTCGTGGGTGAGCGTGAAGACGTCGTTGAGGCTGTCGAGGTGGTTCAAGAAGATGTAGGGATGGTAGCCGTACGCGGCGTTGCAGTAGGCTCCGCTCTTCTTTCCGTCGCCGGGGTAGACGTCGGCCCAGCCGGACCCGGGCGCCATGCCGCCGGCGAGGATTGCCAGGTAGTCGGGCCCCATGGGCTGCAACGACTCTTCTATCATCTTGATGCCAAGATCATAGGTAAAATTATTCTGATCCCCAGCGAACAGCGGGTTGTACAAATCATAGTAGTGCATATCGTTAAGCCCCATAATCTTCTTACGGAGCTCAACATAACGGTGCAGAGTTTTGGGCAGCCATTGGGCAGTGGTGTTGATGAGGTTGTCGTATACCGAGACGGTTACTGCGTCGTCATCGAGCATCATCTCCAGGGTCGAAGAGTAGCCTCGGGCGTTGGCCTCAAAGGCAGCACCTTTCACTGAGGTGCTCAGCGATGCGGCCCAGACATCCTGGTACTTGCCCAGGGTGCCGAAGAAAGTGGAAACTGCTGCTTTGCGCACCTCCCGCTCTTTGGAGGAGCGGTATTTGGGGAAGACCGAGAAGGAGAGCGGAACGTCAGCGCCGTTCTCGTCCTTGATGGTCGGGAAGGGCACCACCTGGGCAAGGGAGTTCATGATGGTGTAGGGGCCTTCACGCATGGGTTCCGTGGCGGCGATGAGGGCCTCACGCTGTTCGTCGAGGAGGTGAGCCTCTCGACGCTTCAAATCCTTATAGTAATAGTTATATGCTGCCAGTCCTGGCTCTTCTTTGACCATCTGGTCCCATTTGTTCGCATCTATAGACTGCAGCTCGGGATTGATGTAGGCCGCTCTTTCGGCGAGCTTGGCGGCCAGTCCCGAGGCCCTCTCCTTGAGCATCTGAGCCTGGTCGTTCTTCATCTCCACGGACCACCACTGGAAGCCATAGGCCCCCAGGCGGTCGATAGTCTTTCGGAACTCTACCCAAGTCTGGAGGCATTCAAGGGTCTGTTTGCCGTTCTTGCCCAGCTTGCCCTTGCACATGTCAAGCTGGGGGAGGTTCTTCTCGGTTTGGGCGTAGACCGAGTTCCATTCGGCCTGGTCCTTGAACATTGCCGACAGGTCCCACTTGTAGTTCGCTGGGATATCCTCACGCTTCATGTCCGCTCCTGGCTTGAAGCCACCACTGGCAAGGGCCGCTGCAGCGGCGACGACCACTGCTCCGGCAGCAAGGGAAATTTTGAGCACTGCTCTAGCCATTTTCTCCTCCTGATGAAAGACCGGCATTGTGATAACACAGGGTGGGCTAAGATTCCAAGCTCAACCAGCCACTATCTGAGAGCTTCTGAAGCAGGGGCCATACGTCGCGGGCCCATATGGGGCGATTGCCCGAGGCTCTGCCCAGGAACGATAGCGGCTTATTGCCGCCATGATAATCACTGCCCCCCGAGACCAGCATGGAGTTGGTCTGGGCGTAGCGGATAATTCTTCTGCGGGTTCCCTGCTGCACATCGGGGTGGAAGGCCTCGAAGCCGTCAACGCCCAGCTCTTTGGAGAGTTGCAGTGCCTCTTCCAGGGAGACGCTTGTACCCTCGAGCATGGAGACGGGGTGAGCCAGAATCACGATACATTGGGCGCTGCGCAGGGCATCTACAACCATCTTGGCGTCAAGCTTGCGTTTTGGAACGTAGGCGGTGCCGCCCTTCCGAAGGAAGCGTTCGAAGGCTTCGGGGATGGAACGGACAATCCCCTTCTTCATTAGAACCCTGGCGAAATGTGGTCTGGCGATGACCTCGCCCCCGGCCTCGGCGTTGACCTCATCAATGGTCATGGGGACTTTCAGCGAGCAGAAGCGGTCCACGATGGCCTGGTTTCTCTCGTCTCGCCAGATGCGGGCCTGCTCCAGCAACTCCATAAGGTGGTCGTAGCCGCTGGTTCGCCTGAGGCCCAACCCCACGATGTGCATGCGGAATTCCATGAACTTCACCGAGACCTCAACGCCGGGTATGCCCGCCACGGCGTACTTGTGGCACGCCATGAGGAACTGTTCCAGCCCGTCGATGCAGTCGTGGTCGGTGAGCGCAAGGGCACGGATGCCATCTTCCGCCGCACTTCGAACCAAGGTCTCAGGGGTATCTGCGCCGTCAGAGGCCTGAGAGTGGGTGTGCAAATCTACTAAATCAGCCGGGGATAACATCTCCTGTTGTTCCTTAGAGCTAGTCCCCGCCGGTGGCTTCCTGCCCCAAAGCGCCCCCTCTTCAACCCCGGGGGAGACTTCAGACGCCAGGAGCGCACCGCTAAGAGCACGCCCGTATCCAAGGGGGAGTATAGCTCTTCTTCGGGAAACGACAATGGGGATAGTGATTGAATCGCCGGTGCCACCGTGGTAAACGGGCACCGCAGCCCGGGGTGCACCCCGAAGCTGTGTCATGTTGCAGTGCAGCGCAACAGGAAGCTTGAAACCGTCTCAGAGTTCACTACGGGAGCAAATCGCATGGAGAGCACCAGGAGAATTCTTGTCACCAGCGCCCTGCCTTACGCCAACGGGTCCATCCACATCGGACACCTTGTAGAGTACATCCAGACCGATATCTGGGTCCGCTTTCAGAAGGCCATGGGCCACGACTGCCACTACATGTGCGCCGACGATACCCACGGCACCCCCATCATGGTCTCGGCACGCGCCAAGGGCATCACGCCGGAAGAACTGGTGGGCGCCATGCACCAGGAGCACGTCAAGGACTTCGCTGCTTTCAACGTCTCCTTCGACAACTACTACACCACGAACTCCGAGGAGAACCGGCAGTTCGCTGAGCTCATCTACGGGCGCCTCAAGGAGGCCGGCCATATCACCCAGCGGGAGATCAGCCAGGCCTACTGCCCCCACGACAAGATGTTCCTGCCAGACCGCATGATCCGGGGAATCTGCCCACGCTGCGGCGCCCAAGACCAGTACGGCGACAGCTGCGAGGCCTGCTCGGCAACCTACTCGCCCACGGACCTCAAAGAGCCACGCTGCGCTATCTGCGGCACGGCCCCCGAGACAAGAACCTCCCTGCACTACTTCTTCAAGCTGGGCGATTTCTCAGAGCCCCTGCAGCAGTGGCTGCAAGGCGACCATATCCAGGACGAGATCCGGAAGAAGGTTCAGGAGTGGTTCGCCGATGGCCTGCGAGACTGGGACATCTCCCGAGATGCGCCATACTTCGGCTTCAAAATCCCCGGGACCGAGGATAAGTACTTCTACGTCTGGCTCGATGCCCCCATCGGCTACATGGCCTCGACCAAGAACTGGGCCGACAGGGTGGGGCGCACCTTTGAGGAGTTCTGGCTGGACCCCAAGACCGAGATTGTCCACTTCATCGGCAAGGACATTGTCTACTTCCACGTCCTCTTCTGGCCGGCCATGCTCATGGGAGCCAAATTCCAGACCCCGTCCAAGGTCTTCGTGCACGGCTTCCTGACCGTAAACGGCCAGAAGATGTCCAAGAGCAGGGGAACCTTCATCTCCGCCCGCGAGTACCTCAACCACCTGCCGCCCGAGGCGCTGCGCTACTACTACGCCTGCAAGCTGGGACCCAAGGTGGAAGACATTGACCTCAATCTCGAAGACTTCGTGGCCAGGGTCAACGCCGACCTGGGCAACAACTTTGCCAACCTCGGCTCAAGGGTCATTGCATTCCTTAATAAGAGGTTCGACAGCCGCCTGGGCAAGCTCGAGGGCGAAGGGCTTGCGCTGGTTGAACACATCGAAGGCCGCCTCGATGAGATTACGGCGCTGTACGAAGGGCGAGACTTCGCCGTTGCCATGCGCCGCATTATGGAGCTCTGCACCAGGGTCAACAAGTACGTCGCCGACTCTGCACCCTGGGACCTCATCAAACGAGACCCCGAGGCCGCCCGAAATGTCTGCACCGCCGCCATCAACGCCTTCGGCAAGGTAGCAGTCTTCCTGAGCCCCGTGGTTCCCCTGGTCGCTGCCACTTGTGAGCAGCTCATAGGCTTCTCCGGAGCAGAACTGAACAGGGTGAGCCAACGTTTCGAAGAGCGCACCATAGAAACCTTCCAGTCGGTCTTCCAGAAGATTCTGCCCGAGGATGTAGAGAAGATGGTCGAGGCCAGCAGACCCAAAGAGCCCGAACCCCAGGCCCCACAGTTCGACTACGAGGTGGCCCCACTTCAAGAGCCCAACGTGGACATCAATGCCTTTGGCGCCGTGGACCTGCGGGCCGCCAAGGTCCTTGAGGCCTCGGCCGTTGAAGGAGCGGACAAACTGCTTGCCCTCAAAGTGGACCTGGGCCCCCTGGGAACCAGACAAATCTTCGCCGGCATCAGGAAGACGCACGATCCCGCTGCCCTGGTGGGACAGATGATAGTGGTGGTGGCAAACCTCCAGCCCAGAAAGATGAAGTTCGGCCTCTCCGAAGGCATGATGTTGCTGGCTTCCGCTACCAGTGGCCCCGAACTCTTCATGCTGCAGCCGGCCCCGGGGGCCAAGCCCGGCATGCGCATCTCCTGACCAGGATTCTTTTTCCAGATAAGAAAGGATTTTCCTTGAAAAACGCGACCAGCCGGGTGAGAAACGCCCCCGGCATTTGAACTGGAGGTCGATTATTCCATGGGGAACCGAGAACTTCTATTGGGCGATGAGGCCGTGGCACTTGGGGCTATTCACGCTGGCATCAGCGGGGCATACTCCTACCCGGGCACGCCCGCAACGGAGCTGTTTGAGTTCATTCACGAGCACGCAGGGAAGTGGGGCGTTCACGCCAACTGGTCTGCCAACGAAAAGGTAGCCTACGAAGAGGCCCTTGGCATGTCCGTGGCCGGCAAACGCATCATCGTTTCTATGAAGCACGTGGGCCTCAATGTGGCGGCCGACCCCTTCATGAACAGCGCCGTAACCGGCGTCAACGGTGGCTTCGTCCTCTGTATGGGCGACGACCCGGGCATGCACTCATCGCAGAACGAGCAGGACTCGAGAGTCTTCGCCAAGTTCGCCCTCATCCCAAGCTTCGAGCCGGCGAACCAGCAGGAAGCCTATGACATGACGCGGCTTGCCTACGAGATCTCCGAGAGACATAAGGTGCCTATCCTCATCCGACTCACCACCCGACTGGCCCACAGCCGCTCCGACGTCGTGGTCGGCGAACCCCGAGAGCAGAACGGCCTCTCACACAACAAGGCCACAACCGCATCGTTCACCCTGCTGCCTTCTAACGCCCGCTCACAATACAAGAAGCTCACCGAGGCCCAGGCCGACTTCGAACGCCTCAGTGAAGAGAGCCCCTACAACGAGCTCAACCTCTCGTCGGCCAACAAGAAGCGGGGAATCATCGTTACCGGCATCGCCGTGAACTACGTCCGGGAAGCCATGGGCGGCACCATCAACGTTCCATGGCTGCGCATCGCTCAATACCCCATCCCCACACAGAAAATCCGTAAGCTCATGGAGGATGTGGAAGAAATACTGGTCATCGAAGAGGGCTACCCCATGGTCGAAGAGCTGGTGCGCGGCATCCTGCCCCTGCCCGGCAAGACCATCCGTGGACGCCTGGACGGCTTCCTCCCTCGCACAGGAGAGCTTACCCCCGCCATCGTCGCTCGTGCCCTTGGCGAAGAGGTCGAAACCGCCTTCAAAGCCACCATGCAGAATGTGCCCAGTCGGCCCCCGGTCCTCTGCCCCGGTTGCCCACATATCGACTCCTATAAGGCAATCAGAGAAGTCATCGACTCCTATGACAGCCCCCTGGTTACCTCTGATATCGGCTGCTATACCCTCGGCTTCTATCCTCCCTACAGCGCCATCCACTCCTGCGTCGATATGGGTGCATCAATCTCCATGGCCTCGGGCGCTTCCCACGCAGGAATGCACCCCGTCCTCTGCACCATCGGTGACTCCACCTTCGGACACTCGGGCATGACAGGCCTCCTCACCGCTGCTCAGCAGAACAACAATATGACCGTGCTCATCCTCGACAATGAGACAGTGGCCATGACCGGTACCCAGGAGAGCCTCTCCACAGGTAAGAGCCTCATCAAAATTATCGAGGGTCTCGGCGTCGATCCAGCACACATCAAAGAGTTCGTACCGCTGCCAAAGAACCACGAAGAGAACGCCAAGCTCATTCGTGAAGAGGTCGAGTATCGTGGCCTCTCGGTTCTCATCGCTAAGCGCGCCTGCGTGCAGATACGGAGAAGATAAGACATGAAATACGACATCATTCTCGCAGGAGTTGGTGGTCAGGGCATCCTTACGGTGGCCTATCTGCTGGATAACGCCGCCGTTCGCAGGGGCTGGCACTTCAAACAGGCCGAAGTCCACGGCATGTCCCAACGCGGCGGTGCCGTCTACTCACACCTCCGCGTCTCCGACCAGGAGATCATCTCCGACCTCGTCCCCGAAGGCAGGGCGGACCTCATCCTGGCCGTAGAACCCCTGGAAGTGCAGCGCTACCTCCACTACCTGGGCCCCCAAGGCCGCGTCGTCAGCAATATTCAGCCCTACAAGAATATCCCCGATTATCCCGAGGATGAAGTGGTGCTGGGCGCCCTGCTGGCCCTCCCAAATGCCACCCTCTTCAACGCCAAAGAGATTGCCCTCGCCGGCAAGTCCCCCCGCTCGGAGAACGTTGCCACCGTGGGCGCCGCAATCCCCTGCATGCCCTTTGGCGTCGAAGACTTCGACCCCATCATCGAAGAACTCTTCTCCAAAAAGGGGCAGGCCGTGGTGGACGCCAATAAGGCCATCCTCCGCATGGGACTGCAGGCCGGACTGCTCTTCAAAGCCCTTCGGCAAGAGGGCGTGGAGGCCAAGGTCATTCACGCTATCATCGATAAGCTCCAGCCCGCTACCGTTGATGCCTCGGTGGCGTCTGCCTGGGCACCTCAGCTCAAAGGCAACGCCGGCAGGCTCCTGGAGGCCCTGGCCGCAACAGAGCAAAAGCTGCCCTGCGGCCCCGAGACGGTCTCCCAACTCCTGAAGTGATCCCCCCTTACGATATCAACAAGCATTAAGGTGGTAATATGTCAGTGTTCAGCTATGCCAAACAACTTTGTGAGAAGGCCCAGACCGAGGGACGCAACGTACTTCTTGAGCATGAACTCTATGGGCTGCTCAAGGAGGGCGGCATAGCTACGCCCGACTTCTTCGTGGTGCCCAAAGATGGCGACGTTAAAAGCAGCATGAAGCCCCTGCCAGGGCCGAAGGTGGTGGTGAAGATCGAGTCGCCGAGAATTACCCACAAGACCGAGGCCGGCGGAGTCAAAGTCTGCGCCAACTCCCCCGAGGTCATCGAAGAGACAGTGAAGGCCATGTTCCAGCGGGTCAAGGAGCGGGTCGACGCTGATGTCTATGCCACCGTGTCCGGCGTCATCGTGGCCGAGTTCGTGCCCAACGACAACACCCTGGGTTCACAACTCTTCTTGGGCATGCGCTACACCCCGGACATGGGGCATGTGCTTGCTATGGGTTTTGGAGGGCTGGAGGCCGAAGAGTACGCTGTTCAGTTCAAAGCCGGGCGAAGTACCGTTATGTTCTCCCCGGAGCTCTCTTCTCCCGAAGACTCGCTGGCCAAGTTCAAGACCAGCTACGCCTTCCGCAAGATGACCGGGGCTACCCGTGAGGCCGTGAAGCGGTGCGACGAGGCCGATTTCCTCACGCTCATCCGCTTCTTCTCCGACCTGGCCGTGAGCTTCTCCAACACGGCGCAGAGCGGCTTCATCGTCAAGGACTTCGAGATAAACCCCTTCTTCGTGGGCGACGGCCGGGTGGTTGCCGTGGATGCCTTCATGCGCTTCGAACCCGGCTTCGAGACCGAGAAGAGTACCGACCTGACCCGAATCGGAAAGCTGCTCAAGCCCCGCACCGCCGCCATAATGGGCGTCTCGGGCAAGGGCATGAACGTGGGCAGGGTCATCCTGCGCAACCTGCTGCGTGAAGGGTTCGAGACCACCAACATCCGCATCGTCCGCCCAGACCCCGAACCCATCGACGGTGTCCAGTGCTGCCCCTCCATCGCCCAACTACCCTGGACCGCAGACCTCATCGTCGTGGCCGTCTCGGCAGACCAGGTGCCCGAGATCATGGCCGAGGTTGTGAGCCACAAGAAGGCCGAGTCCGTTGTGCTGATCCCCGGTGGCATGGGCGAGACCGAGGGGGGCAAGGAGAAGGAGCGCATGGTCAAAGAGGCCATTGCCGCAGCAAGGGCAACCGACGGCGTTGCGCCCGTGGTTGTGGGTCCCAACTGCCTGGGCATCCGCTCCCGCCCCGGCAAGTACGATACCCTCTTCATCCCCGAGGTGAAGCTGCCACTCCCAACCGGCGGCGTGGCCAACACGGCCCTGGTCTCCCAGTCGGGCGCCTTTATGATCACCCGAATGAACCTCATTCCTGTGCTGGACTGCCCCTACACGGTCTCCACGGGCAACCAGATGGACCTCACCTTCACAGACTTCGTGGAGTACCTGCTGGACGACCCGGCAACCCCCACCATCGGCATATACATCGAAGGGTTCAAGCCCCTGGACGGCCGACGCCTGGCCCGGCTCATCAAGATTGGCAAGGCCAAGGGGAAAGACTTCATCGTCTACAAGGCCGGTCGCACCAGCGAAGGGGCCCATGCCACGTCGAGCCATACGGCCTCAATTTCGGGCGACTATGCCTCCGCAGTAGAGATTCTCAAAGACGCCGGGGCTCTGGTAGCCGACACCTTCGCCGAGTTCAAGGACTACATGACCCTGGCAGGGCTGCTACAGGGGAAAGAGTTCATAGGCACCAGGCTTGGCGCCATGTCCAACGCCGGCTACGAAACGGTGGGCATCGCCGACAACCTGCTGGAGCCCACCTTCAGCCTGACGAAGTTCTCCGCCGATACCCAGCAGCGCATCGTTACCTCCCTGGAGAAGTTCAAGCTGGGTGCCCTGGTTACACCCCGTAACCCACTGGACCTCACCCCCATGGCCGTGGACAAAGCCCACGCCGAGAGCGTTGAGGCTATCCTCGACGACAGCAACGTCGATGCAGTGGTGATGGGATTCGTCCCCTTCGCAATCTCCATGCGAACCCTTCCCCCAGGGGTGGACCCCAAGGGCGAGGACAGCGTAGACCACCCCGAAGCCCTGCCTGCCCTGCTCAAAGAAATCTGCGCCAAGACCCGAAAGCCACTGGTCACCGTGGTAGACTCGGGTACCCTCTACGACGCCCTGGCCCAGCGCCTGGAAGCCAACGGAATCCCCTGCTTCCGCTCCTCAGACCAAGCCATGCACTCGTTCCAGAAGTTCATACTGCACAAGATGGGGTAGGGGCAGAGAACCGAACCCAGCAGCAGCACCATTGGTCCAACCCGAATCGCCGCCACAATGACCATGAGGCGCGTCCCCCAGTAGATTGATTTGGAGCCTTGCCATCATGGAGCGTGGGCGGGCTGAGCAATGACGTCATGAAGGCAGGGTTTGGCGTAGTTTCATTTCTGCAGTGCAACGATACATCTATGCGTTGACTGGGCATCCAGACTGAGAATATCATCACACAGACAATTGCCTATCGGAGAACCGCTATGGCCCTGAATCCCGTGCGCTTTGGCCAGGACGTTATCGAGCAGTTTGGCCGCTATCTAATGACGACCTTCCCCATTGCCGACCAGAGCATGGAGGAGCAGGTTCGTAGGGCCATGGCCAGTGATGTGGGGGGGAGGCGGCTTATCAGCAGAGGCCCCTATGTGTTCCTCAACAGGGCCTTCAAGCCGGGGCCCAGTCTGGCCGAACTGGTTTCTCGGCATGACCGGCCTGTACACCCGGCACTACCCGGCCTCTTTCCCTTCATCAGGGCGCTTCACGCGCACCAGGCTTCGGCCCTCGCTTCCATCAGCCAGGGGCACCACACCATAGTTGCAACGGGTACCGGCTCAGGCAAGACCGAGGCCTTCTTGCTCCCTATCATCGACTATTGCCTCAGGCTGCGGGATTCCGGCGCACCCCAAGGGGTTACCGCGCTGCTGGTATATCCCATGAACGCTCTGGCCGATGACCAGCTACGACGGCTCAGGGCGGTGCTCGCCGGCACAGGAATCTCCTTTGGACGATACACCGGTGCTACCCCAGACAGCGCCGCTCCCGCCGAAGGGGTTATGCAGCGAGCTTACACTTCGGCCGAACTGAAGCGGCTTGCCGACGGCAACGATGCAGGGCTGCCCGTCCCGCAGGAGGAGTGCTTCAGTCGCAAAGCCATAAGAGAAGGTCAGCCGCGGATTCTGGTAACCAACTACAGCCAGCTAGAGTACCTGCTGCTCAGAGACAAGGATCTTGATCTATTCCGTGGAGCACCGCTGCGCTATCTGGTGTTGGATGAGGTGCACACCTACACGGGGGCCCTTGGTTCAGAAGTGGCCTGCCTTATCCGCCGTCTGCGTCACCTCACCGGTAAGGGCACAGACGAACTGGTATGTGTTGGAACCAGCGCAACCGTTGGCAGCACGGCTCAAGGCAACGGCGTACCGGGCGGCGGCACCATAGATGGGACGCAGGCGATTCGAGCCTTCGGTGCCCGCCTGTTCGGGGTTGACCTCCAGACGGTGAAGGTGGTTGGAGAGGAGTATACTCGCCCAGCGCCCGGGCAGGCCCAGATGTTCGAGCCGCCTTTGCCTGGCGACACCAGGGCAGCGCTGGCTATGGCGCTGGAAGCGGCCGGCCAAGAGGCACCCGGCCCAGCGGAGGATCTCGACGAGGGGACCACCCGGGCAATCGAAGCGCTATGTTCGTGTCGTTATGAGCCTGCAATCAACATAGACCCGCCCTATGCCAACCAGCGGATGCAATGGGCAGCGACGCTTCTGCTTAGCAACAGGCTGTTTAGGGCAATCGCTGCCCAGTTCGAGCGACCCGCACTGCTCAGCGATGCCCTGGAGAGCCTGCGCAAGACTGTCCGAAAAGATACGGCATCGGATGAGTTGGCCGCAGAGGTGCTGGCCTACTTAACCCTAGGCGCAAGGGTCACATCTCAAGGTGAGCCGCTATTGCGGCCCAAGCTTCACTACTTCGTGCAGGGGTTCCAGGGCTTGACCCTCTCCCTGGACGACCAGGGGGAGCCCAGCCTCCACTTCGACCCCTCACAGGCCCCACCCGAGGGCGAGCCCATGCGCTTTCCCGTCTACCTATGCAGATCTTGTGGGCAACACTACCTGAAGGTCTTTTCTGGCCCGGCCGTTCGCCCCGAGGGAAAGGCCTCAATAAGAACCATCCGAGTGGCCGACAGATTCGGCATGCCCTACCCGGCCGAGACCATCACATACTTCACCAACAGGCTTGTGGGCCAGGACGACTCAGCACACGCCACGCAGAACTCCGCATGGATTTGCCGCTTCTGTGGTGCAATTCACTCGGGACAGCAGGGAACTACTTGCCATAACGAAAAGTGCAAAAGGCAGCGTGCGCTGGTGCCAGTGAGCCTATTTCAGAACGAGATGATCACATGTCACGCCTGCGGAACCGTGGTGAAGGGCTACGAAGAGATAGTCACAGACGCCCAGTCCAGCGAGGTGGCGGACATAACGATTCTGGCACAGACCATGCTATCCACCATGCCCGATCCAGCCATGCGCAAACTGCTGGTCTTCTCGGACAATCGCCAGGATGCGGCATTTCAGGCGGCATGGATGGAGGACCGCTCCAAACGTTTCCGCCTTCGCCATCTGCTCTTCAACCTTCTTGAGACCAACCCCCACAGGATCTTCGGCCTGGACTCGCTCACCGATGAACTGACCGCCGAAGGCCTGCAGGCCGGGGTGCTTGCCAGTCCCCACTTCGAGAGGGAGAAGAACCGCAAGCAGGTGAGGTGGTTCCTTCTGGAAGAGTTCGCCTCTTCAGGGCAGAGGCGCGGCAGCCTGGAAAGCCTGGCCCTTGCCGCCGTTGAGATAGCGGGGATTGGTCCACAGGATCTTCCCGACTTGTACTCCCGATGGTGCTCAAGGCTGACGGCATCTCCAGAGGACTTGCAGAGTACCATCAAGTTGATTCTGGACGTCTACAGGCGCAGGGGAACTCTCTCTGACCCTCTGCTGTGCCAGTATTGGAGCTACACTGACGAAGAGGTTCGTTCTGGGCTTATTCGGGTCCGAGAGTACCATCCCACCACAATGGCCCTGGCCCTAAGCCAGAAGCGTGGCTACGTCAAGGGATGGATTGCCTCCAAAGGCAAGAGCACGGCGCAGAATGTTCTCATTGCCGCTAACCCGGACCTCAGAAGAGCAACCCCGAAGTTGAGGAATGAGTTCCTGGAGGAGTTGTGGGAGACACTTAACAAAGCTCGGGTGCTGATCCACTGCCACTTGAGGCGCAGGTTTGCGGGGGGCCCCAAGCTTATTGATATTCCCAGCGACGCAGCGCAGATCAACGTTGACAACATTGGCATCAGGCGTGCCACCCACCACTACGTTTGTACGGCCTGTCGGCGTTCTCAGAACGTGGCAACCCTCAGCCTCAACTGCCCTGAGTTCGCGTGCAAAGGCAACCTCGAGCTGCGCCGCCGTGACCCTGAGCATTTCGACGTGCATCGTTTCACCCGGACCGACTTCGTTCCTCTGAGGCCTGCTGAGCACTCGGCCCAGGTGTCGGCCCACCAAAGGCGGGAGATCGAGTCAGAGTTCAAAAAAGACCTTGAAGGTAAATACAACTGCCTTGTATGCACTCCTACTCTTGAGCTTGGCGTGGACATCGGTAAGCTGGAGATGGCGCTGCTGAGGAATGTTCCGCCAACCCCCTCCAATTACGCTCAGCGCGCTGGCCGCGCCGGCCGCCGCCACCGAATAGCCGCAGTGCTGACATACTGCAGACCCCAATCCCACGACCGCTACTTCTTTCAACGGCCCGAGGCGATGATAGCCGGCCACATCCGTGTGCCAGCCTTCTCCATGCGCAATGAACCGCTGGTCCGAAAGCACGTTCACTCGGCCATCCTCACCAGCCTCCGAGGTTCAGTCAATGAGCAGGAACGGGCACTGCTGGAGCTTGCCTTCCCGAACTACATCGCAGACTACTTCAGTGAACAGATTGTGCTCAGCAACGGTGAACAAGAGACCGTTCTGCTGGATGCCCCCAGAGATATCTCCCCCCTCAAGGAGGTCTGCCGGGCCCACCGCCACACCCTGTTGCATGCCCTGCAGCAGACCTTCTTGACTCTTTGGCCCGAAGAAGAGGCCCAGGCGCTTGGCATGAACAGTGAGTTTCTGGGCAGGTACGTTGAGCAGTTCGCCCCAGACCTTGCACGGCACGTTGCCAAGCTCTTCGAACAGGTTAGGGCCTACAGAAACGAGCGAGACCGCCTGGGACGGCTGGAACTGAGCGGAAAGCAACTGGAATTCGACCAGAGGCGAGAGCGTCAGCGTTATGACGCTGCAATCCGTGCCCTGCAGAGCCGCTCGGGTCAGGAGAACTACACCCTCTCATATCTATCGGTAGACGGCTTCTTCCCGGGCTACGCCATGGCCCGCCAAAGCGTTGAGGCTGTGGCCCTGGACCCATTCCTGGAGTTGTCACGTCCTTCTGCGACGGCGCTGCGAGAGCTGACCCCAGCCAACTTTGTCTACGCCAGCAAGACCGTCTTCCGGCCGCACAAGTTCAACTTCCTGAGAGCTGGCGCAGATAGACAGGATGGCCAGAATCAGACCTTCGTACGGTCCCTCTCGTTTGATGCTCACAGCGGAAGAATCTGGGAGCGCCGCCCGGGGCTCTCAACAGAGGGGGGCACATCCTCCACCACCGTTGAGCTCTCCTCGGTGCCTCTGGTGGCCGTGGAGTTGCGCTCGCAGCAGAGCATCAACGACACGGAGAAGATGCGCCGACGAATCGCCTTCCGCATTGTGGGCGACCTGTTGGAGCTACATCACGGTGGCCAGTGGGGACGGCTGGGACTGGTTGAATTCAACTACCTCAGACGGCAGAGCATCCGCTTGGTCAACCTGGGACCACTGCGGCATGGAGCCGACCTTGAACTGTACCCCTTCTGCCTGGAGTGCGGAGAGACCAGGAACACCAGCCAAACCCCGGAGGGTCTTGAGCGCTTTGCCGAAAGCCATAAGAAGCTGCATGGGAAATGCACCGTTGGGCACTACGCCATGCATGTAGACCTTGAATCCGATACTTTAAGAATTGGCCCCTTTGCTCAGCAGTCACAGGCAGTGAACCTTCTGGAGTCGGTTCGTCTTGGCGCCCGGCACGTACTCGACATGGGAGAGGTGGAGTTGGAGGGGTTCCTGGTGTCAGAGGAGGAGAACCGCCACTGGGCTGTGCTCTACGACCCCATGCCCGGCGGCTCGGGCTTCCTTCCGCTAATCATACAATATTGGGCATCGGTTGCGGAGGCAGCGGTCATGGCATTGGAAGGGTGCGCCTCGGAGTGCGAGGATGCCTGTTACAGTTGCCTCAAGCACTTCAGAAATCAGCAGTGGCACCCAATGTTAAATCGCTTCCAGGCTATGGAGTCGATGCGGGAGTTGGCCCACCCCCTAGACCTGCAACACCCCATAGCCCCGGCTGCTGTAAGCCGCACCCCCGACCCCGATGGGGCAGACAGCGAAGCGGAACTCAACTTCGCTTCCGTGTGCAAATCCCACAGCTTCCCCATCCCGCCCGTCCAAAGACTGGACATCCAACTGGCCGACGGAACTAAGGCCCAGGTTGATTGGGCATGGCCAGAAAAGAAGATCCTGGTGTTCATCGACGGCACCAGCCATCAGCTACACGGAAACCCCGACCAAGCCAAGGCAGACCGCATCAAACGCGCCAAATGCACAGCCATGGGCTACAAAGTAGTTGCAATATCAGCCTGTGATCTAAAAGACCAGTCAGCCATGACTTGTCACTTCGCCGAACTGGCAGAGTATCTGGATGGGACCGGATAGGAACGTGTTCGGCTCTCATCCCTTGTTTAGCGCCCTGAGCTCGTCAAGTGTTATGAAGCCTGCTTCGCCACTCGCCACATCCTGCCTTCGTTCGGCCAACACCGCCTCGTGCCAGGGGGGCGACTGGATTTCGCCATCCTCCGTGGTGAATGAATCCCAAATCTGCTCCATGAGTTCCAGCCTCTCCTGACTGGTCATCTTCATCAGATCTGCCTTTTTCACAGTGCTGGCTCCCATAATCGTCGCAGTTCTGCCCACGTCAGCAGCAAGGGTACCCCCTAGCCGCCAGCCCATTCTACCCCAGCGACTGAGTGGGGTGAACACATTTCTCCGGAACAGTTGCACGCCCCAAGAGCAGCTCCTAATCCCACCGAAACGGCAGCGATACAGTACAGGGGAACATTGCCGCAAGCTTGTTCTGGGAACCTTCAAGGTAACGTGCTATTGCGTTACAGCAGGTTGCTGCCCTACGAGGCCGGCATCCCCGCTGGGGCCCGCAGCATTGACGGGCATCACCCGGGCGACCATATCAGGTCTTGACATGAGCAAAGGATAGTATGCATGTCACATAATATACCAACCCCAGAACAAGGACAATTGGTACAGATAAGGCAGCGCTATTGGATAGTGCAGGATGTGACGGGTGGTTCTGTAGACGACGGTCTCCCAATGCATCGGGTTCGGCTGGAGTGTGTAGACGACGATGCCCTTGGGCGAGGCCTGGACGTCATCTGGGAGCACGAGGTAGGTCCCCACGTTCACTCTAACCTCGGCCTGCCCGCTCCCAAAGACCAATGGGACCCCATGCGACGCCTTGAGGCCTTCATGATCGCTACGGGCTGGTCCCTCACCTCGGTGCTCCAACACCTCCCGCTCCAGGCCCCCTTCCGGGGCGCAATCCAAATCGAGGAGTACCAGCTTGAACCCGTGGTTCGAGCCATTCAGATGCCTCGTGTCAGCCTGCTTGTGGCCGATGACGTTGGGTTGGGCAAGACCATAGAGGCGGGTATGGTGATTCAAGAGCTGCTGGCAAGGCAGCGTATCTCCCGGATTCTGATTCTCTGTCCCGCCAGCCTCCAGAATCAATGGGAGACCGAACTGCAGAACAAGTTCTCTCTTCCTTTCGAGGTTGTGGATCGGGATTACCTGGGCAGGGTGCGCCGAGAGTACGGCGTGCACGTGAACCCCTGGGCCTCTTTCCCTCGGCTCATCACTTCCTTCGATTTTCTCAAGAGAGAGCAGCCGCTGCGTGAATTCCGGGCAGGCCTGCAACGGGATCGGGGTGGCTTGCGGGACTGGGATCTGCTGGTGGTTGATGAGGCCCACAACTGCGCTCCCACGGGCCGGGGCGATTACGTCCGTGATAGTGACCGCACCACCATGCTTCGCCAACTGCTGCCCCACTTCGAACACCGCATATTCCTCACAGCCACACCCCACAACGGATACACCCAGAGCTTCGCAGCCATGTTGGAGATGCTGGACCCCATACGGTTCATGCGGTGCGCCCAACGAATTGACCCGGTGCAGCGTGACGTGGTGATGATTCGACGCCTGAAAGACGATCTGGTGGACCCCCTTGGCAACCGGCTCTTCCCCAAACGCCAGGTATTGCCACTGGATGTCACACTGAAACAGAAAGAGCTGCAACTGCTGGAGCTGCTGGACAACTACTGCACCCAGCGAATGGACTCTCTGCGCAGCGATCGCAGCAGGTATTCGGTTCAGTTCACCCTGACCCTGCTGCGCAAACGGCTGCTCTCTTCGGTGGCAGCATTTTTGAACTCAATCAAGGTGCACAGGGCGCACATGAAGATTGAGGCTGAGCAGTGCGATGATGAACAACTCCGAGTGGTCAACGGGCTTGCCAACAGGGCACTTGAAGATTTCGCCGATGACGATGACAAAGCCCAGGCCGAAGAGTCGGCACTTATCGAGGCCACCGCTGCAAGTCAGGCCCAAACCGCCGACATCAGCCTCGTGGATGAGATGGAGCGCCTTGCCCAAGAGCTTGCAGAAGAGGCTGACTCCAAAGCGCTTTCTATCATCTCGTGGATCAAGGACAACATTCTGAGTGCCGAGGCCGAGCCCGGACGTCGGGTTATTCTTTTCACCGAGTACCGGGACACCCTCGATACCCTGAAGCGCCACTTCGAGGCCCAGGGCTGGGGTCATCGCCTCCTGCAACTCTACGGCGGAATGCCCAAGAGCACCCGAGAGGCCATCAAGCAGCGTTTCACCGAGGAGGAGGGCCCCAATGCCCCAGCCATTCTCCTGGCCACCGATGCTGCAAGCGAGGGCATCAACCTTCAGAACCTGTGCCACCACCTGGTGCACTGCGAGATTCCATGGAATCCCAATCGCATGGAGCAGCGAAACGGCCGAATCGACCGCCATGGACAGGCCTCCAAAGAGGTGTTTTGCTATCACGTGGTCTACTCGGGCTATCACGACCAGCAGTTCCTGGACCTGGTTGTCGACAAGGTCCGAACTCAGCGGGAAGACCTTGGTGCCGTGGGAGATGTCATAGCAGCTAAGGTCGAAGAGGCGTTCCTGAGCAAGCGACCCCCGGCCATGGTCAAGAGCGGCCGTGCAGAACTGGCCCGGGAAGAGATGGCCGTGCAGAGGCAAACCCGGGAGAGCATCGCAGCCCTTCGGCAAGAGGTGCTGCGAGCCCGAAAGAGTTGGCGATTCGATGCCGAAAGCCAGCGCCTGGTGCTGGAAGAGGCTCTGCTCATGGCCAGTCCCTCCTGCCGACTGATCCCCGTAGAGTCGGGGCCGCTGGCAGGTAAGGCGTGGCTTCTGCCCCAACCGCCCATGGCATGGCGAGAGTGCCACGACGGGCTCTATGACGCCAAGGGGGCCCTGCGGCCCATTGTTTTTGACGACAGGCTCATCCGCAAGACTCCCCACGCACTGCTGATGCACTTGAACCACCCTCTCATGAGGCGGGCTTTGGGCCTATTCCGGGCCAACCTCTGGTCCGATGGCTTACACGAGAGCCACAAGATGGCTCGGGTCAGCTATCGTCTGGTGGACAACCGCCAGGTGGAGCGACCTCTGATTATTCTGGCTGGTCGCCTTGTGGTGCCCGGGACCACGGGGGCTCGACTGCACGAAGAGCTGCTTCTTGTGGGTGGGCACTTCCACCAGACCCAAATCGACCCACTGGATCACTCTGCTCTCGCCTCGGTGATGGAACTCCCCGCTTCCCACCCGCCCCTGCCTTCGAGCGTGGCCGATGCCCTAAGGCGTAGCTTTGCAGGCGGCCACAAGCGCACCTTGCAGACGCTGCTTACTGAGGCGGCCAAGCGACGGCACAAAGAGGTTGTCTCTCAGTTGACCCAGTTGGCGGACAAAGAGGCCAAAGCGGTCAAGGAGATGGTGCAGCAGCGCATGAAGGAGGCTCGCAAGCGCATTACCGAGATGGAGCGAGACCTTGGTGCCCCCCAGCGCTTTTTGCCTGGCCTGGACCCCATCGGCCTTGACCAGTATGACCAGGATCTGAAGTTCCTCAGAAACAGAGTGACAACGCTTCAATCCGAGCTGGAGAGCGAGCCGGCACTTGCAAAGGCCCGTTATCAGGCGAGGCCCGAGGTTAGCTGCTTCCCCTTGGCGCTGCTCTACGTCATCCCCTCATCCCTTGTTGAGGAGGTGCTGTAATGGCAGGCAACCACTCAGATTGGCTCTCGCTGGTGGAATCCTCGGGCCTGGTTGTTTCGCAGCCAGTGCTTGAGGAGGCCTTCCCTGACGGGTTGCCCTCTTTGTCGGGCGGTCAGCATCGCTGGCTCAAACGTAAGGCCGAGACCTTCTTCCTCGCTGCCTCCTCTTCCGACAGGTCCAAGGCAAACAACGCTGCCCGAGAGTGGATTCGGCACATTCTTGAGGTGACGCTTGAACTTCACCATGGCTACTGGCGTTTTGGCGGCGAGTTGCCCCAGCGATATCAGATTGATCTTCCCGAGTTCTCACAGGGCATAGCGCCCACTGGTGTGCTTTTCTATCCGTCGGGCCCCAGAAAGGACGAGGCAGCGTTGCTGCTGTGTACGGTTAACGTGGATCAGGAGCTTGACCGTCGTGATGGTACCCAAGGCCGTTGGAAGGCCTCGCCCACGACGAAGTTGGAGCGGCTGCTGCGAGAGACCGGCGTGCCTTTGGGACTGGTGACCAACGGACGAGAGTTCCGATTGCTGTCAGCGCTTCCGGGGCTCTCCACGGGCTGGCTGACCTGGTCCGAGCGGCTGCTGGTGGAGGAGAAGCCAACTCTGGATGCCTTCTGCGCGCTGCTGGGCAAAAGCACCCTGCTGGCCGAGAGGCCCGAGAATACCTTGGCCCATCTGTGCGACTTGTCGGTGCATCGTCAAGGCGAGGTTGCCGATCAGTTGGGTGCCCAGGTGCGTTCGGGGCTTGCGCTGCTGCTGGAGCAACTGGATTTGTGCGACAGACAGTCGGGCGGAGAACTCCTGAGGGGTCTGCCCGATGAGCAGCTATACGAAGCCTGCGTTGTGGTGATGATGCGGCTGGTCTTCATGCTTTACGCCGAGGAGCGGTCGCTGCTTCCCCACGGGCAGGTGATGTACGACCGTCACTATGGTCTGACGTGGCTGTGGCACCAGTTGGCCCTGGAGCAGCGTCTGGACCCAGTTCGAATGGAGTCCACTCAAGAGGCGTGGAAACGCCTGCTTGCCGCGTTCCGGCTGGTCTTTCATGGCAGCACTCACCCGGATCTGGTGTTGCGGGCTTATGGCGGGGATCTGTTCCGGCCCGACCGCTTCCCGTTTCTTGAGAGTTCTCTTTGTAAGATTCCCAACTCGGTGGTGCACCAGATTCTGAGGCTGCTGCTGTTTGCCCGCTCCCGAGGGGGCGATGCCCAGCGAGTGGGCTATTGGGCCCTGAGTGTGGAGCAGATTGGCTATATGTACGAGGGGCTACTGGAGTATTGCTGCGGGAGGTCCCAGGACGGTTCCGGGAGCCGAACTTTGGCCCTGGGCACCAGCAGGCGGGCATCGGGGGCGCATTACACGCCGCAGCATCTCACTGAGAGGGTAGTGCGCACGACGCTGGAGCCGCTGGTTTACCGTTGCCAGCCTGGCAAGCCCGGCAGATACGTAGAGCCCAAGAGTGTGAAGTCGGCATCTGAGCTGCTTGATTTGAAGGTATGCGACCCGGCCATGGGTTCCGGCGCCTTTCTGGTGCAGGTAGTGCGCTATCTTGCCGACCGCCTGGTAGAGGCCTGGGATCTTGCCATCGCTGCCAACCCCGGCGTGCAACTCACAATGCCATACGCTGCCCCATCCCAAGGCCAGGTGGGAGAGTTGCTGCTTCAAGCAGACCATCGCCAGGAGATGGAGCTTTGGGCCCGCCGGTATGTTGTAGAGCGTTGCATCTACGGCGTGGACAAGAACCCGCTTGCGGTGGAGATGGCCAAGCTCTCGTTGTGGCTGACAACGCTGTTCAAGGATCGGCCGTTCAGCTTCGTAGACCACGCCTTGCGAGCGGGTGACTCTTTGGCTGGCGTTGATGAAGAGCAGTTGCGGAGCTGGTCCATTGATAGAAAGGGCAAGGGCGCCGTGCTGCTGTGGAACTTCAAGGAGCGCATTGAGCGAGCCTTGGCCGGCAGGAGAGGGCTTGGCGACGAGCCGGTCCTGGACGTTCAGGATTCCCAGCGCAAAGCGCAGATTCTTTCAGCGGCCCGAGAGGAGCTTGCCCCGTTCCGCACCATGTCGGACCTCCTGATAGCCCCCAGCTTCGACCCCACCCTCTCAGCCTCCAAGCGAGAAACGGCCAGGGCCAAAGCGGCCGAACTTCTCTCTGTCAGACAGGAGCAGTTGGACTGGTCGGCCCTGGCGGCCCACGCCGACTCAATGCTGGCCGAAGAGCACGGCCATCGCCCCACCTTCCACTGGTTCCTGGAGTTCCCCGAAGTATTCCTAGACGGCCGCGGCGGCTTCGACGCCGTGGTGGGGAACCCGCCCTACCTTGGTGGCCAGTTCATGCGCTCAAGGTTGGGGGATGCCTATGTCCCGTTCATCCGGGAGTTCTGGCCTGAAGCGACCGGAACCTGCGACATCGTAGCCCTGTTCTTTAGAAGAGCATTCGACATGTTACGGGCTGGCGGCGTTTTGGGATTAGTTTCGACCAATACTATCGCCCAAGGCGATACGAGACAGGGCGGCCTGGAACCCATAGTTGCGGCAGGAGGTGTGATCTTCAACGCGGTTCCCCGCATGCCTTGGCCGGGCCAAGCAAGCGTGAACGCCAGCCTGGTTCATGTAAGCCGTGGCGCTTGGGCGGGCAAAGCCCTGTTAGATGAACGCCCGGTGATCAGCATCTCCGCACTGTTGGACGATGAAGTATTGGACTGGCGCCCCCGGGCTTTGGTGAACAATTCAGGCAAGAGCTTCCAAGGCTCAAACATTCTTGGCATGGGCTTCACCATGCCGCCAGATGAGGCAGCGGCGTGGATCGAAAAAGACCCCAGAAACAAGGACGTCCTATTCCCGTACCTCAACGGCGAGGATCTCAACAGCAGTCCAACACAATCGCCAAGCCGCTGGGTAATCAACTTCTTCGATTGGCCCCTGGAGAAATGCCGGGACTACCCAGACCTGCTCCGAATAGTAGAGGAGAAGGTGAAGCCGCAGCGGCTGGCCATCTCTGGCAACGATTCCACGGCCAAACAGAGGCGTGAGATTTGGTGGCGATTCACTAGACCGACCATGGACCTCTACGCCGCCATTGCGGGTCTGGAGCGGGTGTTGCTAATGAGCAGGGTATCCAAGTACCACTGCCAGGAATTTGGTTCTGGGTGCACCGTGTGGAGCGAACAGGTTGTAGTATTTGCCACTGACCGTGCTGCACAATTATCTGTGATACAATCTAGTATTCATGAGGCCTGGGCCGCCCGGTTGCGGTCATCCATGCGAACTGACCCAAGGTACACCCCCTCCGACTGTTTCGACACGTTCCCATTTCCGAGGCTGACGGTGGAGCAGGAGGCGGATTTGGAGAGGGTGGGTGAGTCGTATCACGAGCATCGTCGGCAGGTTATGTTGGCCAGCGGTCTGGGGTTGACGGCGACGTACAACCGGTTTCACGACCCGGAGTGTGCGGACGCGGGCGTTGTGGCGCTGCGGGAGTTGCACGTGGAGGTGGACCGGGCAGTTCGAGACGCTTACGGCTGGAGCGACCTGGACCTTGGCCACGGCTGGGTGGCAACGGTCTCGAAGGAGGAGAAGAAGGACCGGAAGTCGGGTATGTTCCGCACGGTGGAGAAGACTACCTGGCGTTACGCCATCTCCGAAGAGGCCAGAAAGGAGATCCTGAGCCGCCTACTGACGCTGAACAAGGAACGCTACGAGGAAGAGCAGCGTGAGGCAGCGGCGGCCAAGGCAGCGGCGGCCAAAGAAGCGGCTGAAGCAGCGGCGGCCAAGGCCAAGAGGGGCCCATCGACCAAGCCAGCGGGCCTACCGGGGCGACGACTGTTGTGACGGGGGTGGGGGGCGCAGTCCAGCGGGAATCAAATCGCCGATTTCGCGCAACTTATCTTGCTTTTCTGGCTAAAATGCGCAGAATACAGCGGATAGTTGTCGAAGATTGGCCCTGAATGGGCGAGGGAGAGGTCGAGATGCTTGTCGAGTTCGGGTTCAAGAACTACAAGAGCTTCAGAGATGAGGCGGTCTTGTCCATGGTGGCCTCTCGGGACAAGCAGTTGGAGGAGACCCATGTGGTCACCCTGGATGCCCCGAAGCCACTTCGGCTGTTGCGAAGCGCTGTGTTGCTTGGGCCGAACGCAAGTGGGAAATCCAATGTATTGGGTGCACTGTTGTCCCTGGCCCGCCTGGTTGCCTCGGCCAATCCTCTGACTCAAGATAGGTACAGACTGCCCGTGACACCGTTCAAGCTGGATGAAGGCGCAACTGCCGAACCAACGGAGTTTTCCGTAATATTGGCTCTGGATGGCATGCAGGTTACCTACACCATTTGCCTAACCGAGAAGCAGATACTGAGCGAGTCCCTGCAAAGCAAGGGAACCGGAAGGGCCTCTATGGTTTTCACCCGGCTGGAAATGGCCGATGGTGAGACCAGGATAGCCTGGGGACGGTCTCTGCAGAGGCTTGGTCGACAGGCGGAGACATTGTTGTCACCAACCACCCCGCTGCTTGCGTGTGCTGCGGCCGTCAAGATACCCGTGGCCTCCAACGTTGTTGGCTGGTTCAAGCGTTGCAGGCCGGTGGTGCCTGCTCCTCAGCATGGCGACGAATTGGCGTTCACGTTGGAGTTGGCCTCGAATTCGGCCAGCTTCAAGGCAGCGTTGGACAAGTGGGTCAGTCTGGCGGACTTGGGGCTGTTGGGGGTGAAGCTGGAGGAACACGACATACCGGAGCTGGACAGAGCAAACAGCGTCGGTCTTCGGCCTGGATACAAGGTTCCCGTAGTAATGCGTGAAGGTGCAGATGAGCGTATGAAAATGGTGCTCCCCTTCTTCCAACATGCTACGGCGGTTGGGCATGGTGGGCCGTACCTCAAACTGAGTGAGGAGTCTGCCGGGACCATCAAGCTCCTTGCGCTTGCCGGTCCCTTCCTCTGGGCTCTGGTGAATGGTGGGTGCCTGGTGGCAGACGAACTGGACTCCAGGCTTCATCCACACTTGCGCAGAGTGCTGCTGAGCCTCTTCCACAATCCAGCCTTCAACCGAAAAGGGGCTCAGCTCATCTTCACCTCGCACGATGCCGCCCTGCTGGACTCGGTCCCGAATTCAAGCCCAAGCGAGACCGAGCCCCAGGTCACAGATGCCGAGAGGCAGATTCGACGTGACCAGGTCTGGTTCACTGACAAGGGGCGAGACGGAAACTCCAGCCTCTATCGCCTGTGGGATTTCGGCCCCAGAAAGAAGGAGTCGCTCCGCAAGGCGTACCTGATGGGTCTGTACGGAGCGGTGCCCTACTTGGAGCCGTTCGAGGAGGCGACCATGGAGGCGCTCGGGCTTGCTTCAGACGAGAACACGGGAAAGAGGGACTGGTGAGAGCGGGAGGCAACGAAAGGATCTCACTGTAGAATGAGAGCAGGAGCAGGAAGCAGCAACCAGAAGGGCGGTGGCACTCTGACAAGGGCATGGGCGGAGCGGCCACAGGGCCGACTAGCCTTCAATCCTGGTAGTTCTGATGGCAATCCACATAGCTGGCCGCGGGAAATGGAACATGCGCTGAACCGGGTGCTCGGCGTGGGCGTCGTCTTGGATCCCGACTTGTTCCCGTTCGCTGTGCCGAATCATGAACCTGTTGCCGATTTCCGAGAGCTCCTTGGCCTCCGTCGTGAGCCGGAACTGGAATAGTGGCGTGCGCTAACTGTTGTAGTCCTAACCGCACTGTCGGAGGAGAAGATGCCGGACAAGAAACGGATTGCAGCCCAGCAGAGGGTCGCAATCCCAAGCAGCAGAGGCTTCGACGAGCGCCTTAACGAACTGCAACACCTTGAGGCCGGATGGCTGGACGGGGAGGGCGACGCCATCGAAGCGTTGGCCGTCGATCTTGCGCTGGCTCTGCGCAGCGTTGTCGATGATGCTGGATTGCCCGTGCCCTGCCTCTTCCCAACCCCAGAAGGTTGCATTCAGGCAGAATGGTTCGATGCCAGCGCAGGAATCAGTGTCACCCTTCGCATGGGCGGACCGGATGGCCTCTCACTGGTTTGGACCAGAGGTGAGCACGACGGAGATGCTCGGCGGCAACCCGGCTCCAATCCACGCCAAGACATTACAGACATACTCATGAAGTCGCCTTTGATTCAGGATAACGCATGAGCGAGAATAGTCGCAGGAAGTTGATTGACGGTGACGAACTGCTGCTACGACAAGCACATCCCAGCTTTGTCCAGGGCGAGCACCTCAGTGCCCAGGTGTTTGACCCAACCAAGAGGGATGTCGGAAAGCTCTCAGTGGATCGAGACTCATTGGCAACGCCAGCTCAATCATACCACTTGTTCACCACTGGCCTTGGCCTGAAGTAAACCGGTGTGTACGGGGTCTCGGTGGCAGAGGCTCTGGCGGAGGAACTTGGTGCATACCCTGATCCCATCGAGCCAGAGGAAGGTCGCCCAGGCAACCCAGCGCACGCTTATCTGGACTTCACGCCGCTGCAGCCGCCAACGCGCCGGAAGGCCGCCCAAAGACTGCGGGACAAGGCCGTTAGGAGAGGGAAGCTGTGGCCCCGGTAGTTCCTGTCTGGCCACGAACTGGGCAACCGATGTGGGCTCTGGCAAGGGGACGTCTGGGATGTATGCAGAGTAGGTTTGGCCTGCTTTCTGTATGACCAGAAGAAGCCGAGCGACCGGGCCTCCTACTGCGGCCCTGTCGTGGTGATGTGAGGGTGTAGTCGGTTGGGAACAAGGGGACGGAGGAACAAGCGGACGGAGGGAAACATAGGACGGTTCACGGCGTTCATGCTTGCGCCTCCGTCCCCAAGTTCTCCGTCCCCAAGTTCTCCCTCCGCCCTGACTGTTCCGCAAGCAATTGCGGTTTGGTCAAGACTTTTCCGCAATGCGCTGCGGAAAAGTCGGTGAGACAATCCATCACCAGTGACTCCACAAGGCTGGTTCATCTTCAGGAGGCCCTGGCCGAGGCAGGGGCAGAACCGGCCCGAATCGTTGCCCTGCCCATGGGCGGCACGCTGGTGTTGGAGTTAGGCAACGCTACTCTTTCTGCACTCCTTCCACCGGCGAAGGGAATGGGCTATATTGTTCGTGAGATTGCCCAGGCCCCGGTCAAGGTGGGGCGTAGCTAAGGGGGAATCCGTGGATCTGGTAACCGAGCTTCAGCGTTTGACCAGGGCGCTTCGTTAGGCGCAGGTCGACTATGCCCTTTGTGGAGGGCTGGCAATGGCGGTCTATGGCCTTACCAGGGCACCCATATCTGATTGAGATGAAATCGCTGCGTAACAACGGTCAGGATCAGGATGATATCGCCTGGCTGAGGAGAATCGTGGATGAAACCTGACATGAGCTCAGAGGCCATTGAGAAGCGCCTTCGTCAGGTAGAAGCACTTCGGAGGCTATGTGTTAGCCTGGCCAAAGCGCACCGGACAAGGAAGGGGGACAAGGTGGACCCAGGGGGCGCAGTGGTTAGCCACGGCGAGGGGTAGCCACAACAACCTTGTTGCAGGAAACCGTTCGCAGCTCATGACAAGGCCCGACGGAAAGATTCGGAGTCTGGTCTCGTTCGTGTGATTGGGTAATCACTGGCGTTGTAGAGGTCTCCTGTCTCGGCATTGTCCTGACCCCCCAGGACCTCTGCCTGCTGGACGCGGTGCCGACTTCCAGCTCAAGTCACGTTGAACGGTGCTGCACAGATATATGCCTCGCCTCGGAATTGACGCTTTGCGTTATGATGGGTCAGGGAAAGAGCCGTCCTACTGCGGGTCCGTCGTGGTGATGGTGAGGGTGTAGTCGGTGGTGATGTACTGGCCCCATATGTAGTCTGTGGATACCAACTGAATGTAGTAGGTGCCCGGGGCCATGTTCTGGGAGAGGGTGGTGCTGTCGGCGTCCCAGGGGGTTACGGCGCAGGAGAGTTCGGTTCCTGTGGCGCATGGAGAGTCCAACAGTCGAAGGCCCATGGTCGAGCCGTTGCCCGAGAGGAGCGTCAGGGTCACGTTGGCCGATTGATCCAAGGTGAACCTGGTGAAGGTATCGGGTCCCTGAATCCAATAGTAGTCGCACACGAAGCTGCCGTCGCTGGCCTTGCCCGCTGTGCTGTTGCGGATGATGAACTCCGCCCCGATGGGCAGAACGTCCGATGGCTGCGCCTGCGGCACCACGAAGGGGTCGTCGCAGTTGTCTCCGGCGTGGCCCAAGGTGCATGAGGCGTGGTTGAAACACTGGCTGTCCATACAATCGTTGTCGCCGTCGCCGTCGTCGTCGATTACGTTGTCGCATATCTCGGGGGTAGAGGGCGGGTCGAACCAGAAGTCCACCAGATAGTTGGAGCGGTCGGGGATGCCGTCGATTCCAACGGCGCCGGAATCAACCACAACGAAGTAGATCCCCGGCTCCAGCGTGGCGCCCACGCCCGCAATGAAGAAGAAGCCCTCGCCGCAGCCCACAAGGCCCGATGCGTCGCAACTGTTCTGGAACAGATAGAGGGCCGGGCGCTGAGAGATATCCTCGAACTCCACGCTGGCGCTGAAGTCCATGGTCTCCAATACCTCGAAGCGGTAGACCATGTCCGGACCCTGGGCCGATGACGGGGAGCAGCTTGCGGAGAGATTCTTCGCCCGGTTCACCGTGGTGTTGTTGTGCGTGAAGTGCAGCCCATCCTCACCCAGGTCCGCCAGCGCCAATGCGTCACCGTCGTTAAGTTGGAAGGCCGTGCTGCAACTCTCCCCCGTGAAGCCCCCGGTGCACTCCAAAGCATCGAAGCAGTCGGGGTCCTCACAGTCGATCCAACTGTCAAGGTCGTTGTCCGTGCCGTCGTCGCAAGCCGACTCGGGCTCCGAGCCGCCACACTGGAACTGAAGCGTGTACTGCCCACTCATGTAGCCGAACTGATTCGCTGTCACCATAACGACATAGCTCTTGCTTGACTTGGCGTCGAATCCCCTGGTGTTTGGCGGGATCCAATAGATGGTCGTGCCCCCAACCGAGTAGAGGTCTTCGCAAGGGCCGCTGACCGGACCTTCCTTAAAGTTGATGTTGTACTGGTCGGTTCCCGATGGCGAAGTGGGCAGTACCGTCACCGCAATGGGCTGGTTCGAAGGCACATTGAAGGTGAACCAATGGGTGTCCTCGTGGTTGGCCAAGTCCCCGAAGAAGGTGTCGCCGCACTGCAGCGCCTGCTGGATTATGCACTCGGGGCAATCCTCGTGGCCGTAACAGTCAGGATCGAAACAGTCCAGGTGGGAGTCGGCGTCGTTGTCCATGCCGTCAGAGCACGAAGTCTCGGTGGTCGGCGGAGTGGTGAAAGTGAGGGTGAAGACGTAGGGCCCGGCGTCCAGCGGGTAGGGGCCGTCAACCACGAAGAAGTGCTCCCCGCCCGTCAGCGTGACCGTGATGGAAGCCGGCATCTCCTCCTCGGCATAAGAGCACTCCAACTCCTCCGATGGGAAGCAGATGTCCGAATAGAGCGAGAGCAGCGCCACGGGAGTAAACTCAGGCGTCGCATTGGTGAAGGTGGCCGTTGCCGTGACCTGCATCGGTTGGGTCAACAGCAGCCTGTAGACAACATCTCCCGCCCCGGGGAAAGCAGCACAGTTGGACATGTAGTCGTCGGCCATTCCCGTGGTGCTCCCCTCAAAGGTAAGCGTCTGTCCGTTGAAACTGGGCCCCACCACCTTGCCGTCGTTCACCAGAATCGGATTGCCGCAGGTCTCCCCGACCACCGACTCACAACTGGGGTGGCCCTCGCACAGAGGATCGTCGCAGTCGACCTTCAGGTTTTCGTTATCGTCCATGCCGTTGTCGCAAATCTCAGGCACACAGCCGTCGATGAAGTCGAACACACACACTCCGGCTTCACAATAATCCGTGGTGCAGCCCTCATAGTCGTTGCAGAGCACGAAGTCGGCACCAACGCAGACCCCGCCCTGGCAGAAGTCGGCCTGAGAGCAGGCGTCGGAATCATCGCACGGCGTGTTGTTCTCGGCGTTGGGGTCTGAACATACCCCTGTCTCCGGGTCGCACACGCCAACCACGTGGCACTGGTCCAAAGCAACGCACTGCACAGGGTCGGCCCCAGTGCACACCCCCTCCAGACAACCGTCGCTTTGGGTGCAGGCGTCGCCGTCGTCACAACCGTAGCCATCCTCCTGCATCGGGTCTGAACATACCCCCGTCTCCGGGTCGCACACCCCAACCACATGGCACTGGTCCATTGCAACGCAGACCACAGGGTCGGTGCCCACACAAGCGCCACTCTGGCACCAATCGAGTTGCGTGCAGGCGTTTTCATCGTTGCATGCAGTCTCATCGGCAGCGGGAGGATCCGAGCAGATGCCCGTTGCCGAGTCGCACAGACCCACAACATGGCACTGGTCAAGAGCCAGGCACTCCACCGTCGCCTGCACCGTACACACCCCGTCCACACAAGCATCTGCAAGAGTACATGCATCCCCGTCGTCGCACGCGGTCATCTCATCAGCCTTTACATCCTGGCAGAGACCCGTCTCGGGCTGGCACACCCCCTCTACATGACACTGGTCCTTGGGCGGGCAGGCCACGGGGTCCGCCCCTGTGCATACCCCCTCCTGGCAACTGTCAACCTGGGTGCAGAGATCGCCGTCGTCGCACCCCGAGCCGTCATCGATGTTGGGATTGGAGCACTGCCCCGTGGCCGAATCACACTGCCCCGCCACATGGCACTGATCCAACGCCTCACAAACCAAAGGCTGCGCACCCACGCAGACCCCCTCCACGCAAGAGTCAACCTGCGTGCAAGCATCGCCGTCATCACAAGGCGTGGCCTCTTCAATATTAGGATTAGAGCACTGCCCCGTGGCCGAATCACACTGCCCCGCTACGTGGCACTGGTCCAACGCCTGGCAAACCACAGGCTGCGCACCCACGCAGACACCCTCGACGCAAGTGTCAACCTGCGTGCAAGCATCGCCGTCATCACAAGGCGTGGCCTCTTCAATACTGGGATTGGAGCACTGCCCCGTGGCCGAATCACACTGCCCCGCTACGTGGCACTGGTCCAACGCCTCGCAAACCACAGGCTGCGCACCCACGCACTGGCCCCCGTCGCACTGGTCCACAGTGGTGCACGCATCACCATCGCTACAGGCCTTCCCGTCGGCAGCATTGCCAATGACGCAACGCCCCTCTTGGCAAAGAAGGTCCAGACAGGGACCAGGGTCAATCTCAACCTTGTCGCACTCAGCCTGCTCACTGCACGGCCGGCAATCCTCCTCGTCGACTACGGTACACTGACCCGTCTTGATATCGCACGAGGCGCTCTGGCAGGCGTTGGTAATCAGATGCCCACACTCGTCGTCTCCCTTGCAGCCCGGTTGATCCGTGTCTCCCGCCACCTCAGAGAGAAGGTCACTATCAGCATCGTGCCGTGCCTGGTCCGAATCCACATCCGACGGCGAACCCGTATCGCCCCCACCAGAAGCCGACGACCCGCAACCAAAGCCCACCAGAACCACGCTAAGAACCGCACAAAGGACGAACACCCCACCATTAGCGCGCATGATAACCTCCACCAGATAGACCGAGCAGTCCGTTATTGTTTAGCATCGACGACGTCACGGTGCAATAGAAAGCGGGATCTGATCTCCAGAGCCACAGGCGGCCCGAAGCAGGCGCCCCGCAGCGGGCTTAGTCTCGGCACACCGAGGAAGCCACCAAGAAACGGACCCGCACACGGCCCCCTCGGTCGTGGCACGGTAGATGCATATCCTTCCAGTGCGCCCGGAGGTTGGTTGGGGTTTGGGACCGGGGGACGGGCGCCTGACAAAGAATCAAGGTGTGAACGATATGCGCAACGGAGGGAAAGTGATGAAAAAGACGACACTTGCGATGCTGGTGCTGGTTCCGCTCATGGGCCTTTGGGCCTGCAACGAAGACCCGGGTGGAATGCCGCCCGAAGGAGAGAAGTTCGAGGCTGGGAAGTACTCCCTCCTCGAAACGCAGCTCTCGGCCAAGGTGGTCGGCGATGCTCTCGAGGTCTCTATTCCTATTGGTGGGGTGGAGCAGGGCATCGTGAAGGGCCATGTCTCCCTGGCGGTTAAAGGGTTGGCAGACAACTTCTTGGCCAAAGCAACGGGCGACTTCGAGATTGAGGCCGGTGACCCCGTCATCAGAATGGTCGTCTCTCCCGCACCACAGTGGAACAGCACGGGCGAACAGGCCAACTTCGTGCTGGACTACGACGTGAGGACGCCCAGCGGAGCCCTTCACGGCTCCCGAAGCCTCTTCATGCTGCTCCCCAAGGCCGACCTTGTGGTGCTGCTTCCAGCAGAGCTTGTTGAAGGGCAGACCAGCTCGGCACGAGCCCTCCTCTCCGACCCCCGGAGCGGAGCCCCTATCCCCAACCAGACCGTCGTCGTGACCCTCACCGATGCGGCCGGAGCCAGCCGTGAACTGAGCCTCAATACGGACAAGTACGGTATGGCCCTAATCGAACTCAAACCCACAGAGCTGGGCGGGTTCTCCGTGAAAGCATACTCCACCGTGGACGGCGCTGCCGAAGAGGTGGAGACCGAAGTCCAGGTGGTGCGAAACAGCAAGGTGCTGCTCACCACCGACAAGCCCATCTATCAGCCCGGGCAAATCATGCACCTGCGCATGCTCGCCCTTGACAGCTTCGACAAGCAGGCCAAAGCCCAAGATGAGGTGCTCTTCGAGATCGCCGACAGCAAGGGCAACAAAGTCTTCAAAGTCACCGGCACCACCAACGACTTCGGCGTCGCCTCTACTCAGTTCCAACTGGGCAACCAGGTGCTGCTGGGAACCTACACCATCAAGGCCATCCTCGACGACGTAATCACCGAGAAGACCGTCACCGTGGACCGCTACGTCCTGCCTCGCTTCAAGGTCAATGCCTCCCTTGACAAGCCCTGGTATCTGCCCGGCCAGACCGTTCGTGGCGATGTGAGTGCCAATTACTTCTTTGGTAAGCCCATTTCCGGTGGGAATGTTAAGGTGGTGGTATACAATTATGTCGGCGAATGGACCGAAGAAACCGCCATTGAAGGCCCCACCTCCGCCGACGGACTCTTCACCTTCGAGTACAAGCTGCCTGATGTCCTCATCGGCCAGCCCCTGGAGGGCGGAAAAGCCCTGGTGCTCATCGAGGTCATCGTGACCGATACCGCCGACCACGAAGAGAAGGTGGCCCGAAGCCTGCTTGTTGCCAGCAAACCCGTGGACATCACTATCATCCCCGAGAGCGGCAAGGTGATCCCCGACATCGAGAACGAGTTCTTCATCTTCGCATCGGACCCCACTGGTGAGCCTGCCATGGCCCAGTGCACCCTTACTGTAAACGGAGCGGTGCTTGGCCAGGAGGATCAGCTTGTGCAGATTCCCGCCACGGGCCCCGGCAAGTTCCGTCTGACCCCCCACTCCGGCGCCCTCAACATCAGCGTCGACGCCACCCTCTCTTCTGGTGCCACGGCCACGGCTTCGGTGGATTTCTCCGTTGGTGCCGACAGTGCCGCCATCTTGCTCCGAACAGACAAGTCTATCTATGCAGTGGGCGAGACCCTGGAACTGAGCGCCTACATCACGGGCGGCTTCGGGCATATCTTCCTGGACGTGGTGAAGAAGAACCAGACGGTTCTCACCAAGACCCTCGAGGCAGAGGATGGCCTGGCCACCCTCTCCATCGACCTGGACAACCATCTGGCCGAGGATCTGGTCATCAACGCCTATCTCCTTGCGGACAACGGCCAGTTCATCAGGGACACCCGAGTCGTCTACGTTGTACCGGCCACGGACCTCTCCGTAGCCGTGACCACCGACAAGGATGAGTACCGTCCGGGCGACAAGGCCACGGTGCAGTTCCAGGTCAAGGGCCCCGATGGAGCGCCGGCTCAGGCAGCTCTTGGGGTGCAGGTTGTGGACGAGGCGGTTTTTGCCCTCAGCGAGAACAAGCCTGGGCTGTTGAAGCTCTACTTCCAGCTTGAGGACGAGCTTGCCAATCCGACTTACCAGGTTGGTTCGGGGTCTGGATGGAGCTTCGGCCAGCTCTTCGAGAAGCACGCCGAGGCCGAACCGGGTTCCGGCGACGAAGAGGGGGTCCAGGACACGGCCAAGGCAGCATTTGCGTCGCTGGGGCAGGTTCCTATGAACCAGAAAGAGCTCTCCTCGTGGGATGATGCACTCAAGGACATGAAGGGAGCCATGGGGCCCGTGTACGAAGCCCTCAAGAATGACGTTGTCACCCAGCTCCAATTGGCTCTGGGCGGTCAGAATGTGGATTACAACAAGGCCTGCTCGTGGTTGACCGACTATCTCAAGAAGCCGCGCTTCTACGATCCCTGGGGCTCGGCCTACGAATTCACGCTGACCGGCGACCAGTGGTACTGCCAGCTCTCATTCACCACCAAGGGGCCCGACGAACTTCCCGACACCGTTGACGACTTCTCCTTCAACGTTGAGGCATGGCAGCTCATGGGCGACCGCTGGGGCGGCGGTGGCGAGTGGATGGCCGAGGACGGCGATTTCGCCGGACCGCCCATGGCCGGCGGTGGACCCGTTGCCGAGCCTGGCGTTGATGATACCAACCACGAGCAGGAGAAGGGCGAAGAGGGCGGTGGAGACGACAGCGGTGCCGTTCGGGTGCGTAGCTGGTTCCCCGAGACTCTCTTTGTTGCCCCCTCGCTCATCACCGACGAAAATGGCCAGGTGAGCGTTGAGATCCCCATGGCCGATTCCATCACGGAGTGGCGCATGAGCACCCTGGCCTCGTCGGCCTCGGGGCAGTTGGGCAGCCGTGCGGATGGTATTGTGGTGTTCCAGGACTTCTTCGTGGACGTGGACTTCCCCAGGTTCCTGACCAGGGGCGACGAAGTGCAGTTCCCCGTGGTGGTCTACAACTACCTCCCCGACGCACAGACCGTGGAGATTCAGCTTGAGCCCGCCGACTGGTTCGAGATGCTCGGCGCCGACTCCAAGACCGTGGAGCTTCAGCCGGGCGATGTGAAGGCCTTCTACTTCCCCGTGAAGGTGCTTGACGTTGGCCTCCACGCCCTCACCGTATACGGCATGGGCACTGGAATGTCCGACGCAGTGCAGAGAACCGTGGAAGTAAAGCCCGACGGCAAAGAGGTGGTGACCGCCTGGTCCGCAAGATTCACCAATGACGGCGAGAACATCAGCGACGACCTCGTCTCGCAGCAGGTGGACCTGCCCCAGAACATCATTCCGGGCTCTCACAACATCGTGGTGCAGATTCTTCCGGGACTCTCCAGCCACATCGTGGGCGGTATGGACAGCATGCTGCAACTGCCCGGCGGATGCTTCGAGCAGACCACCTCGTCGGCTTGGCCCAACGTGCTGGCCATGAGATATCTGACCCTCACCGGCCAGGTCACGCCCGAAATCGAGATGAAGGCCATGGAGTACATCAACATCGGCTATCAGCGGATTCTCACCTTCGAGTGCGCCTCGGGCGGCTTCAACTGGTGGGAAGGGGATAACCCCGGCAACTCGATACTCTCCGCCGTGGCCATCCAGATGCTCACCGACACCCAGGAGGTCTATCCCACCGTGGACCTGGCCGTCCGTGACCGAGCTGCTGACTACCTCTTCACTACCCAGAAGAGCGACGGCTCTTGGGGCGAAGAAGAGCACCTCCACGCCGGCAACGAGAACCTGGGCGCAGGCAGCCTCAGAGCAACCTGCTACATCACCTGGTCGCTGGCCGCAGGTGGATACGGCAATCGCCCCGGCATGGCCAAGGCCCTTGGTTACATCGGCGGCAAGCTCCCCTCGGAGCAGGGCGCCTACACCAAAGCTATGTGCCTCAACGCCCTCATCGCTGCCCAGCCCGCAAACTCCCTGGTTGGCCCCATGCTCCAAGACTTCCACGAGAGTGCCGTCGTTGAAGACGGCGTGGTCCACTGGAAGGCCGCCGGAGACACCCTGGTCAACTCCTGGGGCGATGCTGCCGATGTAGAAGTTACATCACTGGTTGCATTGGCAATGGCTACTAAGGGCTCTTACGCACAAGACGTAAACGGGGCCGTAGAGTGGCTCATCCGCTCCAAAGACCCCCAGGGCAACTGGGGCTACAACACCCAGGCCTCGGTCCTGGCCCTCAAGACCTTCCTGAAGGCCGTCACCATGTCCCCCGCCGACGTCACTGCCAGCGTTGAAGTCCTCCTCAACGGCACCTCCATCGCTGCCAAACAGTTCAACCAGTTCAACAAGGATGTGCTCTGGCAGGTGGAGCTTTCCCAGGGCCTTGCAACAGACAGCAACCTGGTGGAACTCAGCTACTCGGGCATCGGTGCCCTCTCATACCAGATCATCTCCACTCACTATGTGCCTTGGGAAGGTACAGAAGAGCCCACGGGCGCCCTGGCCATCGATGTGAGCTACGGCACCGAGCAACTGCATGTCGATGACACCGTTACTTGTACAGTGACTATTACAAACAATGACGCCAGCACCAAGGGCATGGTCCTGGTCACCCTCGGCATTCCCCCGGGATTCGACGTCGTGACCCAAGACCTGGCCGAGCTGCGCTCCCTGGGCATAATCTCCGAGTATGAGCTTACAGGGAAACAGATAATTCTCTATTTCAATGAAATCCCCGCAGGAGAACCTTTGGTGTTCGACTACGATCTCCTGGCACTTTATCCGGTCAAGGCCGAAACTGGTAGCAGCGAAGTCAGCTTCTACTACAACGCCAACGACAAGGATAAGGATCCCTCTCAGGAGATAGAGGTTCTTCCGTAGCCCCGCCTCTGCATCTGCCCCGAGCGGACCATGCCGCCGGTCATCCGGCGGCATGGTCCCCGCCTCCCCGCCAGCACAGACTCTCGACGAACCGGCTCAGAATCGACGTTCACGCTCCAGACTTGGCCGGAGGCGTGTCGCAGAGGCCCACCATCTCGTAGGTGTTGTCGGGAAGCAGGCGCAGACCGTAGGGGCCGTCCTTGGTAAAGAGGACGTAGGCTCCCTGCTCCAGGAAGGGGCGGCAGTGGGGGCACGACTTGTCGAAGATGAGGTACGGCGTGAACTCATCAACCCGCTTCTTCCTCTCGGCGGCCTTGGGGTGGTCGAGGTGGACGAGGCAGAAGAGCCCCACCTCATCGAACTCCACGGCTTTGCCGAATACCTGCTTGACCATTCCCACAAGATCGTTGGCCGACTGGCCACTTACTACTTTTGCCTTGGCACTGTTCATAGCCCTCTCCCTCCTACTGGTCGGCTTTGGCTAAGTCGGCACCTGCACGACCCTGCCATGCTGCCCTGTGTCGCTTGCCGCGTGCGAAGCAAGAAAGAAATCGCTTGATTTCTGAAGGGCCGGGGGCTAAACGAGCCCCGTTCGGGTGCCTTTTGTGGAGGCTAAGAGGGAAACAGGTCCAACGCCTGTACGGTCCCGCCACTGTAGGCCCTCTCAATTCCGGTCACTTCAGCCACTGGGCCAGTCCTGGGAAGGCGGATCGGAATCCGGTGCTCTAGAGCATCGAAGGGGGCGAGTCAGGAAACCTGCCCGGACTGAACACGTCACACCCCGAGGAGGGTGACTCCGTGCTTCTATACCGCGTCTCTTTCACGAGCCTTTTTGCGGGTACCGGCGCCAGAGCCCACAGTGGCACTGCTGCCCCGGTGCGCGAAGTGGCGTCGCAAGAGAGGTCTCTGTCCGTTCTGCCGATGCGCTGGGTTGCGGCTCTTGCCACCGCCACCATTGCTCTTGTGTTTACCTGCCCCTGCCTCCATGCCCAGGAGATTCTGCTGCCTGAATTCAGCCTTGAGGTGGAGGAAGAGCTCTTCTTCTCGGGGGCCGGCGCAGTGACTGTCATCACCCCGTCGGAGGAGCGCCCCGAGAAGAGCCTGGGCGACATGCTCATGAGGGCCCCCGGGGTTCATGTGCGCAGCCAGGGCACGGGAAACCGCCAGACCATCACTATCCGGGCCGCTGACGGACGACAAATCGCCATTCTTGTTGACGGTGTGCCCCTGGGGAACTCGGCCGGCGGAACGCTGGATGCCAGTCAGATTCCCGTGGAGGCAGTGGAGCGCATTGAGGTCTACAGGGGCGGGAGAGGGGCTCTGGCCGGGGACGGAGCCTTGGGAGGGGTTGTGGTAATCCGCCTGAAGAAGGGCTGGAGCAGCAGCGCCAAGGCATCCGTTCACTACGGCTCGTTCAACTCCATCGGCGGCGCCGTGGCCGGGCAGCACTTGGGCTGGAGCGCCAGTTATTCATATGCACATACCGACGGTGACTTTGCATACAAGGATACCAACGGAGCCAACCGGGTCAGGGAGAACAACCAGTCCGATTCGCACAAGGCCTCGCTGGGGCGCAAACAGAAGCTCTGGAGGGATGCTACTCTCTCTTTGCAGGGGTTGGCGTCGTGGAGCGGCCGTGGTTCACCCGGGCTCGAGCAGTTCCCCTCGAAGAAGGGCCACGAGGAGCTGGGGACGTACCTGGCGTCGGCAGCGCTGGAGCAGAATCTTCCGGGCTGGCAGCACCTGGAGAAGTTGACGGCGTCGCTCTCGTGGTCGCTGTCGGACTGGGCCTTCCAGGAGCCGGACCCCTATCTTCCACCGCCCTCGGATAGCTCTAGCAGGGCCCAGCGCCTGGACAGTGCAGTTGCTGCGCACCTTGCCCTGGGCAGTGCCTTCAGCATGGAGCTTGGGGCCGGAGCCAGGCACGAATGGGCCGTGGTAGCCCGCCTACCCGGCCCGAAAGAGGCCCACTGGGAGCGCACCGGTGGGCACACCGTTGTGAATCTTCTTTGGGCACCGCTTCGGGGGCTTGAAGCCCGAGGGGCCGCCAGAGTTGCGTTCCATGAGGGATTCGACCCAATAGTAATGCCTGCCATCGAGTTATCGTACGCATTCCCTATAGACTTGGGGATAACCTTATCAGCGACAAGGGCATGGCGCCTGCCGCAGTTTGAGGAGCTCTACTTTGAGGCAGCGGGGGTAAGGGGAAATCCAGATTTAAGGCCCGAGGAGGCGTGGGGTAGCGATGTCAGCCTGTGGTTCAAGAGGGAGTGGGTCAGGGCTGAGGCAACTTTCTTTTACCAGTCAATAACTGATAACATCCTCTTCTTGCCAAAGAGCCCATTTCTAATTCAGGCGACTAACGCGCAAGGAGTCTCCAGCTACGGTGCCGAAGCGAGCTTTGGCTTGCAGACGACGCACTTCTCCCTGGACGCCTCGGTGACCTGGCTTGAGGCCTCGCTGGAGCCTGACGAGGTGCGCCTGCCTTTGAAGCCTCGATGGCTATTCCACGTGAGCCCGTCGGCCAATTGGGGACCGGCTTCTTTGGCAGTGGCCCTGCGAGGCCAGTCCCAGTTCTTCCTGGACCGCTTCGAGGCAAGAAGCGAAGAGTCTCGCCTGCTGCTGGACGCCAAGTTGCTGCTGGAGGTGGGCTATGGTTTCAGGGTAGCGGTGCAAGGAAACAACCTCACGAACAAGCTGGATGCACTGGATGCATTTCAGCAGCCTTTGGCGGGTGCCAGCTATTTGATAAGCGTTGAAAAGATATGGAGCGATGAAGATGAGAACTGAATTGAGTGCAATGTTTTTGACTTTGGTGGTGGTTGCTGTTTTCACGGCGTGTGGAAGTGACGATGGTAGCGAGCAGAAGGTGAAGGACACCACTTGCCTGGATGACGTTGGGGTTGATGGCGAATCCGACGACCTGGCTTCAAACGGGGACGCCGACACCGCCGGCCAGGAGTTGGCCGATGAGGTAGTTGATCCGGTGGAGTCTGTTTTGGCGGCACCTGCGGGCGTGGCGGTGGTGGATGGGAGGGTCTTCGTGGTTAACAGTAACGGGGCATGGAACAACGAACTCTTCACCATGGAGTATGGCCCCGGCACCATGACCGTGCTTGACGCCGACACTCTGGAGAGGGTGGGGCATGTGGATTTGGGCTGCACCAATCCGCAGTACCTTGCCGGCCACGAGGGCAAGTTGCTGGTGGTATGCTCCGGCACCGTGGTCTCCGAC